>NZ_BAAIAK010000009.1:0-280822 GCF_054600775.1 Pseudomonas sp. MHK4 | reverse complement strand
AAAAAGGAAGGAAAGTATTAATATCGCGCATAAGAACGCCGGTTTGTTAGATGTGTTTGCTCGCACGAACATCATCAATCAAATCGGCGTTCTTGTTTCTGTGTTTCCCAGGATTCCGTGATGAACCAAAAAAAAGGGGAGCACATGCCCCCCCGAGGTTTAAAGCGTTGTATCGCGGCTGTTAACTCAGCCTTCGATCTCGATCAGGATCTCGCCCGGGTTCACCCGGTCGCCCTTGGCCACGTGGATGGCGGTGACTTTGCCGGCGATGGCCGCCTGGACTTCGGTCTCCATCTTCATCGCTTCGGTGATCAGCACAGCCTGGCCAGCCTTGACGGTGTCGCCCTCCTTGACCAGCACATCGACGATGTTGCCTGGCATGGTGGTGCTGACGTGGCCCGGGGCCGACGCCTGCTTGCGCTTGCTGCTGCCACCACTGACGAACTCGTTGAGCGGTTCGAACACCACTTCTTCCGGCATGCCGTCGATGGACAGGTAGAAGTGACGCTTGCCTTCGGCCTTGACGCCGACACCGGTGATGTCGACGCGGTAGGTTTCGCCGTGGACGTCGATGACGAACTCGGTCGGCACGCCCTCACCGCCGGCCGAGGCGACGCCACCGGCTTCAGGAATCGGCAGCAGCACTTCAGGGGTCAGGGTGCCCGCCGCACGCTCTTCGAGGAACTTGCGCCCGATGTCCGGGAACATGGCGTAGGTCAACACGTCTTCTTCAGATTTGGCCAGGGCACCGATGTCGGCGCGCAGCTTGGCCATTTCCGGCTTGAGCAGGTCCGCCGGACGAACGTCGATCACTTCTTCGCTGCCGATGGCCTGGCGACGCAGTTGCTCGTTCACCGGGGCCGGCGCCTTGCCGTAGCCGCCTTGCAGGTACAGCTTCACTTCGTTGGTGATGGTCTTGTAGCGCTCGCCGGCCAGCACGTTGAAGAACGCCTGGGTGCCGACGATCTGCGAAGTCGGGGTCACCAGCGGCGGGAAGCCGAGGTCTTCACGAACCCGCGGGATCTCTGCCAGCACTTCGCCCATGCGGTTCAGGGCGCCCTGCTCTTTCAACTGGTTGGCCAGGTTGGAAATCATCCCGCCCGGAACCTGGTTGACTTGCACGCGGGTGTCGACGGCGGTGAATTCGCTTTCGAACTGGTGGTATTTCTTGCGTACGGCGTAGAAGTACAGGCCGATCTCTTGCAGCAGTTCCAGGTTCAGGCCGGTGTCGAACTCGGTGCCCTTGAGCGCAGCCACCATCGACTCGGTGCCTGGGTGGCTGGTGCCCGAAGCGAAGCTGGAGATCGCGGTGTCGATGTGGTCGGCGCCGTTTTCGATGGCCTTGAGCTGGCACATGGTCGCCAGACCGGCGGTGTCATGGGAGTGAATGAACACGGGCAGCGACTGTTCGGCTTTCAACGCCCGAACCAGTTCGCCGGTGGCGTACGGGGTCAGCAGGCCAGCCATGTCCTTGATTGCTACCGAGTCGCAACCCATGGCTTCCATTTGCTTGGCTTGCGCCACGAACGCGTCAATGGTGTGCACCGGGCTGGTGGTGTAGGCGATGGTGCCTTGGGCGTGCTTGCCGGCGGCTTTCACCGCTTCGATGGCCACGCGCAGGTTACGCACGTCGTTCATGGCGTCGAAGATGCGGAACACGTCGATGCCGTTGACCGCTGCCTTGGCGACGAAGGCCTTGACCACGTCGTCGCTGTAGTGACGGTAGCCCAGCAGGTTCTGGCCACGCAGGAGCATTTGCAGGCGCGTGTTAGGCAACGCTGCGCGCAGCTGGCGCAGACGCTCCCACGGATCTTCCTTGAGGAAACGTACGCAGGCGTCGAACGTCGCGCCGCCCCAGCATTCCAGCGACCAGTAGCCAACCTTGTCGAGCTTGTCGCAGATAGGCAGCATGTCTTCGGTGCGCATGCGGGTCGCGAGCAGCGATTGGTGGGCGTCGCGCAGGATGGTATCGGTTACATGAATCTTCTTGGACATTGTTCTATTCCTCACAGGCCTGCGTGGGCGGCGATGGCGGCGGCGATGGCCAGGGCCAGCTCTTCGGGTTTGCGCTTGATCGAGTAGTTGGTCAGTTCAGGATGGCTTTCGACGAAGCTGGTGTTGAACTGGCCGCTACGGAATTCCGGGTTACGCAGGATTTCCTGGTAGTACGCTGCGGTGGTCTTGACCCCTTGCACACGCATGTCGTCCAGCGCGCGCAGGCCACGGTCCATCGCTTCTTCCCAGGTCAACGCCCAGACCACCAGTTTCAGGCACATGGAGTCGTAGAACGGTGGAATGGTGTACCCGGTGTAGATCGCCGTGTCGGTCCGTACGCCCGGACCGCCGGGTGCGTAGTAACGGGTGATCTTGCCGAAGCTGGGCAGGAAGTTGTTTTTCGGGTCTTCGGCGTTGATCCGGAACTGCAGCGCGAAACCGCGGTGCTGGATGTCTTCCTGTTTCACCGAGAGCGGCAGGCCGGAGGCAATGCGGATCTGCTCGCGAACGATGTCGATACCGGTGATTTCTTCGGTGATGGTGTGTTCCACCTGCACCCGGGTGTTCATTTCCATGAAGTACACCTCGCCCTCGGCGAGCAGGAACTCCACGGTACCGGCGTTCTCGTAACCCACGGCCTTGGCTGCACGCACCGACAGGTCGCCGATGTAGGCACGCTGTTCCGGGGTCAGTTGCGGGCTCGGGGCGATTTCGATGAGCTTCTGGTTGCGGCGCTGGATCGAGCAATCACGCTCGAACAGGTGCACCACGTTGCCAAAGCTGTCGCCGAGGATCTGCGCTTCGATGTGCTTGGGGTTGACGATGCACTTTTCCAGGAACACTTCCGCGGAACCGAACGCCTTGGTGGCTTCGGAAATGACGCGCGGGAACGCCTGTTCGAGCTCTTCACGGCTGTTGCAGCGACGGATACCGCGACCGCCACCACCGGAAGTGGCCTTGAGCATCACCGGGTAACCGATGCGGTCGCCTTCGGTCAGGGCTTCTTCAATGCCCGCGACGTTGCCTTCGGTACCCGGCGTGACTGGTACACCTGCCTTGATCATGCTGCGGCGGGCTTCGGTCTTGTCACCCATGCGGCGAATGACTTCAGCCGATGGACCGATGAATTTGATCCCTCGTTCGGCGCAGATGTCTGCCAGCTCGGCGTTTTCCGAAAGGAAACCGTAGCCGGGGTGCAAGGCATCGCAACCGGTTTCCACGGCCAGGTTCACCAGCTTGCGCGGGTTCAGGTAACCGGCCAGTGGCTCGGCACCAATACTGTGGGCCTCATCCGCACGTTTGACATGCAGGGCATGACGATCGGCGTCGGAATAGATCGCGACCGAGCGAATGCCCATTTCGGCACAAGCGCGTACGATTCGTACGGCAATCTCACCACGGTTGGCGATCAGGATCTTTTTTATCACTTGGAGTTTCCCTTGATCCGGTGTGACCCACGACCTGCTAGACCAGGTCGACGAGTGACCAAATGTTTCAAATTGGTCGCAACGCCACACTAGCGCTCACAAGGGATTAACAAAAATGAATAATTATTGGGTCGTGCATAAGTAAAGACTTATAGTTGACACATCAGCCCGTGGCCAGAGTGTCCAGATTATGCGTAAGTCCTTGATGCGTATGACATTGCGTCAATTGCAAATCTTCAACGAGGTCTGTGACCTGAGGTCCTACAGCCGCGCAGCCGACGAAATGTCCCTCACGCAACCGGCCGTCAGCCTGCAGATTCGTCAACTTGAGGAGCTGGTGGGCCAGCCACTGTTCGATTATGTCGGCAAAAAACTCTACATGACCGAAGCGGCGGAAGCCTTGCAGCGCGCGAGCCGGGACATCTTCGGGCGCCTGGAAAACCTCGACATGCAACTGTCGGACATGCAGGGCTCGCTGCAAGGGCAACTGAAACTGGCGGTGGAGTCCAGCGCCAAGTATTTCGTACCGCACCTGTTTGCCGCCTTCAAGCGCCAGCACCCGGAGGTTAACCTGCAACTGACGGTGGTCAATCGCGCCCAGGTCATTCGCCGACTGTCGGACAACCGTGACGACCTGGTGATCATGTCCATGGTGCCGCAGGACATGGGGCTGGAGTTCCTGCCGTTCCTGAACAATCCGATCGTTGCGGTCGCACCGCCGGACCATCCGCTGTGCCACTTGGGGCCGTTACGCCTGCAGGACCTTGAGCCTTATACCTTGCTGATGCGCGAGGTGGGATCGGGGACGCGAATGGCTTGCGAGGAATACTTCAAGGAAAAGCGCGTGCACTTCAACCAGACCCAGGAGGTCTCTTCGGCCGAAGCCCAACGTGAATGCGTGCTGGCGGGTCTGGGCGTGGCACTGTTGACGCGCCACGCCCTGAACCTTGAATTGGCCACGGGCGGCTTGATCGAGTTGCCGATCGAGGAACTGCCGCTCTACCGCAGCTGGTGCCTGGTACAGGCCAAGGCCAAACGCCTGTCACCGGTGGCTCACGCATTCCTTGCGTTCATTCGCAGCGAAAGAATCCAGATCAGCGCGCTGGTTGAGCGCTTCGACGGGAAGTTGTCGGCGCCGCCTGCCAGTAATTGAGTTCCAAGCCTCCAGTAAAATCGGCGATCTCTGCCTGAAGTTGACGCTGCTCGCAGCGATCTTCGATCGCGCGGCGAAATGCCATGCGGCGCTGGTCTTCCTGTTGACGACGGGTTTTGACGGCGCTGTTGCGTTCTTCGTAGATCTGGGCCATTTCGAGTCTCCCAAGTCGAGTACGGGAGTTTCAAGATAGGCGCGGGGGATGACGGTTTGGCGGCGGGTCGGTTACAGACAGATGAACCCTGTAGGAGCTGGCTTGTCGGGACGCCGCATCGCAGCGAAGAGGCCCGAAAGACAAACACACACCTCAAGAACGCCTTCGCCGGCAAGCCAAGCCCCTACAAGTCAGTCGTCCAGCGCTTTCACTGACTTGGGCGACAAACGCAAGCTGCGCAGGCTGCGCTTGACGCTCTTGAGGTGGTTGACCAGGCTTGGCCCGCGGGCCATCGCCACGCCCATGGCCAACACATCGATCACCACCAGGTGAGCGATACGCGAGGTCAGTGGCGTGTAGATTTCGGTGTCTTCGTGAACATCGATGGCCAGGTTGACAGTCGACAACTCGGCCAGAGGCGTCTGGCTCGGGCACAAGGTAATCAACGAGGCGCCGCTCTCACGCACCAGATTGGCGGTGATCAGCAAATCCTTGGAGCGGCCGGACTGCGAAATGCAGATCGCAACGTCACTTGGCTTGAGAGTGACCGCCGACATCGCCTGCATGTGCGGATCGGAATACGCCGCCGCGGTGAGCAGCAAACGGAAAAACTTGTGCTGCGCATCCGCCGCCACTGCTCCGGAGGCGCCAAAACCATAGAACTCGACGCGCTGGGCCTGGGACATGAGCGTCACTGCCCGCTGCAATTCCAGCGGATCGAGCTTTTCGCGAACCTCCATCAGCGTGTGCAGGGTGGTGTCGAAAATCTTCAGGCTATAGTCGGCGACCGAGTCGTCCTCATGGATCGCAAATTGCCCGAAGCTCGCCCCTGCCGCCAGGCTCTGGGCCAGCTTGAGTTTCAAGTCCTGGAAACCCGAGCAACCGATGGCGCGGCAAAAGCGCACGATGGTCGGTTCACTGATACCCACGCTGTGGGCCAGGTCGGCCATGGAACTGTGCATCACGGCCGCAGGATCAAGCAGAACGTGATCGGCGACCTTGAGTTCCGACTTGCGTAACAGGTGGCGAGACTGGGCGATGTGTTGCAGCAGATTCAAAGGGCTGGACTCTTTTTTATTTGGCAGGCGCCGGGGATGTAGCACGCTTGTAGTTATACTACATGAATCGTCTTTTTGCCTGCTGAATAAGTAACTGAATTGTCTTTGCCACACCCTGTTTTAGCGGCATGAGCCTTATGTAGCAGTAAATCCGGCCTTTGCCGCCAAGGATTTTTTGCGAAAAAAAAGCCCGCAGTGTGAGCGGGCGAAAGACCAAAGAAGCTATATGCGCAGTCGCTTCATTGATGAGGAAGCCGCTTGGGGGATCAGCTTCCTCGGTACGTTGAATAGCTGTAGGGCGAAATGAGCAGCGGCACATGGTAGTGATCCTGCTCGGCAGAGATGCCAAAACGCAGCACCACCACATCCAGGAAAGCAGGCGTAGGCAACTGGACGCCACGGGCGCGGTAGTAGTCGCCTGCATGGAATTGCACCTGATAGACCCCGGTGCGGTAGTCATCGCCCTGCAGCAGCGGTGCATCGACACGGCCATCGCTGTTGGTTATCGCGCTGGCGACCAATTCCAGCTGCGAGCCTTCAACGCGGTACAACTCGACCTTGATCGAGCTGCCCGGGCACCCGTGTGCAGCGTCCAAAACGTGTGTAGTCAAACGTCCCATTGATTCTGCGCGTCTGCCTGCATGGAAGCAGCCAGACCTCGCGCCTCCCGAAGTCAGTTGAAAAGGAGACCGCACCGATTCGGAGCACGAAAAGCTGCGGCGAGCGATTGATTAAGACATTTTTCAAAAAAATTGTACACAATAAAAACGACATTTCGTCGCACACTACCGCCCTGCCCGGTTTTCCCGTCGATTTTCCAGCGTTCCTTACGCTGGCGCTGCCTTCGAGCCATTAGCTGACCAATCAGGCAAATTTCTTGCACAGGACTTGTGACAGCCTGGAAACCCCACGACAGATGACCGCTGATGAAAAATGCAAAAAATCAGGCTTACAAAATGATTATAAAGTTGTATACAATCATCCCATCGCTGTGACGCCACCCTGCCATTGCACCCTCAGGCGCGCCACACCACCTGTCAACACGAACAAGAAGGAAGACTGCAGTGAGCGCTGACTACCCTCGCGACCTGATCGGTTACGGCAGTAACCCTCCACACCCACACTGGCCGGGCAATGCCCGCATCGCCCTGTCGTTCGTACTCAACTACGAAGAAGGCGGCGAGCGCAACATCCTGCACGGCGATAAAGAGTCTGAAGCCTTCCTCTCGGAAATGGTCTCGGCGCAGCCGCTGCAAGGCGCGCGCAACATGAGCATGGAATCGCTTTACGAGTATGGCAGCCGCACCGGCGTCTGGCGGATCCTGAAATTGTTCAAGGAGTTCGACATTCCGCTGACCGTCTTCGCCGTGGCCATGGCCGCCCAGCGTCACCCGGATGTGATCCACGCCATGGTCGATGCCGGCCACGAGATCTGCAGCCACGGCTACCGCTGGATCGACTACCAGTACATGGACGAAGCCCAGGAACGCGAGCACATGCTCGAAGCGATCCGCATCCTCACCGAAATCACCGGCGAACGCCCACTGGGCTGGTACACCGGCCGCACCGGACCGAATACCCGCAAGCTGGTGATGGAGGAAGGCGGCTTTCTCTATGACAGCGACACGTACGACGACGACCTGCCGTACTGGGAACCGAACAACCCGACCGGCAAGCCGCACCTGGTGATCCCGTACACCCTGGACACCAACGACATGCGCTTCACCCAGGTCCAGGGTTTCAACAAGGGCGACGATTTCTTCGAATATCTCAAGGATGCATTCGACGTGCTCTACGCCGAAGGTGCCGAAGCTCCAAAAATGCTGTCGATCGGCCTGCACTGCCGCCTGATCGGCCGTCCGGCGCGTCTGGCTTCGCTCAAGCGCTTTATCGAATACGCTAAAAGTCATGAACAGGTGTGGTTCAGCCGTCGCGTCGACATCGCGCGCCACTGGCAGGAAACCCACCCGTACCAAGGGGCCGCGAAATGAGCGCCTTTCAAACATTGAAACCCTCGACCCTGAGCCGCGACACCTTCGTCAAAGCCTTCGCCGACATCTACGAACATTCGCCATGGGTGGCCGAAAAGGCCTTCGACCTGGGCCAGGACGCTTCGATCGACCAGATCGAAACCCTGCACCAGCGCATGAGCGACATCCTGTTGAGCGCCGATCACGCCAGCCAGCTGGCTTTGATCAACGCTCACCCGGACCTGGCCGGCAAAGCCGCCGTCCAGGGGCAACTCACCGAAGCCAGCACCAATGAACAGGCTGGCGCCGGTATCCACCAATGCACGGCCGAAGAGTTCCAGCGCTTCACCGAGCTGAACGACGCCTACAAGGCCAAGTTCAAGTTTCCCTTCATCATGGCGGTAAAAGGCAGCAACCGGCATCAGATCCTCGCGGCGTTCGAAACGCGCATCCACAACCCGCAAGACACCGAGTTCAAGTGCGCGCTGGCGGAGATCAACAAGATCGCCCTGTTCCGTTTACTGACCCTATAGCGATCTTGGCCCGAGCGTGACTGAACGCACAAATCGCCCAGGGCCCTGAGAGCATCCCAAGCCACTTATTTAAAGGCAGACAAGAAGAATGAAAGCTTACGCCGTACCTTTCGAGAAGTTCGTCAACCTGGCCGACGCCCGCCTGGGCACCAAAATCATCTCGGTCACCGATGACTGGTTCGCAGACGCCAACCGTCTGTTCCAACCGACCCCGGCCGTGTGGAAGGAGGGCGTGTTCGATGACAACGGCAAGTGGATGGACGGCTGGGAGTCACGCCGCAAGCGCTTTGAAGGCTACGACAGCGCGGTGATCCGCCTGGGCGTGCCTGGTTCGATCAAGGGCGTGGACATCGACACTTCATTCTTCACCGGCAACTTCCCGCCGTCGGCCTCTTTGGAAGCCTGCTTCCTGGCCTCGGGCGAACCAGACGCAAACACCCAGTGGACCGAAGTGCTGTCCGCCGTCGAGCTGCAAGGCAACAGCCACCACTACCACGAAATCAGCAACGACCAGGCCTTCAGCCACCTGCGCTTCAACATCTACCCGGACGGTGGTGTAGCCCGTCTGCGCGTATACGGAATTCCGTTCCGCGACTGGTCGGCTGTCGGTGACAACGAGCAAGTCGACCTGGCTGCTGCCCTCAACGGTGGCCGTGCCCTCGCCTGCTCCGATGAACACTTCGGCCGCATGAGCAACATCCTCAACCCGGGCCGCGGCATCAACATGGGCGACGGCTGGGAAACCGCACGTCGTCGCACGCCAGGCAATGACTGGGTGATCGTCGCCCTGGGCCACCCGGGCGAGATCGAGAAAATCATCGTCGATACCCTGCACTTCAAGGGCAACTACCCGGACAGCTGCTCGATCCAGGGCGCATTCGTGAAGGGCGGTACCGACAGCCAAATCGAAACCCAGTCGCTGTTCTGGCGCGAACTGCTGCCAAGCCAGAAGCTGGAAATGCACGCCGAACACACCTTCGCCGAGCAGATCAAGGCCCTGGGCCCGATCACCCACATCCGCCTGAACGTGTTCCCGGACGGTGGTGTGAGCCGCCTGCGCGTTTTGGGCAAAGTCGCTAAATAAGCGCTGACCCAATCGCCAGCAGGCTGGCTCCCACATTTGCAATGCGTTCCCCTGTGGGAGCCAGCCTGCTGGCGATAGCATTAGAACCAACAACACAGAATTCGGATAAGAACAGCATGCGCACACTGACGATTGAACCGCTGACCAAAGAAGCCTTCGCCCCTTTCGGTGACGTGATCGAAACCGACGGCAGCGATCACTTCATGATCAACAACGGTTCGACCATGCGCTTCCATAAACTGGCGACGGTCGAAACCGCAACGCCTGAGGACAACGCGATCATCAGCATCTTCCGCGCCGACGCGCAGGACATGCCGCTGACCGTGAGCATGCTGGAGCGTCATCCGCTGGGCAGCCAGGCTTTCATTCCGCTGCTCGGCAACCCCTTTCTGATCGTGGTCGCGCCACTTGGCGATGAACCTGTATCAGGCTTGGTCCGCGCCTTCGTCACCAACGGCAGGCAGGGCATCAATTACCATCGCGGCGTCTGGCACCACCCGGTGCTGACGATCGAAAAGCGGGATGACTTCCTGGTGGTTGATCGCAGTGGCACAGGCAATAACTGCGATGAGCATTTTTTCAAAGAGGATGAGCGTTTGATCCTCGCCCCCCACCAATAAGAGAAGGTCCGATCACTCGACAACAAGAGTGACGGGCGAGAGGTAAAGACTGTGGAAGCACATCTGTTGGAATGGCTGAACCTGAGCGTGCGCTGGGTTCACATGATTACTGGCGTGGCCTGGATCGGCGCATCGTTCTACTTCGTCTGGCTGGAAAACAACCTCAATCGGGTCAACCCGAAAAGCGGTCTGGCCGGTGATTTGTGGGCGATCCACGGCGGCGGTATCTACCACCTGGAAAAATACAAACTGGCTCCACCGACCATGCCGGACAACCTGCACTGGTTCAAATGGGAAGCCTACTTCACCTGGATGTCGGGTATCGCGCTGCTGTGCGTGGTGTTCTACTCCAATCCGACGCTCTACCTGCTGGCTCCGGGCAGCACCCTGAGCGGCCCTGAAGGCGTGGCCATCGGTATCGGCTCGCTGTTCATCGGCTGGTTCATCTACTCCTTCCTCTGCGACTCGGCCCTGGGCAAACGCCCTGCACTGCTGGGTTTCATCCTGTTCGTGCTGATCATCGGTGCCGCCTACGGCTTCAGCAAAGTGTTCAGCGGTCGTGGCGCGTACCTGCACGTCGGCGCGATCATCGGCACCATCATGGTCGGCAACGTGTTCCGCATCATCATGCCGGCGCAACGTGCACTGGTCGCGGCCATCGCCGAGAACCGCACGCCGGATCCGGCACTGCCGGCCAAAGGCCTGCTGCGTTCGCGTCACAACAACTACTTCACCTTGCCGGTGCTGTTCATCATGATCAGCAACCACTTCCCGAGCACCTACGGCAGCCAGTACAACTGGTTGATCCTGGCCGGGATCGCGGTATTTGCGGTGCTGGTGCGTCACTACTTCAACACCCGTCACGACAGCCACAAGTTTGCCTGGACCCTGCCAGTGGCAGCCGTCGGCATGATTTGCCTGGCTTATGTAACCGGTCCGAAGCCGATGTCCAGCGCCCCTGAAGTGGCCAAGGCCCCTGCTGCAATCGAGTACCAGCCATTGCCGGAAACGGCAGTGGGCGGCGGCTTGAAACCGGCGGAAGCCAAACCTGCGCAAGCGCCTGCTGCTGCACCCGCGCAAGCGTCCAACGCAGGCCCGGGCTTCGACAAGGTGCACAGCGTGATTCAGGAACGTTGCGCGGTTTGCCATTCGGCCAAACCAACCAGCCCACTGTTCAGTGCCGCCCCGGCCGGTGTGATGTTCGACACCCCCGAGCAGATCCGCCAGAACGCGGCGCGCATCCAGGCTCAAGCCGTCGCCAGCCAGATCATGCCACTGGGCAACATCACCCAGATGACCCAGCAGGAACGTGACCTGATCGGCGCCTGGATTGTGCAGGGTGCCCCGACCAATTAAACGTTGAAAAGCTTCGCGGGCAAGCCGGCTCCTACAGGAGCTGGCTTGCCCGCGATTGGCCGCGACGCGGTCTACCTGATGCACAAAATCACAAGAATAAAAATGATCCGAGGTGTTGCATGTCCGAGCTCTCCCAAGCGCGCATCCCCGACGCACCCGCCATTCAGCGTTTGCCCCTCTTGCAACTGATCCTGGTCGGTTTGCAACATGTTCTGCTGATGTACGGTGGCGCCATCGCGGTGCCGCTGATCATCGGACAGGCCGCTGGCCTGAGTCGTGAAGAAATCGCCTTCCTGATCAACGCCGACCTGCTGGTCGCCGGCATCGCCACCATCGTCCAGTCTCTCGGTATCGGTCCCATGGGCATTCGCATGCCGGTGATGATGGGTGCCAGTTTTGCCGCCGTCGGCAGCATGGTCGCCATGGCCGGCATGCCGGGCATCGGCCTGCAGGGGATCTTCGGCGCCACCATCGCTGCCGGGTTCTTCGGCATGCTCATCGCGCCGTTCATGTCCAAGGTCGTGCGCTTCTTCCCCCCTCTGGTGACCGGCACGGTCATCACCTCGATCGGTCTGTCGCTGTTCCCCGTGGCCGTGAACTGGGCCGGCGGCGGTGCCAGCGCCGCTCAATTCGGCTCACCGATCTACCTGATCATCGCCGCGCTGGTGCTGGGCACCATCCTGCTGGTGCACCGTTTCATGCGCGGTTTCTGGGTCAATATTTCCGTGTTGATCGGCATGTGCCTGGGCTACGTGCTCTGTGGCGTGCTCGGCATGGTCGACCTGAGCGGCATGGCCCAGGCACCATGGCTGCAATTCGTCACCCCGCTGCACTTCGGCATGCCGAAATTCGAGCTCGCGCCGATCCTGTCGATGTGCCTGGTGGTGGTGATCATTTTCGTCGAATCCACCGGGATGTTCCTCGCCCTGGGCAAGATCACCGGCCAGGAAGTCTGCCCACGCATGCTGCGCCGCGGCTTGCTGTGTGACGCCGGCGCCTCGTTTTTCGCCGGTTTCTTCAACACCTTCACCCACTCCTCCTTCGCGCAGAACATCGGCCTGGTGCAGATGACCGGCGTACGTTGCCGTTCGGTGACCATTGTCGCCGGCGGTTTGCTGATCGTCCTGAGCCTGCTGCCCAAGGCTGCGTTCCTGGTGGCCTCGATTCCACCGGCGGTGCTGGGCGGCGCGGCGATCGCGATGTTCGGCATGGTCGCTGCCACCGGGATCAAGATCCTGCAGGAAGCCGACATCGGTGACCGGCGCAATCAGTTGCTGGTGGCGGTGAGCATCGGCATGGGCCTGATCCCGGTGGTGCGTCCGGAGTTTTTTGCCCACTTGCCGCTGTGGATGAGCCCGATCACCCACAGCGGTATCGCCATGGCCACGCTCAGTGCCCTGACGCTGAACCTGCTGTTCAACATCCTTGGCGGCGCCGAACGCGCGGCCATCAACGACTGCCACGCCCACACCCATTAATCAAGAAACGCATACCCACCCTGTAGGAGCGAGCTTGCTCGCGATGGTCGCTAACGATAACGCGTGATTGCTGAAACAACGCGGCGCTCTCAAGTCCTTCGCGAGCAAGCTCGCTCCTACAGGGGGTAGGGGTTTCCTGCGCCTTGAAAATAAAAACAAGAGGGAGCAACAGATGATTCGTACCCAGACAAACCTGTTGTTGGCGGGCGGTCTTTTGGCCGCCACTCAAGCCATGGCCGGCGATTTGCTGCTGTGGCAAACCAACAGCCTGAGCTATCTGTACGGCAAGGATTTCGCGGTCAACCCGTCGATCCAGCAGACGGTGACCTTCGAGCACGCCGACCGCTGGAAGTACGGCGACAACTTCATGTTCATCGACAGCACCTACTACAACGGTGAGAAAGACCGCAACAAAGGCGTTCACGCTTATTACGGCGAGTTCAGTCCGCGCCTTTCCCTGGGCAAGATCCTTGACCGCCGTTTCGAATTCGGCCCGATCAAGGACGTGCTGCTGGCCCTGACCTACGAGAACGGCGAAGACGACAGCGAGGCCTACCTGATCGGCCCTGGCTTCGACCTCGCGATACCAGGCTTCAACTATTTCACCTTGAACTTCTATAACCGCCAGACCGAAGGCTCGCGCCCCGGCGACAATGTCTGGCAGGTCAGCCCGGCCTGGTCCTACACCCTTCCACTAGGCAACTCGAGCGTACTGATCGACGGCTACCTGGACTGGGTGGTGGACAACGACCAGAACTCCCATGGCACTTATCACGCCAACGTGCACTTCAACCCGCAGATCAAATACGACTTGGGCAAAACCCTTGGCTGGCGTGAAAAACAGGTGTACGTCGGCGTCGAGTACAGCTACTGGAAAGACAAGTACGGCATCGAAAACAACGGCAACCTCGACACCAATGAAAACACCACCAGCCTGCTGGTGAAGGTGCATTTCTAAGATGACCCGCAACCGTGCCCCACACCTGTCGTCGGTGCGCTGTTGCGGGGCACTTGAGACCTGGCCGAGGAGTCAGTATTCTCCGCGGCCGCCTGAATCCGCTTTAAAAAAAAGCCCGGATTTAATTCCTGACCAGAAAGCCAACTTATCCCGGCTCTGGTCGGTACCAAGGCATCCCCAAACCCCTCTCAATCGACTGTTTTTGAGCAGCCGAGCGGGAGTTTTTTTGTTTTCTGAAAGCCTTGGCGCAGCTCTTGCTAACAGCACTAAAGCTGACCGATTGGATGATATTTTGCAGCTACGGAAAAAGGCGCCACACCAGAGCGTCGACCTTAAAAAAATAACGTGAAACCACTACTTTTTGGGAGCAACCGAATGAAACGTACGTGCACTAGCCTGATGCTGGCGGGATCGTTGCTGGCGGGGGGCCAGGCCATGGCCGGCGACTTGCTGCAATGGCAGAACAACAGCCTGACCTACCTGTATGGCAAGGACTTCCAGGTCAACCCGCGCATCCAGCAGACCGTGACCTTCGAACACGCCGACGGCTGGAAGTACGGCGACAACTTCTTCTTCATCGACAAGATTTTCTACAACGGCAAGGAGGACTCTTTCGCGGGTGAGAACACCCACTACGGCGAATTCAGCCCGCGCCTGTCGTTCAACAAGATCTTCGACCAGAAGCTGGAGTTCGGCCCGATCAAGGACGTGCTTTTGGCCATGACCTATGAGTTCGGCGAAGACGACACCGAGTCGTACCTGATCGGTCCGGGTTTCGACCTGGCCATCCCCGGCTTCGACTACTTCCAGTTGAACTTCTACAACCGTCACACCGAAGGTGACCGCCCGGGTGACGATGTCTGGCAGATCACTCCGGCCTGGTCCTACACCATCCCTGTGGGTGACTCGGATGTGCTGATCGACGGTTTCATGGACTGGGTTGTCGACAACGACGTGAACGACAAAGGCGAATACCACGCCAACCTGCACTTCAATCCGCAGATCAAATACGACTTGGGCAAGGCGCTGAACCTGGGCGCCAAGCAGCTGTACGTGGGTGTCGAATATGACTACTGGAAAAACAAGTACGGTATCGAAGACAGCCAGGGCTTCAAGACGGATCAGAGCGTGACCAGCTTCCTGGTCAAGGTTCACTTCTGATTTAAAATCAAAAGATCGCAGGCTTCGCCAGCTCCTACATTGGAACGTTCCCTGTAGGAACTGCCGCAGGCTGCGATCTTTGTTTTATGCCAACCCCAGAAACCGGCTCAACTCATCGCGCTTGGCCAACGCATCCCGCCGCCCCAGATCAATCAACTCGCTGCAATACCCCGCCTCGAACAACAGATAACTCAACACCCCTGCCCCACTGGTCTTGGTCGCCCCCGGCCCACGCAAGAACAGGCGCAGTGCCGCCGGCAATTCCTGGCGATGGCGTGCGGCAATCTCGTCGATCGGTTGACTCGGTGAAATCACCAACACCTCCACCGGCGCCACGCCAAGCACGCGGGTCGGTGTGCCCTCGGGCATCAGGTGGCTGAACTGATTCAAACGCCGCAGCAATTCGATGTCACTTTCCAGGCTGTCGATGAACGTACTGTTGAGCATGTGCCCGCCAATCTGCGCCAGCGTCGGTTGTTGCCCGGAATAGGCGCGCTGCAGCGGTTGCTCGGGATCGATGCCGCGCGGGTTGCCGCTGACCCCCACCACCAGCACTCGACTGGCGCCCAGGTGCAACGCCGGGCTGATGGGTGCCGATTGGCGCACCGCGCCGTCACCAAAATATTCCTCGCCGATTTTCACTGGGGCGAACAGCAGCGGAATGGCCGAACTGGCGAGCAAATGGTCAATGGATAATTGGGTGGGAATGCCGATCCGGCGATGGCGCAACCAGGCGTCGATAGTGCCGCCGCCCTGATAGAAGGTGACGGCCTGGCCAGACTCATAGCCGAAGGCCGTGACGGCGACCGCGTGCAACTGCCTTTGGGCGATGGCTTCGGCTATACCGTTCATCGGCAATTTGTCGTCGAGCAATTCGCGCAACGGCGAGCTGTCGAGCAGCGCCACAGGCACCTGCGCGCCGAGGCCCAGCAAGCTGTGACTGACGAAGCGGGTGGCTTGGCTGATCACGCCCGGCCAGTCGCTGCGCAACACCAAGTGACTGCGAAAACCTTGCCAGAACGCGGTCAGCCGCTCGATGGCCGCGCGAAAGTCCAGCGCCCCGCTGGCCAGGCTGACCGCATTGATAGCCCCGGCGGACGTGCCGACAATCACCGGAAACGGATTATCCGCGCCCAATGGCAGCAACTCGGCAATCGCCGCCAGCACGCCCACCTGATACGCCGCCCGAGCCCCGCCGCCGGAAAGAATCAACCCTGTGACCGGTTCAGCAGGACTCATCGCAACGCTCCATGGTGCATGTCGGGATCGGCCGTTCAGCCGCGTTTTGCGTACAGCTTCGGCTCACCTGGCGGACGGCTCTTGAAGCGGCGATGGGCCCAGAGGTATTGCTCTGGACAGTCACGCAACACGCCTTCGATCCACTGGTTGATGCGCAGGCAGTCGGCTTCCTCGGTTTCACCGGGGAAGCCTTCGAGCGGCGCGTGGATCACCAGGCGATAACCACTGCCATCCGCCAGGCGTTCCTGGGTGAACGGCACCACCAGCGCCTTGCCCAGCCGCGCGAATTTGCTCGTGGCGGTGACTGTGGCGGCCTGGATGCCGAACAACGGCACGAAAATGCTTTGCTTGGCGCCATAATCCTGGTCCGGTGCGTACCAGATCGCCCGGCCGGCCCGCAGCAACTTGAGCATGCCGCGCACGTCCTCGCGCTCCACCGCCAACGAATCCAGGTTGTGCCGCTCGCGACCGCGACGTTGCACGTAGTCGAATAACGGGTTCTTGTGTTCGCGGTACATGCCGTCGATGGTGTGCTGCTGGCCGAGCAGCGCGGCACCGATTTCCAGCGTGGTGAAGTGCACGGCCATCAGGATCACGCCCTTGCCGTCGCGCTGGGCATTCTTCAGGTGCTCCAGGCCCTCGACATGGGCCAGTTTCGCCAGCCGCTCGCGCGACCACCACCAGCTCATCGCCATCTCGAAAAAGGCTATACCGGTGGAAGCGAAGTTTTCCTTGAGCAGACGCTTGCGCTCGGCCGCGGATTTTTCCGGGAAGCACAGCTCGAGATTGCGCTTGGCAATGCGCCGCCGGTCGGCCGCTGCTCGATACATGAGGGCACCCAGGACTCGACCGATCCACAGCAATGCAGGGTACGGCAGCTGGACAATCAGCCATAACAGCCCCAGACCGCACCAGAGCGGCCAGAAACGCGGCATCAGAAAGGTTGTTCGAAAACGCGGGCGATCCATTAAAGGTTCCGAAAAGACGATGGCCGCGCATTCTACATCGTTCGACCCGGCTTGCGGCTCGCGGGCGATCTCGTTATAAGTCTGGGCACTTTTAGTGACAAGTCGTTGTATGCCGAACATGAGCCAAACCGAACCGCTAGACCAAGATCCCGTGTTCCAGCTGAAGGGCAGCATGCTCGCCATAACGGTGCTGGAACTGGCCCGTAATGACCTTGAAGGCCTCGATCGGCAACTGGCCGCGAAGGTCGCACAGGCGCCGAATTTCTTCAGCAACGCGCCGTTGGTACTGGCCCTGGACAAACTCCCGACCAATGGTGGCGCCGTCGATCTGCCCGGCCTGATGCGCGTTTGCCGCCAGCATGGCCTGCGTACCCTGGCTATCCGCGCCAGCCGCATCGAAGACATCGCGGCCGCCATCGCAGTCGACCTGCCGGTGCTGCCACCGTCCGGTGCCCGTGAACGGGCGCTGGACCTGAACGAAGGCGTCGTGGCGAAAAAGCCGGAAAAGCCGGAAAAACCAGCGGAACCGAGCATCAAGCCGACGAAAATCATCACTTCACCAGTACGTGGTGGCCAGCAGATTTATGCCCAGGGCAGCGACCTGGTGGTGATCTCCTCAGTCAGTCCGGGGGCGGAACTTCTCGCCGATGGGAACATCCATGTATACGGCCCGATGCGTGGTCGCGTGCTGGCCGGCGTCAAGGGTGACACCAAGGCACGGATTTTCTGCCAGCAAATGAGCGCTGAACTGATCTCCATCGCCGGCCACTACAAGGTTTCCGAAGATCTGCGCCGCGACCCGTTGTGGGGTTCGGGCGTGCAGGTCAGCCTGTCAGGCGACGTGTTGAACATCATTCGGCTTTAACGGATACTGCCGCATTTTCCAAGCATCTCTAAAACGTAGCGAAAACGGCTCAAACGAAGTAGGAAAACGGCTACAAACAGTGTTTACCGGGTGTAAATGCCATTTGCGGCCCATTCCAGCCAAGGCTGTCCAACTGCTGTAGTTTTCAAGAGATGTTTTTCAGGGGCTAAAAAGTCCTTTTTCCTTAGGGGTGAAACACCTTGGCCAAGATTCTCGTGGTTACATCCGGCAAGGGTGGTGTGGGTAAGACCACCACCAGCGCCGCTATCGGTACCGGCCTCGCTTTGCGCGGTCACAAAACAGTCATCGTCGACTTCGACGTCGGTTTGCGTAACCTCGACCTGATCATGGGTTGCGAGCGCCGCGTGGTGTATGACTTCGTCAACGTGGTCAATGGCGAAGCCAACCTGCAACAGGCCCTGATCAAAGACAAGCGCCTGGAAAACCTCTACGTGCTGGCGGCCAGCCAGACCCGCGACAAAGACGCGCTGACCGTCGAAGGCGTGGAAAAAGTCCTGATGCAACTCAAGGAAGACTTCGAGTTCGTGGTCTGCGACTCCCCGGCCGGTATCGAAAAAGGCGCCCACCTGGCCATGTACTTCGCTGACGAAGCGATCGTCGTGACCAACCCGGAAGTATCTTCGGTGCGTGACTCCGACCGCATGCTCGGCCTGCTGGCCAGCAAGTCGCGCCGCGCCGAACGCGGCGAAGACCCGATCAAGGAACACCTGCTGATTACCCGTTACCATCCAGAGCGCGTGAGCAAGGGTGAAATGCTCGGCGTCGAAGACGTCAAGGAGATCCTCTCGGTGGCCCTGCTCGGCGTGATCCCTGAATCCCAGGCGGTGCTCAAGGCATCCAACCAGGGCGTTCCGGTGATTCTCGACGACCAGAGCGATGCCGGCCAGGCCTACAGCGACACCGTAGATCGCCTGTTGGGCAAAACCGTGGAACATCGTTTCCTCGATGTACAGAAGAAGGGATTCTTCGAGCGCCTGTTTGGAGGCAATTAAGCAATGAACCTTTTTGACTTCTTTCGTGCCAACAAAAAGCAAAGCACCGCGTCGGTAGCGAAAGAGCGTCTACAGATCATCGTGGCGCACGAACGCGGCCAACGCAGTACCCCGGACTACCTGCCAGCCTTGCAGAAGGAACTGGTCGAGGTGATTCGCAAGTACGTCAATATCGGGTCCGATGACGTGCATGTCGCACTGGAAAGCCAGGGCAGCTGCTCGATTCTGGAACTCAATATCACCCTGCCAGATCGCTGAGTCGATCCGGCTGGAGCCACGGCGGCTCAGGCCCTTCAGCCCCCCGTGCAGGAGCGAGCTTGCTCGCGATGGAGTGTCAGTCACATCGTTGTCGACTGGCACACCATCGCGAGCAAGCTCGCTCCTACACAAGGGGAGAATGGAGGCCTGAGCCGCCGTTGGCGTTTGTTACGAGGCTGTTTGATGCCGTTGTCCAATATCCACATCATCCATGAGGATGCCGCTGTCCTGGTGGTCAATAAACCCACCCTGTTGCTCTCCGTGCCCGGTCGGGCCGACGACAACAAGGACTGCCTGATTACCCGGCTGCAGGAAAACGGCTACCCGGAAGCGCGAATCGTCCACCGCCTGGACTGGGAAACATCCGGCATCATCCTGCTGGCGCGTGATCCCGACACGCACCGTGAACTGTCCCGACAATTTCACGACCGCGAAACCGAAAAGGCCTACACCGCATTGTGCTGGGGTCAGCCGGAGCTCGACAGTGGCAGCATCGACCTGCCGCTGCGCTACGACCCGCCGACCAAGCCACGGCAAGTGGTGGACCATGAATTCGGCAAACACGCCCTGACCTTCTGGCGCGTGCTGGAGCGCTGTGGCGACTGGTGCCGCGTCGAACTCACGCCGATCACCGGACGTTCCCACCAATTGCGCGTGCACATGCTGTCGATCGGTCACCCGCTGCTGGGTGACGGCCTCTACGCCCACGAGCAAGCCCTGGCCGCCTGGCCACGACTCTGCCTGCACGCGAGCATGCTCAGCTTCACTCACCCACAAAGCGGTGAGCGACTGCGCTTTGAGTGCCCTGCGCCTTTTTGAGTCAATGAACTCGTGAAACTCATTGAAAAAGCCCTTACTTCGAAGGGCTTTTTTCATTTTTCGTTACAGATACCGAGAAATGAAAATCTGGTGAAATCATTGTCATAAATTTGTAATAAATCGTAAAATGATGGCACTTAGACAGCAGGCAGGAAGCCCCCGTGCTTAGCAGTAAAAAGCTTCAATGCGACTACCCCATCACTTTTGTATCCGGCAACACCACCTTGCACCTGAGCCAGCCGCCGAGCATCGAAGCGCAACAGGCGCTTGAGCAACTCATAAAAAAACGAAAAAACAATAAACTCACCCGTGCCAGTGCGCCGTTGGCCTCTGGTCCCACGCCTTTGTTTGCCAAGGTCCAGCCATTGGATACATTCAAGGCAAAAGTACGCGTCACCCTGGGTAAACCGCAGCGCAATGGTCGATTCGACTGGCCACTGGAGGAGTTGGTGAACACCCGGGAAGCCCAACGCCGCGGCGTTTCAATGCCCGCGCTGGAGGGTTATGGCTATACACGGGATCGTCTGGGCCTGACCCGCGAATACTTCATCCTCACGCACCTGCTCGATAAGCACATCGACGGCTTGCAGTGGCTTAGACGCAACCCGGACCAGGTCGAAACCTTCATTTTGAACGCGTTCGAACTGCTCGGCTCGCTGTCGCAAAAGAACATCACGCATATGGATTTCTGGGCCGGCAATATCATGGTCCCCGAAACGTCGCAAAAACCGCTGAAAGCCATAGACTTCGAAAACTGTTTTGCCGACCACTCCCCTCACTTCAGTGCGACACTCGGCTTTCAGCTGGGGTTCTTCTATCACCGCGAGATCTACAAGCTGATTACCGAAGCTGACTATGACAACTTGGTGGATGAATACATCCAGGCGCTCCCCGGCCTTTCGCGAGAACAGTTCAATGAGGCTTATCACCCGAGCAAACATGAGCATGTCGGGCGTAAACAGCGACGTGAAGTCTTCCTCAGCGGCAGACTGATCACCGGCTGACAGCCGCACCAAGGCCATACGCCGCGCAAATACTTCCAGTCAACAGTGCACCTGCATTGCCCCAGGCCAATACGGTAAACTTGCGTTTCTGTTGCCTGGAGCTACTTATGCGCGAAGCGCTGTCACCCCTAGAGAAAACACCGCACCAGTTGCTCTACCTCATCTATGGCAACCAGGATGTTTACCGGCGCGAAGCCAAGTTCAGCATGCTTACCGCCCTGGCACAGCTCAAACGGGGTGAGTCGCTGTGCATCAGGGTCATGACCGATCGCCCCCAGGACTATGCTGGCTGGCCGGTCGACACCATCGCCCTGGACGAGCAGACCATGGCCCAATGGCAGGGCGAAAACGGCTATCACCACCGGCGCAAGGCCTGTGCCATCGCCCAGGGGTTGAAGCTTGCGCACAAGACCCTGTTCGTCGACACCGATACGCTGTTCCTGGAGTCGCCCCATCGCGTCTTCGAACGGATCGGGCCGGGGCGCTATGTCATGGACCGTTTCGAATACGACTGGAGCTACGTCTGCGACCGCCCGGACTACGTCAAGCTCGGCCGTTGCCTGCAAGCCCATGGCATCTCGTCCCACAACAGTTTCAAGCTGTATAACAGCGGGCTGTGCGGTGTTACCGACGGCGATATGCCCCTGCTCGAAGCATCGATCCGCCTGATCGATGAATGGACCCGGGGCTCGTTCGATATCCATACCATCGAGCAGATCGCCCTGTCGTTCGCGATGCGCAACCAGCCCGTCCAGGAAGCGAAGAAATTCATTTATCACTACTTCGCTGAAAAACGCTTCTTCCACGCCATGCAGAAGCATTTTTTCACTCGCCATGGCGAGCAGTTCCGCCCGGAACTACCGGCCCTGTGCACAGAAGTCCCGCGCTGCAAACCCGTGCCGTCGCCCTGGCAGCGCCTGCGCATCAAGTGGAAACTGCGCAACAAGCACAAGAGCATGAAAAAGGTCGGTCGTGACCTGCTGTATGGCAGCGCGGCGCCTGATCATCCGTATTACGAAGTGTGCCGCCACGAGTGGTGGGAGTCCGCTTCCCGGGAAATCCTGCGCTGGGAAGAAGACAAACAGAAAAAATTCTTCGGCACGGAAAAGGGTCGCTGGCCAAAACACCTGCCCCGCCCGGCAAAGTCCTCGGACGAGCAAACCATCATTGCCTACCTGCGCGAGCGGATGACTCATTGACCGCCAGGCAGGCCCGTCGCTGAAAGCTCTTGCCCAATGCGCCGGGCCAATACGTTAAACTGGCGCCATTGCTGTCTGGAGCTACTTATGCGCGAAGAGTTGAACCAAGGCCTGATCGACTTCCTGAAGGCCTCCCCTACCCCGTTCCATGCCACCGCCAGCCTTGTTCAACGACTGGAAGCGGCGGGTTTCCAACGCCTGGACGAACGCGAGCCATGGAACACTGAAGCCAATGGTCGCTACTACGTCACCCGCAATGACTCGTCGATCGTCGCGATCAAGATGGGCCGGCACTCGCCGCTGCACGGCGGCATTCGCCTGGTCGGCGCCCATACCGACAGCCCGTGCCTGCGGGTCAAGCCCCAGCCGGAACTGCAACGCCAGGGTTTCTGGCAATTGGGCGTCGAAGTCTACGGCGGCGCCCTGCTGGCGCCCTGGTTCGACCGCGACCTGTCCCTGGCCGGCCGCGTGACCTTCCGCCGTGACGGCAAGGTCGAGAGCCAGTTGATCGACTTCAAGGCGCCGATCGCAATCATCCCCAACCTGGCCATTCACCTCAATCGTGAAGCCAACATGGGCTGGGCGATCAACGCCCAGACCGAGCTGCCACCGGTACTGGCGCAATTCGCCGGTGACGAGCGCGTGGATTTTCGCGCCGTGCTCACCGACCAGCTGGCCCGTGAACACGGCCTGAACGCCGATGTCGTGCTGGATTACGAACTGAGCTTCTACGACACCCAAAGCGCGGCCGTCATCGGCCTGCATGGTGATTTCATCGCCGGCGCGCGCCTGGACAACCTGCTGTCCTGTTATGCCGGCCTGCAAGCGCTATTGACCACCGACACCGACGAAACCTGCGTCCTGGTCTGCAATGACCATGAGGAAGTCGGTTCGTGCTCGGCCTGTGGCGCCGACGGTCCGATGCTGGAGCAGACGTTGCGCCGCCTGCTACCCGAAGGTGACGAGTTCGTGCGCACCATCCAGAAATCCCTGCTGGTCTCGGCCGACAACGCCCACGGCGTGCACCCCAACTACGCCGACAAGCACGATGCCAATCACGGCCCGAAACTCAACGCCGGCCCCGTGATCAAGGTCAACAGCAACCAGCGCTACGCCACCAACAGTGAAACCGCCGGGTTCTTCCGTCATCTATGCATGGCCGAAGAAGTGCCCGTACAGAGCTTCGTGGTGCGCAGCGACATGGGTTGCGGCTCGACCATCGGCCCGATCACCGCCAGCCACCTGGGTGTACGCACCGTGGACATCGGCCTGCCGACCTTCGCCATGCATTCGATCCGCGAACTGTGCGGCAGTCATGACCTGGCGCATCTGGTCAAGGTGCTCAGCGCGTTCTACGCCTGCCGCGAGCTACCATAGCCCCACCTGTAGGAGCTGCCGCAGGCTGCGATCTTTTGACTTTAAAGATCAAAAGATCGTCCGAACGCGGCCCGAGCCTGCGGCAGCTCCTACACAGGTCGCGGGAAAGCCACCTAGACTTTAATCATCCCTTTTGACAAGGCAGTCGCCATGATCACGATGTCCTCCTTCCACGGCATGCTCATCCCTATTCTCATCGGGATGCTCATGCTGGCAGTCGGTTTCAATTTTCGCGACAAGAATGCAGGCGTGCTCGCCATGTGGCTGGGCATGCTGCTGATCCTGGCCACGGTGATCTTCAAGATCCTCGCCAAACTCAACGAATAAATCCCCACCCCGGCTCGCATTGGTTTAGAGGGGCTCGTACACTCGGTCGATCTGCCCATTTCGAGGTTGACCGCCTAGTGTTCGCTCGTCTCTTCGCCCTGCCGTGCCTTTTCCTTATCTGCCTGATGACGCTGATGCCGTCAGCGCCCGCCCAGGCCGTCGGGCTGCCGAGCCTGCTTGGCAGCCAGGCAAAAACCCAGCCCGAGGCACAGGAACCCCTCGGGCAATCCCTGGATGAAGTCATCAAGTCGCTGGAGAACGATCAGCAGCGCAGCAAGCTGCTGGCGGATCTGAAGAAGCTGCGCGACGCCACCAAAAAAGCCCAACCGGTCGCCGAGGAAGGTGTGCTAGGCCTGATTGGCGGCACCCTGGCCAGTTTCGAAAAGCAATTTTCCGGTGCCGACAGCCCGATCACTCGCTGGTCCAGCGAGTTCGACCTGGCCAAGGATGAATTGACCGCGCTGGTGCTGCCGGCCAGTGAGTGGCTGCCGATCATCTTCGCGTTTGCCATGATCCTGATGGTCTGGAGCCTGCTGGCGGCGGCGCTGATCTGGGTCAGTCATCGGGTGCGCATGCGCTTCGGCCTGACCGAAGAACTGCCGCAACACCCCAGGGCCCTGGACATGCTGCGTTTCGCCCTGCGCAAGCTGGGGCCGTGGCTGATTGCCCTGGTCATCACCGTCTACATGAGCTACGCCCTGCCGTCGTCACTGGGTAAAAGCCTGGCCATGGTGCTGGCGTATGCGCTGGTGGTCGGCACCTGTTTCTCCGCGATCTGCGTGATTGCCTTTTCCCTGCTCGACGGACCACACCGCCACCGCGCCCTGTACATCCTGCGGCACCAGGCCTTCCGGCCGTTGTGGCTGATCGGTAGCTTTGCCGCCTTCGGTGAAGCCCTGAACGACCCGCGCCTGATTGAAAGCCTTGGCGTGCACCTGGCGCACACTGCGGCGACAGTGGCCAATGTGTTGGCAGCGTTATCCACGGGATTGTTCATCCTGCGTTTCCGCCGCCCGATTGCCCACTTGATCCGCAACCAGCCGCTGTCCCGGCGGCTGACCCGCCGCGCACTCAGCGACACCATCGATATTCTCGGCACCTTCTGGTATGTACCGGCGCTGGTTCTGGTGGGGATTTCCCTGTTCGCCACCTTCGTCTCGGCGGGCGACACCAGCACCGCGCTGCGCCAATCGCTGATCTGCACCGTGCTGCTGGTGTTGTGCATGGTCATCAATGGCCTGGTGCGCCGTCACGCCCTCAAGCCGCAACGCGGGGCGAAGCGTCACGCACTGTATTCCGAACGCCTGAAAAACTTCTTCTATACACTGGCCCATCTGCTGGTCTGGCTGGCATTCATCGAGCTGGGCCTGCGGGTCTGGGGCATGTCGCTGATCAGCTTCACCGAAGGCGAAGGCCATGAGGTCAGCGTCAAACTGTTCAGCCTGGTCGGCACGCTGATCTTTGCCTGGCTGATCTGGATCCTCAGCGACACCGCCGTGCATCACGCCCTCACCCGCTCGCGCAAAGGCCTGGCCAACGCCCGTGCACAGACAATGATGCCGCTGATCCGCAACGTACTGTTCGTGGCGATTTTCATCGTTGCGTTGATCGTCGCCCTGGCGAACATGGGCATGAACGTCACGCCACTGCTGGCCGGTGCCGGCGTGATCGGCCTGGCCATCGGTTTTGGCGCGCAATCGCTGGTGGCCGACCTGATCACCGGGCTGTTCATCATCATCGAAGACTCCCTGGCCATCGACGACTACGTGGACGTCGGCGGCCACCTGGGCACCGTCGAGGGCCTGACCATTCGTACCGTGCGCCTGCGGGACATCGACGGCATCGTCCATACCATTCCGTTCAGCGAAATCAAGAGCATCAAGAATTACTCGCGGGAATTTGGCTACGCGATCTTCCGGGTCGCGGTGCCGGCCAACATGGACATCGACAACGCGATCAAGCTGATGCGCGACGTCGGCCAGAAAATGCGCACCGACCCGCTGCAACGGCGCAACATCTGGTCGCCCCTGGAGTTTCAGGGCGTGGAAAGTTTCGAGTCCGGCAATGCGATTCTGCGGGCCCGGTTCAAGACCGCCCCGATCAAGCAGTGGGAAGTTTCACGGGCGTTCAACCTGTCGCTCAAACGGCATCTGGATGAAGCCGGGCTGGATCTGGCGACACCACGCATGAGCATCCAGGTGGTGACGGCGGGCGGCGGCGAAGAAAAGGGCTAAACCGTTAAATGCAGGACAAAAAAATCCCCGAACCAGTCGGGGATTTTTTATCTTCGATCAATCAGCCCGGGGGCGGATCAATCTTCGCGGTAGCGACGCAGCTTCAACTGCTTGCCGGCAACGCGAGTGTCCTTCAGCTTGGTCAGCAACTTCTCCAGACCATCTTCCGGCAGCTCGACGAGGCTGAAGCTGTCACGCACCTGAATGCGACCGATGGCTTCACGCGCCAGGCCACCTTCATTGAGGATGGCGCCCAGCAGGTTCTTGGCAGCGATGCCATCACGCGCACCCAGCGCGGTACGGCAACGAGCACGGCCTTCACCCAGTGGCATCGGAGCGCGACGCTCGCGGTCACCACGCTCAGGACGATCACCGGAACGCTCTGGACGATCGCCACGCGGTGCGTTGTTCGGCACCAGTGGACGCTCTTTCTCGATAGCGGCCAGGTTCAGCGCTTGACCGTTGGTAGCCTTGCGCAGCAGGGCTGCGGCCAGGGCACGCGGGCTGCAACCGATGTCGGCGGTCAGGCGATCGAGCAGATCACCGTGGGTCGATTCGGCTTCAGCCACCAGCGGCGACAGGCTGTTGGTCAGCTTCTTGATGCGCGCATCCAGAACGGCTTGAGCGTCCGGCAGGCGAACTTCGGCAACCTTCTGACCGGTTACACGCTCGATCACTTGCAGCATGCGGCGCTCACGTGGAGTCACCAGCAGCAGCGCACGACCTTCGCGACCGGCACGGCCGGTACGGCCGATACGGTGAACGTAGGATTCCGGATCGTACGGCATGTCAACGTTGAACACGTGAGTGATGCGCGGAACGTCCAGGCCACGAGCAGCAACGTCGGTCGCCACAACGATGTCCAGACGGCCATCCTTGAGGGAATCGATCACGCGTTCACGCTGGTTCTGGGCGATGTCACCGTTCAGCGCAGCGGCTTTGTAGCCTTTGGCTTCCAGGGCACTGGCCAGGTCCAGGGTCGCTTGCTTGGTGCGCACGAACATGATCAGGGCGTCGAAGTCTTCCACTTCCAGCAAGCTGAGAACGGCAGAAGTCTTCTGGTCAGCGTGAACCAGCAGGTGAGCCTGCTCGATCGCGGTAACGGTCTGAGTCTTGGTCTGGATCTTCACGTGTTGCGGATCGCGCAGATGACGTTCGGCAATGGCACGGATCGACTGCGGCAGGGTAGCCGAGAACAATACGGTCTGACGGGTTGCAGGCAGGGCCTTGAAGATGACTTCGAGGTCGTCCATGAAGCCCAGTTTGAGCATTTCGTCAGCTTCGTCGAGAACCAGGTGGTTCACGGTCGCCAGTACTTTTTCGTCGCGACGCAGGTGGTCGCACAGACGGCCCGGAGTAGCGACAACGATCTGTGCGCCATTACGGATTGCTTTCAGTTGCGGGCCCATAGGCGCGCCGCCGTAAACGGCCACAACGGTAACGCCGGGCATTTGCTTGGAGTAAGTTTCAAAAGCGGTTGCTACTTGCAGCGCCAACTCACGAGTTGGCGCCAGGATCAGGGCTTGCGGTTCGCGCTTTGCAGGATCGATGCGATGCAGGATCGGCAGGGCGAACGCTGCGGTTTTACCCGTACCGGTTTGCGCCTGACCAATCATGTCGTGTCCGGCCATGATGATCGGGATCGATTGCTGCTGAATAGCCGATGGCTCTTCGTAGCCAGTCGCGGTGACGGCTGCAAGAATATTCGGATTAAGATTAAAAGCGGCGAATCCGCCGGATTCCTGGGTCATGGGTCTGCCTCTAAGTGCATCCGCAAAGACCCATGCTCCAAAGCTGCGCGTGCCGTGTTGAGACTCAAGAGTCGCCCTGGCAGCTTTGTCGGCGGGGATTTGCGAAAACGAATGAATGAAAAAGAATCGCTTAGGAAGAGTTCGCTGGGCGAACGTGCAACCGAATCTGACTTCGGGGAATTGCGCCACCTAAACGCGGCCCGGCTAAAGGCCGGCGCGCACTATACCGGAATTTGCCGAAAAAGGGAGCTTTTTTTATCGCAAAACTCCCGTGAACGGCGTTCTGTCACAGGCTTTGCGGATAATCGCGTCAGCGTCTACTTTTCAAAGGCCCGGCGCAGCGGGCGATGGCGCTAAAACGGTTCACCCACCCGCAGCAGACCTTGGGACTGCACCTCCCTCTCACGCTCGAGGAAATGCTGCATGAAAGAGCTCAATACCAGCCGCGTGAGCCGTGAAAAGCGCGGTCATGTCCTGATGATCGGACTGGACCGGGTCGCCAAGCGCAACGCCTTCGATCTCGAACTGCTCAACGAATTGAGCCTGGCCTACGGCGAGTTCGAAGCTGACAGCGAAGCACGGGTGGCCGTGGTCTTTGGTCACGGTGAACATTTTACCGCCGGCCTGGACCTGGTCAGTGCCAGCGCGGCACTGACCGAAGGCTGGCAAGCCCCGCCCGGCGGCTGCGACCCGTGGGGGGTGTTCGCCGGGCCCCGGGTCAGCAAACCGGTAATCGTCGCCGCCCAGGGCTACTGCCTGACCATCGGTATCGAGTTGATGCTGGCCGCCGATATCAACCTGTGCGCCAGCAACACCCGCTTCGCGCAAATGGAAGTGCAGCGCGGGATCTTCCCCTTCGGCGGCGCCACGTTGCGCCTGCATCAAGTGGCCGGCTGGGGCAACGCCATGCGCTGGATGCTCACCGGTGACGAGTTCGATGCCCACGATGCCCTGCACCTGGGGTTGGTCCAGGAAGTCATGGCCAGCGAGGACTTGCTGCCGCGGGCGATTGAACTGGCCGAACGTATTGCCCGGCAGGCGCCTTTGGGGGTCCAGGCAACGTTGCTGTCGGCCCGGCAGGCCCGCTACGAGGGCGAAACCGCCGCTGCGCAAGGGTTGCCGCCGCTGGTGAAGAAGCTGCTGAGCAGCGAGGATGCGCAGGAAGGTGTGCGCTCTCTGGTGGAGAGGCGACCCGGGGTTTTCAAAGGGGCCTAGTTTTGCATTGGTTTTGAGGGCCCCATCGCGGGCAAGCCCGCTCCCACAGGTATTGAGTCTGAACACAAAATTTGTGCGCAGCACCAGTCACTGTGGGAGCGGGCTTGCCCGCGATAGGGCCCGCCCAGACAACCAACGGATCAGGTGGCCGGGCGAATCGCCTTGATCAACGACTGCAACGAATAGCCCAACCGCGGCGCCAGCGCTTCGGCCCGGGCGGTCAGCGCCTCCATGTCCAGTGCCTGATCCAGTTCCGACGGCACGATCAGGATCACGTTGCCCTCCTTCACCGGCAGCTCCCAGTAATGCCGGTGATAAAGTCCGCGCAGCAACGCGGCACCCAGGGGTTTGCCATCGTCGGTGGCCCATTGATTGATCACCAGCCAGCCCCCCGGATTCAGGCGTTTCTGGCAGTTTTCCAGGAACGACCAGGCCAGGTGCCCGACACCCGGGCCGACGTCGGTGTACAGGTCGACGAAAATCAGGTCCGCCGGCTCGGCGCTGTCGAGCAGCTCCAGTGCATCACCCACCCGTATGTACAGGCGTGGATCATCGTCCAGCCCCAGGTATTCGATGGCCAGGCGCGGCACATCCGGGCGCAGCTCGATGGCTTCGACATCTTCCAGCGGCAGGAACTTGAGGCAGGCCTGGGTCAGCGTGCCGGCACCAAGCCCCAGGAACAGTGCGCTTTCCGGCTGTTCATGGCACAGCGCGCCAATCAGCATCGCCCGGGTATAGTCGTACTCGAGCCAGCTCGGATCGGCGGTGAACACGCAACTTTGCTCGATGGCATCGCCGAATTCTAGAAAACGGTAATCGGCCACTTCAAGCACGCGGATCACGCCAAATTCGTCCTGCACCTCGGCGAGCAGATGCTCGACGCGCTCCTCAGTCATTTCGTCTCCTGATCGTCACCGGGCCTTCTTGGGCAAGCAGCAACGCGATAAACCGCAGCGGAAGCGGCAAAGGCGCGATTGTCGGCGAAGCGACGGGAACAGGTCACGCACTAATTTGCTGATAACATGGACGTCCGAGCGAAAAACACTAGAGATCAAGATGAGCCAACCCTGGAGCCCTGACAGCTGGCGCGCCCTGCCGATCCAGCAACAACCTCAATACCCCGACGCCGCGCATCTGCAGCACGTCGAGCAAACCCTGGCCAGCTACCCGCCGCTGGTGTTTGCCGGGGAAGCCCGGGAGTTGCGCCGTCAGTTTGCCGAAGTGACCCAGGGACGAGCGTTCTTGTTGCAGGGCGGCGACTGCGCCGAAAGTTTCGCCGAATTTTCTGCAGCGAAAATCCGCGACACCTTCAAGGTGCTGCTGCAAATGGCCATTGTCATGACGTTTGCGGCCGGTTGCCCGGTGGTCAAGGTCGGACGCATGGCCGGACAGTTCGCCAAGCCTCGCTCGGCCAACGACGAGACCATCGACGGCGTGACACTGCCGGCCTACCGTGGCGATATCGTCAACGGCATCGGTTTCGATGAAAAAAGCCGCGTGCCGGACCCGGAACGCCTGCTGCAGTCGTACCACCAGTCCACCGCCACCCTGAACCTGCTGCGCGCTTTCGCCCAAGGCGGGTTTGCCGATTTGCACCAGGTACACAAGTGGAACCTCGATTTCATCGCCAACTCGGCGCTGGCGGAAAAGTACAGCCACCTGGCCGACCGCATCGATGAAACCCTGGCGTTCATGCGCGCCTGTGGAATGGACAGCTCGCCACAACTGCGCGAGACCAGCTTTTTCACTGCCCACGAGGCGCTGTTGCTCAATTACGAGGAAGCTTTCGTCCGGCGCGACAGCCTGACCAACGACTATTACGACTGTTCGGCGCATATGCTGTGGATCGGCGATCGCACCCGGCAGCTCGACGGCGCGCACGTCGAATTCCTGCGCGGGGTGAACAATCCGATCGGGGTCAAGGTCGGCCCGAGCATGAACCCTGAAGACCTGATCCGCCTGATCGACGTGCTCAACCCCGACAACGATCCGGGTCGCCTGAACCTGATCGCACGGATGGGCGCGACCAAGGTCGGCGACCATTTGCCACAGCTGATCCGCGCCGTGCAGCGTGAAGGCAGGCAGGTGCTGTGGAGTTCCGACCCGATGCACGGCAACACCATCAAGGCCAGCAGCGGCTACAAGACCCGCGACTTCGCGCAGATTCTTGGCGAAGTGAAGCAGTTCTTCCAGGTCCACGAAGCCGAAGGCAGTTACGCCGGCGGCATCCATATCGAGATGACCGGGCAGAACGTCACCGAGTGCATTGGCGGTGCGCGGCCGATCACCGAGGACGGTTTATCGGATCGTTACCATACCCATTGCGACCCGCGGATGAATGCCGATCAGTCGCTGGAGTTGGCGTTTTTGATTGCTGAAACTTTGAAGCAAGTTCGGCGGTAGTTTTTGATCACCTGATGTACCGCTATCGCCAGCAGGCCGGCTCCCACATGGGTTTTGTGTACGACACAGGTCCAATGTGGGAGCCAGCCTGCTGGCGATTGGGCCAGATCATTCATCCCTCTATCTGTGCCAATGCCACCCGCAACCTGTACGCGCTCGCCCTAGGGCAATTCAACTGCACCCGCTCCAGCCCCAACCAATCCGCCATCCGTCGCAGATTCATCGCCAGCGCCAGCATCCCCTCATCGTCCAGCCCCGCCTCTTCCTCATGCACGGCATGTACCGCCAACCGCCCAGCGGCCCGTTCGGCACGCAAGTCGACCCGCGCGGCAATCCGTTCGTTGTGCAGGAACGGCAGCACGTAATAGCCGTAGACCCGCTTGTCCTGCGGCGTATAAATCTCCAACCGATAGCGAAAATCGAACAGACGCTCGGTACGGCTGCGCTCCCAGATCAGCGAATCAAAAGGTGAAAGCAACGCGCTGGCCTCAACCTTGCGCGGCACCTTGGGCTCGGGCAGGCAATAGGCCGGTTGCTTCCAGCCCTGGACTTCGCAGATGTGCAACTCGCCCGCCTCGACCAACTCCGCCAGACGCGGACGACTGTCAGCAGGATTCAGGCGGAAGTAGTCACGCAAGTCCTTCTCGGTACCCACGCCCAAGGCTGTCGCTGCATGAAGTAGCAATCCACGCTGGGCCTCGGCTTCATTGAGAAGTGGCTGTGCCAGAATCTGCGAAGGAATGACCCGCTCCGGCAGATCATAGAGCCGTTCGAATCCACGCCTGCCCGCCACTGTCACTTCGCCGGCGGCGAACAGCCATTCCAGCGCATGCTTTTCCGCGCTCCAGTCCCACCAGGGCCCTGCCCGTTCCTGGCGAGTCGACAGGCTGCCGGCGCCCAACGCGCCTCGCTCTTCAACGCAGGCCAGCACCCGGCGAACGGTGTCCTGCTGTTCACGACCGAAACGCGCCAGTTGTTGATAAATGTCTTCGCCTCGACTGGCTCGACCCATGCGCCAGCGCATCAACGGATAAAGCGATAAAGGCAGCAAGGACGCTTCATGCCCCCAGTACTCGAACAAGGTGCGGTGTCGTCCTTGGCTCCAGGCCGCCCGGTCGAGCAAGTCGGCGCAATAATGGCCAAGCCGGGAAAACAGCGGCAGGTAGTGCGAACGTACCAGTGCATTGACCGAGTCGATCTGCAAAACGCCCAAGCGCTCGATCAAGCGGTTGATCGCGGCAGGCTTGACCGACGCTGGCGCCTGGCGCCCGGCAAAACCCTGGGCGGTCAGCGCCAGGCGCCGGGCTTGTTTCAAGGAAAAACACCGGGAAGCAGGCATCTGAAGGCTCATCGACAAGGCTCTCCCCACCTTAGCGGCAGGCGGAAAAAACGCCAATGGCCACGCCTCATCGCTTGAGTGGATCATCCCAGAACGGGCGAATTGACTCCCGGTGGACATCGGCTCGACTCAAGCCAATATCGCGCAGGCAGTCATCGCTCAATCGCGCCAGCTCGCTGCGATCCCTGCTCAACTGGCGCCAGCGCTGCAGTTGCGTGAGCGCCGCCCAGACTGGCTGTCGGAGCCTGTGCAGTGCCGTGCGCCTCGCGCCCCTTCCTTCAATGCTTCGTCGTTCCATGACACCACTCCTCGATCTTGGGGGGTGGATCTTCGGCCAGTGCAGAATCAGGCTCCACTAATGCACTATGACCATCTGTTTCGGGCTCACGCCAAACCGTCAACCCGGGCTTTTGCCGGGATGACGGGGTAGTGACGGGACATTTCATGGGGGTGTCGAGCCTACTTTCCATTGCCCATCGGGTCTTGCCAGAAGTGCAGCTCGGATTCGTGGGCGACGTCGGCACGACTCAAGCCGATGTCCTTCAACGCCTCATCACTCATGCTCGCCAGCATTTCGCGCTCACGGTGCAGCTCGTACCAGCGGCCGACCTTGTGCAACAGATCGGAAATCAGATGAACCGAATGTTTTTCAGCGCCATGGATTTCATATTGACCTTTCATCTTGTTGCCCTCCGTTTGGATGGCTCAAGTCTCTGCCCAGGACTAAGATCAATCCAACGAATGTTTCTGATGGTAACCATCTCGGAGATTGATGCATGTCGGCCTACCCGAGTATCGATACCGAAGTGCTGCGCACCTTCGTCGCCATCGCCGACCAGGGGGGATTCACCCGCGCCGGTGAATTGGTCCATCGCACCCAGTCAGCTGTCAGCATGCAAATGAAGCGGCTGGAAGAAGACGTGCTGCAGCGCCAGTTGTTCCAGCGTGACGGACGCCAGGTGCGGCTCACGGCCGAAGGCCAGGTGCTGCTGGGTTATGCGCGGCGAATCCTCAAGCTGCACAGTGAGGTGTTCAACACCCTGCGCGAGCCGCACATGGTCGGCACGGTGCGCATCGGCACCCCGGACGACTACGTGATGCGTTTTCTACCGGGAATCCTGCGCCAGTTTGCCCAGTCCTACCCCCTGATCCAGATCGAAGTGCATTGTGAGTCATCCAAACAACTGCTGATGCGCCAGGACCTCGACCTGTCCATCGTCACCCGCGAGCCGGGCAGCGAAATCGGCCAGTTGTTGCGCAAGGAACGTTTTGTCTGGGCCGAGGCGCAATGCTATAGCGCCCACGAGCAGACGCCGTTGCCCCTGGCGATGTTCAACAGTGATTGCTTCTGCCGGATGTGGGCCTGCAACGCCCTTGATGCCCAAGGGCGCGATTATCGCGTGGCGTACAACAGCGACAGCCTGTCGGCGATCATGGCGGTGGTCAGCGCCGGGCTGGCTGTCACCGCGCAACTTGAAAGCCTGATCACTGCGGACATGCGCATCCTCGGTGAAGCCGAGGATCTGCCGGTGCTACCCGAGGCGAGCATCATGCTGGTGCGCAACCTGCATAATCCATCACCGATCACCGAGTGCCTGGCCGAACATATCGTCGAAGGCTTCAAGCTTTAAAAGCGAGCATGACCGCACAGCACAGCAGAAAGCCGCAAAACAAGGCGCGCAGCAGGCGCTCAGGCAGGCTGTGGGCGATCTTCACGCCCCAACTGATGCTCATCAACCCGCCGATGGCCAGGGGCACACCGATCATCCAGTTCACCTGGTGATGCACCCCATAAGTGACCAGCGTGACGCCGGTGCTCGGCAGTGCCAGTGCCAAGGACAGGCCCTGAGCAACCACCTGGGTGGTGCCGAACACGCTGGTCAACACCGGTGTCGCCACCACGGCCCCGCCCACGCCAAACAAACCGCCCATGGTGCCGGATGCGGCGCCGAGTACGCCCAGCCATGGCCATGAATGGTTCATCTGCGCCGAAGGCGCTGTACTAGCCATGAACATCCGCGCCAGGTTGTAGGCGCAAAGCGCGACCAGGAATGCGACAAAACCGATACGCATGGATTGCGCATCGACCCCCACTGCCCAGATAGATCCAAGCCAGGCGAAGCAGAATCCCATCGAGGCCAGCGGCAGCGCGTAGCGCAACTCGATCTTGTTGCGCTGGTGGTAACGCCACAGCGCCAACATCACGTTCGGCACCACCATCACCAACGCCGTACCCTGGGCAATCTGCTGATCGAGACCGCACAACACCCCCAGCAACGGAATCGCGATCAATCCCCCGCCAATGCCAAACAAGCCGCCGAGGGTTCCCAGGGCTGCGCCGAATACCAAATACAACACAAATTCAATCACAGCGTATTTCTCCACACGTCAGGCGAGTCATCCTACGCAACTGGTTCTAGCGCGCAAACGCACAGCAACGCACAATGGCTATGCCAAATTCGCACAAGCATCGAGCCACCCCCATGAATCCCAATCAACTGACCGAGCAACTGGGCCTGTTTCTTGACGTACTGGAAACCGGCAGCTTCTCCGCAGCGTCACGCCGTCATCCACTGACGCCCTCGGCAGTGGCGCGGCGCATCGACAGCCTGGAAGGCGCCGTCGGCAGCCAGTTGTTCATTCGCAGTACCCATGCGGTGCGCGCGACGCCGGCGGGACTGGCGTTTGCCGAACGGGCCCGGAGGATCGTCGCCGAATTGCGCCTGGCCCGGGCCGAAGCGGTGTCCCTGAGCAGTGCTCCGGAAGGCTTGATACGTATCGATGCACCCGCCGCGTTCGGGCGGCGCCATCTGGCACCGGTGATTGCCGATTTCCTGCTGCTCTATCCCGGCCTCGATGTGCAGTTGCAGCTGATCGATAGTTTTGTCGACATGCAGGGCTTGAACCTGGGCAAAGTCGACCTGGTGTTGCGCGCCGGGCAATTGGCCGATACCCGGTTGGTGGCCACGCCGCTGGCGAGCATGGTGCGCATCGCCTGCGCCAGCCCCGACTATTTGCAACGCCGCGGCGTGCCGAATGATCCGGCGCAGCTGGTCGAACACGACGGTCTCGACTGGGCCGGCCTGGCTCCGCCCTTCGCCTGGCGCTTCGAACGGGACGGCCAGATGCAGCTGCATCGGCCGTCCCGCGTGCGCATGAGCGCCAACAATGCCGAAGCGCTGATCTCCAGCGCATTGGCCGGTCTGGGCATCGCCCACCTGCCGACCTGGCTCGTCAGCGAATACCTGTTGCGCGGCGAACTGCTGCCGTTGTTCTGCGCCAACGGCCTGCCGAAAGCGGAAAGCTCCGGGATCTACGCCTTGCGGCTGCAGCAGCAACCCAACTCCCGCAGTCGCCTGCTGCTGGAATACCTGAAAACCCGTTTCAGCCCCATTCCGCCATGGGACCTGGCGTTGCAAACCAAGTTGGGCCGGCACTAGTCGAGAATTGCCTGGCGCGTTAAAGATTTGCCCGCTAGATTCATCAGGACCACTGATCAAGGCTTCCACATGACCTCCAAGCGCGACACCCCGGATAACTGCGACGACCTGCTGCTGGACAATCAGGCCTGCTTCGCCCTGCATTCCACTTCGCTGATGATGACCAAGGTCTACAAGCCCTTGCTGCAGGCGCTGGGTCTGACCTACCCGCAATACCTGGCGATGATGGTGCTGTGGGAACAGGACGGATTGACCGTAGGTGAAATCAGCGCGCGCCTGCTGACCGATCCCGGCTCGCTGACGCCGCTGCTCAAGCGCCTGGAGGCCGAAGGCGTGCTCAGCCGCACCCGCAGCCGTGAGGACGAGCGCGTGGTGATCGTCGAACTCACCGACCAGGGCCGCGCCTTGCGCGACAAGGCCCGGGGCATTCCCCAATGCATCCTCGGCGCCAGCGGAATGACCCTGGAACGACTGCAAAAGCTTCAAGCGGAACTGCAGGAACTGCGTCGGCATCTCCAAGACAGCCTCTGATCCCCTGTGAGAGCGGGCTTGCTCGCTCCCACATTTGCCTTGTGGTGTTGCCAAATTCGCGCGTGCGCTCACTTCCTGAAAAAAATCTGCTACATGACAAGCCTACCCCTAAAGCTCTAGCTCTAAGCTCTCAAGCCAATTTACCCAGCCACCAATCAGTCTTTCGCAAACTTTTTCAGAAATTTATCTTACGCACTAAACATTAGCGCGATACATTTATCTCGCACTTACTTAGCGCGCAAACATTTAGCGCAAAACTCCAAACCCGAACGAGGCTTTCGCCATGCAAACTCTCTACACCGCAATCGCAACTTCCACCGGTGGCCGTGACGGTCGTGCAATCTCCAGCGACAACATTCTCGACGTCAAGCTCGCCACCCCGAAAGAACTCGGCGGTGCTGGCGGCGCGGCGACCAACCCGGAACAACTGTTCGCCGCCGGCTACTCCGCCTGCTTCATCGGCGCACTGAAATTCGTCGCCAGCCAGACCAAGCGCAAGATCCCCGACGACGCCTCGATCACCGCCCACGTCGGCATCGGCCAGATCCCAGGCGGCTTCGGTCTGGACATCGACCTGCACATCAACCTGCCAGGACTTGAACAAACCGACGCACAAACCCTGGTCGACGCGGCCCACCAGGTCTGCCCGTACTCCAACGCCACCCGCGGCAATGTCGAAGTGCGTCTGCACGTGACCGTCTAACTACTGACCAAACAGGCCCGAACAGGAAATCAACATGAACACTTTCAGCAAAGTCTTGACCGGTACCCTTCTCGCCCTGTCCGTGCACAGCGCATTTGCCGGCGACGTTGAACACAACACCCAGGCGTTCCTCGACGTGCTGAATGCCGGTACCGGCAAGCCGCTTGAACAACTCAGCCCGAAAGACGCCCGCGCCGTACTGACGGGCGCACAGGCCGGGGTGAAACTGACGCTGCCAAAAGCCGATGTCAGCCAGAAGACCATTCAAGTCGACGGCCAACCGCTGAACCTGACCATTGTCAGGCCGGCCGGGGCCAAGGGTGAGCTGCCTGTGTTCATGTTCTTCCACGGCGGTGGCTGGGTGCTGGGGGACTTCCCGACCCACGAGCGGCTGGTGCGTGACCTGGTGACGGGTTCGGGTGCGGCGGCCGTGTTCGTGAACTACACGCCGTCTCCGGAAGCCCATTACCCGGTGGCGATCAACCAGGCATACGCCGCGACAAAATGGGTGGCCGAGCACGGTAAGGAGATCAACGTCGACGGCAAGCGCCTGGCGGTAGCCGGCAACAGTGTCGGCGGCAACATGGCAGCCGTGGTTGCGCTGATGGCCAAGGACAAGGGTACCCCGGCGATCAAGTTCCAGGTGTTGCTGTGGCCGGTGACGGATGCCAACTTCGAAACCGCGTCCTACAACCAGTTTGCCGAAGGACACTTCCTCACCAAAAACGCGATGAAATGGTTCTGGGATAACTACACCACCGACGCCAACCAGCGTAACGAAATCTACGCTTCACCTCTGCGCGCAACCACTGCCCAGTTGAAAGGGTTACCGCCAGCGCTGGTGCAGACCGCCAGTGCCGACGTACTGCGCGATGAAGGTGAAGCCTACGCCCGCAAACTCGACGAGGCCGGTGTGGCGGTGACTTCGGTACGCTACAACGGCATGATCCATGACTACGGTTTGCTCAACGTGGTGAGCCAGGTGCCGGCGGTGCGTTCGGCGATGTTGCAGGCGTCGCAAGAGCTCAAGCAACACCTGAAATAACACGCTTTAACTGTAGGAGCCGGCTTGCCGGCGATAGCGACCTTGAAGACGCCGTCGCCCGTAGGAGCCCGGCTTGCCGGCGAAAGCGATCTCAAATACGCCTTCGCCGACAAGCCGGGCTCCTACAAACAGGCACAAAAAAGCCCGACTCGATGGTCGGGCTTTTTCATTCCTCAAGCTGTGCTTATTTGGCACGGCCTTTGTAGGAACCGCCTTCGCGGGTATCGATCTCGATCATGTCGCCGATTTCGATGAAGTCAGCAACCGACAGCTCGGTACCGTTCTTCAGTTTGGCAGGCTTCATCACCTTGCCGGAAGTGTCGCCGCGAGCGGAACCTTCGGTGTAGTCAACCTGACGCACGATAGTGGTCGGCAGCTCTACGGAAACCAGACGATCTTCGAAGAACACGGCTTCGCAAACATCGGTCATGCCTTCTTCAACGAAAGGCAGAACGGCTTCGATGTCTTCAGCGTTCAGTTCGTACATGGTGTAGTCGGTGGTGTCCATGAACGTGTAGCTGTCACCGCTGATGAAGGACAGGGTCGCTTCTTTGCGGTCAAGGATCACGTCGTCCAGCTTGTCGTCGGCGCTGTAGACGGTCTCGGTCTTGTAACCGGTCAGCAGGTTTTTCAGCTTGGTCTTCATGATCGCGCTGTTACGGCCCGACTTGGTGAATTCAGCTTTCTGAACCAGCCAAGGATCGTTGTCGATACGGATCACGGTACCGGGTTTGAGTTCTTTACCAGTTTTCATTGCGAATATCCGAATTTGGATGGGATTTACAAAAATCTAGGCCGCGTATCATATCCAATTTACATAAAACTGTACCAGCGCCGCGGCAAGATCGGTGTGCAAGGCCTGTTCCAGACACCACGCCTCGGCGTGTTTTTGTAGCGGCGGCCAGTGTTTGCGGGTCGACTGCCAGTGGTCGGTCATTGTCTCACCGGCATTCCAGGCCCGCCAGAGACCGCTGATCGCCTCGCCAGTCTCCGGCGGCAGGTCCTTGACGTAGAGCGCGAGGAAGGCTTCGAGCTTGTCCAGGTGGACATCCTCCTCTTGCTGGTAGATGTGCCACAGCATTGGCCGGCCCGCCCACTGCGCCCGGACAAAGGAATCTTCGCCGCGTACGGCGTTGAAATCACAGCACCACAGCAACTGGTCGTACTGGTCCTGTCGGACGAACGGCAATACCTGCACGGTCAAGGCATCGCGCACATGCAGCGCCCCGGCCTGCAGATCCTGCGTACCCAGCCAACGCTCGACATCGCCCAGGATCCGCCCTTGCGGCACCAGCAGATGAGTGGGCGTCGAATCGCTGGCCAATGTGTCCAGCCAGCTGGCCAGGCCGGCATTTTCATAGGCAAACAGCGAAATCAGCAGCGCATCGGGTGCGCGGTCGACCCCCAGGTCTTGCAGGAAGGCCTGTTGAGCCTCGGCACTCTGCTGAAACTGCCGACGCCGTTCGAGCAGTCCGCCTTCACGCAGCAGGCCGCCCGTCCCTTTTTGGAACCCCGGGAAAAAAAAGTGCTTCTGAACGTGTTTGTATTTGACCGACGGCAAGCCGTGGCAGCCGATCACCCAGTCTTCGGCGCTCAAATAGTCGAGGTTCATCCACAGCGGCGTTTTTTCCCGCTGGGCCATGGCGTCCATGTAGGCGCCTGGCAACTGACAGGCGAACGCGGCGATTACCACATCGGCCGCTTCGACCGGCTGCCAGTCCGCCGACCATTGGCACACCTCGACACCCTGTTGCCATTGCCGGCCTGCGTGAATGTCGATCTCTGGGCACAGGCGCTCGAAGGCACGCAGATCGTCGACCCACAAGCGCACCGCCACCCGATGCTCGTCCACCAGTTGCCGCGACAGCCGCCAGGTCACGCCGATGTCGCCATAGTTGTCGACCACGGTGCAAAAAATATCCCAGCGGGTTTTCAAATCAGGCATTCCAGGCTCCCGTTGGAAAAGGCAGCGATTGTCCGCATAAATCAGCCCGCGCAGAAGAGCCGACGACAATTAATCTTCGTGCGACAATCGTCACTCGCCCGCGACCCCTCGCCAGGAGGCAACAATGCCCTACCGCCCTACTCCGCGCCGATCCTTTTCGATTCAACTCAATGCCCTGCAACTGACCGGCAGTATCGCCCTTGGCATGTGGCTGGGTTTCATCGCCATTGTGTTGACCGTCTGGCTGGTGTCCCGGCTGTTTTTCAGCGAACAACTGGCACCCGTCGCAGCGGCGGTGGAGCAACTGGCCAAACCGCCGGTGGTAACACGAGCAGTGCCGGATATTCCGGCACAGAGCCCAGTGTTCGAGCAGTATGAAGAAAACCTGCGCAAGAACGAGCAAGCCCAGCGACTCGATCAGGCGCGCGCCAGCAATCGCAACCTCTCGAACCCCAAATGCCAGTTCTGGTTGCAACAGGACCAGACGGCACCCAGCGAAAAAAGCCGCGCCAATGTCCTGCAATTCTGCGATTGATCATGAATAAGCATACCGTGCACCAACTGATTCTCGACAAGCTGCGGGTCGATCTCGACATTGCCGAGCGTGCCGCGCAAACCGCGTACGAAACCGCGACCCACGAAGAAAACATCGCCGAAAACAAGTACGACACGCTGGGCCTGGAGGCGTCTTATCTCGCTGCCGGGCAGGCCAGGCGGGTCGAAGAGATTCGTCTGTCACTAACACTTTGCCAGAACCTGGCACTGCGTGCGTATGACGATCAACGGGGCATCGAGATCGGTGCCCTGCTCGGCCTGGAAGACGAAAAGGGTCGCGAACAATGGCTGTTCCTGGCGCCGGATGCGGCGGGCCTGAAGGTTGACCTGGTAGGGCAATTGATTACCGTCATCACCCCGCGCTCACCGCTGGGCAAAAGCCTGCTGGGCAAGTTCGAAGGCGATGAGGTGGAGATTCTGGTGGCGGGTGCTCGGCAACAGTTCGCTGTCACCGAGGTAGTTTGACCGGCTGTCCTGCCGACGCGGCAGGACGTGCTATCAGTGAACGGGCAACTCGACGCCGTCGAACAGCTCTTCCAGCTCCTGCTTGTTGTGGCACTGGATGGCCTTGGCCATGACTTCGCGGGTCAGGTGCGGGGCAAACTTCTCGATGAAGTCGCACATGAAGCCCCGCAGGAAGGTACCGCGGCGGAAGCCGATCTTGGTCACGCTGGACTCGAACAGTTCGCTGGCATCGAGCACCACCAGGTCGCTGTCGAGCTTTGTGTCGACCGCCATTTTCGCCACGATCCCCACACCCAGGCCCAGGCGCACGTAGGTCTTGATCACGTCGGCATCAGCGGCGGTGAACACCACCTTGGGCGTCAGGCCGCGGTGGCTGAAGGCTTCGTCGAGCTTGGAACGGCCGGTGAAACCGAACACATAGGTCACGATCGGGTATTCGGCCAGGGCTTCGAGGGTCAGTTTCGAGAGCTTGGTCAGCGGGTGTCCCTGGGGCACGACCACACAGCGATTCCAGCGGTAGCAAGGCATCATCACCAAGTCGCCGAACAGCTCGAGGGCTTCGGTGGCAATGGCGAAATCCACGGTGCCATCAGCGGCCATTTCGGCGATCTGCATGGGCGAACCCTGGTGCATGTGCAGGGCAACATCCGGGTACTGCTTGATGAAATTACTGATCACCGGCGGCAAGGCGTAGCGCGCCTGGGTGTGGGTGGTGGCGATCGACAGAGTGCCTTTCTTCTCGTTGGAGAACTCCTGGGCGATCTGCTTGATGCTTTCGACCTTGCGCAGGATCTCGCCAGCGGTGGTGATGATGCGCTCACCGGCCGGAGTAACGCGAGTCAGGTGCTTGCCGCTGCGGGCGAACACTTCGACGCCCAGTTCGTCTTCCAGCAAGCGGATCTGTTTACTGATGCCCGGCTGAGAGGTGTAGAGACTTTGGGCTGTAGCGGAAACGTTGAGGTCGTGGTGCGCCACTTCCCAGATGTAGCGCAGTTGTTGGAGCTTCATATCAATCCCTCAAAGCAGGTAGACGCCACGGGCATCAGCGACGGTATATAACTATATTAATGGTTTGAAGAATAAATCTAGAACTTTTTATCAAAACGCCATTATTCGTGTTCTAGCGATCCCCTTGTCGACGACGTTGCACCAGCGGCACCAGGTAGACCGGTACCGTCGACAGTTGCAACACCCGTGCGGCGGTCCGGCCCAAGGGTGTTTCCGCACCTGCACCATGGCTGTGGCTGCCTACGATCAGCAAATCCACCGAGAGCTTCTGCGCCTGGTCGAGGATCACCTGCGACGGATCGCCCTGCAGCACTCGTACCGCTTTGATCCGCTCAAGGTCCTGCTCGCCCTCGTCGCCCAGCTCCTCGCGGAAATTGTCGAGCACCCGCTGCTCGATGCTGGCGATCACGGTGTTAAGACCCTGGCTATGGAATTCGTTCAACGCCTGCTCGTCGAGATAGCTCTGCAGCACCGATTCGGCAAACAGCCCCATGGGTTCGACGGCGTGCACCACATACAGGTCGGCATTGAATGTTCGCGCCAATTCCAGGGCATGCTGCATCACCACAGGTGCGTACAGCCCGAGGTCAGTGGCATACAGCATCGAGCGAATCATATGACCTCCTCGCGTGCCAACATGGCGGAGATTGATTCAGCTTAGCAGTGCCTTGGCGAGTACGACGTCCGGCGTAACACCTTGAACGGCGGGCTTAAACCTTTTGCTCGTTGCTTATGCCATGTGGCACATGGCCGGTGGCGACCACTTCACGGGCCAACTCGCAATGGCCGGCCTGGTCGTCGAAAAACACGTCAGCGGCAAAGGCTTCAAGGAAGGCCGACTTGGTCAGGCCACCGAGGAACAGCGATTCATCCAGGCGAATATCCCACTCGCGCAACGTGCGGATCACCCGCTCATGGGCTGGCGCCGAGCGCGCCGTGACCAGTGCCGTGCGAATCGGACAGGCGTCATCCGGGAATTCACGCTGCAGCAGATTGAGAGCGGCGAGGAAGCCCTTGAATGGCCCACCACGCAAGGGTTCGCGGGCCGCTTCGCGCTCGCTGGCCTGGAACGCTTCCAGGCCACCGGCCTGATAGACGCGTTCGGACTCATCGGAAAACAGCACGGCATCGCCGTCAAAGGCAATGCGCAGTTCATCACTGGCCGCACGGCTGGCGCCACCGGACAGAATGGTCGCCGCGGCGAACCCGGCATCCAGCGCACTGCGCACGTCTTCGGCATGGGTCGAAAGAAACAGATCGCAGCCAAAGGCCTTGAGGTACGGATACGGACTGCGCCCGCCGACGAACGCCGCACGGGAAATCGCCAGGCCATAGTGGTGGATCGAGTTGAATACGCGCAGGCCGGTGTCGGCGCTGTTGCGCGACACCAGGATCACCTCGACCCGGGCGCGGCCGAGGTGGGCATTGAGGGCGAGGAGTTTCTGCACCAGCGGGAAGGCGTCACCGGGCTCGAGGATTTCGTCTTCGTGCTCGATCTGATATTGCCGGTAGGCCTCGACACCACTCGACAGATAGACCTTGTGGCTTTCGCTCAGGTCGAACAACGCTCGCGAAGAAATCGCCAGCACCAGTTTGTCGTCTATGGACTTTGGCATCCCCCTTCCCCCTCTGATTGATCGACTCAGGTATTACGTCGTTCGATGAAGCTCAAGCTGCGATACATCGCCTCGATGCGTGGCATGTCACAACCGGCGGCTTTCGCCGCAGCCAGTGGGCGGGCGTATATGGCCTCGAGTTCCAGCGGCCGCTTGTGCAGGAAATCGTGGTACATGCTGGGCCAGTAGTCGGGCATTCGCTGCGTCACCTGCAAAAGCTGATCGGCATAACTGGCTGGCACCTCGTGACCGCAGGCGTTTGCGCCCTGGATCACCTCGGCCATCAGCGACCTGATCAACTCATGACTGTCAGCATCGGCCATCAGCGGCGTAGTGCTCGCACCGAGCAGCACCGACAGGCCGTTGTAGGGGATATTCCAGACCAGTTTCTGCCAACGCGCCTGGTGCAGGTTCGCCATGGCCTGGGCGTCGATGCCGGCTGCATGGAACAGCCCGACGCCCTCTTCGACAATGGCTGCACGGTCATGCTGACCGGACGCCGACCCGCTGTGATAGCCGACATGCACCGCCCCCAGCGCCTGATGGGTAATGACACCAGGCCCCTGGCGATGGACGCAGATATAGCAGAGCCCGCCCAGCACATGCAGCGCGTCGGGCAGCAGTTCACGCAGGCTGTCTTCGACGTCCAGGCCATTTTGCAACAGCAGCACCCTGGCATTCGGCGCGCAGGCTTGCACAATGGCCGGCGCGAGGTCGCGGTTACTGGTGGTTTTGGCGCCGACCAGCAACCAGTCGCAGGGTGGCATGTCTTCGGCCGCCGAATAGGCCTGCACCGGATTCAGCGTCAGCGCGCCATGCACGGCGCTGTGCAGTTGCAACCCGCGCTCGGCCACCGCGGCAAACTCGCTACGCAACAGAAAATGCACATCGAAGCCGGCCTGCGCCAGCATCATCCCGTAGAACCCGCCGATGGCACCGGTCCCGATTATGCCGATTCTCGGCTTGGCAACTGCTCCGGTCATGGCAACTCCTCTGCTGTTCTACTGAGCGCCTGCCCCAAGGCCGTGTTCAGCTCGGTGCGGGTCAGGCGCGACTTTAGTGCCCCGAAGAATTCGCCGTCGCGTACGACAAACAGCGCCGGCAAGTGAAAGACCTGATATCGCTCGACCACCCCGCCATTGTTGCCGGCGTCGATCCAGCACAATCGATCGACATCCAGATCGAGCGCGGGCAACTGCCCGCGGGCAAAACGGCAACTGGCGCAGCCGACACTGGTGAAAATCACCAGCGATACGCCGCTCATTGCCAGCAGCCGTTGGTCGGCGTCGAAATCGGTCAGTTCCAATTCGACCACTATACTGGGGGAAACAATGTCAGATGGCCGACACATGGAGTCCGTGCTCATGGGACGTTTTCTTCCTCATCCTGACGATATACCTGTCGAGTTGACGTTGCTCAAACCGGAGTGCATTTCCCGGCAACAGCTGCACACTATCAGCCTCGGGGGCATGGCTTGCAATTATCACCGCGCCTGGCGCCACGGTACGGCGCTGGAGGTGCGCATGCCGAGCCTGAACCCGGACATGTGCTTTCTGGGCTACGTGGCCTGGTGCCTGCGACGTAAGCGCGGCTACCTGGTTGGCATTGCCTTCGTCGACGAACAGACGCTTTTCAGTGCCCGCATGGGCGAGCAGGTGTGCCAGATCGAGCGCTACTGCCGCCAGCATGATGCTCATAACGATCTGCAGGATATCCAGGCCCTGGCCCTCGAGTGGGTCCAGCAACATGCCGACGAGTTCTCCCACGACACAGTTCGCAGGGCTTTTGCGCAGGCTGTGCTGGATTAAACCGGGCCAGCCCATTGTCGAGCCACGGTGTAACGCGCTAAGGTTCCGTTCCCCGACGCGCTTAATTTGCTGTGCTCCGCCGCGCGGGTTCGCTGGCGGCCGGCACCCGTGACCTGACGAGTAAACGATGGCTGATTTACCGATCAACGACCTAAACGTCGCTTCCAACGAGACGCTGATCACTCCCGACCAGCTCAAGCGTGATATCCCCCTGAGCGATGCCGCCCTGCGCACCGTCACCAAGGGCCGCGAAGTCATTCGCAACATTCTGGATGGCACCGACCATCGCCTGTTCGTGGTCATCGGGCCCTGCTCGATCCACGACATCAAGGCGGCCCACGAGTACGCCGAGCGCCTGAAGGTTCTCGCGGCGGAAGTGTCCGATACCCTGTATCTGGTCATGCGCGTGTATTTCGAGAAGCCACGCACCACCGTTGGCTGGAAAGGCTTGATCAACGACCCGTACCTGGACGACTCGTTCAAGATCCAGGATGGCCTGCATATCGGTCGCCAGCTGTTGCTGGACCTGGCCGAAATGGGCCTGCCGACCGCCACCGAGGCGCTCGACCCGATCTCCCCGCAATACCTGCAGGACCTGATCAGCTGGTCGGCCATCGGCGCGCGCACCACCGAATCCCAGACTCACCGGGAAATGGCCTCCGGCCTGTCCTCGGCCGTCGGCTTCAAGAACGGCACCGATGGCGGCCTGACCGTGGCGATCAACGCCCTGCAATCGGTTTCCAGCCCGCACCGCTTCCTGGGTATCAACCAGGAAGGTGGCGTGTCGATCGTCACCACCAAGGGCAATGCCTACGGTCACGTCGTATTGCGCGGCGGCAACGGCAAGCCGAACTACGATTCGGTCAGCGTCGCCCTCTGCGAGCAGGCGCTGAACAAGGCGAAGATCAAGCCCAATATCATGGTCGATTGCAGCCACGCCAACTCCAACAAGGACCCGGCCCTGCAACCGCTGGTGATGGAGAACGTCGCCAACCAGATCCTCGAAGGCAACCAGTCGATTATCGGCCTGATGGTCGAAAGCCACCTGAACTGGGGCTGCCAGGCCATCCCGAAAGACCTCGCCGATCTGCAATACGGCGTGTCGATCACCGATGCCTGCATCGACTGGACGGCCACTGAGAACACCTTGCGCAGCATGCATGCAAAACTCAAGGATGTGCTGCCAAAACGCGAGCGCACCTGATCGGCGTTTGCCGCAGACAAAAAAACGCCGGGCTAAGCCCGGCGTTTTTTTATGCATCCGTTTCGTTGCAGGTCACTGGCTCAGCTTGGCAGCATGACGCTGGTGACGCTCCATGTAGCGCTCGACGTAGGAGCACGAGGGAATGACGGTATAGCCCATTTCCTCGGCGTACTGCAGCGCCTGCTCGGTCAGGGCCGCGGCGATGCCGCGACCGCGCAATGCGTTGGGCACGAACGTGCGATAGATATCCAGGGTCTGTTTCCCCAGATCCATATAGGTCAGGTAGGCACGATGACCGTCCACATTGGTCTCGAATTGATGACCAGCCTGGTCATGGTGGATGGACAACGCCTCGCTCATCACTACTCCTCGCGGGTCTGGATTTCTGACCCCTACCTTACCGATGTTTTTCCGGCGAAGGAACAACTACGCCACCCCGTGCCTGAATCGACACCGAGAAAAGCTACACCGATCTCGCGCAACCGAGCACGTACAAATAGTAGGCGCCATTGGCAGAAATGCTCAAGGTTCGCTCGTCATCATGCTGGTTGGCGGTACTGCCGTGTATAACGCAGGAACAGCTCGACCGAGGGTCTTGCGGCGGTCGGTAGCCTGAACATCGCCGGATGTTGAGACATAAGACGAACGCCCCTCGTTAAAGTCACCTGAAACATGGAGAAAGATATGAGAAGCGCCGCGCAAATTCCGAACAAAAGTGTAGACGAATCCATCTAGACGGACTTTAGCCAAGACCGGAAAAAGAGCTTTGAGCATGGGGAACTTTTCCTTGGCAGCTCGCTCATCTCGGGCCTTCTAGCTGGATATTTTTTATACAACGCAGTTAAAAGTTGCTCGAAAAAGAATCAACGCCTACAATTTTTTTTGCTTCTTGCTACACGTCAGTTTACTTACGACAAGTAATGGGTAGTATGTACGCCGGCTATTTCCTCAATCGGAGGAGACAGCCACTTAATAGAAAGTCCTTGAAGGGGAACACGATGAACAACGTTCTGAAATTCTCTGCTCTGGCTCTGGCCGCAGTTCTGGCTACCGGTTGCAGCAGCGCATCGAAAGAAACCGAAGCACGTCTGACCGCTACTGAAGACGCAGCTGCTCGCTCCCAGGCTCGTGCAGACGAAGCTTACCGTAAAGCTGATGAAGCTCTGGCTGCTGCTCAAAAAGCACAACAGACTGCTGACGAAGCTAACGAGCGTGCTCTGCGCATGCTGGACAAAGCTAGCCGCAAGTAATAATCCTTCGGGATTGTTATCAAGCCGACCCATTTTTTGGGTCGGCTTTTTTATTGCCTGCTGTTTCCTGAAGGCAATAAAAAACCCGCCGATGCGGCCTGCATCGGCGGGTTTTTTTCAAATGTTACTGCAGCGGGTCGATCGGTGCACTCGACACCATCGGCGAGGTCGTGTTCGGTACGCCGATTTCCACCGGCAGGCCATCTTCGGCCGCGACAACATCACGCACCACGTCCCAGTTCATGCGCAGGTTGTTGGTGATGTCTTCACGCTTGAGCATCGCATTGATCACGGCAGTGTGCTTGTCGACCACCGACGGGTTGCCCTTGTCGTCCAGCGGCGTGTGCGCTTCCAGGTAAACCTTGCCGCCACTCAAGCCGAACTTGTAGGAGTCGTTGATGATCCGCACCGACGTACCGACCGGCACCATGCCCGCCATTTCCAGCACGTTGTTGTTGAACATGCGGAAGCAGCCGTGGCTGGTGCGCATGCCGATGCCGAACTTCTTGTTCGAGCCGTGGATCAGGTAGCCCGGTGTCCCCAAGGTGAACTTGAACGGCCCCAGGGGGTTGTCTGGGCCGGCCGGCACCACATTGGGCAGCGGATCACCATCGGCGGCATGCTCGGCCTTGATCGACGCCGGAGGCGTCCAGGTCGGGTTCGGCGTCTTGGCGATGATGCTGGTGTGGGCAATCGGCGAGCCCCAGCCTTCACGACCGATACCCAGCGGGAAGGTGTACACCACGTTCTTGCCTTTCGGGAAGTAGTAGAGGCGGTACTCGGCCAGGTTGATGACAATGCCTTCACGCGGGCCGGGCGGCAGGATGAAGCGGGTCGGCAGCACGACTTCAGTGCCGGCGCCAGGCAGCCATGGATCGACGCCAGGGTTGGCCGCCACCATTTCCGAATAACCCAGGTCGTAGGTCGTGCCCAGGTCGGCGAAGGTATCTTCGTACTTGGCCTTGATCACCTGTACCTGACCGACGATGTCTTCACCAGGCGGTGGCAGGGGTAGCTCCAATGCTGCGACAGGGCCCGCCACACAGAGAGCGGCAAGTGTCAGGCAGCGGGTGACGGCGGGAAAGCGCGGCAACATCCGGAAAATCCTTTGCATGATCGACAGAGGGTATAAGAACGCGATTGTACACCGCCGGCCGTTATTTCGGGGAGGTCGGGGGCATCGTAGGCGATGCAAGGCATTTCCTGTGGGCCTATTGTTTGTTGATGGAGTACATATCCATTGCTGCGCAAACGGCCGTCTATGGCCTGCCCCTTACCTGTAGGAGCTGGCTTGCCAGCGATGGTCGTCAACGATGACGTGCGCTGCCTGAATGAATGCGGTGTCCAGACGTTTTTGCGAGCAAGCTCGCTCCTACAGGTAAGGGTGAAACCATAAGTGGCCGTTACCGAAGGGATGGATATGTACGCGGTCAACAAAACATAGGTCGGCTTCAAGGCCGTCATCGCCGGCAGGCCAGCTCCCACAGTTTGATCGGAGTACATCTACAGGAGATGGGTCGGCTATGAGGCCACCATCGCCAGCAAGCCGGCTCCTACAGTTTGAGCGGAGTACATCTGTGGGAGATTGGTCGGCCATGAGGCCGCCTTCGCTGGCAAGCCAGCTCCTACAGGGTTTTCACCCGCCAACCAAGCCGCCGTCACCGCAGAAATGATCAAAGCTCGAACCGCAGCTCCGGCCAGATCGGCGACGTGCCGCGCTTCTGCGACTCGAGAATGGCCCGGCACAACGAGCACAGGCGCTGGTCCTGGAATACCCGGCGATCGACGTTCGACCAACGTGGCTGAGCCGGCAGCAGGCTGCCGCACAGCGTCCGGTCGGCCGAGCCGCCCAGCTCCAGTTGTCGGGTCACCAGGTGTACCCGCACTTCCTGGCAGGCGAACAGATCCAGCTGTTCGTCAGGCTCGATCAGTTGATAGGCATATAGTGACCAGGCAGAACGCGGCATCGGGGGCTCCAAATCGGGGGCGCCACCTTAGCCGAAAGCCTGCTCCTAGAAAAGTGTCATAACAGCGGTTTTAGCGTAGGCCAGACATTTTCCAGCAACTTGTCCTGGGCCCCGGGTGTCGGGTGTATGCCATCGGCCTGCATCAAGTCCGGATGACCGCCCACGCCCTCGAGGAAAAACGGCACCAGCGGGATTTTTTTCTCATCGGCCAGGTTGCTGTAAACCTCGGTGAAGGCCTTGGTGTATCGAGCGCCGTAATTGGGCGGCAATTGCATGCCGAGCAGCAGCACCTTGGCGCCCGCCTGCTGGGATTGCTGAATCATCGACGCAAGATTTTGTTGCAATTGTGATGGGAGCAAACCGCGCAGGCCGTCATTGCCCCCCAATTCAAGGATCACCAGATCAGGCTTATGCTCTGCAAGCAGCGCCGGCAGGCGCGCCTGGCCTCCGGCACTGGTGTCGCCATTGATGGACGCATTGACCACCTTATCGTCGAAACCTTCGCGCTTGAGCCGTTGCTCAAGCAGCGACACCCACCCTAACCGGGTATCCAGCCCGAAACCGGCGCTGATACTATCGCCAACGATCAGGACTGTACCCGCCGCTGCGTTCTGGGCCATGCACATCATGGCCAGGCCAGCACTCAAAAACCACACACGCATCGGATTCTCCATGGGCGCAAGCATTCTCACCGCGAAGAACCTCAGCAAAGTGGTCGCCAGCGCGGAAGGTGAACTGACTATCCTGCACGAACTCAGCCTGGAACTGAACAAGGGCGACAGCCTCGCCATCGTCGGCGCCTCCGGTTCCGGCAAATCCACCCTCCTCGGCCTGCTGGCCGGACTTGACCTGCCGAGCAGCGGCGAAGTCACCCTGGCTGGACAAGGCCTGAGCAACCTTGATGAAGACCAGCGCGCACGCATCCGTGCCGAGCATGTGGGCTTCGTCTTCCAGTCATTCCAGCTGCTCGACAGTCTCAACGCCCTGGAAAACGTCATGCTGCCGCTGGAGCTTGATGGCCGCCAGGATGCCCGCGTCCGCGCCACCGAGCTGTTACAGCGGGTCGGTCTTGGGCAACGCCTGACCCACTCGCCACGCCAGCTCTCCGGCGGTGAACAACAGCGCGTGGCGATTGCCCGCGCGTTTGCCGCCGAACCCGATGTGCTGTTCGCCGACGAGCCCACCGGCAACCTCGACAGTCATACCGGCGAGCGCATCAGCGACCTGCTGTTCGAACTCAACCAGGAGCGCGGCACGACCCTGGTGCTGGTGACCCATGATGAACGCCTGGCACACCGCTGCCGGCGCCTGATCCGTCTTGAAGCCGGCCTGCTGGTCGCCCCCCTGGAGCCTTGATGGCACGCCTGCCGCTGTTGCGCCTGTTCAGTCTCGCCATCCGCCAGTTGCTGCGCGACGCCCGCGCCGGTGAACTGCGCGTGTTGTTCTTCGCCCTGGTCGTGGCCGTGGCGGCGAGTACCGCCATCGGTTACTTCGGTTCCCGCCTGAATGGCGCGATGATGCTGCGCGCCACCGAGTTCCTCGGTGCTGACCTGCTGCTCGAAGGCAGTTCGCCGCCGCGACCCGAACAGATCAGAAGCGGCACCGAGTTGGGCCTGCAGCATGCGCAAGTGGTGGAGTTCTCCAGCGTCATCGCCACCGATAACGCCATCCAGCTCTCCAGCATCAAGGCGGCCGACGACGTCTACCCACTGCGCGGTGAACTGAAAAGCGCCCCTGCGCCTTTCGCCCCGGAAGAAATCGGCGGCGGGCCGAAACCCGGTGAGGCCTGGGTCGAGGCACGGTTGCTGACGGCGCTGGACTTGAAGATTGGCGACAGCATCGATGTCGGCATGAAAACCCTAAAGCTGGCGCGGGTGCTGACCTACGAGCCCGACCGCGCCGGCAACTTCTACAGCCTGACGCCGCGGGTATTGATCAATCTCAGTGACCTGCAGGCAACTGGCGTGGTGCAACCGGGCAGTCGGGTCAGCTACCGCGAACTCTGGCGCGGCGATGCCCCGGCGCTGGAAACCTATCGCCAATTGATCAAACCCGGCCTGGCAGCCAACCAGCGGATCCAGGATGCCCGCGATGGCAACCGGCAGATCGGCGGCGCCCTGGGCAAGGCCGAGCGCTACCTGAACATGGCCAGCCTGGTGGCAGTGCTGCTGGCCGGGGTGGCCGTGGCGTTGTCGGCGACCCGCTTCGCCACTCGCCGTTTCGACGCCAGCGCGCTGTTGCGTTGCCTTGGCCTGTCCCGTCGGGAAACCATGGTGCTGTTCAGCCTGCAACTGACCGTACTCGGCCTGCTCGCCAGCCTCAGTGGCGCCGTCATTGGCTGGCTGGCGCAGCTGGGACTGTTTGCCCTGCTGCATGACTTGCTGCCGAGCGACGTACCACCGGGCGGCCTGTTTCCGGCCATCGCCGGAATCGGCACCGGGCTGGTGGCCCTGGCTGGTTTTGCCCTGCCGCCGCTGGCCGCGCTGGGTCGGGTTCCACCCTTGCGCGTATTGCGCCGGGACCTGCTGCCGATTCCCTCCAGTACCTGGATGGTCTACGGCGCCGCGTTGGGCGCCCTCGGGCTGATCATGTGGCGCCTGAGCCTGGACCTGGTATTGACCTTCGCCCTGCTCGGCGGCGGCGTGGTCGCGGCACTGGTACTGGGCGGCCTGCTGTTGCTGTTGTTGAAAAGCCTGCGCCGCCTGCTGGCCCGTGCTTCCCTGCCGTGGCGCCTGGGGCTGGGCCAATTGCTGCGCCATCCGCTGGCAGCCGCGGGGCAGGCCCTGGCATTCGGCCTGATCCTGCTGTCGATGGCGTTGATCGCCCTGCTACGCGGCGAGTTGCTGGACACCTGGCAGAATCAGTTGCCGAAGAACGCACCGAACTACTTTGCCCTGAACATCCTGCCCGCGGACAAGCAGGCGTTCACCGACCGCCTGTTCTCGTTGTCGGCGCAATCGGCGCCACTGTATCCAGTGGTCCCGGGACGGCTGATCAGCATCAACGGCGAACCGGTGCAGCAAATCGTCACCAAGGAATCCGCGGGGGACCGGGCAATCCAGCGTGACCTGAGCCTGACCTGGGCGGCCGACCTGCCTGAGGGCAACACGATCACCGCAGGCAACTGGTGGCCTGCGCAACCGCCGGATGAAACCCCCGGCGTATCGGTGGAGGGCAAGGTTGCCGAAAGCCTGAAACTCAAGCTCGGCGACCATCTGGTGTTTACCGTGGGCGGGGCCAATCGCGAGGCGAAAGTCACCAGCCTGCGGGAGATCAACTGGGACAACTTCCAGCCGAACTTCTTCATGATCTTCCAGCCCGGCACCTTGAAGGATCTGCCGACCACCTACCTCACCAGCTTCTATCTGGCGGCGGGCCATGACCAGCAGATCGTCGACCTGTCGCGCAGTTTTCCGGCGGTGACGATCCTGCAGGTCGAGGCGTTGCTGGCGCAACTGCGCAGCATCCTCGCCCAGGTCACCCTGGCGGTGGAGTACGTGTTGCTGTTCGTCCTGGCGGCGGGCATGGCGGTGCTGTTCTCAGGCCTGCAAGCGACACTGGACGAACGCATCCGCCAGGGCGCACTGCTACGCGCGCTGGGGGCCGAACGGCAATTGCTGGTGAAGGCGCGACGAATCGAGTTCGGCTTGCTGGGTGCGGTCAGCGGCTTGCTGGCGGCGCTGGGCTCGGAAGTGGTGAGCCTGGTGCTCTACCGATACGCCTTTGACCTGCCCTGGCATCCGCATCCATGGCTACTGGTGCTGCCGTTGATCGGCGCCGTGCTGATCGGCGGCGCCGGCGTGTTCGGCACCCGGCGCGCCTTGAACGCCAGCCCCCTGACAGTCTTGCGCGAGGGTTGATAGACTCAGGCGCTCCTGATTCGAAGAAAAGTTGCCATGAGCCGTTATCGCCCTCCCCGTACTGCCGGCACCGCACTGATCACCCCCGAAGGTGAAGCGCGGATGCGCGCCGAGTTTCATGAACTGTGGCACGTACGCCGCCCCCAGGTGACGCAAGCGGTCAGTGAAGCGGCAGCCCAGGGCGATCGTTCGGAAAACGCCGAGTACACCTACGGCAAAAAGATGCTGCGCGAGATCGACAGCCGCGTGCGTTTCCTGACCAAACGCCTGGAGGCGCTCAAGGTGGTCAGTGAAAAACCCAGCGACCCGAACAAGGTTTACTTCGGCGCCTGGGTCACGATCGAGGACGAGGACGGCAAGGAGTCGCGCTATCGCATCATCGGGCCGGATGAGCTGGACTTGAAACAGGGCCTGATCAGCATCGACTCGCCATTGGCCCGCGCGCTGATCGGCAAGGCACTGGACGCCGAAGTACGGGTCCAGACACCGACGGGTGAGCAGTGTGTGTATATCGTGGCGATCGATTATCCGTAAGTTTCAGCGACGGGTAATCAAGCCTTGCCGGGCAACGCGGGTCAGTTGGCGGATCATTTCCGGGGCGTCTTCGACGCTTGGCGACTGAATCACTGCCAGGTCGAAACTGTCCGTGGCAAAGCGCGCCAGGGATTCACCGTCTTCGACAAACTGGATCAGGAAGGCGGCGGGCCCACCGGTACGCCGTGGCCAACCATCGAGGTAACGCAGGAGCGTCGGCTGATGTTTGCCGCCAAGCAGGATTTTTGGATTGCGCTGGGTGAGATGTGCCGTGATCGGCGCGGGACGTACAACGGGGCTTAGTGCATTCATCGTGTCGTGTCTCTGCCTCAAAAAGTCTGCATGGCAGGTGAGAGGCAACACCGAACCAGCGCTTTAGCGGTATTTCGAAGCTTGCTTCAAGCTTCTGTCGGCAACTGAATGAAGTCACCTGGCGCCCCGCAAGTAGCTGTTTAAATCGGCGCATGGGCAGCATCCTAGAGAAGCTGACCGGACAGTGTCAAGAATGACGCCCAACAAAAAAGGCTCGTCCAATCCAGCGACGAGCCTCGTTCCAAACCAGCCTGGCCCCTGACAGGCCCTGCATCAGAGGCGATCGCGAGCGATCCCGCTGCGAATTCGCAGGATATCGGCGAGCACCGCCAGGGCGATTTCCGCCGGAGTCTTGCTGCCAAGGTTGAGCCCGATAGGCGCATGGATCCGCGCCAGATCCGCCTCCCCCAGCCCACCAATACGCCGCAGCCGCTCGAAGCGCTTTTGCGAGGTCTGCAGGGAACCCATCACGCCGATGTAGAACGCGTCGGTGCGCACCGCTTCCATCATCGCCAGGTCATCGATGCGCGGATCGTGGGTCAGCGCCACCACCGCCGTGTCGCTGTGGCAGCCGCCGTCGGCGATAAACACCGACGGCAGTTGACGACGAATCTCCACGTTATCCAGCACCACGCCTTCGAGCACTTCGTCCCGCGGATCGCACAGAATCACCTCGAAGCCCAGGGTCACGGCAAACTCCGCACAGGCCTGCGCCACACTGGAATACCCGGCCAGCAACAGGCGCTGCGCCGCGCCGATGCGCAGCCTGACCCGATCGATCTCGCGTTCGACACGCACGCCCTGCTCGCGATCATCCAACAGGCTGCGCGCGCCGCTGGCCAGGTCGACTTCACGGATCAGCCGACGCCGGCCCAATAGCGCCGATTCCAGCTCCCGCAGATGCGCCTGCACCTCACAAACCGGCTCCAGCTTCTCCACCAGCACATCGAGCACGCCGCCGCAGGGCAGGCTGACCCGCGAGCGCGGGTCATCGCCTTCGCCGTAGCGCACGACGCAGACCGCTTGCTCGAATGCACCTTCGGCGACGCGCGCGAGGAAGTCCTCCTCGACACAGCCGCCGGACAGCGAGCCGATCCACTGCCCGCCGGCATTCACCGCCAGCAACGAACCCGGCGCGCGAGGCGCCGAGCCGTAGGTGGCCAGCACAGTGCACAGCCAGACACGCTGCCCGCCCGTCGACCACGCCAGCGCCCGCCGCACCACTTGCAGATCCAGATGCTGCATGTCAGTGCGCCTTGTGCTCGAGCGGCGGCGCATCGGCCCGCAGCTTCTGCACATCGCCCAAGGCCAGGTCACCCGGTTGACCGCCCCAACCCTGGCGCAGGTAATTCAACAGATTGGTCAGCTGCTCATCACTAAGCTTCTGCGCGAAACCCGGCATCGGCTGCATGTGTTCGAAGCCGGAGAATTTCTGCTCGCCAATGCCATCGTCGATCACCCGCACCAGGTTGCGCGGATCTTCCAGGCGCAAAGTGGTATTGCCGCGCATGGCCACGGCGATGTGCGGCTTGCCTTCGCCACCTGGCGCGTGGCAACCGGCGCAGACGTTCAGGTAGTCCTGACGGCCGCGCTGGGCACTGGCGCTGAGCTGGTCCAGCGGCACGTCGGTCAAGACTTTCGCCGCCGGTGGTTGATCACCGAGCAGGAAGGTCGCCATCGCCGACAGGTCCGGGTCGTTGAGGCCCTGGGTGCTGTTGTGGAACACCGGGAACATCTCGTTGAACATGGTGCCCTGGGCGCTCATGCCGTGCTTGAGGAACGAGCTCAGGTCCTGGTGATTCCAGCCACGGGCAGCCAGGTCAGTGGCCAGCAGGCTCGGCGCCAGATAACCGTTGAGAATGCCGCCGGTCATGCGCTTGTCCTGTTGCATCGCGCCAGGCAAGCCGCGCGGTGTGTGGCATTCGCCGCAGTGACCGAGCACGTCGACCATGTACTGGCCGCGCTTCCAGGCATCGCTCTTGCCTTCGGCCGGTTCCAGCTTCATGTCCTTGCCGTACATCATGTTCCAGCCCATCAGGCCCAGACGCACATTGAACGGAAAGCTCAGGCTGGTGATAGGCGCGGCGCGTTCGATCGGCGCGACGGTTTTCAGGTAGGCGTGGATCGCGTCGGAATCCTCACGCGGCATCAGGTGATACGAAGTATACGGCATCGCCGGGTACAGGTTGGCGCCGTCACGACGCTTGCCTTCGGTGAGTGCCGCGAAGAATTCGTCATCGTTGTACAGGCCGATGCCGTGTTCTTTGCTCGGGGTGATGTTGGTGCCGTAGATCGTGCCGAACGGCGAAACGATCGGCAGGCCACCTGCGTACGGCGCGCCACCCGGTGCGGTGTGGCAGGCCATGCAGTCGGCGGCGCGGGCCAGGTAAGCCCCACGAGCCACCTGGTCGTCCGCCTGCGCCAGCAACACAGGCGCAGCCAGGCCGACCGCCAGCGCCAGGCGGGTAAGAAGATGCTTCATGCTCAACCCTCCTTGACCAGGCCGAGATCGGTCAGCACGTTGCGCGTGGCGCTGTAGTAGCGCACGTATCCAGTGCAACGGCAGATGTGATGACCGAGGCTGTCCTCGATGACTTTTTCCAGCTGGCTCTTGACGATCGGCTGACGCTGCAACTTCTCAACCAGCACCGTCGCGGCATTCACGAAACCTGGCGCGCAGTAGCTGCACTGGAAGGCGAATTCATCGACGAAGCGCTGCTGGATCGGGTTCAGTTCGGTGACCTTGCCCTGCTCGTCACGGGTCGCATGCCCTTCGATCGTCCGCACTTTCTTGCCTTCGAAATAGTGCGCGCCGGTGATGCAGGTGCGCACTTCTTCGCTGGTGCCGTCGGGGTTGTCGACGATCACCACGCAGGCATGACAGATGCCCTGGCCGCAGCCCAGGCGCGAACCGGTGAGGTTCTTGTACTCGTGCAGGTAGTCGATCATCGGCAGGTCATCAGGGATGTCCACCGGGCCGACGGATTGACCGTTGAGGGTCAGTTGAAGCGGACGGTTAGCCATTGAGGGCCTCCTTGATGCGTGCAGAAGTGATAGGCAGGTCGCGAACGCGCTTGCCGATGGCGTGGGCCACGGCGTTGCCGATGGCGCCGACCACCGGGATCATCACCACCTCGGCGATGCCCTTGGACGGGTCGCTCGGCGACAATGGCGGGAGGATTTCCGCGGTTTGTTTCCACACCGCCACGTGCCGCGCCATCGGCAAGCGGTAACGGTTGAAGTTCCAGTCGCCCTCCCCCGGCCCGCCTTCGTACAGCGGCATTTCTTCCATCAAGGCATGCCCGATGCCCATGGCGATGCCGCCTTCGAGTTGGCCCTTGACCAGTTCCGGCACCAGCACGCGGCCGCACTCGACCCACGAGTGGTGATTGAGCACCGACACTTCGTGTGACCCCTTGTTGACCTTCACTTCCACCAGCGTCGCCACCGGGCTGTAGTAAGTCACCGCCGCGTTGTTCAACTGGGTCGCCGGGTAGGCGATGTTCTGCCGATCCAGCAAATGGAAACCGGCACTGCTCATCTGCGCTTTCTTCGCATTGGGCGCGCCGTCGCCGTACTTGACCGCCAGGCCATCGAGCGGCAGGCGTTCACGCACGCCATCGATGCTGTACTCGGCCTCGGCCCAGCTCCAGCGGTTGAAGCCATGCACCGTGGCACCGGTGACCAGGCCGCGTTCGTGGGCACGTTTGGCCAACACTTCGAAGGGCAGCGGTTCCATGCCGTTGGCGGTGAGTTTGCCGTCGACCCAATGGGCGTCTTCGCGGCGCACCACGTAAGGGTTGGCCTGACCGCCGTAGGGGCCTTGTCGCCAGATCTCCAGCGCCGCCGGCCACAAACCGTGGTTGAACAGCACGCGCGCCGCTTCACGGGTGGCGTGGCTGAAGTAGTAGGCGGAGTTGGTCGCCGACGACGCCGACGCGACCTTGCCGACCCAGCGCGGGTTACGCAGGAAGTTGTCCTGTTCGGCCTGGCTCATGATGTACGGGTTGCCGCCGCTGATCAGCTGCAGCTCTTTCCATTCGGTTTCGCCGGTCTTCACTTCGTGCGCCGGGCTGCCGAGGAAATCGGCCACCACCATCGCCTGGGAAGTGGACATGCCGGTACCGATTTCGATACCGATGTGGCGCAGGGTGATGCGACCATCAGCGGTGTATTCGATGCTGGCCATCGGCGCTTCGGAACCGGTGCCGAAGTCTTTCTGGCAGATGGCGAAACCGACGCCATACCAGTGGTCCGGGTCGGCCGCTTCGCGTTGCTGTTTGATCGCGTTGCGATTTTTCCAGACTTCGTTGACCGCGGCCTTGTCGAGAATTTCGTGCAGGCGCAAGGCACCGGCCGGGACCGCGCCCTGGGTGTTTTTCATGCCCGAACGCAGGGCGTTCTTGCGGCGCAATTCAATGGCATCGACGCCCAGGCGATCGGCGATTTCGTCGACCATCATCTCGGTCGACGCCATGCTCTGCAGGGTGCCGTAGCCACGCATCGACCCGGCTTCAACGGCACGCGAGTGATAGGCGGTGACCTGCAGGTCGTTCTGCGGCATGTAGTAGATCGACTGCGCCGCCGTGGCGCCTACTGCCGCCACCGACGGGCTGTAGTTGATCCGTCCGCCGCCGTCGACGCTCATCTCGGCGCGGAAGATCTTGAAGCTGTGATCGGTCTTGTCCACGGCCAACTGGTAGCGGATGTCGAACGGGTGACGCTTGATGCCGCTCTGGAACTGCTCGTAGCGGTCGTTGGCCAGGCGCACCGGCACACCGGCGCCGTACAACGCCGCCAAGGCTGCGTAGTAGACGAAAATGTTGTGGTCTTTCGAGCCGTAGCCAACGGTGTAACCGGGGTGCATGTTCAGGTTGGCCAGGCCGAAACGCGACGGCGCGATCATCTTCGCGGTCTCGGTCGCAGCTTCCAGCGGGCACTGGGTCGCCACCACAAAGTGCAGGGTCTTGGTCGCCGGGTCGTACCAGCCGTTGCCGTTGTCCGGCTCCATCGCCGCCGGCTCGATCGACGGGGTCTTGTAACGCTCGTCGAACACCAGCCAGTTGTCCGGCGGCGTATCGATCTGCTGCTTCATGCGGTCGGCATAGAAAAGACCGCGCTCGGTCAGGTTGCCGTGCAGGTTCGGCTGGGAATTCCACACCGGGCGACGGTTCTTCAGCATCGGGAACAGGATCGAGTCCTTGAGGCTGGCGAACTCGTCTTCGTCGGCCGAGGTCGGGCCGCCGACGCGCACGTAGCGGAAGCTGCCATAGGGGTCGCCTTCGTAATACGGCACTTGCGCACCGTAACGAATCGCCTTGTCATTGAATTTGAGTTTGTTCTTGGCCTGGCGGAAACGCTCGAAATCGTTCCAGATCAGGATCGCCACCGGGTGGCCGATGAACATCGGCACTTTGCCTTCAGGCAGCAACGGATCCGGCGCGTGCTCTTCCGGGAAAACAATACCGTCCTTGACCAGGTCGTCGGCGGTGACGATGCGGTCGGGCTGCAGGTCGGCGCCGAGCCACGACAGGTCATAGCCTGCGTAGATGCGGTCGGCCTTGATGGTTTTCAGCAGCATGGCGTGGCCTTGCTGCTGCGGCCAGCCCGGCATGTCCTTGGCACGGATGTCGCGGGCGAAGACCTTGCTGCCGCAGACCTTGGACAAGGCATCGTTACGAGCGCGCGCCTTGCCGTTGTTGCCCAGCCACTGCTCGGACGGCACGGTCACGCTATTTTCCATCAAGGCTGCCAGCGCCTGACTGCTGAGCGGTGCAAGCGTCACGCTCACACCCGCCACCAGCCCGCCCTGAAGGAACGAGCGCCGGGATATTTCACGGTTGGACATGGATCATCCTATGGGCGGTCATGGGGTCCGCCCTTCTGGTTATGTTCTGGAAATCTCGAGTCTTGCAGAAGCCCTTCTTGACGATGCAAAAGGCTGTGATGACAGTGCAAAGCTGACCGAAAGGTTAACTTTAAAGGTTTATGCGCTCGCGGAAAACAAAAAACTGACCAGGGAATCAAAAAACCGCGGCTTTTCGACGCAGCAGATCGATGAACAGGCCCAGCTCCCGACTGATGTGTTCGCCCTTGCGCAACAACATCCCGAACGGCGCCAATTGCACATCCAGCTCAACCGGCAACGCCACCACCAACCCCATTTTAAGATAGTCGCGCAATGCAGTTTCCGACAGGACCATGATCGCGTCGGTCAGTTGAATCAGCTGCTGCATGGAGTACACCGAACTGCACTCGATAATGTCCGCCGGCAGCGGCAAGGCCAGGCGCTGCAAGGCTTGATCCAGGCCGATGCGCGCCGGGCTGGTTTCTGGTTGCAGGATCCACGGCCAGCCGTTGACCAGTTCGGTCATTTCCAGTGTGTCTCGCCGGGCCAGCGGGTGGCCGGCGTGGACCACCACCAGCAGGCGCTCGTTGCCCAGTTGTTCGAACTCATAGTGCTCGCTGTCGGTGGCGGCATTGCGCCGGGCAATGGCCAGGTCGATGCGGCCCTGTTCCAGCAACTGGATCACCTGGTCGCTGGTGTCGCCCATGATGCGAATCCGCAACTGTGGGTTGAGCGCCTTGATCTCGGCAATCGAATCCATCACCAGGTCCGGTGCCGCGCCCATGATGGTGCCGATCGACAGATAGCCGTAACCGCCCTGTTGCCGCGCGATCAGGTCCTCGGCGCAGCGGTCAAGGCCACTGATGGCCGACTCGGCAAAACGAATCAACTCCTGACCCAGCGCGGTCGGGCGCATGCCCCGGGGTAACCGCTCGAACAGGTCGCAGCCAAACATGTCTTCAATTTCATGGAGCATGCGGGTGGCGGCCGGTTGCGACATGTTCAGGCTTTGCGAAGCGCGGTGCAGGTTCTGGCTGGAATTGAGCGTTACCAGCATGTGCAGGTGCTTGTAGCGCAGGCGGTTGAGCAGGCTGCGGGAGATGATGGGCGTGGTCATGAGGGGCCTTGTCATCGATACCCTGAGGGTATCAGTTGTTAGCTAGATTCGATTTGTAACGCATCGATCAGCAGCCGTACAGTCTTTCCCATAAGAACAAATGCCCTACCAAAGGAAAACCGCGATGAAGACTCTACCCGCGCCTCTGCTCGCCAAGATTTCCTGGCGGCTGCTCCCGTTTCTCCTGCTGATGTACATCATGGCCTTCCTCGACCGCGCCAACGTCGGGTTCGCCAAGCAAGCCTTCCAAGCCGATACCAACATCAGTGACGCCGCCTTCGCCTTCGGCGCCGGGGTGTTCTTCGTCGGTTACGCGCTGCTCGAAGTGCCGAGTAACCTGATCCTGCACCGCGTCGGCGCTCGTCTGTGGATGTGCCGCATCATGGTCACCTGGGGCCTGGTCTCCGCGGCCATGGTCTTCGCCCACACTGAAACCAGCTTCTACGTCCTGCGCTTCCTGCTGGGTGTGGCCGAAGCCGGATTCTTCCCCGGCGTGATCCTGTACCTCACCTACTGGTTCCCCAGCGCCGTGCGCGGCAAGGCCATGGGTTTCTTCTACTTCGGTGCGCCGCTGGCGTTCATCTTCGGCAGTCCGTTGTCGGGGCTGCTGCTGGAGCTGGACGGCTTTGCCGGTTTCCACGGCTGGCAGTGGCTATTCGCCGTTGAAGGCCTGATGGCCACGGCGGTGGGCATCTGGGCTTACTTTTACCTGGACAACCGCCCGGCGGACGCCAAGTGGCTGACGATCGAAGAACGCGAGCAAGTGCAGAGCCTGCTCGATCAGGAAGACAGCCACAAACAGAATCACGGGCGCAGCCTGCTCAACGTGCTCTGCCAGCCCTCGGTGCTGTACCTGTGCCTGATTTATTTGCTGATCCAGGCCAGCGTCTACGGCGTGGTGTTCTACCTGCCGACCCAGGTAGGCGGATTGCTCGGCACCAAGGTCGGGCTGATGGTCGGGCTGGTCACGGCGATCCCATGGATTTGCGCGCTGGTGGCGGCTTACCTGATTCCAGGCTACAGCGACCGCACCGGCGAACGCCGCCGCACCGCCAGCCTGACCCTGCTGATGGCCGCCGCCGGTATCGCCTGTTCGGTGACCTTCAGCAGTCCGTTCCTGGGCATCGTCGCCCTGTGCTTCGCCGCCTCCGGTTTCATCGCCGTGCAACCGGTGTTCTGGACCTTCCCTTCCAGTTACCTCGCCGGCAGCGCCGCGGCGGCCGGCATTGCCCTGATCAACTCATTCGGCGCCCTCGGCGGCTTCATCGCCCCGGTGCTGAAGAACTGGGCCGAAGGCGCCTTCCATTCTCCGGCAGCCGGCCTGTACCTGCTGTCCGCCACCACCGTCATCGCCGCGTTGCTGGTCCTGGGCGTGCGTTCGCCCGGCCATAAAGCTTCGAACAAACCGGCCACCGTTTAAACCTGACCGCCGTTAAAAAAAGGAATCACACCATGGGCATTCCAACCATCAAGCACGTCCGCGCTTTCACTCTGCGAGGCGGCGGCGCGGATTACCACGACCAGGCCGATGGCCACTGGATCGACGATCACATTGCCACGCCAATGAGCAAATACCCGGAGTACCGCCAAAGCCGCCGCACCTTCGGCATCAACGTGCTCGGCACCCTGGTGGTGGAGATTGAAGCCAGCGACGGCACGGTCGGTTTCGCGGTGACCACGGGCGGCGAACCGGCCGCCTACATCGTCGAGAAACACCTGGCACGATTCCTCGAAGGCGCGAAAGTCACCGACATCGAAAAGATCTGGGATCAGATGTACCAATCGACCCTGTACTACGGGCGCAAAGGCATCGTGATCAATACGATTTCCGGGGTCGACCTGGCGCTGTGGGACCTGCTCGGCAAGATCCGCCAGGAGCCGGTGCACCAGTTGCTCGGCGGCGCCGTGCGCGATGAATTGCAGTTCTACGCCACCGGCGCCCGCCCGGACCTGGCACAGAAAATGGGTTTCATCGGCGGCAAGATGCCGCTGCACCACGGGCCCGCCGAAGGCGAAGAAGGCCTGCGCAAGAACCTCGAAGAGCTGGCCGCCATGCGTGAGCGTGTCGGCCCGGACTTCTGGCTGATGCTCGATTGCTGGATGAGCCTGGACCTCAACTACGCCACCAAACTGGCGGTCGGCGCCCACGAACATGGCTTGAAGTGGATCGAAGAAGCCCTGCCGCCCGACGATTACTGGGGCTACGCGGCCCTGCGCAACAACGTGCCCAAAGGCATGCTGGTGACCACCGGCGAACATGAAGCCACCCGCTGGGGCTTCCGCATGCTGCTGGAGATGGGTTGCTGCGACATTATCCAGCCGGATGTCGGCTGGTGCGGCGGCCTCACCGAACTGGTGAAGATCTCGGCCCTGGCCGACGCCCACAACGCCCTGGTCATTCCCCACGGCTCGTCGGTGTACAGCTATCACTTCGTGGCCACCCGGCATAACAGCCCGTTCGCCGAATTCCTGATGATGGCGCCGAAAGCCGACGAGGTGGTGCCGATGTTCCATCCGCAATTGCTCGGCGAACCGGTACCGGTGAACGGCCGCATGCGCCTGTCGGCCCTCGACCAGCCAGGATTCGGCGTGACCCTCAACCCGGAATGCCAACTGCATCGGCCGTATAGCCGCTGAGCCAGGAGTTCGTGATGAACATGCCGCACAATGCTTTCAAGGCCGCCCTGAAAAAAACAGCGCCGCAATACGGCATCTGGGCCGGGTTCGCCACCGGCTACGCCGCCGAGATCGTCGCCACCACCGGTTATGACTGGATGCTGATCGACGGTGAGCACGCGCCGAACACAGTGCCCGGCGTACTCGCCCAATTGCAGGCCGTGGCGCCCTACCCCACAGCCCCCATCGTGCGCGCCGTGAATGGCGACACCAACCTGATCAAGCAGCTGCTGGATATCGGCGCGCAGACGCTGATGATCCCCATGGTCGAAACCGCCGAACAGGCCCAGGCCCTGGTCCGCGCCATGCGTTACCCACCCCATGGCATCCGTGGCGTCGGCGGCGGCCTGACCCGCGCCACGCGCTGGGACGGCGTGCCGGACTATCTGAACACCGCCCATGAACAGCTGTGCCTGATCGTGCAGGTGGAATCGCGGCTCGGCGTGGAAAACGTCGCCGCGATTGCCGCCGTCGAAGGTGTCGATGCGGTGTTTATCGGGCCGGCGGATCTGTCCATCGGTCTGGGCCACGCCGGCAATCCCGGTCATCCAGAAGTTCAGGAACGGATTCAACATGCGGTCAACGCGACACTGGCGGCCGGCAAGGCCTGCGGCATCCTCGCACCCAACGAAGAAGACGCGCGGCGTTATCAGGGCTGGGGCTGCCAGTTCATCGCAGTGGCGATCGATATCAGCCTGTTGCGCCAGAGCGCCATGGCCACTCTCGCCCGCTACCGCACACCGGCCACCGAACACGCACCGTCGCGTACCTACTGATCAGCCAAGGAGTCGTTCCATGTCATCCGTGCCTGTCTACGAAAACTTCATCAACGGCCAGTTCGTGGCCAGCGCTGCCCACATCGACGTGATCAACCCGGCCACCGGGGTCGCGCTGTCAAAAGTCCCGGCCTCGACCACCGACGACGTCGAACGCGCCCTCGAGGCTGCGCGCTCCGCGCAAAAGGACTGGTCGCGCAAACCGGCAAATGACCGCGCCGGCTACCTGCGGCGCATCGCCGCCAAACTGCGGGAAAACGTTGCGCACCTGGCGCGCACCATCACCCTGGAACAAGGCAAGATCAGCGGCCTGGCCGAAGTCGAAGTCAACTTCACCGCCGACTACCTCGACTACATGGCCGAGTGGGCACGGCGCATCGAAGGTGAAATCATCACCAGCGACCGCCAGAACGAAAACATCTTCCTGTTCCGCAAACCCCTGGGGGTGGTGGCCGGTATCCTGCCGTGGAATTTCCCGTTCTTCCTGATCGCCCGCAAGATGGCCCCGGCCCTGCTGACCGGCAACACCATCGTCATCAAACCGAGCGAAGAAACGCCGAACAACTGCTTCGAATTCGCCCGGCTCGTCGCTGAAACCGACCTGCCGCCCGGCGTGTTCAATGTGGTGTGCGGTGACGGCCAGGTTGGCGCGGCGCTCAGTGGGCACAAAGGCGTGGACATGATCAGCTTCACCGGCAGCGTCGCCACCGGCTCACGGATCATGGCCGCCGCCGCACCGAACATCACCAAGCTCAATCTGGAACTGGGTGGCAAGGCCCCGGCCATCGTGCTGGCGGATGCCGACCTCGACCTGGCGGTGAAGGCCATTCGCGATTCGCGGATCATCAACAGCGGCCAGGTGTGCAATTGCGCCGAGCGGGTGTATGTCGAACGCAAGGTGGCGGATCAATTCATCGACCGCATCGCCGCCGCCATGAATGCCACCCGTTATGGCGACCCGATTGCGCAACCTGACGTGGAGATGGGGCCGTTGATCAATCGCCAGGGTCTGGAGAGCGTCAACCGTAAAGTCCGCACGGCGTTGAGCCAGGGTGCCACCCTGATCAGCGGCGGGCAGATTGCCGACCTGCCGAACGGCTTTCATTTCCAGCCCACCGTCCTGGCCGGCTGCCGCGCCGACATGGAGATCATGCGCGAGGAGATCTTCGGCCCCGTGCTGCCGATCCAGATCGTCGATGACCTGGAAGAAGCCATCGCCCTGGCCAACGACTGCGACTATGGCCTGACCTCGTCGATCTACACCCGCGACCTGAGCAAGACCCTGCACGCCATGCGCGAGCTGGATTTTGGCGAAACCTACGTCAACCGCGAGAACTTCGAAGCGATGCAGGGGTTCCATGCCGGGGTGCGTAAATCGGGGATTGGCGGGGCGGATGGCAAGCATGGTTTGTATGAGTACACCCATACTCATGTGGTGTATCTGCAAGGCTGAATATCTGCGGTGTAGCTGATGCCGCCTTCGCGAGCAAGCCCGCTCCCACACTGGTTTTGTGTCGAACACACGATCAAATGTGTGCGGGCTTGCTCGCGAAGATGTCAGATCAGTCAACACAAGACCATCAGAAGTCCACAGTCGCCGACAGCAAATAGGTGCGCGGCGTCGACAGCGTCAACCCAGGCTCGCTGTCATCCGAAGCCCCCGCCGAACTCCAGTAGCGCTTGTCCGCCACGTTCTCGATATTGCCGCGCACCGTAATGGTTTTTTCATCAACCCTGAACGCATACCGCGCGCCCACATCGAAACGCTCCCAGGAATCGATTTCCTTGTTATTGGACTGGTCCAGATACTGCGAGCTGGAGTAGATGCCGCGACTGGTCAGGGTCAGGCCCTGGACGTTCGGCACGTCCCACTCGGCGCCAAGGTTGACGTTGTATTTCGGCGTGGCCGGCGCGCGGTTGCCGTCAAAGGTGCCATTGGTGGTATTGGTCAACTCGCTGTCGATGTACATCACCCCACCGAGCAGCCGGAAACCGTTGAGCGGCTCACCGAACACACTGACTTCCACACCGGTGTTTTCGCGCTTGCCGTTCGGGCCGAACACTCGCGTCGTGGCGTTGGTTTCATAGGCCGGCTGCTTGATCCGGAACACCGCGGTGGTGATGGCGAACGCACCCGCGTCATACTTGGCACCGACCTCGATCTGCCGACTGATGAACGGCGGGAAGATTTCGTCTTCGTTCACCGAGGTCGACGGGGCGATCTTGCCCTGGCTCAGGCCTTCCATGTAGTTGGCATACAACGAGAGTTTATCGGTGGCCTTGAACAGGATGCCGCCCGAGGGCGAAACCTTTTCTTCATCGTAACCCGTGTCGCCTTTGACATTATCCGTCCAGTCGTCAACCTGCACTCGCTGCCAGCGGGCGCCGATGGTCAGCAGTACCCGATCATCGAAGAACCCCAATGTGTCGGACAACGCCACGCTGCTGGAACGGTTCTCGGTATACACCTGCGAATCGAGGCGCGCAGGAGTGATGGGCGTCGGTGTTTGCACCGGGTTGTAGATGTTGCTCGGGGCAGCGGCATAACGGGCGCCGCCGTTTTCGAAGTCCATATAGAAATAGCTGGCAGCCAGGTTGACCTCATGGCTCACCGCACCGGTATGGAACCAGTTGCGCACCCCGGCGTTGGCCGTCCGAACATTTTCGTCACGGGTGAAGTCACGTGGCTGAACGCTGAAATCGCCCGCGTCATTGGTGACCGCTACGGCGTGCCGAAGGAAGTCATGATTACTTTTACGCGCGCCCGCACCAGCGTACACCATGACGGAATCACTGACATCGTACTCGCCGGTCACCGTACCGAAAGTGTCCTTGGTACGCGCCTTGCTCCACGACTGCGCATAGTTGTGGCGAACATCGCTGGCGTGCGGAACCTGAGCGTTGACGCCCACCTGCACACGCTCCTGCGGGGCGTCGGTGTCACGCTCGTTATGTCCGATGTCCGTCGAGAGCCGCAGGCGTTCACCGCTGAAATCCAGGCCCAGCACAGCCATCTCGCGGTCAACACTCTGGTGATCCCATTCGGTGTCGCCGGACTGCTTCACGCCGTTGAAACGAACACCGAACATGTCACCTTCACCAAAACGCCGACCGATATCCACCGCCCCGCCGACCTGGCTGTCGGAAGCATAGTTGCCGGTAAACGAAGTAATCGGCACGTCGGTGGCGCGCTTTGGCACTACGTTTATCCCGCCCCCCACGCTGCCCCGCGGCGAGATGCCATTGATCAGCTGGCTCGGGCCTTTGAGGATGTCGACGCGGTCGGCCATCTCCATGTCGATGGTGTACGTCGGCAGAATGCCGTACAGACCGTTGTAGGAGACATCACTGTTGAACAGGCTAAGTCCGCGAATGGTGAACTGCTCATACCGCCCACCCGCCGGGTTGGTGGCGCGAACCGAGGGATCGCTGGCGACGAGGTCGCCCAAGGTACGAGCTTGCAGGTTTTTCACCAACTCACTGGTGTAGGTGGTCTCGCTGAACGGCGTCTCCATGAAATCTTTCGAGCCCAACAAGCCTTGCGATCCACGGCGTGCGACCTGCCCGCCGACATACGGATCACCGTGCGCCGTGTCCGCCGTCGCGTAAATCGAGGTGGCACCCAGTTGCAGGCTGCTGCCCGAGGGCACGGGAATCAGGATGTACGCCTGCTCGCCCACCGGTTGCAATTGCAGGCCGGAATTTTGCAGCAGGCGCACGAAGCCCTCCTCAACCCCATAGTCACCGGAAAGTCCCGCACTGCTGCGACCGCTGACCAACGCCGGATCCACCGACAGGTTGACCCCGGCCAGGCCGGCGAACCGGGTCAGCGCATCGCTGAGGCTGCCGGCCGGCACCTGGTAACTGCGACGGGTGGCGTCTTCGGCCCAGGCATGGGTGATTAACATCGGGCTGACACTCAGGCTCAACAACAGGCTCAGGCGCAACAACGGGCGCAGACCGGACGACGCCGGGCGTGGACGGCAAGACTTTACGGCGGGCATTGAAAAGGCTCTCTTGTGCGTTCAGTTGCCTTGAATGACAAGCGAGTCGAAAAAAGGGGACAGGCTTCACGCAACTTTTTTGCGCGGCGTCAGCGTCACCCAGTAACGCGTACGCATTTGCACCTCCAGCGGCAGGCTGGCCGCGAGCAGCGCGAGGATGCGATCGGTGTCGTCCAGGCGGAAACTGCCGGTCACCCGCAGCGCTTCCAGCTCCGACGACCAACGCAGGACACCGGGCCGATAGCTGTCGAGTTCGCGCAGGAATTCTCCCAGTGGTTGATTGCTGGCCATCAGCACGCCTTCGCGCCAGCCGGGTTGCAACTCGTCAAAGGCCTGTATCGCGCTGACGCCTGTCACTTGCAGATTGACCTGCTGCCCCGCGCGCAGCGTCAGCGCCGCGCCCTGCAAGGGTTGCAACTGCACGGCACCGCCAAACACCGACACCCGGCATCCGCGGCTGTCCTGGCGCACGCAGGCTTCGCCTTGGCTGACGGTGACCTGACCGAACCGGGTCTGGATCATCAATGGCGATGCACCCGGCACCTTCAGCGACATCTCGCCCTCCACCAGCTTCACCCGACGATTCGGCAAATCCACATCGACGGCGCTGGCCGTATTGAGTTGCAGGACGCTGCCATCGGCCAGGCGTACTTGCTTGCGCTCGCCGGTGGCGGTGTGCAGGTCGGCACGCCAGACGTCCAGCGGCAATTGCCGGCTGATCAGCCAGGCTGTTGGCACCAGCGCCACCGCGCCCAAAGCGCGCTTGAGCATGACCCGTCGCGCCGGATCGGGGCGATCGAGGCTGCTCAGGGCCAGCGCTGGAGGCAGGTCGGCAAAGCGTTGGCGCAAGGCCTGGGCCTTTTGCCAGGCGAGTTCATGACTGCGGCAGCTGTCGCGCCAGCGTTGCAGGTTCGCCCGGTCCTGTTCGGTGGCACCTCCCGACTCGAGCAGTGCCAGCCACTGCGCAGCGGCCCGCACGGCCTGGCGAACATCGGGCGCCGGGCTGTTCACAGTTCCACCAACAGGCAATGCTCATAGGCTTGCGCCATGTAGCGTTTGATCGTGCGTTCCGACACCGACAAACGCTCGGCGATTTGCTGGTAGCTCAAGCCTTCGAGCTGGCTCCAGAGAAACGCCCGGCGCACCGCCGTGGGCAAGCCATCGAGCAGTTCGTCCAGTGCTTGCAGGGTTTCCAGCAGCAGCCAGCGCTGTTCCGGGGACGGCGCACATTCCTCGGGCAAGGTCGCCAAGGCACTCAGGTAGGCCTGCTCAAGACTGCGCCGCTGGTAGAAATTGCTCAGCAGGCGTTTGCCCACCGTCAGCAGATAGGCACGGGGCTCTTGCAGGTCGGCAATGCGCTGAGAGCTGGCGAGCAAACGCAAGAACGTATCCTGGCTCAGGTCCGCCGCATCGCAGGCGTTGCCCATGCGTCGCCTCAGCCAGCTCTCAAGCCAGCTACGGTGATCGCGGTACAGGTCGTGAAGGGTTTGCTCCCTCGCCATCGCTGCATCACTCATCTGAAAAAACCCTGTGCCAGGCGTTATCGTAAATGAGAGTGATTCTAATTAATGTCGCGATACAGCACCAAGTGCTTTATGCAGCGGATGCGCAGAAAGATTGGACGGCAAGCGTCATCGAGGAGAAAAAGGCATATTCCAGAAACAAAAAACCCCGGTCTTTCGACCAGGGTCTTTGCTATCGACTCGAAGTAAACCAATGGCTTTCTTCGTAGCTCCAAGGCGTTCAGTGGCCTCGGGGCAGATATGGCGCAGCGGACGGGACTCGAACCCGCGACCCCCGGCGTGACAGGCCGGTATTCTAACCGACTGAACTACCGCTGCGTATCGCTTTGAGCTTTCGCTCTTGTAACTCGTGTGATTGAAATCTTCGGTACTTTTCAGTCACCAAATCATTCAATCGCGAACCAGACCAAAATCTGCTTCGTAAATAATGGCGCAGCGGACGGGACTCGAACCCGCGACCCCCGGCGTGACAGGCCGGTATTCTAACCGACTGAACTACCGCTGCGCGTCGGTGCAGGCATTTCAGCCTACGGCTTGCTTTCGCAAGTTTCTCGGGAGTGGTGGGTGATGACGGGATCGAACCGCCGACATTCTGCTTGTAAGGCAGACGCTCTCCCAGCTGAGCTAATCACCCGTTTGCATCTCCGAGGCCGCGAAATTTACGCAGGTAGCGAACCTAAGTCAATAGCAGGATTGAAGTTTTTCTGAAAAAGACAAAATCCACATAAAACCTGTAGGAGCTGGCTTGCCAGCGATGGCGGCCTGCCAGCCAACCTGGGTGCTGAATGTTCCGACCCGATCGCGAGCAGGCTCGCTCATACAGTTGATCGGATCCGCCAGTGTCACTCGCTGTAGATCATCTTCTTGGTCATTCCGCCATCGACCACAAACTCCTGGCCAGTGACAAAACCTGCGTTCTTCGACAACAGCCAGGCCACCATCGCCGCCACATCCTCGACCGTCCCTACCCTGCCCGCCGGATGCTGGGCATGGTCGGCGTCGGTCAGCGGCTCGGCACGGCGTACCGAAGGGTCCCGCGCATCGATCCAGCCGGGGCTGACCGCATTGACCCGGATCTCCGGGCCAAGGCTGATCGCCAGCGCGTGAGTCAGGGCCAACAAACCGCCCTTGCTCGCCGCATAGGCCTCGGTGTCGGGTTCCGACTGCCCGGCGCGGGTCGAGGCCAGGTTGACGATCGCCCCGCTATGGGCCCGCAGGTACGGCGCACAGTGCTTGGCCAACAGCATCGGCCCACTGAGGTTCACCGCCAGCACCCGGTTCCAGTAAGCCAGGTCGAGGCTTTCCAGGGTGATGTTATGCGGATCGGCAACCGCCGCATTACACACCAGCGCATCCAGGCGCCCGAACTGCCCCAGCACCTCGGCAACACCCAGCGCCACCTGCCCTTCGTTCGACACGTCCATGGCGATGAACCAGGCGTTGTCGCCCAGTACCTTCGCCACTTTCGAACCACGCTCGCGATCCAGGTCCGTCAGCACCACTTGCCAGCCTTCGCTGATCAACCAGGCCGCAATTCCCAGGCCAATGCCCCGCGCTGCACCGGTCACCAGTGCAACGCGGCCATTGGATCCCGGTGGCGTCGACAACTCGATCACAAGGCAGCCAACCCGCGCGCCAGGTCGGCTTGCAGGTCTGCCACGTCTTCCAGGCCGACCGCAATGCGGATCAGGCTGTCACGAATGCCCGCGGCCTCACGTTCCTGCGGCGCCAGGCGGCCGTGGGAGGTAGTACTCGGGTGGGTGATGGTGGTCTTGCTGTCGCCCAGGTTGGCCGTGATCGAAATCAGGCGGGTCGCATCGATAAAGCGCCAGGCGCCCTCTTTGCCGCCCTTGACCTCGAAACTCACCACCGCACCGAAGCCCTTCTGCTGACGCAGGGCGAGCTCGTACTGCGGATGGCTCTTGAGACCGGCGTAATGGACTTTCTCGATGCCGTCCTGCTGCTCCAGCCACTCGGCCAGCTCCTGGGCGTTGGCGCAATGGGCCTTCATCCGCAGGTTGAGCGTTTCCAGGCCCTTGAGGAAGATCCAGGCGTTGAACGGGCTCAGGGTCGGCCCGGCGGTGCGCAGAAAGCCGACCACTTCTTTCATCTGCTCGCTGCGCCCGGCCACGACACCGCCCATGCAACGGCCCTGGCCGTCGATGAACTTGGTCGCCGAGTGCACGACGATGTCCGCACCCAGTTTCAGCGGCTGTTGCAGCGCCGGGGTGCAGAAGCAGTTGTCGACCACCAGCATCGCGCCCTTGGCGTGCGCGATGTTCGCCAGTTCGGCGATATCCACCAGCTCAGCCAGCGGGTTGGACGGTGATTCGACGAACAGCAGTTTGGTATTGGCCTTGATCGCCGCATCCCAGCCGGACAGGTCCGCCAGGGGCACGTAGTCGACTTCGACGCCGAAGCGCTTGAAGTACTTCTCGAACAGGCTGATGGTCGAGCCGAATACGCTGCGTGACACCAGTACGTGATCGCCAGCGCTGCACAGGCTCATCACCACCGCCATGATTGCGGCCATGCCGGTGGCGGTGGCCACGGCTTGCTCGGCGCTTTCCAGGGCGGCAATGCGCTCTTCGAAGGCGCGTACGGTCGGGTTGGTGTAGCGCGAGTAGACGTTGCCCGGCACTTCGCCGGCAAAACGCGCGGCGGCGTCGCCAGCGGTGCGGAATACATAGCTGGAAGTGAAGAACATCGGATCACCGTGTTCGCCTTCCGGCGTCCGGTGCTGACCGGCACGTACGGCCAGGGTATCGAACGCTACGCCTTCGAGGTCGCTGTCCAACCGACCGGCATCCCAATCCTGACTCATGCTGTCACTCCTTGCCTTATTCGGTAGTAGATACGAAACCGGCCCTGTAGGAGCGTGGCTTGCCCGCGAAGGGTCCTTTGGATACGCCAAAAGCTTCGCGGGCAAGCCTCGCTCCTACAAGGCCGGCTTTACTCAGTTGTTGTACAGATCGATGATCGCGCTGACCGCCTGGGTCTTGACCTTGGAGGCGTCGTTGCGTGCCTGCTCGATCTTGTTCAGGTATGCCTCGTCGACGTCGCCGGTAACGTACTTGCCGTCGAACACCGCGCAATCGAAGTTCTCGATCTTGATCTTGCCGCCACCGACCGCTTCGATCAAGTCAGGCAGGTCCTGATAGATCAGCCAGTCAGCGCCGATCAGGTCCGCAACGTCCTGGGTCGAACGGTTATGGGCGATCAGCTCGTGGGCGCTCGGCATGTCGATGCCGTAGACGTTCGGGAAACGCACGGCCGGGGCTGCGGAGCAGAAGTAGACGTTCTTGGCGCCCGCTTCGCGTGCCATCTGGATGATCTGCTTGCAGGTGGTACCGCGCACGATCGAGTCGTCCACCAGCATCACGTTCTTGCCGCGGAATTCCAACTCGATGGCATTGAGCTTCTGGCGCACGGATTTTTTCCGTGCAGCCTGGCCCGGCATGATGAAGGTCCGGCCGATGTAGCGGTTCTTCACGAAACCTTCGCGGAATTTCACGCCCAGGTGGTTCGCCAGCTCCAGGGCCGCGGTGCGGCTGGTGTCCGGGATCGGGATGACCACGTCGATGTCGTGATCAGGACGCTCGCGCAGGATCTTCTCGGCGAGCTTCTCACCCATGCGCAGGCGGGCCTTGTACACCGACACGCCATCGATGATGGAGTCCGGACGCGCCAGGTAGACGTGTTCGAAGATGCACGGAGTCAGGGACGGGTTGGTCGCGCACTGACGGGTGTGCAGCTTGCCGTCTTCAGTGATGTAGACCGCTTCGCCCGGCGCCAGGTCGCGGATCAGGGTGAAACCGAGCACGTCAAGGGACACGCTCTCGGAGGCGATCATGTACTCGACACCTTCGTCGGTGTGACGCTGGCCGAATACGATCGGACGGATGCCGTGCGGGTCGCGGAAACCGACGATACCGTAGCCGGTCACCATGGCCACTACCGCGTAGCCACCGACGCAACGGTTGTGCACGTCGGTGACGGCAGCAAACACGTCTTCTTCGGTTGGCTGCAGCTTGCCGCGCTGGGCCAGTTCGTGTGCGAACACGTTCAGCAGCACTTCCGAATCGGAGCTGGTGTTGACGTGGCGCAGGTCAGATTCGTAAATCTCCTTGGCCAGTTGTTCAACGTTGGTCAGGTTACCGTTGTGCGCCAGGGTGATGCCGTAAGGCGAGTTGACGTAAAACGGTTGAGCTTCGGCCGAGGTCGAGCTGCCCGCGGTCGGGTAGCGCACATGGCCAATGCCCATGTGGCCGACCAGGCGCTGCATGTGACGCTGCTGGAACACGTCACGCACCAGGCCGTTGTCCTTGCGCAGGAATAACCGGCCATCATGGCTGGTCACGATACCGGCAGCGTCCTGGCCGCGGTGCTGGAGGACGGTTAGCGCGTCATACAGCGCCTGATTGACGTTCGACTTACCGACGATACCGACGATGCCACACATGCGACGCAACCCCTACTTAATGGATCTGAACTGAACAACACTCACTGAGGCGTTTTGGCCATCGGCAAGAGCTGCTCCTTGAACGGTATATCAGCGGGTACGCTGATACCGCTGGCAAGCCACTGACTGCTCCACCCGAGAATCAGGTTCTTGGACCAGTCGGCGACCAATAAAAATCTTGGCACGAGTTGGGACTCTTTCCACCACCCGTCCTGCTGTACCGGCCCCAGGCTCAACAGCCCGACCGCCACGACCACCAGCAATACGCCACGCGCCGCGCCGAAGGCCATGCCGAGGAATCGATCGGTCCCGGACAACCCGGTGACGCGAACCAACTCGCCGATAAGATAATTGATCATTGCGCCCACGATCAGCGTGGCGACGAACATGATGGCACAGCCCGTTATTATACGAGCCGATGGGGTCTGGATGTATCCGGCGAGGTACTCGGACAATGAGCCACCAAACATCCAGGCAACGGCTCCTGCGATGATCCAGGTCACGAGCGACAGTGCTTCCTTGACGAAGCCGCGGCTCAGACTGATCAATGCGGAGATGGCGACGATTGCAACGATCGCCCAGTCAACCCAGGTAAATGGCACAGTGCAGCCTACAGACGGATAAGGCGGCGCATTTTAGCAGAGCCCATGCTTATCGGTAAGCTGCGATTGTCAGTGCATTTCAAATCGTGACGATAGATTTAGCCACGCTCTGGCTGAAAGCGCACGACAAACCCCTTGAGGTTCTGCTGACGGTTCAGCAAGTCACGCAGCCGATCGGCCTCTGCCCGCTCGATCAGCGGCCCGACAAACACCCGATTCTTGCCGTCGGCAGTGCGGATATAGGCATTGTAACCCTGGCTGCGCAGGGTTTTCTGCAGCTTTTCGGCGCTTTCACGGTTGGCCAGGCTGGCCAGTTGCACCGACCAACTGACCGACAGGCCGTTGGCGTCGATACGGCTTTGGCTGGTATCCGGCTTGCCCGGTGCGGCGCTGATCGGTTGCGACGGCGCCGTGGCGGGCTTGGCAGCCAGCGCCGGGACAGGTGCAGGTACCGGAGGCGGCGTGACCGGCTTGACGGCAGGTGCCGGAGCGGCAGGCGCAACCGGTGCAACCGGCGCTTCCTGCTGGGCGATTTCTTCGTCGCTCGGCACGGGTTCCTGCGGCAGGGCCTGGGGCTCAGGCACCACCACGGGCTCCACCTGCACTTGTGGCATCGCCGGCGCTTGCGGCGCGGCCGGGGCCTGGACCGTCACCTGGCGCTGTTCGTCCTGGCGGGAGAACAGCATCGGCAGGAAAATCACGGCCAGCGCCACCAGAACCAGGGCGCCGACCATGCGCTGCTTGTAAGCCTTATCCAGCAATGCCATTTGCCGCTTCCTCCGTGGAGCGCCGGGCCAGCCACTCGAGGGCCTCGGCAACACAATAGAATGATCCGAACAACACAATCTCGTCGTCGCTCGTCGCCTGCGCGCACTGCCCTTCCAGGGCGGCGGCCACGCTGTCATAGGCCGTCACCGCGGCACCGCGCTTGGCCAGCGCCTCACGCAAATCGGCCACCGGTCGCGCTCGAGGCGAATCCAGCGGTGCGACGGCCCAGTGCTCGACACTAGCACTCAATTCGCCAATAACACCATCCAGATCCTTGTCCGCCAGCAATCCGAACACCGCCAGGCGCTTGCCGACCGGTGGCTGGCTGGCCAGGCGACGGGCCAGGTACTCGGCGGCGTGGGGGTTGTGCCCCACATCCAGCAGCAGACTCAGGCGCTTGCCCTGCCAGTCGACCTGCCGGCGATCGAGGCGACCGACCATGCGCGTCGCCTGCAGCGCCTGGACAATCTGCGCCTGCTCCCAAGGCAAACCGAGCAGCAGATAGGCCTGCAGCGCCAGGGCGGCGTTTTCCATCGGCAGGTCGAGCAACGGCAGGTCGCGCAGCTCAACCGCACGCCCTTGAGCGTCAACACCACGCCATAACCAGCCGTGATCGGTCACACCCTGGTCAAAATCGCGTCCACGCAGGAAAAACGGGCAATTGAGCTCGCGCGCTTTGTCCAGCAGGGGTTGCGGGGGATTCAGGTCACCGCAGAGCGCAGGTGCGCCCTGGCGGAAGATGCCGGCTTTTTCGAAGGCCACGGACTCTCGGGTATCGCCCAGGTAATCCGCATGATCAACGCCAATGCTGGTAACCAGCGCCATGTCGGCGTCTACCACGTTGACCGTGTCCAGGCGCCCGCCCAGGCCGACTTCCAGCACCACGGCGTCGAGCCCGGACTGTTGAAACAGCCAGAACGCCGCCAGGGTGCCCATCTCGAAATAGGTCAGGGACGTGTCGCCGCGACCGGCTTCGACCGCCGCGAAAGCCCGGCACAGCTCGCCGTCAGTGGCTTCGACGCCATTGACCTTCACCCGCTCGTTGTAACGCAGCAGGTGCGGAGAACTGTAGACACCGACGCTCAGGCCCTGCGCTCGCAGCAATGAAGCCACGAACGCACAGGTCGAGCCTTTGCCATTGGTGCCGGTGACCGTGATCACCCGAGGCGCCGGCTTGCCCAGTCCCATGCGGGACGCTACCTGCTGCGAGCGCTCAAGGCCCATGTCGATGGCCGAAGGGTGCAACTGCTCAAGGTAGGCGAGCCACTCGCCAAGGGTACGCTCGGTCATATGTTGGCAGGTACCGGTGGAACCACGATTGGCTCGATGGGTGCAGCGACGAATTTCGGCGTCGGCAGGCCCATCATTTGCGCCAGCAGGTTACCCAGGCGCGGGCGCAGTTCCTGACGGTGAACGATCATGTCGATCGCACCGTGCTCCAGCAGGAACTCGCTGCGCTGGAAGCCTTCCGGCAGTTTTTCGCGCACGGTCTGCTCGATAACGCGCGGACCGGCAAAGCCGATCAGGGCTTTTGGCTCGCCGACAATTACGTCGCCCAGCATCGCCAGGCTGGCGGAAACACCGCCGTAGACCGGGTCGGTCAGCACGGAGATAAACGGAATGCCTTCTTCACGCAGACGCGCCAGGACCGCCGAGGTCTTGGCCATTTGCATCAGGGAGATCAGGGCTTCCTGCATCCGTGCGCCACCGGAGGCGGAGAAGCAGATCATCGGGCAGCGTTTTTCCAGCGCGTAGTTGGCGGCGCGCACGAAGCGCTCGCCGACGATGGCGCCCATCGAACCACCCATGAACGAGAATTCGAATGCCGACACCACCACAGGCATGCCCAGGAGGGTACCGCTCATCGAGATCAGCGCGTCTTTTTCGCCGGTCTGCTTCTGCGCCGCGGTCAGGCGGTCCTTGTACTTCTTGCCGTCGCGGAACTTCAGGCGGTCAACCGGCTCCAGGTCAGCACCCAGCTCGGTACGACCTTCGGCATCGAGGAAAATGTCGATGCGCGCGCGTGCGCCGATACGCATGTGGTGATTGCACTTGGGGCAAACGTCCAGGGTCTTTTCCAGCTCCGGACGATACAGCACAGCCTCGCAAGACGGGCATTTGTGCCAAAGACCTTCAGGCACCGAGCTCTTCTTGACCTCGGAACGCATGATCGAAGGGATCAGTTTGTCTACTAACCAGTTGCTCATGCTTTCTTTCTCCAGTACCGGCGGCCCGAACGCTCTGGTTCGCAGCCCCGCGTATGCCCTTGAGCTAAATTCATGTGTGCGGCGATGTTCGATGGATGCCGGGTCAGTGAAGCGTGACCTGCGTACAGCCCATCAATCCTCAGCCGTTTTGTACAGTGCAGTGGACGGCGGCAGTCTGCCAGCCGTCACATCAGGGTGCCACGGACTGCCTTGATGAACGCCTGAACCTTTGCGTGATCCTTGATACCCTTGCTCGCCTCTACCCCACCGCTGACATCCACGGCATAAGGACGAACCCGCGCCACCGCCTCGGCGACGTTTTGCGGAGTCAGGCCGCCCGCCAGGATGATCGGCTTGCTCAAGCCTTGCGGTATCAATGACCAGTCGAATGCCTGGCCGGTTCCACCGGGAACGCCTTCGACATAGGCATCGAGCAAAATACCGCTGGCACTCGGATAAGCGTCGCAAGCCGCCGCGATGTCGTCCCCCGCCTTGACCCGCAGCGCCTTGATGTACGGACGATGCCAGCCCTCGCAGTCCGCCGCGCTTTCATCGCCATGGAACTGCAACAGGTCCAGCGGCACCGCGTCGAGGATTTCTCCCAGCTCGCAACGGCTGGCGTTGACGAACAAGCCCACAGTGGTGACGAACGGCGGCAACGCCTTGATGATCGCGCGCGCCTGCTGGAACGTCACGTTCCGCGGGCTCTTGGCGTAGAACACAAAGCCGATGGCATCGGCCCCGGCCTCGACCGCCGCCAACGCATCCTCTATGCGGGTAATCCCGCAAATCTTGCTGCGAACGGCTGACATGTCGATAAATCCCCACGGCAAATCCGAGAAAGTCCCGGATGGTAACAAAAGCGCTCGAAGGCGTCAGCCGTCAAGTTCGCTGAAACCTGTGAGGAAATGTGGGCCGATATAACGCTCGGGCAACTGGAACTCGTCACGGTACTCGACCTGCACCAGATACAGGCCGAACGGGTGCGCCGTCACCCCGCCGGAACGGCGAATACGGCTCTCCAGCACTTCCTTCATCCACTCCACTGGACGCTCACCAGCACCGATGGTCATCAGCACCCCGGCAATGTTGCGCACCATGTGGTGCAGGAAGGCGCTGGCACGGATATCCAGCACGATCATCTTGCCGTGGCGCGTGACGCGCAGGTGATGAAGCTCCTTGATCGGCGACTTGGCCTGGCACTGGCCGGCACGGAAGGCACTGAAATCATGGGTGCCCACCAGATACCGGGCCGCCTCCGCCATGCGTTCGACATCCAGTGGGCGGTGGTTCCAGGTGATTTCTTCGTTCAGGTGCGCCGGACGGATCTGGTCGTTGTAGATCACGTAGCGATAGCGCCGGGCAATGGCCTTGAACCGGGCGTGAAAATGCGCCGGCATGACCTTGGCCCAACTGACGCTGACATCGTGGGGCAAATTGATATTGGCGCCCATGACCCAGGCCTTCATCGACCGCTCGACCTGCGTGTCGAAGTGCACCACTTGGCCACAGGCGTGCACGCCGGCATCGGTGCGCCCGGCGCAGAGCAGCGAAACGGGCGAGTCGGCCACCTTGGACAAGGCGTTTTCGAGGGTTTCCTGCACCGTGAGCACGCCAGAGGCCTGGCGCTGCCAGCCACGGTAACGCGAGCCCTTGTATTCAACGCCCAAGGCGATCCGGAAAAAGCCGTCGGCCGCCATTTCGGCGGCCGGGTTATCTATGTTTGCCAAGGAGTGACAGCCTGCTGATGTGCGCAAAGGGGGGCATTATAAGGCCGTAGGAGGAGGACGCCAGTACAACAGACGGGACTGTGGCGAATGGAATGGCCCCATCGCCAGCAGGCTGGCTCCCACAGGGGATGGGTGTCGCCGGCTTGAATGTGGGAGCCAGCCTGCTGGCGATAGCGGCACCACAGACACCATCACATCACCCGCAAACAAAAACGGCAGCCTCAATGGGCTGCCGTTCTGCTTGCAACAAATGACTCAAGCCAGACGCGCCAGCATCTCCCTGGCTTCGCTCTTCTGGCCGTCGTCACCTTCGGTCACCACCTCGTTGAGGATGTCGCGGGCGCCATCGTTGTCGCCCATGTCGATGTAGGCCTGGGCCAGGTCGAGCTTGGTGGCGACTTCGTCGGTGCCGGACAGGAAATCGAATTCCGGCTCATCATCCACGGTGGCCAGGGCGTCATCTACCGTGAAGCTCGGCTCGCTGATGCTCCGGGACAGGTCGTCCAGTTCGGCGCTGACGTCATCCAGCTCAGTGCTGAACGCCTGCGCAGGCGGCGTTTCGTCCATTTCATCGGCCAGCGACAAGTCGAAATCGGCCGGCAAGTCCAGATCGTCCAGGGCCACTTGTGGCACTTGCGGCGCTGGAGCGGCCGGCAGGTCCTTGACGTCTTCATCCAGGCTCAGCAGGAAATCGTCCTCGGCCAGGATCGCCGGCGAAGGCTCGCCACCGAGGTCCATGTCCAGGTCGAACTCCGACAGGTCATCAAGGTTTTCCTTGATTTCAGTCTGCTGCTGCAGGACCGACTCGAAACTCAGGTCATCGTCCTGCGGGAAGTCTTCCAGATCGGCCAGGGTTGCTTCCGGCTCCGGCTCCGGCTCCGGTGCTGGCTCCGGCGCTGGCGCAACCGTTACAGGCGTGACATTTTCCAGGTCATCCAGGCTCAGGTCGAAGGCGCTGTCGAAATCGTCATCGACCGCGGCCGGCGCCTGCGGCTCGTCGAGCAACAGGTCCTTGACGTACTGCGCGTCCAGCTCGGCTGCGGCGGCTGCAGCGGCAATACCGCCGACAGCGACCATGGCCATGGCCGGGAAACGGCTCTTGAGTTTTTCGACCTGGGCATAGTTGTCGCCATTGGCCACCAACTGCCGCTCCTGGACCACGAACGCGTCGCGGTCACCCTGCAAACCGTAGACTTCCATCAGCTTGAGGCGCAAATCGCTGCGTTGCGGCTCCTGCTTGACGCCCTCCTCCAGCAGCGCGGCAGCCTGATTCAGGCGACCGCCGTCGATGTGCGACTGCGCCCGACCCAGCACGTCATCGCAATGCTCGGCGGCGGGCGATACCAGCGGCGCGGCAATCGGCGGCGTGACCACGACCGGGGCAATCACCGGGGCAGGTTCTGGCGCTGGAGCAGGTGCCGTGGCCAGTTTCGGGGTCGGCGGCTCGACGTCCAGGTCCTCGAAGATGCCTTTAGACAGGTCAAGCTCGCTGGAGAACTCCTGCTCTTCGGCCAGGGCGCGGGCCATGCGCAGATGTTTCTCGGCTTCCTGCTGGGCTTTGCGGCGACGGGCCAGCAACAGCAGCAACAGCAGCACCACCACGGCCCCGCCACCCGCCAGCCCCAGCAGCCACGGATTGGTCAGCAGCTCATTGAACTTCTGATCGTCGGAGGCCGCAGGCGTCGGTTCGATCGGGGTTTCGGCGGGAGCCGGGGCCGCAGCCGCTTCAGGCGTCGCCGCAGCCGGGGCCGGCGTTTCGGCTGGGACGGAGGCCGGTGCTTCGACAGGCGTTGCCGCAGGATCGGTCGCCAGCTCAGCCGGGATCGCCGCGGCGGTCGCCGTCTCCGCTGGTGCGCCAGCCGCGCCTTCGGCCTGCAATTTGGCCAGCTGGTTGTTCTTCAGCTCGATGAGGCGTTGCAGCTTGTCCATCTGGCTTTGCAGATCGGTCATGCGGCTTTTCAGTTCAGCGCTGTCACGGCGCTTGGTATCGAGGCTTTCCTGGGTCACCGCCAGCTGGTTGTTCAAGGCCTTGGCGTCGCCCGCGGCGCCCTTGCCCCGGGCTTTACCGGACTCGGCGGAAACCAGGCTCAGCTTGTCCTGGGCGGCTTGCGCCGATGGTGCGTCACCGCGACCGCGATTGGTCGCATCGAGCTGCTGCTGGCCAGTACCGGGCTTGGCGACATAACGACGCCCCTGGCGCCAGGCGGTGTTTTGTGCAGCCACTTCGGCGACGGCCTTGGCTTGCGGCAAGTTCGTGGTTTGTGCCTGATCCGGCAGACGCAGCACCTGGCCGGTCTTGAGCCGGTTGATGTTGCCATCGATGAAGGCATCCGGGTTCAGGGCCTGGATGGCCAGCATGGTTTGCTGGATCGAACCGCCATTGCGCGCCTTCGCGGCGATTTCCCACAGGGTATCGCGCTTTGTGGTGGTGTATTCGGCCGGCTTGGTCGCACCGGTGACGGGCGTCGTACCGGTTTGAACTGGTGCAGACTGCGCAGCCGCGTCAGCGGTCTGCGGCGAGAATTTGGACGGATCGAGCAGCACGCTGTAATCGCGCAGCAGGCGACCGTTGGGCCACATCACCTGAACCAGGAATTTCACCATCGGTTCGGTCAGGGGCTTGCTGGAGGTCACGCGCAGGATGCTTTTACCGCTGGCGTTAAGCACCGGAGTAAAGGTCAGGTCGTTGAGAAACGCCTGGCGGTCAACACCGGCCTTGGCGAAATCTTCAGGCGAAGCCAGGCTCGGCACCACTTCGGCAGCGGTGAGTTCCTTGACGTCGAGCAACTCGATTTCCGCCACCAGCGGCTGGTTCAGCGTCGATTTCAGGGTCAGTTCCCCGAGCCCGAGGGCATGCGCCATACCGGAGGACAGCGCCGAGGCGGCCGCTATTGCTAACACCAGTTTGCGAACTTGAACCATAGCTTATCCTTAGTTTTTACATTCCTCGGCCAGCGAGGTAGATAGCCGCTGCCGTAAGGCATTGCGCGCGGGCGAAGGTCGCCGCGCGCGATCGTTTCATGCATGCCCTGCAATGCCCTGCAGGGTGGCTCGCCTTCGGCAATACGGCCAAGCATGGCGCTCGTTTGGAAGTATCTTTTACAGCAGGTCTTTTATCAACAACTCGGCCAGCTGCACAGCATTGAGGGCCGCGCCTTTGCGTACGTTATCTGACGTCAGCCACAGATTAAGTTCCGACGGTTCGTCGATCCCCAAGCGCACCCGACCAACGTAGACCACATCCTGCCCCACCGCGTCACCGACCGCTGTCGGGTAGTCACCGGCTTCCACCAGCTCAATACCGGGAGCATCTTCGAGCGCAGCGTTGACCTTTGCCAGGTCGATGTCGCTCGCGGACTGCAGGGTCACGCTATAGCTATCGCCAAAAAACACCGGGGCTTGAATGCAAGTCACGGAAATCTTCAAAGAAGGCAGCGCCATGACTTGACGCAGCTCACGCACCAGGCGCTTTTCCAGCACGGTATGGCCCTGCTCGTCCGGCTTGCCGACCTGGGCCAGCAGGTTGAATGCCATCTGCCGGTCAAAGAAGGTCGGCTCCAGAGGGCGCACATTCAGCAGTTCGGCGGTTTGCCGGGCCAGCTCGGTCACGGCTTCACGCCCCTGGGCAGACACCGCCAGGCTGGCGGTCAGGTTGATGCGCTGCAGATCGAGCAAACCCAGCAAGGGGGCGAGCACCACCGCCAAGGTGGTGGCCGACGGGCTCGGACTGCTGACCTGGAACGGCTTTTTCAGGCCGGCCAGCACTTGCGCATTCGCTTCCGGGACCACCTGGGGCGCCTGGTTGGCCGGCAAGGCGCCGGAGAGGTCGATCAGCGAGCAACCGGCGGCGGTGGCACGGGCGGCATAACTCAATGTCACGGCGGGACCGGCGGCAAAAAACACTAGCTGAACCTTGCTGAAATCGAACTCATCGACTTCGCGCACCCGCACGTTCTTGCCGCGATAGGGCACCGAACTGCCGGCGGATTCGCTGCTGGCCAGTAAATGCAGGGTGCCGATCGGGAAATCGCGCTCTTCGAGAATCTGCACCAGCGTTTCGCCGACAGTACCGGTGGCGCCGATCACGGCAATATCAATGGTCTGGCTCATGGGTTTTACCTCTGGCGAAACGGGGGGAGCGGCACTTTACCGGGTGGTGGATGTACAGGCAATTCGGGCGAGCCCTTCGGCGCCTGTTATGGCCCCTTCGCTGGCAAGCCAGCTCCTACAGGGATTGCGGCTGGCTTGCCAGCGATGGGGCCAGACCAGACAACCGAGAAACCCGGCATGAAAAAACCCGCGCCTCTTGCAAGGCGCGGGTTTTTTCATTGCCTCAACCGATCAACGCTCGAGCAGGATCCGCAGCATGCGACGCAGCGGTTCGGCCGCGCCCCACAGCAACTGGTCGCCAACGGTGAACGCGCCGACGAACTGCGAGCCCATGTTCAGCTTGCGCAGACGGCCTACCGGGATGTTCAGGGTGCCGGTGACCTTGTTCGGGCTCAGCTCCTGAATGCTGGTTTCGCGGTTGTTCGGCACCAGCTTGACCCAAGGGTTGTGCTGGCTGATCAGCCCTTCGATATCGGCGATCGGCACGTCCTTGTTCAGCTTGATGGTCAGCGCCTGGCTGTGGCAGCGCATGGCGCCGATGCGCACACAGATGCCATCCACCGGGATCGGACTCTTGAAGCGACCGAGGATCTTGTTGGTTTCGGCCTGGGCCTTCCACTCTTCGCGGCTCTGACCGTTCGGCAGCTCCTTGTCGATCCACGGGATCAGGCTGCCGGCCAGCGGTACACCGAAGTTTTCGGTCGGGTACGCGTCACTGCGCATGGCTTCGGCCACACGACGGTCGATGTCGAGGATCGCGCTGGCCGGATCGGCCAGTTGATCGGCGACAGCGGCATGGGTCGCGCCCATCTGCTTGATCAGCTCACGCATGTTCTGCGCGCCGGCACCGGATGCCGCCTGATAGGTCATGGCGCTCATCCACTCCACCAGGCCGGCCTCGAACAGACCACCCAGGCCCATCAGCATCAGGCTGACGGTGCAGTTGCCGCCGATGTAGTTCTTGGTACCCGCGTCCAGCTGCTGGTCGATGACCTTACGGTTGACCGGGTCCAGCACGATGACCGCGTCATCCTGCATGCGCAGGCTGGAAGCGGCGTCGATCCAGTAACCCTGCCAGCCGGCTTCGCGCAGTTTCGGGAACACTTCGCTGGTGTAGTCGCCACCCTGGCAGGTCAGGATCACGTCGAGGGTTTTCAGCTCTTCAATGCTGTAAGCGTCCTTGAGCGGAGCAATGTCCTTGCCCACGGACGGGCCTTGGCCACCGACATTGGAAGTGGTGAAAAACACCGGCTCGATAAGATCGAAATCCTGCTCTTCCAGCATCCGCTGCATGAGCACGGAACCGACCATACCGCGCCAACCGATCAGACCTACACGTTTCATCGCAACTACACCTTCTTGAAAAGTGGGCCGCTGCTTCCGGGGGTAAAAAGTGGCAGCGGGCCCGAGAGATTACAGATTCCGCAGCGCGGCGACTACTGCGTCGCCCATTTCCTGCGTACCGACTTTAGTGCAACCGGTCGACCAGATGTCACCGGTGCGCAAGCCCTGGTCCAGTACCAGGCTGACGGCTTTCTCGATGGCATCGGCCGCGGCCTGCTGGTTGAAGCTGTAGCGCAGCATCATCGAGACCGACAAAATGGTCGCCAACGGGTTGGCGATGCCTTTGCCCGCGATGTCCGGCGCCGAACCGTGGCACGGCTCGTACATGCCCTTGTTATTGGTGTCCAGGGACGCCGACGGCAGCATGCCGATGGAACCGGTGAGCATCGACGCCTGGTCGGACAGGATATCGCCAAACATGTTGTCGGTGACGATCACGTCGAACTGCTTCGGTGCGCGCACCAGTTGCATGGCGGCGTTGTCGACGTACATGTGGCTCAATTCGACCTGCGGGTAGTCCTTGGCCACTTCCTCGACGATTTCACGCCACAGCTGGCTGGAGGCCAGTACGTTGGCCTTGTCCACCGAGCAGAGCTTCTTGCCGCGGACCATGGCCATGTCGAAACCGACACGGGCGATGCGGCGGATTTCGCTTTCGCTGTACGGCAGGGTGTCGTAGGACTGACGCTCGCCGTTTTCCAGAGTGCGGGTGCCGCGTGGCGCGCCGAAGTAGATACCGCCGGTCAGCTCGCGAACGATCAGGATGTCCAGGCCGGCAACGATTTCCGGCTTCAGGCTGGAGGCATCGGCCAGTTGCGGGTACAGGATCGCCGGACGCAGGTTGCCGAACAGGCCCAGTTGCGCACGGATTTTCAGCAGGCCGCGCTCAGGGCGGATGTCACGCTCGATGGTGTCCCATTTCGGGCCGCCCACCGCGCCCAGCAGCACGGCGTCGGCGGCGCGGGCACGTTCCAGGGTTTCATCGGCCAAAGGCACGCCGTGCTTGTCGATGGCCGCGCCGCCGATTACGTCGTGGCTCAGTTCGAAGCCCAGGGCGAACTTGTCACTGGCCAATTCCAGCACCTTGACCGCTTCGGCCATGATTTCCGGGCCAATACCGTCACCTGGGAGAATCAGAATCTGCTTGCTCATGCGTTCCTCATGTCATCAGTCGGTGCGCCCTCAGGCGCACCCGGAAAATTCTATCGTTCAGCCATCAGGACCAGAACATCGGTACTGAACGAACCATCGGCTTCAATCTCAAAATATTCGCGTACTTCGTTGCCCATCGACTGCTGTAATTCGCGGATCGCCGCGCGCATCACCTGTGGCGTGCGCATGCGCTCGACCCAGGAGTTGTATTCCAGGCGCAGCCGCTGGCGGGTGGTGCTGCGGGTATGCAGCCCGGCCTCACTGACCTGGCGCAGCCACTCACCGGCGCTATAGTCGCGCACATGGCTGGTGTCGCGCAGCACTTCAACGCTTTGCAGGTAAGTGTCGAACAATGGACTGCCCGGTGACAACACATCGACGAATGCCGCGACACCGCCCGGCTTCAATACCCGCCGCACTTCCCGCAGGGCCAGGCCGAGATCGCTCCAGTGGTGCGCCGAATAACGGCTGAATACGAAGTCGAACTCGCCATCGGCGAACGGCAGGCGCTCGGCGGCGCCGTTGACCGTGGTGACGTTGTTCAAACCCCGATCGATGGCAGCGGTCGCCACCACATCGAGCATCTGCTGCGACAGGTCGTAGGCCACCACTTCCTTGACCAGCGAGGCGACGTGAAAACTCACGTGCCCGGCGCCGCAGCCCAGGTCCAGGACTCGCGCATCGCCCTGCCCGGCCAACTCAGCCTGTAGCAGCGCGAACTCAGTGCCTTGAGCATGTACGGCGCTGCTCAGGTAGGCCGAAGCCTGTTCACCGAATTGCTTCTGGACTACCTGGGTGTGCTGGGCGGTGCTGGTCATGGGGACTTCCTTTTGTGGGGTAGCCTTGTGGTGTTTGCCCGGCCCTCATCGCTGGCAAGCCAGCTCCTACAGGGATTTGCGGCGTACACAATACCTGTGGGAGCTGGCCTGCCGGCGATGGGGCCGGCTCGGCCTAAATCAATTCTTACGCGTCGCGAAACAACCACGGCTGGCTCGCCCGATGCTTGGCTTCAAACGCTGCAATCGCTTCATGGTCCTGCAAAGTCAGGCCGATATCGTCCAGGCCATTGAGCAGGCAGTGCTTGCGGAAGGCATCGATTTCAAAGTTCAAGACCTTGCCGTCCGGGCGGGTCACGGTCTGGGCCTGCAGATCGATCTGCAACTGGTAGCCCGGATTGGCCTCGACCTGCTGGAACAGCTCATCGACTTCGGCATCGCTCAAGATGATCGGCAGCAAGCCGTTCTTGAAGCTGTTGTTGAAGAAGATGTCGGCATAGCTCGGCGCGATGATGCTGCGAAAACCGTATTCTTCCAGCGCCCATGGCGCGTGCTCGCGGCTGGAGCCGCATCCGAAGTTCTCGCGGGCCAGCAGCACGCTGGCGCCTTGGTAACGCTCGGCGTTGAGGACGAAGTCCTGGTTCAGCGGGCGCTTGGAGTTGTCCTGATAAGGCTGGCCCACATCCAGGTAGCGCCACTCATCGAACAGGTTCGGGCCGAAACCGGTGCGCTTGATCGACTTCAGGAACTGCTTCGGGATGATCTGGTCGGTGTCGACGTTGGCACGATCCAGAGGCGCGACAAGTCCAGTGTGCTGGGTAAAAGCTTTCATGCTGCGCTCCTTTAGATCAATTCACGGACGTCGACGAAACGACCGTTCACAGCGGCGGCCGCGGCCATGGCCGGGCTGACGAGGTGGGTACGGCCACCAGCGCCCTGACGGCCTTCGAAGTTACGGTTCGAAGTGGAAGCGCAATGCTCGCCACTTTCCAAACGGTCCGGGTTCATCGCCAGGCACATCGAGCAACCCGGCTCGCGCCACTCAAAACCGGCTTCAAGGAAGATTTTGTCCAGACCTTCGGCTTCGGCCTGCGCCTTCACCAGGCCCGAGCCCGGTACCACGATCGCCTGCTTGATGGTCGAGGCCACTTTGCGGCCCTTGGCGATCACCGCCGCGGCGCGCAAGTCTTCGATCCGCGAGTTGGTGCAGGAGCCGATGAACACGCGATCAAGCTGAATGTCTGTGATCGCCTGATTGGCGGTCAAACCCATGTATTTCAAGGCGCGCACGATCGAATCGCGTTTGACCAGGTCCATTTCCTTCGCCGGGTCCGGCACGTTCTGATCCACCGCCAACACCATCTCAGGCGAAGTGCCCCAGCTGACTTGCGGCTTGATCTGGGTCGCGTCGAGCTCAACGATGGTGTCGAACTTGGCGTCTTTATCAGAAACCAGGTCTTTCCACGCCTCGACAGCCAGGTCCCATTCCGCGCCTTTCGGGGCGAATGGACGACCCTTCACGTAAGCCACGGTTTTTTCATCGGCGGCCACCAGGCCAACGCGGGCACCGGCCTCGATGGACATGTTGCAGATGGTCATGCGGCCTTCGACGGACAGGTCGCGAATCGCGCTGCCGGCAAACTCGATGGCGTGGCCGTTACCGCCAGCGGTGCCGATCTTGCCGATCACGGCGAGGACGATGTCCTTGGCGGTCACGCCGAACGGCAATTGGCCTTCGACCAACACCAGCATGTTCTTCATTTTCTTGGCGACCAGGCACTGGGTAGCGAGCACGTGCTCGACCTCGGAGGTGCCGATACCGTGGGCCAGGGCACCAAACGCGCCGTGGGTCGAAGTATGGGAGTCGCCGCAGACCACGGTCATGCCCGGCAAGGTTGCCCCCTGCTCCGGGCCGATGACGTGCACGATGCCTTGGCGGACGTCGTTCATCTTGAATTCGACGATGCCGTATTCATCGCAGTTATCGTCGAGGGTCTGGACCTGCAAACGCGAAACCTCGTCGGCAATGGCAGCGATGCCGCCCTTGCGCTCAGGGGTGGTCGGTACGTTGTGGTCCGGGGTCGCGATATTGGCATCGATGCGCCATGGCTTGCGCCCGGCCAGCCGCAGGCCTTCGAAGGCTTGTGGCGAGGTCACTTCATGGATGATGTGACGATCGATGTAGATCAGCGCGGAGCCATCGTCGCGCTGCTTGACCAAATGCGAATCCCAGAGCTTGTCGTAGAGCGTTTTGCCGGCCATCAGACGGTTTCCTCATCAGCTTCTTTCTATGCCCTGGGTCTTGAGCGATTCAATAACCCCTTGGCTTGTGAGGCTGATCCTATGGGGTTACATTAAATAACTCAAATTCATATTTTTTATGCTTTGGATAACCAACTGGAATACGAGTATGGACCTGGCCAACCTCAACGCTTTTATAGCCATCGCCGAGACGGGAAGCTTCTCCGGCGCGGGAGAACGGTTGCACCTGACTCAGCCGGCGATCAGCAAGCGCATCGCCGGGCTGGAGCAGCAACTGAAGGTGCGGCTATTCGATCGGCTGGGCCGTGAAGTCGGCCTGACCGAAGCCGGCCGCGCCCTGCTGCCCCGGGCCTACCAGATTTTGAATGTCCTCGATGATACGCGCCGCGCCCTGACCAACCTCACCGGGGAGGTGAGCGGTCGTCTGACCCTGGCCACCAGTCACCACATCGGCCTGCACCGTTTGCCGCCCTTATTAAGGGAGTTCACCCGACGCTATCCCGAGGTGGCGCTGGACATCCAGTTTCTCGACTCGGAAGTGGCCTACGAAGAAATCCTCCACGGAAGGGCCGAACTGGCGGTGATCACCCTGGCGCCGGAACCCCACGCCCTGGTCAAGGCGACGCCCGTGTGGGACGACCCGCTGGACTTCGTGGTCGCCCCCGAGCATTCGTTGCTCAACAATGGCAAGGTCAGCCTCGCGGACATCGCCCGCCACCCGGCGGTGTTTCCCGGCGGCAATACCTTTACCCACCACATCGTCCAGCGCCTGTTCGAAGCCCAGGGCCTGACACCGAATATCGCCATGAGCACCAATTACCTGGAAACCATCAAGATGATGGTGTCGATCGGCCTGGCCTGGAGTGTCCTGCCTCGCACCATGCTCGATGACCAGGTTGCGCGAATACCTTTGCCGGGCATACAACTGACTCGCCAGCTAGGCTATATCCTGCACACTGAAAGGACGCTATCGAATGCAGCACGGGCTTTCATGGCCTTGCTGGATGGCCAGATCGATCTGCCAGGGACTCAAGGCTAACTTGTGCTACTCCTATAGAGCCGCGAATTCCTGTACCCGAGACCCAATTCAGCCCAAGGCTTGCCAATGCCGAAATCTGTTGACCGTATTCCGCCGATGCCGCGCATCCAGGCGCTCGACCCAAAAAGCTCCGAACAGAGCTGGGAAAGTGCCTCGCAACTGCTGGCCGCGCTCAACGGCGCGCGCCTGGGTGCCTGGTATTGGGACATCGAGCGTGGGCAGATCAGCTGGTCCCGGGGCACCCAGGCGCTGTTCGGCTTCGATCCCCGGCAACCGTTGCCGGCCGACCTGGAATACCTTGATTTGTTGCCTGTGGAAGATCGGGCCAAGACCCTTCGCGCCTTCCATGCCGTGATCGGCGGCGCGCCGCTGGAGCAAGCGATGCACCATCGCGTTCGCTGGCCCGACGGCAGCCTGCACTGGCTGGAGATCAGCGGCAGCCTGCTGCCGGACAAGCACGGCCGCCCACGAATGATTGGCGTGATCCGCGAAATCACCCATCAACGCCAGCGCGAACAGGCGCTGAGCAGTTCGGAGAAACGATTCGCCACGCTGTTTCACCTGTGCCCGAACATGGTCCTGCTGACGCGCCAGGAAGACGGCCTGATCACCGAAGCCAACCAGTATTTCGAAAGCCTGTTCGGCTGGCCGGTCCAGGACGCGATCGGCCGGACCACGCTGGAACTGGGTCTGTGGGTGCACCCCGAACAACGTGCGCAACTGGTCAAGGCCACCAAGGCCAAGGGCGAACTGACCAGCATGGAGGTGCAGTTTCGCGCCAGCAACGGGCAGATCCACGATGGCATCCTCAGTGCGCAAAAAGTCGAACTCGAAGGCCAGCCTTATCTACTCAGCACCTTCCTCGACACCACCGAACGCAAGGCCGCCGAACACGCTCTCAAGGACAGCCAGGAGCGTCTCGACCTGGCCCTGGACTCGGCGCAACTGGGCACCTGGGACTGGCACATTCCCAGCGGCATGCTGTATGGCTCGGCCCGCGCCGCCCAGTTGCATGGCATGGAGGCCAAGCCTTTCCATGAATCCTTCGACGAGTTTTTCGAAGGCGTGCCCGGCGAAGAACGCAACAGCATGCGCGATGCCTACCGCAGCCTGCGTGAAGGCCCGGCCGGCAACTATCAGCTGACCTATCGAGTGCAACTGGCGGACGGCACTTCACGCTACCTGGAAAGCCGCGCCCGCCTCTACCGCGATGAAAACGGCGTGCCCTTGCGCATGGCCGGCACCCTGCTCGACATCACCGACCAGGTCGAGCGCGAACAGCGCCTGGTGGCCTCCGAAGAGAAATTCGCCACCCTGTTCCAGGTCAGCCCGGACCCGATCTGCGTGACACGCCAGGACACCGGGCAGTTCATCGAGATCAACTCCAGCTTCACCCAGACCTTCGGCTGGAGCGCCGCCGATGTGATCGGACGCAGCGCCGACGAAATCGGCCTGTGGGACGCCTCGGCAAAAAGCCTGCAGCGGATCGAACAGGTGATCCGCGAGCAAGGCCTGAACAATGTCGCGATCCTCGTCCAGCACAAGGACGGGCAGTCGCTGACCTGCGTGATTTCCAGCCGCCAGATCAGCGTCAGCGAGCAGCCGTGCGTCGTCACCACCTTGCGCGACATCACCCAACAGCAACGCTCGGAAGCGGCGCTCAAGGCCAGCGAAGAGAAGTTCGCCAAGGCCTTCCACTCCAGCCCCGACGCCATCACCATCACTGAACGCGATACCGGACGCTATCTGGAGGTCAACGACGGTTTCTGCCGCCTGACCGGCTACCGCGCCGACGAAGTGATCGGCCGTACGGTGTACCAGGTGGGAATCTGGGCCGAAGAGAAACAACGCTCGACGTTGCTGGCCGAACTGCAGATCAAGGGCCGGGTGCATCACCTGGAGATGCTCGGACGCAACAAGCGCGGCGAGTTGCTGACGGTCGAGGTCTCGGTAGAACCGATCACTCTCAACGAAACCGCGTGCCTGCTGTTGACCGCACGGGACGTCAGCCTGCTGAAAAACGCCGAGGCGCAGATCCGCCACCTGGCCTACCACGACCCCTTGACCAACTTGCCCAACCGCGCCCTGCTGATGGATCGCCTGAGCCAGCAAATTGCCCTGCTCAAACGCCACAACCTGCGCGGCGCCTTGATGTTCCTCGACCTCGACCACTTCAAGCACATCAACGATTCCCTCGGCCATCCGGTGGGCGATACGGTGCTGAAAATCATCACCGCGCGCCTGGAAGCCAGCGTGCGCATGGAAGACACCGTCGCGCGCCTGGGCGGTGATGAATTCGTGGTGTTGCTCAGCGGCCTCGAAGGCACGCGCAACGAGGTCAGCGATCAGGTCCGCGAGCTGGCCGATACCATTCGTGAGCTGCTGTCCGAGCCGATGTTCCTCGACGGCCAGCGCCTGCAGGTGACGCCGAGTATCGGCATTGCCTTGATTCCCGACCACGGCTCGACGCCGACGGACTTGCTCAAGCGCGCCGACATCGCTCTTTATCGGGCCAAGGATTCGGGGCGCAATACCGCGCAGATGTACCACAACACCATGCAGAAGGCCGCGAGCGAACGCCTGCGCATGGAAACCGACCTGCGCTTGGCGCTGTCGCGCGGTGAGTTTCGCGTGCATTACCAACCGCAGGTGGACGCCCGGGACAACCGCATCGTCGGTGCCGAAGCGCTGGTGCGCTGGAACCATCCGGAGCTCGGCGCACAGTCGCCCACCGAATTCATCAAGGTCCTGGAAGACAGCGGACTGATCCTCGAGGTCGGCACCTGGATCGTCGACGAAGCCTGCCAGGCCTTCAAGAAACTGATCGCCGATGGCCTGGTGGACCCATTGGAATTCAGCCTGTGCGTCAACATCAGCCCGCGCCAGTTCCGCCAGAACGACTTCGTCGAGCGCATCGAAAGCAGCCTCGCCACCTACGGCCTGCCCTGCTCGCTGCTGAAACTGGAAATCACCGAAGGCATCGTCATCCAGAACCTGGAAGACACCATCAACAAGATGCTGCGCCTGAAAAAGCTCGGCGTGAGCTTTGCCATGGATGATTTCGGCACCGGTTACTCCTCGCTGACCTACCTCAAGCGCCTGCCGGTCGACACCCTGAAAATCGACCAGTCATTCATCCGCGACGCCACCACCGACCCCAACGACGCCGAGATCATCCGCGCCATCGTCGCCATGGCACGCAGCCTGGAACTGAAGATCATCGCCGAAGGGGTGGAGACCCTGGAACAACTGGAGTTCCTGCAAGGCCTGGGCTGCCATCTCTACCAGGGTTACCTGCATAGCCGGCCGCTGCCGGTGGAGGATTTGCAGAAGCTCCTGTAGGAACGAACTCACTGGTTGAATACCCCTTTCCTACACGCATTCCGGAAACGTCCGATTTACGCCTGACTGCCTCATATAGAACCCTTGCGCTGCACTTTGCCCTGTCTCCAATCCTTCGGAGGCAGGCGCAATTTGATGGTCAACAGACAAGGAGTTGCAGCCATGGCCAAGGGGTATTTCATTCGCAAGGGCGACAAGACCAGTTGCGGTGGCGAGGTGCTGGACAGCGATACCCGCATCATGATGTTTGGCTTCGCCCACGCTCGCGAGGGGGATCCGGTTTCCTGTGGCAAGAACGACGAAACCTACAAGATTGTCGGTGGTATTTCGTCCTTTGACAGTCACGGTAGGCTGGCAGCTGGCTCGCTGGATAGCCGCAGCAGCTGTCCCTGCAAGGCCGGGCTTCACCCCTCGTTTACCAACATCAGCTATGAGTCCACACAGGATGCAGCGCCGCAAGCCGTGAGGAGCGACCCTCAACAGGAAGCCGCGCCGGTTGCGCCCAACCACCCGGTCGCGCCGCGACAAACCGCTTCCACTTCCTCAGCACGGGCGCCCACTCCGACGCTCAGCGAACGGCCGGGGACTATCTGTGAAAACCTTTGGCGTGGGTATCAGCAGCGGGTCGAAAACGTCGTGGCACCAGGCGGCAAACTGATTGCCGACCCGAAGGCGCGCAACAAGGCAATCAATGCCGCCTACGCCCAGTTGTGGCGCCTCGATCCGCGATTCCAGTGGGCAGGCCTTGCGGCCTTCGCCTCGAAACAGGTGGGCTGTGGATTGCTGCACGCGGCCGATACGCTTGAAAAGATGCAGGCGGAAGAGCACGCGATTCAGCAACTGAGGGACAGTGCCAGACAAGGACTGGGTGGGTTGTTCAGCAGCAGTGAGCGGGAAAAGCGCGCGAAAATTCGCGAGTTCGAGCAACGCCAGCACGAGTACGAACAGGCCAACCGCGACAACCCGGTGTGGGGCTTCACTCACTGGGGTGCCGACATGCCCTTGTCGTACTCGCAATGGATGTACAGATTTGTGTACGAGATGTTGGCCATGGGGAATACCACGCTGTTCCTGGATGTGTATCCGTTGCATGTGTTCTACAGGGAACGTGGGTTGGAGGCGCTGAAGGATTGCCTGCCTTCACGGAAAAACATCTATGGGAGTGGGCAGTATCCGGTGCTGTGGCCAGTCGGCGAGAAAACACTGAAGTTCGGGATTGACCATAAGGAAATCCTGCTAGCCTTTGAGGCGATAGAAGCGGGCAACATCGCCAAAAGCGTTGAACATTTGGCTTGGCACGAACAACAAAATATTCTGCAACCAGCGATGTACAACGACTGGCGATTCAGCTCATTGCTGTACAGCAATCATCTTTCCTACCTGAGCAGTATCCCGTCTGGCGCCGCCGAAGCCATCGAACTGACGTTGGCCAGTCAATGCCGCCGTATCGACGATGGACGTACCGTTGGTTTCAGCAACAGCCTCACTGCCAACCTGGCCGATATCAATCAGCGCATGCCCTTCGTGCTCAGAGCCGCAGATCAGTTTGATGATCTATTACGCAGCAACCAGCGCGGGCAGATTGAGCAGTCGATTAGGGATATCGCCTGGGGTGGAGGCGTGCGATGAGCCTGTTGCAACGCGTGGGGTGGAGGCGTGCGATGAGCCTGTTGCAACGCGTGGGCTGGCGTCGTGGTGCGTTGGCACTGGCGGTCGCGGCCCTCCTGACATTGACAGCGATCGAGGCCCTATCGGATGAGCCGGAAATTGCCCTGTTGATTGGCGAACCTTGGGAGGATATGCGCCGTCGCTCCAGTGCGGCCATTGATCCAGCCATTCCCGGACACTATTGGGGGCGGCAGGCCAAGTCTGATGCTCGCCTGCGCTTCGCACACCCTCAATACGGCTTTGTGACCCCATTGGCCCGTTTCTTTACCGTGAGTTTCGATGATGAGCGGGTCAGCAGTGTCCGCATGTCCCCACAAATCGAGCCGCTGCTGCTCGACGACACACTCAAGGTCGTGCTGGATCTACAGGAGCAATGGCGCAATGCTGGCTGGGTACCCATCAGGGTCAATGACTTCCCACCGTTCGCGGACATGCCGCATTGGCGTGCCCAATTACGCGATGCAAACAAAGGCGGCACATCCTACTGGCATGCAGGCACCCAGTATCAGGTGATGATGGTGGTCAATCGCTTCACGGATTACAGGCACCCCACCGAGGAGCGTTACCTCATCACGCTGTCATTGGCCACGCCATGGACGAATCCCTGACTCTTCCTCATCGCGACAAGATCACGCTTTCAGCATTAAACCCATGCACCAGACGTTGTCGCCAAATTCATCCCAAGATGCCATCTACACTCAGTAACCATATCGCCTCCCCCGAGACCTCTCCAACGTGCCCAGCATCTACCAGATCAAACCCGCCTTCCAAAACCTCCTGCGCCCCCTGGTCCGGCGCCTGTTCGACAAGGGCACCACCGCCAACCAGATCACCCTGATCGCGGGCATCGGCTCAATCCTGGTAGGCATGACCATCGCGGGCTTCGTGCATCACCCCTGGGTCTTTGTACTGGTACCCATCTGGATGATCGTGCGCATGGCGCTCAACGCCATCGACGGCATGCTGGCTCGGGAATTCAACCAGCAGTCCCGCTTGGGCGCCTATCTCAATGAGCTGTGCGACATCACCGCCGACTGCGCCCTGATCCTGCCCTTCGCCCTGCTGCCCGGCGTCAGCCTGTGGCTGGTGCTGCTGGTGGCGCTGCTCGCCTTGTTCAGCGAGTACAGCGGCGTGCTGGGGCCGATGGTCGGGGCTTCGCGGCGCTATGACGGGCCCATGGGCAAAAGTGACCGGGCTTTTGTATTGGGGGTCGTGGCCGCCGGGATCGTACCGGGCTGGGTCGGCCCATTCTGGATCAACGCGGTGTTCGCGATCATCGCGATGCTGCTGGTCTGCACCTTGGTCAACCGAGTCCGCCAGGGCCTCAGGGAAACACAAATCGACAGCTCTTCAGCCGAAGGAAATGGCAATGCGTGAAGCACAACAACAGCCATTCACTACCCACGACAGCGTGCAACTGTTCTACCGACACTGGCCCGGCACCCCGGAACCGGGAGAGCCGCGCAAGGCCGTGCTGCTGTTTCACCGCGGCCACGAACACTCCGGGCGCATTGCCCATCTGGTGGATGAACTGGATCTACCCGATTTTGATGTCTTCGCCTGGGATGCCAGGGGCCATGGCCTCTCACCGGGCGCCCGGGGCGACAGCCCCAGCTTCGCCACCAGCGTGCGCGACGTGCAGAGCTTCTGTGAGCACCTGAGCGCGACCTACCAGATCGACGAAGAGAATATCGCGGTGATTGCGCAAAGCGTCGGCGCGGTGATCGTGGCTACCTGGGCCCACGATTACGCGCCGCGAATACGAGCGCTGGTGCTGGCGTCCCCGGCGTTCAAGGTCAAGCTCTATATGCCGTTCGCCCGTCAGGGGCTGGCGTTGATGCGCCAGTGGCGCGGCAACTTTTTCGTCAACAGCTACGTCAAGGCGCGCTTTCTCAGCCATGACCCGCAGCGCGTCGCCAGCTACGACAGCGATCCGTTGATCACCAAGGCCATTTCAGTCAATGTCCTGCTCGGTCTCTACGAGGCTGCCGAGCGTGTAGTGGCCGATGCCCAAGCCATCACGATACCCACTCAGCTGTTGATCTCCGGTGCCGACTTCGTCGTGCATCGCCAACCCCAGGAACAGTTCTTCGAGCGCCTGGGCAGCCTGCGCAAGGAAAAACATGTGCTGCCGGGGTTCTTCCACGACACCCTGGGCGAAAAGAACCGTGGGCACGCCGTCGCCAGCGCACGGCGCTTCATCCTGCAGAATTTCGCCCAGCCCAGCGAACGCCCCAGCCTGCTGGCCGCCGATCGCCTGGGCCTGACCTGTGCCGAATCCGAATCACTGGCCGCGCCGCTGCCGCACAACTCCCTGCGCGATCTGTATTGGCGCATGACCCGCGCCAGCATGCGCCTGGGCAGCCAACTGTCGTCCGGGATCAAGCTGGGGTTCGACACCGGGTTCGATTCCGGCAGCACCCTGGACTACGTCTATCGCAACACCCCCACGGGCAAGTCGGGCGTCGGTCGCCTGATCGACCGCAATTACCTCGATTCCATCGGCTGGCGCGGCATTCGCCAACGCAAGCTGCACGTCGAAGAACTGCTGCGCCTGGCGATGCAACAGTTACGCGACCAGGGCCGCGAAGTGCGCATCGTCGACATCGCCGCCGGACACGGGCGCTACATTCTCGAAGCCTTGCAGGGCGTCAGTCCGCTACCCGAGTCGATCCTGTTGCGCGATTACAGCGACATCAACGTGCGCGACGGCAGCGCGCTGATCCGCGAGAAAGGCCTGGAGGGGATCGCACAATTCGTCAAGGGCGACGCCTTCGACCGTGCCGACCTGGCTGCGCTGCAACCCAAGCCGACCCTGGCGGTGGTCTCCGGACTGTACGAGCTGTTCGCCGACAACCAAATGGTCGCTGGTTCCCTCGCCGGCCTGGCCGAAGCCGTGGAGCCTGGCGGATACCTGGTCTACACCGGCCAACCCTGGCACCCGCAGCTGGAACTGATCGCCCGCGCCTTGACCAGCCACCGTGAAGGCCAGGCCTGGGTCATGCGCCGACGCACCCAGGTGGAAATGGACCAACTGGTGGAGGCCGCCGGCTTTCGCAAAGTCAGCATGCGCGTCGACCAGTGGGGCATTTTCAGCGTGGCGCTCGCGCAACGGGTGTCTTGATGTTGCGCAGCGCAACCACGGCACGCGAGCCCGGCCTGCTCAAACCAGCGGTGCTTTGGCTGCTGCTCCTGGCGCCGTTGTTCTTCGGCACCTACGGCTTCGCCACCTGGTTCACCACCCAGCGCGACGATGTCGGCAGCCTGGTGTTCGGCTGGGAACACCACATGCCGTTCTGGGCCTGGACCATCGTCCCGTACTGGTCCATCGACTTGCTGTACGGGCTGTCGCTGCTGCTACCCGACAGTCGCCAGGAACTCAAGCGCCACGCCTTGCGCCTGCTCACCGCGCAGCTCATTGCGGTCAGTTGTTTCCTGATCTGGCCGTTGCGCTTCACCTTCGCCCGGCCGGAACTGGACGGTATATTCGGCTGGCTGTTCGATGTCCTGGCAGGTTTCGACAAGCCGTTCAATCAGGCGCCATCGCTGCACATTGCGTTGCTGGTGATCCTGTGGACCTGCTATCACAGGCACTTGCAGGGCCTTTGGCGCGGATTGATGCATGCCTGGTTTGCCCTGATCGGAATCTCGGTGCTGACCACCTACCAGCACCACTTCATTGATCTGCCGACCGGTGCGCTGCTTGGCTGGCTGTGTGTGTGGCTGTGGCCTCTGGAGGGGCCCAGCCCGCTGCGGGGTGCCCGGCTGGCAAAGGGAAAAAAACCCTGGCAACTGACGCTGTATTACCTCGTGGGCGCTGCTGCTTTCGCGGTTCCGGCCTTTTGCTTCGGGGGCATCTGGCTGTGGCTGACCTGGCCGGCGTCGGCCTTGCTGCTGGTGGCGCTCAATTACTCCGTACTAGGCGCAGAAGGTTTTCAGAAGCGCGCTGATGGACGCCTGTCCCCTGCCGCACGCTGGCTGCTGGCACCCTATCTGGCTGCCGCCTGGCTGAACTCGCGCCTGTGGACGCGCAACAATCCGCAGCCGGACCAGGTGCTCGATGACGTCTGGCTCGGGCGCATACCGACTGGCCGGGAACTCAAAGACAGCCCCTTCAGCGCCGTGTTCGACCTGTGCGCCGAACTGTCGATTGATCCTGGCACCGTCGCCTATCGCACGCTGCCAGTCCTGGACTTGACCGCCCCCACCCCCTTGCAATGCCGGGAAGCCGCGCTGGCCATCGAAAGCCTGCGTCAGCACGGGCCGCTACTGGTCTGCTGCGCCCTGGGCTATTCGCGCAGCGCCACCGCCGTCGCCGCCTGGTTGTTGCACACCGGGCGGGCCAGCAGTGTCGCCGAAGCCTTTTTAGTGATCCAGCGCGCACGCCCGGGGATTGTCCTGGGGCCCTTGCACCGAGGGGCGCTGGAGCCGCTGGCGACCCACATGGAGAAGAACGGTGTCCATTGATATGCAACTGCAGGTGACAGCCAGTCTGTTACGTCGTGGCGACTTGCTGGATCGACTGTCCAACGGGCTTACCCTGTTGGGCGCCTTGTTCGGCCTGAGCCAGTCCCTCCTGGCCGACCAGGGGTTCTGGAGCGCGACCTGCAGCTGTGGGTTGTTAATCCTCGGCCTGGGGCAAAAATACTGGGCGGTGCGGGTGGCATTCGATGCCGATCTGTTCCAACACCTTGCCGAGCGAGCTGAAAATCTTCCCAAACACACCCTGTCCCTGGATCAAGCCCTGACAACGCTGAATCTGCAGCCCGCCGAGCATGGCGGGCGCCCCTGGAGCGAACGTATCACCGGCGCCCTGAAGCTGTTGCGCCGCCAGGCGCTGCTGGTCGCGGCACAGGTGCTGTTGACCCTGGTTTTCATCCTGGTCGGCCCCTGGCTGACCTTTGCTGGATAAGGAGCTCTCATGCTGGAACCCGTGGTTGCCACCCTCATCACCTCGGCCGCGCGCCTGCTCACCGGGGCACGCAGCCTCTGGCTCGGTTGTGCGCCGCAACCGGTACAGCGCATCTATTTCGCCAACCACAGCAGTCACGGCGATTTCGTGCTGTTGTGGGCCTCCCTGCCGCCAACCTTGCGCCGCATCACCCGCCCGGTGGCCGGTGCGGATTACTGGCTCAAGAGCCCCCTGCGTCGGTACATCATCAACCGGGTATTCAACGGCGTGCTGATTGACCGCGAGCGCAAGGAAAGCACCGACAATCCCTTGCAGCCGATGCTAGACGCCCTGGCACGCGGCGATTCGCTCATCCTCTTTCCGGAAGGCACACGCAACCCCGAAGACGGCCTGCTGCCCTTCAAGAGCGGGCTGTATCACCTGGCGAAACAATATCCCCAGGCGCAGGTGATCCCGGTGTGGATCGCCAACCTCAACCGCGTCATGCCCAAGGGGCGTGTGCTGCCGTTGCCGCTGTTATGCACCATCAGCTTTGGCGCCGCGCTGGCCATCGACGAAGACGAAAGCAAGGCGCAGTTCCTCGAGCGCAGTCGCGAAGCGCTGCTGAGCCTGGCCGGGGAGCATGCCTGACATGGACAGACAGACCTTGATGTTGTTTGCCGGGATTGGCGCGTTCCTGCTGCTGGCCTCGATCATCGGCCTGGTGCTCAAGCGCCGTACCCACGGCACCCCAAACCCGGTGATCGACAACCTCAACGCACGGATCAACGCCTGGTGGGTGATGGTACTGGTGATCGGGATCGCCTTCTGGCTCGGCACCGGCGCGGTGATCCTGCTGTTCTACACCGTGTCGTTCTACGCCCTGCGCGAATTCCTGACCCTCACGCCCACCCGCCGCAGCGACTACCCGGCATTGGTCGCGGCCTTCTACCTGGCGCTGCCGCTGCAGTACCTGTTGATCTACTACGACTGGTACGGACTGTTTTCGATCTTCATTCCGGTCTACGTGTTCTTGCTCCTGCCGATCCTGGCGTCCCTGGGCGGCGACAGCACGCACTTCCTCGAGCGGGCCTCGAAAGTCCAGTGGGGCCTGATGATCGCGGTGTTCTGCGTATCCCATGTACCCGCCCTGCTGACTTTGGACATCGCAGGTTTCGAGGGGCGAAACCTGCTGTTGATCGCCTATCTGGTGATCGTGGTGCAGATGTCGGATGTGCTGCAGTACGTGTGTGGCAAATTGTTCGGCAAACGCAAGATCGCCCCGAACCTGTCGCCGTCCAAGACCGTGGAAGGTTTTGTCGGCGGCATCCTGCTGGCCTCGCTGATTGGTTGCGCCTTGTGGTGGATCACGCCGTTCAGCGCCTGGCAGTCACTGCTCATCGCCCTGCTGATCAACCTGCTGGGCTTCGCCGGCGGCATCGTGATGTCGGCGATCAAGCGCGACCGGGGGGTGAAGGATTGGGGGCATATGATCGAAGGCCATGGCGGCATGCTCGACCGACTGGATTCGGTGTGTTTTGCGGCGCCGATCTTCTTTCATCTGGTTCGGTATGGGTGGACCTGATTGCATTGCCCCCAGCCACATGAGCGGACTAGCAACTCTGATAGTGGGCGAAAACTGAAAATGCGCCGATGCTTTAGGTCCAGCCTTACGGACTTTGATCGGAGCTCAGCCAATGCCCATATCACCTCGCCAGAATCTGCTGTGCAGTTACCGCTACGATGCGCTGGATCGATCGATAAGTTGGGCGCCAGTTCTGCAGGCCGATATTCAGCGTTTTTATTGCAAAGACCATTTGGTCACCGAATTTCAGGATGTGGCGAAACGCAGCATTTTTCAGTATGACGACCACGTGTTGGCGCAACGTCAGCAGATTGACGACAAGATCGACATCATTCTTCTGACAACCGACCTGCAAGGGTCGGTATTGAACACTCTCGACGCGCACCGAGTACATCCCATTGCCTACACGCCCTATGGCCATAGTTTCCTCGGTAATTGCTTGCTTAATCTACTCGGATTTAACGGCGAGCGACCGGATCTAGTGACTGGGCACTATCATTTGGGGCACGGGTATCGGCAGTTCAATCCGGTGCTTATGAGGTTCAACAGCCCAGACAGTTTGAGTCCGTTTGGGAAGGGAGGGTTGAATGCGTATGCGTATTGCGTTGGGGATCCAGTAAATCGAACCGATCCGACGGGGCATATTTCACAATTCGTGAAGAACGCACTTAAGAGCGGATCATTATCCAAATGGCCTCGACACGTATCACCCAAGAAAACGCAAGCACGTAGTGCCTATCAACAAACGCCTATTCTAAATATAAAAGAACACCCGACTCCTTTGAATCGACCATCAAATACGACTAGAAATGCTTCTGAACCACCGCCGCCACTAAAAACGGATATAAATATATTAGATTATGTTGGCACACATGGATCCACGGAAGCACACCGCAAGAGTTTGACAGCCGGGCTGCACTCCAATTTCATGAATAGCGCTGGCGGTCTCAGCAGTGGCCCAGGTTTCTATGTGTCCCCTACTAGAAGAACAGCAGTAGATTTTTCGGAGGCAGCGGCCAGTCACAACAATGGAACACCACGAGTTTATGAAGTATATGTCGATGGTTTTAGATCCATGATTCCTGGTCACCATTATCGGTTTGGCACAATGGGTGAGGGTGGTTTAATTTATAGATCGTTAAACGAAATGGAAATAGTTTTGCGCACACGTATTTATAGACGAATCTCAGTACATGCTAATGAAATCAGAGGTACCCAGGTACTTCCCAGAGCCTCCGAGGCACCGTTCTGAATTCTACCAATGATAGAAAAGGGTACAAAAAAACTGAGTACAGGGGACATATTTTTTCACAAAAAAGGGCGCCGGATGGCGCCCTTTTCCTGCTCTGGCTTAGTGTTGCAGAGCCGGTTTTTGCGTCCCGTTGATCGGGATGCGCTTGGCTTTCGCCTCTTCCGGAACCACCCGCAACAGGTCGATGCTCAACAGACCGTTGCGCAGGTCCGCGGCCTTGATCTCGATATGATCGGCCAGGCGGAACGACAGCTTGAACGCACGCTGGGCGATGCCCTGGTGCAGGAAGGTCACGCCTTCATTGGCGTCGCGCTTGCCACCACTGATGGTCAGCACACCCTTCTCGACTTGCAGGTCCAGGTCTTCTTCCTGGAAACCGGCCGCCGCCACGACGATGCGGTATTGGTCGTCACCGTGTTTCTCGACGTTGTAAGGTGGGTAGGTGCTGCCTGGCTCGTTGCGCAGGGCGGTTTCGAACAGATCGTTGAAACGGTCGAAGCCTACCGAGGAACGGAACAGTGGGGCCAGGGAAAATGCAGTACTCATGGTTCAAATCTCCTGAAAACAATCAGCAAGGTTTTTTGTCTCCGCGACCCGAGTTCGGCATCGCGTAACCCTTAGATAGGGACCGCTGATTGCATTTCAAGAGATTTTTTGAAGATTTTTTTCAGGCCGCTTCGGCCACCGGCAAACCCAACAGATGTGAAACCTGGTCCAGTTCGGTCTCCCGGCGCAGCACGCTGAACAACTCGACCGCCTCGGGATAATTGCGGGTCAGCATGGCCAGCCACTGCTTCAGGCGACCTGGCGATTGACGCGCGGTCATCTGCGCCTTGGCCTGCAACCAGAAATCCTGGATCAATGGCAACAGCTCGGCCCAGGTCATCTCGACGACCTCTTCACCGGCCTTGGCCGCGACAATCTGCCGGGCCAGGTCGGGGCGCGACACCAGGCCGCGGCCGAGCATGATGTCCTCCACGCCGCTGATTTCCCGGCAACGGCGCCAGTCTTCGACACTCCAGATATCGCCGTTGGCAAACACTGGCACCTTGACCACTTCCTGTACGCGTGGGATCCACTCCCAATGGGCAGGTGGCTTGTAGCCGTCGGTCTTGGTTCGTGCGTGGACCACGATATGCTCGGCGCCGCCTTCAGCCAGCGCCGTGGCGCACACCAGCGATCCGTCCGGGCTATCAAAACCCAGGCGCATCTTGGCCGTTACCGGAATGTGCGCCGGAACGGCGCGACGGACATGCTCGACGATCTGGTTGAGCAGCTCAGGCTCCTTGAGCAGCACAGCACCGCCCCGGGATTTGTTGACCGTCTTGGCCGGGCAGCCGAAATTGAGGTCGATCACCTCAGAGCCCAGCTCGCACGCCAGCGCGGCGTTTTCCGCCAGGCACACCGGATCGGAACCCAGCAGCTGTACGCGCAGCGGCACGCCGGAGGCAGTCCGGGCACCGTTGAGCAGCTCCGGGCCGAATTTATGGAAATAGGCAGGCGTGAGCAGTTGGTCGTTGACCCGAATGAACTCGGTCACGCACCAATCGATACCGCCCACCCGGGTCAGCACGTCGCGCAGGATATCGTCGACCAACCCCTCCATGGGTGCCAATGCAATTTGCATGAAAAACACACTCAACGAAAAACGTGCGGCAGTTTACTGGTTTCGGCGGAAATCTGCAGATTCCTTGTAGGAGCGAGCATGCTCGCGAAAAACCCGAGAGCGCCGCGGGGTGTCAGGCTGGTCGCGTCTTCGTTGACGACCATCGCGAGCATGCTCGCTCCTACAGGGGGTATCAGGCGGGGGCTTGCAGCGCCGGGCCATAACCTTCGATGAACTCGGCCGGCATGCGCTTGGGCTTGCCTGTGGACAACTCAATGCAGACGAAAGTGGTTTGCGCACGCAGCAGGGTTGAATTGTCGCTTGGGCGCTTCAACTGGAAATGACGGGTCATTCTCAGGCGCTGGTCCCAATCGACGATCCAGGTCGCCAATTGCAACTCGTCGCCTTCATAGGCGGCTGCCAGGTAATCGATCTCGTGGCGCACCACCGCCATCGCCCGGTCCAGCCGCCGATACTCGACCAGATCCAGGCCCAGGCGCTGGGAGTGACGCCACGCACAGCGTTCGAGCCAGGTCACGTACACCGCGTTATTGGCGTGCCCCAGCCCATCGATATCCTCGGCGCCCACTTGCAGATCAATGATAAATGGCGTTGCCCGATCCCAGCCCATGCCCCACTCCCCGATCAGATTGATTCGACCGAGGCAGTGTAACGGATGCTCAGGCCGATTGGCGCGATTGCAGGCTGCGACCGGCCAGCAGTGATAACACGCCATCAATCACCCGCGGGTCGGCCAGCACCCGCTGATGACCGCCCTCCTGCAGGCGCAGCAGGCGACTGTCGAACCAGGCTTCGTGGATCAGCTGCGATTCCTTGACAGGGACGTGGGTGTCGTCTTCGGCATGCACGATCAGGCCAGGCATGTCGAGTTGGTAGTGCGCGACGTCCAGCATCGAAGCGCGCATGCCGACGTCGGTCTCGACCTGACGGATGAACGCCGAACGGGCTTTCGGTGGCAACCCTACATAGCGGGCGAAACCGCGCAGTACCCCGAGAATCCGCGCCGGGGCGGCAATGCTGACCAGGGTTTCGGTGCGCAGGCCCAGTTGCACGGCAAGCATCGCACTGGCGCCGCCCATGGAGTGACCGATGACCGCTTGCAGCGGCGGCAACTCGGCGGCGGCTTCGAGCATGGCACGGGCGAACAGCACCACATTCGCCTCGCGCCCAGGGGAGCGACCATGGGCCGGGCCGTCCAGGGCGACCACCGAATAACCGGCATCGACCAGCGCCGTGATCAGGCTGGCGAACTGCGTGGGTCGACCCTCCCAGCCGTGCATCAGCAATACCGCTGGGCCCTGTCCCCAACGCAATGCCGACAGACCGAAGCGCAAGGTGATGCGTTCCGACTTCGCCAGCAGTGGCAGTTCCCAGTCACGGGGCGGGAAGTCGCGCGGCGTCATGAACGCCAGACGCATTTTGCTCGCCACCAGCTTCGGGGCGAACCAGCCCAAGGTGCCATTAACGCCACGAACCCACTTCAACGTGCTCATCGCATTCTCCCCAGGCCGCAGCCTTCAGATCAACGCACCGCCGACTTGGCCGCGCGCAGCAATCGATCGGATAAATCACCGGGGCCCAGCGCCCGTGCCAGCGCCAGGCCGCCCACCATCAAGGCCAGGTCGGCCAGGGTTTTGTCGGTGTCTTCAGGACTGGCCGCCAACTGCGCGACCATCAGCTCCATGTGTTCATTCAGAGCGATTCGAAACGCCTCGGGCAGGCGTCCAAGCTCACCGATCGAGGCCGGGATCGGGCACGCCGACTCGCTGGAATCGCGGTGTTTGCGCGACAGATAAAACGCAGCGACCAGGGTGCGTCGCTCTTCACCGGTCAAGTCGGCATCCATGTCGGCAATCAGGTCACGGCGGTGACCCAGCAACTGCTTGAACGCCTCAAGCATCATGGCGTCCTTGCTTTCGAAGTGCGCATAAAAGCCGCCGACCGTCAGGCCGGCTGCGCCCATCACTTCGCCAACGCTCGGCTCGGCCGGACCACGCTGAATAAGCGCGGCGCTGGCAGCCTTGAGGATGCGTTCGCGGGTTTGAGCTTTTTTATCGTTCATCGTTGCCTCCGAATATTACGACTAGAATATTATTCTCATAATAATTTTCTGCAAGTCGTGGATGTGACCGCTGGTCTGAAGAACAGTTTGAGAGGAAGAGGGAGATTTGGCCAAACGCCAGACAAACAAAAGGGCCATTCAATAATTGAATGACCCTTATAAAATCCCGCAGAGCGGGTAATCGTGGCGTCCCCTAGGGGACTCGAACCCCTGTTACCGCCGTGAAAGGGCGGTGTCCTAGGCCACTAGACGAAGGGGACACAAACCCTTCTATACAACTGATCAGTGCTGAGAGCTGATCGATTCAAGGCCGGTGTGGCCAGACCTTGAACTTGTAAAATTGGTGGAGCTAAGCGGGATCGAACCGCTGACCTCCTGCATGCCATGCAGGCGCTCTCCCAGCTGAGCTATAGCCCCGGATTTTTCGCCTCGCGGCGGAACGACATCTTGCAACATCGTTTCTGTAAAACTGGCGTCCCCTAGGGGACTCGAACCCCTGTTACCGCCGTGAAAGGGCGGTGTCCTAGGCCACTAGACGAAGGGGACGCAAACCCTTCTATACAACTGATCAACGCTGAGTGTTGATCGCTTCAAGGCCGGTGTGGCCAGACCTTGAAGTGTAAATTGGTGGAGCTAGACGGGATCGAACCGTCGACCTCTTGCATGCCATGCAAGCGCTCTCCCAGCTGAGCTATAGCCCCTCATCGTTGATGTCATCGCTGAGGACGGGGCGAATCTTAAGGGCGTATCGAAAGTCTGTCAAACTTATTTTTCAAAAAATTTAAAATTTTTTGCCGACATAACAACCACTTACCGCCCTCGCCCGTAAATCCGGGGGGTTTTCCCCTCTGTAGGAGCTGGCTTGCCAGCGAAGGCGGCCGCAAGATCGACGCAAGCTTCGAGGTCGCCTTCGCCGACAAGCCGGCTCCTACAAGGTCAGGTACGCGGGATCAGGCGATCGCGCCCAACAGCTTTTCCCACTCCTTGTTTTCTTTCTTCGACACGCCGCCCAGCAGGTCGATCGCCTGGCGCAGACGGAAACGGGTCAGGTCCGGCCCGAGGATTTCCATCGCATCGAGCACCGACACCGAACTCACCTGGCCGGTGATCGCGGCGAACATCAGCGGCATGGCATCACGCAGCTTCAGTTCCAGGGATTCGACCACCGCCTGGATGGTCGCGGTGATGTGGTCCTTCTCCCACTGGCGCAGGCTTTCGAGCTTCCACAGGATCAACTGCATCAACTGGCGGACCTGGTCACCCGACAGCTTCTTCGATTCGAACAGCTTGGCATCGGGATTCACGCCACCGGCAAAGAAGAACCCGGCCAGCGGTGCCACCTGGCTGAAGGTCTCGACGCGGCCCTGGACGTGCGGCGCGATCTTCATCATGTATTCGCTGTTGAACGCCCACTTCTGTACGCGCGCGGCGAATTCTTCCACCGGCAGGTCACGCAGCCACTGGCCGTTGAGCCATGACAGCTTCTCGATGTCGAAAATCGGCCCGCCGAGGGAGACGCGCTTGAGGTCGAAGTTGTCGACCATTTCCTGCAGCGAGAACTTCTCGCGCTCGTCCGGCATCGACCAGCCCATGCGACCCAGGTAGTTGAGCATGGCTTCGGGCATGAAGCCCATGCGCTCGTAGAAGGTCACCGACGTCGGGTTCTTGCGCTTGGACAGCTTGCTCTTGTCCGGGTTACGCAGCAGCGGCATGTAGCACAGCTCCGGTTGTTCCCAACCGAAGTATTCGTACAGGAGGATCAGTTTCGGTGCCGATGGCAGCCACTCTTCGCCGCGCAATACGTGGGTGATGCCCATCAGGTGGTCGTCGACCACGTTGGCCAGGAAGTACGTCGGCAGGCCATCGGTCTTCATCAGGACTTGCATGTCCATGCGGTCCCACGGGATTTCCACGTCGCCACGCAGCATGTCCGGCACCACGCAGACGCCTTCGCTCGGCACCTTCATGCGGATTACGTGGGGTTCGCCAGCGGCCAGGCGGCGCGCCACTTCTTCCTTGGACAGCAACAGCGCGCGGCCGTCGTAACGCGGGGTTTCGCCACGGGCCATTTGTTCGGCGCGCATCTGGTCCAGTTCTTCAGCGGTGCAGAAGCACGGGAAGGCATGGCCCATTTCGACCAGCTGCTGGCAATACTTCTGGTAGATATCGCCGCGCTCGCTTTGTCGGTACGGACCGTGCGGGCCGCCAACGTCCGGGCCTTCGCTCCAGTCGATGCCCAGCCAGCGCAGGGCGTCGAAAATCTGCTGTTCCGATTCGCGGGTCGAGCGCAGCTGGTCGGTGTCTTCGATCCGCAGGATGAACTCACCGCCGTGCTGCTTGGCAAAGCAGTAGTTGAACAATGCGATGTAAGCGGTACCTACGTGGGGGTCCCCGGTAGGCGATGGCGCGATGCGCGTGCGGACGGTGGTCATGGCAAGTCTCGACAAGAATAAAAGCGAAGATCAAAGCGAACTTCAAACAAGAGCCGAATGGTAACAGGCGACGTACGCCATGCTCCAGTGAACAGGGCATTTAAGCCAAGGTTGCGCCTACAACGCCCGTATGGCGTGGTGAATGGCCGAATATCAGCCGATGGCATTTACCGTTTATCGGCTGTATGCCAGATTCACCTGCTGATAACTTTCCTTACATATTCTCGACTACAGTTTGCCCCATGCCTGCCCAACTCAAGCGTCGCCTGTCCATCTTCCTGTTGATTGTCCTGCTGATCGCCGGGGGCTTTTTTGCCCATTGGTTTTTCAATGGACGCTTTTATGAAAGCACCGACAACGCCTATGTCCAGGGCGAGATCACCCGCGTGTCGAGCCAGCTGGGTGCGCGCATCGATCAGGTGCTGGTGCAGGACAACCAGCACGTCGAGAAAGGCCAGTTGCTGATCAGGCTCGAAGGCGACGATTTCCGCCTCGCCGTCGACCGCGCCAACGCGACCCTCGCCACCCGCCAGGCCGAACGTCTGCAAGCCCAGAGCAAACTGACCCAGCAGGCCAGCCTGATCGCCGCCAGCGACGCGCAAGTGGCGTCCAGCCAGGCGAGCCTGGGCCGCTCCCAGATCGACCTGACCCGCGCCGAGACCTTGCGCAAGCCCGGTTATGTCTCCGAAGAGCGCGTGACCACCCTCTCCGCCGACAACCACATCGCCCGCTCGCAACTGACCAAGGCCCAGGCGGATGCCCAGGGACAACGCCAGCAAGTCAACGCATTGACCGCTGAAATCAAACGTCTCGACGCGCAGATCGCCAATGCCAAGGCTGATTTGGCCCAGGCCGAGCTGAACCTCACCCGCAGTGAAATCCATGCGCCGATCAGCGGCCTGATCGGCCAACGTGCCGCCCGTGAAGGCCAGTACGTGCAGGCCGGCGCCTACCTGCTGTCGGTGGTGCCCGATGAAGACATCTGGATCCAGGCCAACTTCAAGGAAACCCAGATTGGCCACATGCAGCCCGGGCAGAAGGCCGAGCTGACCTTCGACGCCTACGGCGACACGCCGATCGAAGCGCGGGTCGACAGCCTGTTCGCCGCCTCTGGCGCACAGTTCAGCCTGTTGCCGCCGGACAATGCCACCGGCAACTTCACCAAAGTCGTGCAACGGATCCCGGTGAAACTGACTTTCGCCGCCGACAATCCGCTGCGCGGCAAGATCCGCCCGGGCATGTCGGTCACCGCCAAGGTGAACATCAAGGACGCACCGCAAGACGTCAGCGCCAAATTGAGCAGCAAAGACAACCCTGACGATGGCCGGTGATCAACTGATCCGCCCCGTCGGCGAGCCGACCCGGCGGGACTGGATCGCGGTGATGAGCGTGATGCTCGGCGCCTTCATGGCGGTGCTCGACATCCAGATCACCAACTCCTCGCTCAAGGATATCCAGGGCGCGCTGTCGGCAACCCTGGAAGAAGGTTCGTGGATTTCCACCTCGTACCTGGTGGCGGAAATCATCATGATCCCGCTCACCGCCTGGCTCGTGCAGTTATTGTCAGCGCGACGTTTGGCGGTGTGGGTATCCCTCGGTTTCCTCGTCGCCTCCTTGCTGTGCTCCATGGCCTGGAGCCTGGAGAGCATGATCGTCTTTCGCGCACTCCAGGGTTTTACCGGCGGCGCGCTGATTCCGCTGGCGTTCACCCTGACGCTGATCAAACTCCCGGAGCATCACCGTGCAAAAGGCATGGCCATGTTCGCCATGACCGCCACCTTCGCGCCCTCCATCGGCCCGACGCTGGGCGGCTGGCTGACGGAAAACTGGGGCTGGGAATACATCTTCTACATCAACATTCCGCCCGGCCTGATCATGATCGCCGGCCTGATGTACGGCCTGGAGAAGAAGGAAGCACACTGGGAACTGCTGAAAAGCACCGACTACGCCGGGATTGTGACCCTGGGCGTGGGCCTGGGCTGTTTGCAGGTGTTTCTCGAAGAAGGCCATCGCAAGGACTGGCTGGAGTCGGACCTGATCGTGACCTTGGGCAGCATCGCCCTGATCAGCCTGATCACCTTCGTGATCGTGCAGTTTTCCAAACCCAATCCGCTGATCAACCTCGGCATCCTGGGCAATCGCAACTTCGGCCTGTCGAGCATTTCCAGCATCGGGATGGGGGTTGGCCTCTACGGCTCGATCTACCTGTTGCCGTTGTATCTGGCGCAGATCCAGAACTACAACGCCCTGCAGATCGGCGAAGTGATCATGTGGATGGGCGTGCCGCAGCTGTTCCTGATTCCGCTGGTGCCCAAGCTGATGAAGTATGTCTCGCCCAAATGGCTGTGCACGGTGGGCTTCGGACTATTCGGGCTGGCGAGCTTTTCTTCGGGCGTGCTCAACCCGGACTTCGCCGGGCCGCAGTTCAATCAGATCCAGATCATTCGCGCGCTGGGCCAGCCGCTGATCATGGTCACCATTTCCCTGATCGCCACGGCGTACATCCTGCCCCAGGATGCGGGGTCGGCGTCGAGCCTGTTCAACATCCTGCGCAACCTCGGTGGCGCCATCGGCATCGCCCTGCTCGCCACGCTGCTGGATGCGCGGACCAAGACCTACTTCGATTATTTGCGCGAAGCGATAGTGCCGACCAATCCGCAGGTGGCGGAACGGATGGCGTCACTGACGGATCGGTTTGGCAGCGAGGCCGCAGCCCTGGGCAAGCTCAGTGAGATCGCTCACCAGCAGGCGTCGATCATGGCTTATAACGATGCCTTTCATTTTGTCGGGATAGCGCTGGGGATCAGCATGCTGGCGGTGTTGTTGACCCGCAAATTGCCGGCTGGACTCAAGGCTGGTGAAGCTCACTGAGACGCTGCAATCCCTGTAGGAGCTGGCTTGCCAGCGAAGGCGGCATCAGGGCCACCATCGATTCGCTGGCAAGCCAGCTCCTACAGGTCAACGGTGTCCCTGCTCTTTCAGACGGTGATCAACCGCTCGCGCAACTTGGCAATCTCGTCGCGCATCTGCGCCGCCGCTTCGAATTCCAGGTCACGCGCCAGCTGGTACATCTTCTCTTCCAATGCCTTGATGCGCTTGGCAATCTCGCCCGGCGAGCGCAATTGCGCTTCGTATTTGGCGTTCTCTTCGGCGGCCTTGGCCATGCCCTTGCGCTTCTTGCTGCGCGAACCCGGCACGGTGGCGCCTTCCATGATGTCGGCCACGTCCTTGAACACGCCCTTGGGCGTGATGCCGTTCGCCAGGTTGAAGGCGATCTGCTTGTCGCGGCGACGCTCAGTTTCACCGATCGCCCGCTCCATGGAGCCAGTGATCCGGTCGGCATACAGGATCGCCCGCCCATTGAGGTTACGCGCCGCCCGGCCAATGGTCTGGATCAGCGAGCGTTCGGAACGCAGGAAACCTTCCTTGTCGGCATCGAGGATCGCCACCAGCGACACCTCCGGCATGTCCAGGCCCTCGCGCAGCAGGTTGATCCCCACCAGCACATCGAAGGTGCCCAGGCGCAAGTCGCGGATGATTTCCACCCGCTCCACGGTGTCGATGTCCGAGTGCAGGTAGCGCACGCGCACGCCGTGATCGGCCAGGTAGTCCGTCAGGTCTTCGGCCATGCGCTTGGTCAGCGTCGTCACCAGCACCCTCTCTTCCAGGGCGACGCGCTTGGTGATTTCCGACAGCAAGTCGTCGACCTGGGTCAGTGCCGGACGGATCTCGATTTGCGGGTCCACCAACCCCGTCGGACGCACCACCATGTCAATGACGCGCCCGGCGTGCTCGGCTTCATAGTTGCCCGGCGTCGCCGAGACGAAAATCGTCTGCGGGCTGATGCTTTCCCACTCGTCGAAACGCATCGGCCGGTTGTCCAGCGCCGACGGCAGGCGGAAGCCATATTCCACCAGCGTCTCCTTGCGCGACCTGTCGCCTTTGTACATCGCGCCGACTTGCGGCACGCTGACGTGGGACTCGTCAATCACCAGCAAGGCATCGGCCGGCAGGTAATCGTACAGGGTCGGCGGCGGCGCCCCGGCTTCGCGACCCGACAGATAGCGCGAGTAGTTCTCGATGCCGTTGCAATAACCCAGCTCGAGAATCATCTCCAGGTCAAACCGGGTGCGCTGTTCCAGACGCTGGGCTTCCACCAGCTTGTTGTTGGAACGCAGGTATTCCAGGCGTTCCTGCAACTCGACCTTGATCCCTTCGACGGCACCCATCAGGGTTTCCCGGGGCGTCACGTAGTGGCTTTTCGGGTAGAAGGTGAAGCGCGGCAGCTTGCGGATGACTTCGCCGGTCAGCGGATCGAACGCCGACAGACTTTCCACTTCATCGTCGAAGAGTTCGATGCGGATCGCTTCGAAGTCCGATTCCGCCGGGTGGATATCAATCACGTCACCGCGCACACGGAAGGTCGCACGGGCAAATTCCATGTCGTTGCGGGTGTATTGCAGGTCGGCCAGGCGCCGCAGCAACTCACGCTGGTCGAGCTTGTCGCCGCGATCCACGTGCAACACCATCTTCAGATAGGTTTCCGGGCTGCCCAGGCCGTAGATGCACGACACCGTGGTGACGATGATCGCGTCCTTGCGCTCCAGCAATGCCTTGGTCGCAGAAAGGCGCATCTGTTCGATGTGATCGTTGATCGAGGCGTCTTTCTCGATGAAGGTGTCCGAAGAAGGCACGTAGGCTTCAGGCTGGTAGTAGTCGTAGTAGGAAACGAAGTACTCGACGGCGTTGTTCGGGAAAAACGCCTTGAACTCGCCGTACAACTGCGCGGCCAGGGTCTTGTTCGGCGCCAGCACCAGGGTCGGGCGCTGCACTTGGGCAATCACATTGGCGATACTGAAGGTCTTGCCCGAACCGGTCACACCGAGCAACGTCTGGTGCGCCAGCCCGGCTTCGATGCCCTCGACCATCAGGCGGATGGCTTCCGGTTGATCGCCGGCGGGCTCGAAACGGGTGACTAGCTGGAATTCAGACATGTAGAACCTCTGGGATCACTCTTGCCGGTAAAACCGACACGAACGAGAAAGACCACAAACGACCGATGTCGCCCGAGGAAAAAACTGGATTGCGCTCAATGTGGAGTCGATTGCCAGCGCTTTCAAGGCAAACGTCCTACAACGCGTAAAGACTTAGACGACGCCAATCGACTAACGGTCGAAAAATAATCGGAAAAACTTACCTCAAAAGCCGATTCGTCTGTCGCCATCACTCGCGGATGGCCTCTATACTAGCTCCCCGTTTGTGCACCGCTCTAGTGCATTCGGCTGGAGCGCGACACGTCCCTCCACTCTCCATTCAGAGCCGCCGCAAAAATGAGCCTGTTCTCCGCTGTCGAAATGGCACCACGCGATCCAATCCTGGGCCTCAACGAAGCATTCAACGCCGATACCCGTACCAACAAGGTCAACCTGGGCGTCGGTGTTTACTGCAACGAGGAGGGGAAAATTCCACTCCTGCGCGCCGTTGTCGAAGCCGAAACCATTCGCGTCGCTCAACACGCTTCCCGGGGCTACCTGCCAATCGACGGCATCGCCGCCTACGACCAGGCCGTGCAAAAACTGCTATTCGGCAATGATTCGCCGCTTATCGCCGCCGGCCGCGTCATCACCACCCAGGCCGTTGGCGGCACTGGCGCGCTGAAAATCGGTGCCGACTTCCTCAAGCAACTGCTGCCAAACGCCGTCGTGGCCATCAGCGACCCGAGCTGGGAAAACCACCGCGCGCTGTTCGAAACCGCCGGTTTCCCGGTGCAGAACTATCGCTACTATGATGCCGCGACCCATGACGTGAACCGCACCGGCCTGCTGGAAGACCTGAACGCCCTGCCGTCCGGCTCGATCATTGTCCTGCACGCCTGCTGCCACAACCCGACCGGTGTGGACCTGAGCCCGGCGGACTGGAACAACGTCCTGGAAGTGGTAAAAGCCAAAGGTCACGTGCCGTTCCTCGACATGGCATATCAAGGTTTCGGCGATGGCATCGACGAAGACGCCGCTGCCGTGCGCCTGTTCGCCGAGTCGGGCCTGACCTTCTTCGTCTCCAGCTCGTTCTCCAAATCGTTCTCGCTGTACGGCGAGCGCGTTGGCGCCTTGTCGATCGTCAGCGAATCGAAAGAAGAAAGCGCGCGCGTCCTGTCGCAGGTCAAACGCGTGATCCGCACCAACTACTCCAACCCGCCGACCCACGGCGCAAGCATCGTCGCTGCCGTGCTCAACAGCCCGGAACTGCGCGCCCAGTGGGAAGCCGAGCTGGCCGAAATGCGCCTGCGCATTCGTGGCATGCGTACGCAAATGGTCGACACCCTGGCGAAAAACGCGCCGCAGCGCGATTTCAGCTTCGTTGGCCGTCAGCGCGGCATGTTCTCCTACTCCGGCCTGTCCGTTGAACAAGTGCATCGCCTGCGCAACGAGTTCGGTATCTACGCCCTGGACACCGGCCGTATCTGCGTGGCTGCGTTGAACCAGAGCAACATCAAGGTTGTGACGGATGCGATCGTTCAGGTGATCTGACGTTCGCGTGGTACGAAAAACGGGAAGCCTTTGGGCTTCCCGTTTTTTATTTGTCGTAGATAATTCTCAAACCGCTAACCAGCCCCCCTAGACTGCACACATCTACCCTGTAGGAGCTGGCTTGCCAGCGAAGAGGTACCAACCGAAATGAATATTGCCCGTGATGGCCTCTTCGCCGGCAAGCCGGCTCCTACAGGTTGTGTCCCACCCGGATTTTCGAGAGCCCACATGAAAAACGATGACCTACGCGCCGACCGCGACGACCTGGATGACTTCATCCCCCGCACCCCGGCCAAACAACGCGGCAACAATCTGGTGATGCAAGTCGCTGCCGGCGTGTTTCTCGGCGGCCTGGCCCTGTGGCTGGTGCAACTGGGTGCCACGGCGCTCTACGCCAAACTGATGCTTGGCACCATTACTTTCGGCGGCTAGGCCAGTTCGCTCGCGCGCTGGCTGGCAGCGTCGTCATAAACGACATACAGTGATTCAGCGACCTGGCTCTTGATCGCCTTGGTGCTTTCAAGGCCCAGGACAAACCCCTCGGCCTTACCCCCCGCACGGTTCAACTCATCAGCGTTGCTGGCCTGAGTAATTGCATCGAACAGTTTTTCGGCGTGCGGGCCGACCCCCTTGGGCAGGCTGATTTGCGCGATGCTCATGGGAACACCCCGCTGATTCGAGGTTTCGTAACGGTCAAGCAAGTCATGGCGCGTACCTTATCGGCGAATGGCCGGCAGCGCGTGGAACCACTTCCGGGCCGCCATGTTAGCCCCCACAGGCGATTCCGGTAACCGCCAATCACCGATAAACCACCGTCCGTCCCCAGAAAACCCTCCCGCAGCAATCAAATGCTTGACTTCTCTTTTTGAATCAGTAACATAGACGCCATTCCGCGATAGCTCAGTTGGTAGAGCAAGTGACTGTTAATCACTGGGTCCCTGGTTCGAGTCCAGGTCGTGGAGCCAGACAGCAATATCAAAAAGCCCCTGAATCGAAAGATTCAGGGGCTTTTTTGTGCCCGATGGAAAAGTCAAAAGATCGCAGCCTGCGGCAGCTCCTTGGATTCATGTTCGTCCGACAATTACCGGATGGACGCGATTCCCTTGAGCTGCCGCAGGCTGCGATCTTTTGACCTTACGCTTTTAAACCGTCAGACATGCTCACCGCTTTTGGCATGCACCGCCCGTGGCTCGCCATGCCCGTGATCCACCTCAACCACCGGAATCTCCTTGCCATCACAGTCGTGCAACTTGCCGTCGCTGAAGTAATCCCCTTCGCGCAACGCCGCCAGGTCCTGGTAGCGCAACACCCGCTCGGTACCGGCCGCAAACACCGACTGCTGGTCGGAGTTACCAGCGGTGAGGTGGTTGAAGGTCAGGTTGAGCACGATGGCCATGATGGCGGAAGAGCTGATGCCCGAGTGGAAGATCGTCGCGAACCAGCTTGGGAAGTGATCGTAGAAGTTCGGCGCGGCAATCGGGATCATGCCGAAACCGATGGAGGTCGCGACAATGATCAGGTTGACGTTGTTGCGGTAATCAACCTTGGACAGCGTACGAATACCGCTGGCCGCGACGGTGCCGAACAGCACGATACCGGCCCCGCCGAGGACGGAGGTCGGCACGGCGGCGATGACGCGCCCCATGAACGGCAGCAGGCCGAGGATCACCAGGAACACGCCGCCGGTGGCTACCACATAACGGCTCTTGATACCGGTCACCGCCACCAGCCCGACGTTCTGGGCGAAGGCACTTTGGGTGAAGGAGCCGAAGATCGGCGCGATCATGCTCGACAGCATGTCCGCGCGCAGACCATTGCCAAGGCGCTTGGAGTCGACCTTGGTGTCGATGATTTCACCGACGGCCAGGATATCGGCTGACGTCTCCACCAGGGTCACCATGACCACGATGCACATCGACAGGATCGCCGCGAAGTGAAAGGTCGGCATGCCGAAGTGGAAAGGTGTCGGGAAACCAAACATTGGCCCCTGGCTGACGGACGAGAAATCCGCCATGCCGAGGAACACCGCGATGATCGTACCGATGACCATCGCCAACAGGATCGACAACCGGGAAATGGTAGCGCTGCCGATCTTGCTCAACATCAGCACCAGCACCAGCGTCACCGCAGCCAGGCCGATGTTGGCCATGCTGCCAAAGTCAGGCGCGTGACTGTTGCCCCCCATGGCCCAGCGTGCCGCCACCGGCATCAGCGTCAGGCCGATGGTGGTGATCACGATGCCCGTGACCAACGGCGGGAAGAACTTGGTAATTCGCGAGAACACCGGTGTGATCAGCAACCCGATCAAGGACGCCGCAATTACCGCCCCCAGGATCGACTGAAACCCGCCCTCGCCTCCACTGCTGACAATTGCCACCATGGTCGCGACGCCGGAAAACGACACACCCTGTACCAGCGGCAGCTGACAACCGAAAAACGGTAGACCCAGGGTTTGCAGCAACGTGGCCAACCCCCCCGCAAACAATGAAGCAGCAATCAACAATCCAATGTCCGCCGGCGAGAGGCCGGCCGCCTGACCAACGATCAAAGGCACCGCGACGATGCCACCGTACATGGTCAGAACATGTTGCAGGCCGTAAGCCATATTCGCGCCGATCCCGAGATTTTCATCTTCAGGCCGTTGGTGTGAAACATGGGGCGTTTTCATGTTAGGGGGTTCCCTGGTTTTTGTTATGAGCACACTGTATTCAATACTCAGGACAAATGTCTATAGAGTTGTATACAACTTGCCAGTCAGATTATGAACGGTCGTTCATGCAGACTGTGTGCCACCGCGCGCCACCTCGCAAAAAACCTTGAAATACATCCGTCCGGGCCCATTCTCCCGCGCCCACTAGTCTTTTGAATTCCTGGTGACCATCGGTAGTGATCGCTGCCTTCCATATACATATAAAGTATGCATAATGAAGCCATTCGAAATTCAGTATCACAAGGCGAAGAACGCGGCCAACAAACTCAAGCATCTGGGCATCAGCCTCGCAGAGACGGAGCCAGTCTTCCATGATGAACGCGCCCTGACGCTTGAGGACGATGACCATGATGAACAGCGCTGGATCACCATGGGGCTGGATGGCAAAGGGCGTTTGCTGGTCGTTGCGTACACCTACCGTGAGCCGAATTTCGTTCGAATCATTTCCGCGCGCCTCGCCAGCAAAAACGAGCGCCGCCAGTATCTGGAGGCTTAACCCATGAAAGACGAGTACGACTTCAGCCATGCCAGGCGCGGGGCAGTTGCCCCACCCAAAGGCAAGACCCGCATCACCATCATGCTCGACGATGTCGTCATCGAGGCGGCACGCGCGCTCGCGGAAAGCGAGGGTTATGGCTACCAGACCGCGATCAACAACACGCTGCGTCGGGCGTTGCTGAGCGAGCACGACAAGGCAAAGACCAGTACGGTGAAGCACCTGAAAAAGGGGATCACCAGCTCTGAGCTCAAAAGCCTGGAAAAGAAGCTTGCGCAAGCGCTCGACGAAATTCACCGGGTGATGGAGTCCGAAGCCCGGCCGTAGACAAGCACGAAAAAAGGGCAGAATTATCCAATCCGCCCCTTTTTTGTGTGCACGATGATCCGCCTATTGCGGCACTATCAATCGCTCAAGTGTGCGCATCAACGTCGCATGGGGCGGTACCCGAATCTCGAACTCACTTTCCAGGACGCCGATCAGCTCCTGCACATTGGCCACTTGCCGGCGTTCGCTGTCACGCCCCATTCGATGAATCGCAAAGTTGCCGTTATTGAGGGTACGGCGCCAGCCCTCCCCTGTCCGTGCCACCATCAGCTGCCGGGCAAAGGATGATTCGGGGTGGGTCGAGACATACCAGTTGCCAACGGCGTAATCGATGTCCTCCTGGCGTTGCAGGTCGAAGATGTACATCGGTCGCCATTCATCCGCGACCTTGGCGCGCAGGGTGTAGCCGTCGGCGTGCTGCTCGATGCGATACGACTCGTGAGGCGTCGACTGCTCCTCAAGGCTGTCGAGCAACAGCGGTGCGGTGGGCACCATGCCGCCGAAACCGACATCAGTGATATAGCGCACGCCATCGAGCGTCACCAGGCTCAAGCGGTGCGTGCGAGCGGTCCAGGCGCCCTCCGGCTGGCCCATCACCACGCGCCCGCTGATACCGCGCGCGTCGTAGCCAAGCGCCTGCAGCAAGGCCAGGAACAGATAATTGAGTTCGTAGCAGTAGCCGCCGCGTCCGTCCTGCAGGACCTTTTGCTCGATCGACGACATGTCGATGCGTACCGGCTCGCCCGACAGCGTGGTGAGGTTTTCAAACGCAAAGACGCCGGTGTGGCGCAGTTGAAGCAGGCGCAGGGTCTCAAGGGTCGGCGTCGGTGGGGCGTCGAAGCCCAGACGTTGCAGGTATGACGCAAGGTTTGTCAGACGTGGCTCGCTCATCGCTTGATCCTTATGCACGCAAGCTGCGGATTGCTCCGCCAGGGTTGCCATGTATAAAGGATGAAGGGCCACGACCGACAATTGATTTAGCCAATCGGCCAGCAAGACGATTCAACGGCGCTTGCGCGAGCCCAATTGTATCCAGGTGGGCGCATGGTCGCTGGCATGGGGTTCGTTGCGCACCCAGGCATCGACCCCGGCTTCTTCGAGATAAGGACTCAAGGCCGGGTTGAGCAACAGGTGATCGATGCGTAAGCCGGAATTCTTCTGCCAGTGCTGGCGAAAATAGTCCCAGAAGGTATAGACCCGTTCCTGCGGATACAGATGACGCACGGCATCGGTCCAGCCCTGGTCCAGCAGACGCTGATAACACTCGCGGCTCTCAGGTTGCAGCAAGGCATCCTTGAGCCAGGAACGCGGGTTATAGATATCGAGGTCGGTGGGCACCACATTGTAGTCACCCGCCAGCACCACCGGATGCTCGCTGCCCTGAAGAGATTGCGCGTAGCGTATCAGGCGCTCGAACCAGGCCAGTTTGTAGTCGAACTTCGGCCCCGGCTGCGGATTGCCGTTGGGCAAGTACAGGCATCCCACCAGCACCCCGTGGACGGCAGCTTCCAGATACCGGCTGTGACTATCGTCGTCATCGCCTGGCAGACCCCGGCGACTTTCCAACGGCTGCGCATCCCGCGCCAGAATCGCCACCCCGTTCCACGACGCCTGCCCCTGCCAGACCGCCCCGTAGCCGATAGCCTCCAGCTGCGCGGCGGGAAACGCACTGTCGACCGACTTCAATTCCTGCAGACAGGCGATGTCCGGTTGTTCGCGCTCAAGCCAGGCCAACAGGTTCGGCAGGCGCGCGCGCATGCCGTTGACGTTGAACGTCGCGATTCGCAACTTTTTCATGACCACCGTCCCGTTTGGATCTCTTGGCTGTGACCGCGCCGCCTGCGAGGTGTTCGGTCCACCTTAGCCTGTGCCACTCGTCATCCAGCTGGCACCAACCGCCCTGCCCTTCACACCAACTTCAGGTAACGACTCACCTTTTGGAGACGGACCATGATGAACACCAAAATCACTTCGCTGCTCCTCGCTGGATTGCTCTGCGCGGCCCCCTTGGTCACCTTCGCAGAATCCGGCGATGGCGCTGATGCGACAGGCACCAAATCCGGTGCCACCAGTGGCCCGGTCATGCCACCCGACAACACGCCAAGCTCGCCCTCGGGCGGCAACGCTGGTGACGGTGGAGCAACCGGCTCTTCGAGCGGGAGTGCGGGTGGCAGCAGCAGCTCGGGCGCCGGCGGGGGTACCGGGGCCGGTGGTGGGACCGGCGGGGCTGGCGGTGGGACAGGCAGCTGAACGCGAAAAGGCAGCCGATGGTGATTCAACATCGGCTGCCTTGATCGCCCGCGCTACATCTGCTTGATCGCCGGTGGATTCCACTTGCCGTTCAACGCCTCGGCCTTCGGACCGTACAAGCGCATGGTCAGGTTGAACGGTCCTTTGGGTGCCGGTAGCCAATTGGCTTCCAGCTCCTTGCCGGGGCTTTCGTTCTGGAAGTAGATATCCAGCGAACCATCGGCGTTGCTCTTGAAGGGCATCCAGCTGCTGACTGCGAAGCGGTTGAGCCCGTTGCCCACCTGGAAACCTTCGGGGTCGTACAGCGTGATCGACCAGAAGGCGTTCACCGGAGGCGCCTCGTCCTTGGGGAAATGCAGCACGTACTTGTGCGTGCCGTCGAGGGTCTTGCCGTTTTCATCGCCCATATTCAACGGATAAATCGCGTCTTCGGGCAAGTTGGCGCCGAGCCCCATCTGCGCCACGATTGCGCGTTTGAGGTAGTAGTTGCCGTAGACGCCCATGGTGTCGGTGTTCATCGACCAGCCGTTGACCACTCGAGCAAGGGTCGGCACCTTCCACGCCATCAGCGCTTGCGCGTCCTTGGGCGCCGTTTCAAGGGCAGCTTTGATTTCAGGGTCCAGCGCATTCATGTCGAACGACTTGCCTGGCTCGATGCCAATACGCTTGAGCTGCGCCAGTAGCGGCTGATCGGTGCTGTGGGCCGGATGTACCTTGAGCAGTTCGGCGGCATAGGCGAAGTAGTCGGCTGCCGAAAGGGTATCGACCTGGATTTTCGGTGGGGTCGTCATGTCCACGGCCGGGTCGATCTTGACAGTGACCGGCTCGGCGCCTTTGCCAAGGCGCGACAGCGGCGTCACGGTGTAGCCGGCCTGGATCTTGTGCACCGCCGCGTAGTCCACCGCGCCATCAGTCTTGGTGCGCCCGATGACCCAGACAAAGGGCGTCGGCGCCGGCAGGTGGCTGAGTCCCGCCGGCACGGTACCGATCCAGCCCGGCGGCGTCACCAGGAACTGCGCGGCATCGGTACCCGTTGTGCGCCATCCCGGCGAAGCGAATACGTCACTCCACATGTCGAGCATCGGCAGCAAGTAAAAGCGTCCAGCGGTGTCCGGGGCGGCGATGACCAGCGGTTCCTTGGTCAGGTCGAGCCAGGCGATGGAATACAAGGTGTCGAAATTCGCGCGCACCACCCCTTTGAAATTCGCCGGCGGGTACTCGGGCACACTCACGAACATGTTCATCGGGCCCTTGCCGAATTCCTTGCCCGGTTCGATGTTGGTGAATTGCTTGCGGGTGATGTCCATGGTCAACAGCGGGTAAAAATAAACGTAGGCATCCACGCCGATGGCGTGAGCTTCTTCGGCGCTGAGTTTCGCTTGCGCATGACTGACCAGCGGTAGGACTGCGCTGGACACAACGGTAAGGGCAATGGCGGTCAATGTTTGGGTTATCGACATGGTGGCGATCGTCCGTGCGATGGGGAGATCTGCCGGGAGCGGCAGAGCTATCGGAACTCTAGACGATCAATTGCCCCCGTTCTGACAGGCGGACAGTCGGGCAGCCGAACCCCGCATCAACGATCCGAGCGCATCAGCGCCTCGACCCCGCCCTCCATCGACAATACCGCCGAACGGTTTCTGCCCGAATGCTTGGCCTGGTACAGCGCAGCGTCCGCACGCTGGATGAATACTTCCATGCTGTCACGTCCGGTCGGCATGAACGAATAGCAGCCGAGGCTGACGGTCACGTATCCGGCAGGCGAACCGGTATGGCTGATGTTCTTGCCCATGACGCTGCGGCGAATTTGTTCGGCGAGGGTCATGGCACCGTGGATATCGGTGTCAGGCAGCAACACCGCAAACTCCTCTCCACCGTAACGTACTGCCAGATCGGCCTTGCGATGGCAGCAGCTTTTCACGGCACGCGCCACCTCGGCCAGACAGTGATCGCCCACCACGTGACCGTAGGTGTCGTTGTAGCGCTTGAAGAAATCGATATCGAGCATGATCAGGCTCAGCGGGCTGTTTTGCCGGGCGCCGCGGCCGAATTCGATATCGAGGGCCCGCTCGAACAGCCTCCGATTGGCCAGGCCGGTCAAGCTGTCGTGGGTGGCAATCAGCTCCAGCGCTTGCTGCGCCTTGCGTAAATCCGCCTCGACCTGCTCACCGACACGCACCTGGCGAATGAACACCCAGCCGATCAGCCCCACGCCCAGCATCACCAGCACGACAATGGCGCTGGAGCGAAACGCCGTGTCGTACCAATCCGCCAGAATCGAGTCCCGGGACGATGCCGCCGAGACCACCAGCGGGTAGGCCTCCAGTTGCCGATAGCCATACAGCCGGACAATGCCGTCCACCTCGGAGGCAAGCATCGCGTTGCCGGAAGTCGCCTGGGGCAGGAGGTTGCGGAAGATTTCCCCCTTGGCCAATGACGTACCGATCTGCGCCTGCACATAGGGTCGACGGGCCAGCAGCGTGCCATCGGTCAACGCCAGGAACATCGCGCCGTTGTCGTCGATACTGAAGCTTTTGAAGAACTGCTCGAAGTACGACATCTTGATCCCGGCCAGCAACACCCCCTGGAACTGGCCATTGCGGTCATTGACCCTCCTGGAGATCGGAATGATCCATTCGCCATTTTCCCGGCTGCGGATAGCCGGGCCGATGTGCGCCACGGTCGAGACGTTCTGCTGGTGAAACCTGAAGTATTCGCGATCTGCCACGCCATTGCCTCGCGGCAGTGCGGCAAATGAGGTGACGACCCACTGGCCCTTTTGGTCGAACAGCAGGATGCCGTGCAATTGATTGAGCGCCTGCACCCGCCGGACGAAGGTTTTCTGCAAGCGCGGACGCTGGGCCGGACCGAATCCGTCGACCTGGATCCAGTCCACCAGGCTGGTCAGCACCAGATCGGCTTGCATGAAGGTGTCTTCGGCCTGTTGTGCCATGGCCCGCGTCAGGTTCGACGAAGCCACCTGGGCCTGGCTCAGGTCGTGGCGCCGGGATTGTTCCAGTTGCAAATAAAGCAGGGCGCACAGGCACAGGCACACCGTGCCAATAAACCACACCGCAGCCTTGCGCAGCGGTATGCGTTTCAGGGCGACGCCGGGGGCGTGGTAAAGGTCATCAAGGCGTGTTGGCAAAAAGCGCTCCCTGAAAGGGTAAGGCATGAGCGACGCCCCATGCCCCCTGGTTCTGGGCGCCAAGTCTACGGTGTTACCAACGGGAAAAGGGCACCAGACGCCAAATGGTTGCCCTGCCCGCCTGGAAAGCATCAGGGGCATGACGCAGGACAACAGCCGCATCGCCGTCAAGCAGCTACGATGTGTCTTACACCACGTCAGGGAATTGAACATGAGCAAGGCAGACGAGCTCGCGGAAAAACTGAAACAGACCCGACCTACCAGCATTGATCAGGCCATCGACAGCTGGCCGGGCCAGGTCTACGAGCTGTATCACCGGATCGAGGCCTGGCTGCAGCCCCTTACCGAGGCCGGCCTGGTCCTGCGGCGCAACCCCACGCACGTATTCGAGAGCCACCCGTTGGGTGACACGTTCGACTATGCGATCGACCAATTGGTAATCAGCGCCAATCGCCACAGCCTCACGCTCGACCCGGTTGCGCGATTTACGGCGGATGGCGAGGGGCGTGTCGAAATTCACTGCCACGGCAACGAACTTGCCCTGTTGCGCACCGTGGACGAACACGGCGCAACACATTGGTGGCTGCAAGGGATCGAGCAAGCCGCGACGCGACCGGATGCGGTGGCGCTGACGGAAAACAATCTGCTGTCGGTGGTACAGGCAGGCCTGGTGCTCTGATCAGCGCAAAGGTGGAACCCGGATATCCCCGGCGCGGCATTGTGTCTTCACGCCTTTGCCGCAAGAGGCAAACCCCAGGTCCTTGTCCATGCAGACCCGAACCTCAGACAATTGCGGCCCGTTGCAGATCACCACAACGCCATCCGCCGGGATCCCCGGATTGCTCTCGCGAAACATCTTCGCGATGTCCGCGACTGCAAAATAATGCGTGGTGCTCAACGGTTGCAGTTGCTCGGGAATCCTGACCGCGCCCAGGGCCTTGTCGGAGGCCTCCAGGTATCCGTCGGCGCCCAGGCCGCTGCACGTGCCGTGCTTGGCCCATTCGTGCTCGAGCAACTTCCTTGACGGGAACAGCGTCAAGCCCTTGGCCCGCTCCTCTGGCGAGAGTTTCACCCTCGGCGCGCAAGACTTCGGCCAACCGCCCCGGGTGTATTGCGGCCAGAGGCCATGAAGCACAAAGCCATAACCTTTGCCGGAACATTGCGCGTCGTCAGCATGGGTCAAGCAATAGGTGGGTGACCAGGACAGCGCCAACAGGTAGTAATCGAACACCCCCGCCACAGACTCCGGCCCGCCATTTCGCGAATCCCGGGCACTGCTCGTGCCGACGCTGGCGAACGTCAACAGGATCAGCGCGAACACGGCGTAAAGTCTGTTCATCGGCACGCTCCCGCGCAGTGGCTTGACCGACGATGGGTCGATCAAAGGCCACTACTTTGGCATAGCCGCAAGCGCTTTCGCACCACGAGAGTGAGTCGAAATGATTAATGTCGCGTGATCCGTCAGAGCAACCTGTCGAGCTCTTGCAGCGTCATCCGCGGGATCAGCCGCGATGGAATTTTCGAGATGTCGGACAGGTTGTGGACCTGAAAATCCTCATTCACCACCCGCTGCGACAGGATCTTGAACGACGGCAGGATTCTCTTGTGAAAATGCTCGTCGAGCACACACGGAGAAACGAAACTGCCTGACTTTTCATAGAAGCGCCCCGTCTTCGGATCCAAGTCGACGCCCACCAGAAACACTCGGGTAAATCCCAGGTGGTAGGCAAGCTGCAAAGCCAGGTAGGCGACGGTACGGGCGTCAAAAAAACCACGTTTCAGATTCTTGCTGAAACCGAGTGTTTTGTTGCGGCCACTGCCGAGCCGGCGGCTCCTGACAAGGTCCTTGTCTGTCCTGAAAAACTCGCTCCACGAAAGCCTGGGTGCCCGGCTCAGCAGATACAGCTTGCCCTGAGGTTTTAACGACGTGTGCCAGATATGTTTTTCCCACAACGCAACCCGCTCGCTGATGCGCATGGCTTCGGTGAACAATTCCGGTTGTTGCTCGGAAAAGCCCTGATCCGTACAGACGTAGAAGTACGGCTTGATCCCCGTTCCGGTGAATTTCGAAATGGCACCATTCATGGTGATCATTGGAACGCCGGCATATTTGTGCAATGGGAAGTTTTTTGCCGATGCACCCGACGCCACGATGAACACGGGACCCGTTTGAGTGTTGCGACACTCATCCAGGTCATGCACCCGAAGCGAATCTGTGCTGTGTGTCATTTTTTTTTCGGCAACATCCATCGTCAATGACCCTGTCCCTGTTTATTGAGCAACTGTGACCCACTTCCATGTCGATAGTTTTCAACGGGTGAAACTTAGGTTTGGCCTCTCTAGAGGACGCCAGGGGCTACGACTTGTCTTGACCCGTTACCACCATTGGCGGCTCTGCACGCTGCAACTCCAGGGCGGGCAACTTGGACGGCTGGTTCAGGAGTCGCAGCACCGGGGAATCGTAACCGTAAACGTCGGGTTTGAACGTCACCCGTCCGTCGGTATTCAGGTCCACCGTCCAATAGGCCAACAGCACTGGCACCTTGACGGGAAGCTTGATGTTTTCAGTTCTGCCGTTGGCCAGTTGCTTTTGAATACCCGCCGAATTCCAGCGCACAGGGTCGTTGAACAGCAACTCGACCAACTGCAACGGATTCTCCACCCGGATGCAGCCTGAACTGGTGGCACGCACTGATTTGGCGAACAACTCGCGATGGGGGGTGTCGTGGAGGTAGATCGCATAGTCGTTGGGGAACCGGATGACCACCTGCCCGAGCGAGTTTTCCGGGCCGGCGTCCTGGCGCAGCGTGATGCCGCGCGCATTGGACCAGTCGACGGTCGACGGATCGAGCGTGTTGCCTTCGCGATCCAGGGCGCGAATCCGGTTGGCCGCGAGGTAGCCCGGATTCTGCTGGATCTTGGGCAGCATATCCTTGACCAGGATCGTCGGCGGGACGGTCCAGGTGGGGTTGAACGTGACGTAGGTGATTTCAGACTGGAACACCGGCGTGCTGCGAAACGGTTTGCCCACCTGCACCCGGGAACGCCAGACCGGCTGGCCGTCGCGGTACAGGGCGACTTTGTAGCCGGCGATATCGACGATGACAAAAGTGCCTTGCAGCTTATAGAGCAACCAGCGCGCCCGCTCCATGTTCACCCGCACCTGGTCGATTCGCGCCTCGACCGGCACATTCAGTGCCGCCAGCGTCGCCGCCCCCGCCACGCCATCGGCTCCGAGGTATTGTTCGAGCTGATACTTCTTCACCGCGGCAATGACGCTGTCGTCGTAATCGGTGCGCTTGGATTTGTGCGGGTCCAGGTAACCGGCCGCCACCAGGCGTGCGCGCAGTTGCCTGACCGCAGGATTGTCCATGCCGGGCTTGAGCGACTCGCCTTCGGCGACTTTCGGCCAGCCACCGGCGTCACGAATCCGGCGCAACTGCGCAAGGCTCTCGCGCAGGCTGCGATAAACCGCCTCCTGGGGCGGCGCCTGGGCGAACGCACGAGCAACGTCGTGATCATCCAGGGCGGTAAAGAAGCTGTTCATGTCCTCGCGGGGATCGATGCCATCGGGTTCGAAGTTCCAGTGAAAATCCAGCCGCGCCGGATCCACCTTGCCACGGCGCAACTGCAGCAGCGCCGTGATGTAGGTACGGGTGGCCGCGATGTCGAAAGACGCCGATTGCGCCGGTGTCGGCGCCGTGGCCTGCAGGGCCAGTTGCGCCTGGGCCAGCTCGCCCGCCCGGTAATCCTCGGGCACCAGGCCATCGGCCTGGGTGTCATCCAGGCCCTTGAGCAATTGGCTGACATCCCGCCCGTTGGTCCAGGCCGCGCGGAAATTGCGGTGCGAATAGAAATCCAGAACCACCCGGGCGACATCCACCCGTTGATGTTTGCGAGAGGTCAACAGTGGGGGGAACGATGATTGCAGAGGTTCGAGCTGCGCCTGGATGGCCTGACCAATGACGTCATCGGGCGCAGCACTGAGCACACTCACAGGCGCCGGAGATACCGGCACGATCGGCGAAGTTTCACCCATCGCAGTGCCGCTGATCAGACAGACCATAAAAAATACGCGGCTTATGACGAATAACCTTGTTAATTGACCCATGGATAATCCTTAATCGCCTGTAATCAAAGGGCTAGCGTCCAACTCACTGCTAGACTCGAAATATTCCTGAAGAGACATTTTTATGGCGCTACATCGCTTTGGCCTGACAGCCCTTTTGCTGACGTCGGCTATCCTCCCATCAGCCTACGCCGATTCGCTCGAAGTCGCGCTGGCCAAAGCTGCTCCAAACGCCAATGCCAAGGTCATTGCCCTGGCGGTTCGCGCAACACAGTGTACCCGCGCCCAAGGCGCAGTTCCGGCACAGAGACTAGCAGTGATCGATTATTCCCTGCCTTCGACCGAACAACGCCTGTGGGTGTTCGATCTGAAAAAACGCAAGCTGCTGTTCCACGAACTCGTCGCCCATGGCCGTAACAGCGGCGAAAACATGACCACCCAGTTTTCCAACCAGAATGAAAGTTTCGCCACCAGCCTGGGCCTGTATCGCACCCAACAGAGTTACGTCGGCAAGAACGGCTATTCCTTGCGCATGGAAGGCCTGGAGCCCGGCTTCAACGATAACGCCTTTGACCGCGCCATCGTCATTCACGGCGCGCCCTATGTCAGCCCGGTACTGGCTCGCGCGAACGGCCGGATCGGCAGGAGCCTCGGCTGCCCGGCGGTCCGGCCGGCCATCGCGCATCGCCTGATTGACTCGATGAAGGATGGACAGCTGCTGTTTTCCTACTATCCGGATCAGCGCTGGCTGAAGTCGTCTTCATACATCAATTGCGGCAGCGGTACAGTGGCCTCGTCGGATAAGCCCACTTCACGCCAATAAACCGCCCGCGCAAGCGGTTATCGGCCAAAGACGGGAACGACGTCAGGGAATTTGCGTCTGACACACGCTTATAATCCGCTGGTTCGCCCGCATTCGAGACCGGTATGACCGCTATCCATATCAAGTTCCCCTCCCTGACCCTCAAGGCCGGCGCCCGGGCACTGGCGCGCATTCGCCAGAACGGCTTGAGCGCCTCCGATGTCGGCACGCTGCCCGGAGCCGCTGGCGGTCCCAAGGCCCTGGGGATTCAGGGGCTGGACCTGGCCTTGTTCGGCGAATGGCTGCCGGCGGCACCGCGCGAGCGTTCGTTGATTGGCGCCTCGGTGGGTTCCTGGCGCTTTGCCAGTGCCTGCCTGCCGGATGCCGTCGAAGGCCTGCGGCGCCTCGGCCAGCTCTACACCGAGCAGAACTTCGCCAAAGGCGTGACCATGGCGCAGATCAGCGAAAGCTCCCGGCGCATGCTCGATAATCTGCTCGATGGCCGTGACGCGACCTTGCTCGACAACCCCCATTACCGCTTGAACATCATGGTGGTCAAAAGCCACGGCCTGCTCGCGGACGACCATCGTGGCCGCCTGGGCCTGGGCCTGTCGTCGGTGATCGCCGACAACCTGCGCGGTCGTGCGCGGCTGTCCCGGCACTTCGAGCGGCTGATCATCCACGATCCACGCCTCGCCCCGCCGGTCAATGCACTGAACGACTTCCCGTCACGCTTCGTCGCTCTGGACAGCGCCAATCTGCGCCAGGCCCTGCTCGCCTCGGGTTCGATCCCGATGGTGATGGAAGGCGTGCGTCATCTTCCTGGCGCCGGTGCGGGCACGTTCCGCGATGGAGGTTTGCTGGACTATCACCTGGACCTGCCCTACAGCGGCAACGACATCGTGCTCTATCCGCACTTCACCGACCGGGTAATTCCCGGCTGGTTCGACAAGACCCTGCCATGGCGTCGCGCCTGTCCCAAGCGCTTGCAGGACGTACTGCTGCTGGCGCCCTCGAAGGAATACCTGGCGCGCCTGCCCTACGGCAAATTGCCAGACCGCAATGACTTCAAGCGCTTCATGGGCGATGCCCCGAGCCGCCAGAAATACTGGCGCACGACCATGGATGAAAGTCGCCGCCTGGGTGACGAGTTTCTTGAGCTGGCGGCCAACGGTCGTCTCGCCGAGCGCTTGCTGACCCTTTAGTCAGGACAAGCTGTTAAACTCGCCACCTGCCCACATCGCCACGGCGATCGCCACCTGAACAGAGCTGAAACCACTGTGGAAATCTTCAAAGAATTTACCTTCGAATCCGCCCACCGCCTGCCCCACGTCCCGGACGGCCACAAGTGCGGCCGCCTGCACGGTCACTCGTTCAAAGTGGCGATTCACCTCAGTGGCGACCTCGATCCGCACACCGGCTGGATTCGTGACTTCTCGGAAATCAAGGCGATCTTCAAGCCGTTGTACGAGCGTCTGGACCACAACTACCTGAACGATATTCCTGGCCTGGAGAATCCGACCAGCGAAGTGCTGGCCAAATTCATCTGGGCTGAACTCAAGCCGCTGCTGCCGGAATTGAGTGCGATCCGGATTCACGAGACCTGCACCAGCGGGTGCATCTATCGCGGCGAGTGAGCCAATCGATCAAAAAAACCACCGAGACCGGTGGTTTTTTTATGCCTATGCTTTTTGCCTCGCATCCGCCAAGAGGACACGCAAATGACTGACTGGCCGCTGGCTCAGAGCTATCGTTTCAATGGACATTCCGTGCGTTACGCCGTGCGCGGCGATGGCCCGCCGCTGGTATTCGTGCATGGCACGCCCTTCTCTTCCCATGTATGGCACCGGATTGCGCCGCACTTCATCACCACACACCGGGTCCACTACTTCGACTTGTTGGGCTACGGGCAATCGGAAAAGGTCGATGGCGACGTGTCCCTGGGTGTGCAGAACCAGCTAATGGCGCAGTTGCTGGAACACTGGGGCCTGGATCGCCCGGACGTGGTGGCCCACGACTTCGGCGGGGCCACGGCCCTGCGCTGCCATTTGCTCAACGGCAAGGATTACCGCAGCCTGACGCTGATCGATCCGGTGGCGCTGACGCCCTGGGGTTCGCCGTTCGTGCAGCATGTACGCCAGCATGAAGCCGCCTTCAGCGGTGTGCCGGACTACATTCAGCAGGCCATCGTGCCGGCCTATATTCGAGGAGCAATCAAGCGCGACATTCCGGACGAAGAACTCGCACCGTATGTGCAACCGTGGCTGGGTGATCCGGGGCAAGCGGCGTTCTATCGACAGATAGCGCAAATGGACGAACGCTACACCCGCGAGGCCGAGGGGTTGTACCCGACGATTCGCTGCCCGGTGCAGATTCTCTGGGGCGAGGACGACCAGTGGATTCCCATCGAACGCGGGCGGGCCTTGCAGGGCATGATTCCGGGGGCGCAGTTTCATGCGGTGGCCAAGGCAGGGCATCTGGTGCAGGAGGATGCGCCTGAAGCCATCGTTGCGGCGTTGATGCGTTTTTTGCCGTTGAACATGACTGTCTGATAGCGCCCGCGAAAAGACCGCTGGCGGCATTTGCCGCTGCCGAGCTAACGTAGAGATATCGTCCCAACGGTTCTCTGAAAGGATCTGCCCGATGCACATCATCAACGCCCGGCTGCGCAACCAGGAAGGCCTGCATGAACTGCACCTGGAAAACGGCCTGATCAGCAACATCGCCCGGCAGACCGAAGCGCCGACCCTGGGCCCCGACGATCTGGACGCCGGTGGCAACCTGGTGGTGCCGCCCTTCGTCGAACCGCACATTCACCTCGACGCCACCCTGACTGCTGGCGAGCCGCGCTGGAACATGAGTGGCACGCTGTTCGAAGGCATCGAATGCTGGGGCGAGCGCAAGGTCACCATCACCGAAGAAGACACCAAGGTGCGCGCCAGGAAAACAATCCAGGCCCTTGCCGCCCACGGCATCCAGCACGTGCGCACCCACGTCGACGTCACCGACCCGCAGCTCACCGCGCTCAAGGCCATGCTCGAGGTGCGCGAAGAAAGCCGGCATCTGGTCGACATGCAGATCGTTGCATTCCCCCAGGAAGGCATCGAGTCGTACCGCAATGGCCGCGAGCTGATGCAAGAAGCCATCCAGATGGGGGCCGATGTGGTGGGCGGCATTCCGCATTTCGAGTACACCCGCGACCAGGGCGTCAGCTCGATAAAATTCCTCATGGACCTGGCCGAACGCACCGGTTGCCTGGTGGACGTGCATTGCGACGAAACCGACGACCCGCAGTCACGCTTCCTCGAAGTGCTGGCCGAAGAAGCCCGCAGCCGCGACATGGGTTCGCGGGTAACCGCCAGCCATACCACGGCCATGGGCTCGTATGACAACGCCTACTGCGCCAAGCTGTTTCGCCTGCTCGGGCATGCCGGGATCAGCTTCGTCTCCTGCCCCACCGAAAGCATTCACCTGCAAGGGCGTTTCGACAATTTCCCGAAACGCCGGGGCGTGACCCGGGTCAATGAGCTGCTGGAAGCTGGCATGAATGTATGTTTCGGCCAGGACTCGATCGTCGACCCCTGGTATCCGCTGGGCAACGGCAACATCCTGCGGGTACTCGAAGCCGGTCTGCACATCTGTCACATGCTCGGTTATCGCAACCTGCAAAACGCCCTGGACCTGGTCACCGTCAACAGCGCCAGGGCCATGGCGTTGGGTGAGCGCTACGGGCTTGAACCCGGACGGCCGGCGAACCTGCTGATCCTGTCCGCGGAGAACGATTACGAGGTCATTCGCAGCCAGGGCTTGCCGCTGTATTCGGTGCGTGGCGGCAAGGTGTTGATGAAGCGGACGATGCCGGTGGTGGAGTTCTTCGGCGAGCAGATCTGAAAGTTGCGGTGACTGGGCTGGCCCCTTCGCGGGCAAGCCCGCTCCTACAGGTTTTGTGTACGACAGAAAACCACTGTAGGAGCAGGCTTGCCTGCGAAGGCGATTTCGAATTCACCCCATCAACCGGGCCGTACCAAACAGGCTGACCCGACTCAGCTCCCCCTGCTCTTCTTCCAGCAAAATCGGCGCCGTACCACCGGGCATCGTCACCTTCACCTCGCCGGCGTCGACCCAACCTACCCGCCACGCCGCGCAAGCCACCGCCGAGGCGCTGGTGCCGGAAGACGCCGTCGGCCCTTCGCCCCGCTCGAACACCCGCGCAGTGATATGCCCTTCAGATTCACGCATCGCCCATTGCAAATTGATCCCCGCCGCACAAGGCTGCCCGGCCCCCGTGGGCATGGCGAAAGCGATACGCGTCAGCCCTTCGCCCAACGCTGGCTGGCGCATCTGCTCATTACTCGGCAAGGCCTCGGCGCTGTCCACCAGCGTTACGCAATGGGGGTTGCCGACCCGGGCGAACTGGCTGCGGGACCAGGCGCCATTGAGCGCCGACAATGGCCGCACGTGGCTGAGCTCACGGCCGTTCAACTGCGCTGTTTCAACGCCAACGGCGCTGACCGCCGACGGCCCGAAGCCAGGCTGTCCCAGGTCGAGCCAGAAACCTTGTACACCCTCGACCTGCGCGGATTTCACCGCTGTCTGCCCTGGTGAAGGCGTATCGGATTTGTCGTGATGCACCCTGAGCATGCAGGCTTCGTCGTCGGGAAAAAGGCCCTGGTCGCTCAACGCCTGGGAAAAAATCGTCAACCCATTGCCACTGCGCTCGGCCAAGGTGCCATCGGTGTTGACGATCAACAGATCAAAGGGTGGCGATGACTGAAAGGGCCCGACCAGCAAACCGTCGCTGCGATGTTCCTTGCTGCCCGGCGGTTGCGTGCCGGGCGCCCAGGCACAGCACGCCTCGATGGCCGCCAGCGCCCAGTCCTCGCGGGTTTGCGCGGCGTGGCCGGCCTGATCCGGCACCTCGATGCCCTGCTGACGCAGTGCCTCTGGTGCCACCACGCCGTAGATATTGCCCCTTGCATCGTACATCCGCGCCATCGCGCCCTCCCTGCTGGAAATTTGACTCTGGCACAACATATCGCGAAACACGGTCCGGCTGTGCAAGGATGTCAGCCTGTCGGCGTGCAGGACGCTACGGCCGCTGAACGAACCCTCGGGGCAAGATCATTGTCCCTTGCAGACGCGACGTTTTTTGCCAAGGATCGATATGACCAACCTCAACACCCGGACCTCATTCGTGCCAGGACGCCTGCAACAGATGTCCACGCGCATCGCCTTCTTCATCGCCGGTTTCGGCATCGCCGCGTGGGCGCCGCTGGTGCCCTATGCCAAGGCGCGGGCCGGGCTGGATGAGGGCACCCTGGGTCTGTTGCTACTGTGCCTGGGCGTCGGCTCGATACTGGCCATGCCCGTGGCCGGCATCCTGGCCTCGCGCTTCGGTTGTCGCAAGGTGGCGACCGGCGGCACCCTGTTGATCTGCGCGGCGCTGCCGCTGCTGGCCACGGTCTCGTCGATTCCGGCCTTGATTGGGGCCTTGTTCATGTTCGGCGCGGGCCTGGGCACCGTGGATTCGACGGTGAACCTGCAAGCGGTGATCGTCGAACGGGCCAGCGGCAAAAACATGATGTCGGGGTTTCACGGGCTGTTCAGCCTGGGCGGAATCGTCGGCGCGGCGGGCGTCAGCGCGCTGCTCGGCCTGGGGCTTGCGCCGCTGGGCGCGATGCTGGTGGTCATTGTCCTGCTGCTGGTTGCGCTGTTGAAGGCTGCACCGCACATGTTGCCCTATGGCAGCGAAAGTTCGGGGCCGGCGTTCGCCGTTCCCCACGGCATCGTGCTGTTCATCGGCGGGATGTGTTTCATCGTGTTCCTCGCCGAAGGGGCCGCGCTGGACTGGAGCGCGGTGTTCCTGGCGCAGGAACGCGGCATCGACAAGGCTTATGCCGGATTGGGCTACGCGGCATTTGCCTTGACCATGACGGTGGGCCGGTTGACCGGTGATTCAATCGTGCGTCGCCTGGGTGCGACCCGGGTGATTGTCTTCGGTGGGGTGACAGCGGCGGCCGGGCTGTCCCTGGCCACATTCGCCCCCAGCTGGGAAGCGGCGCTGGCGGGCTATGCACTGCTGGGCGTCGGCTGCTCGAACATCGTGCCGGTGCTGTACACCGCGGTGGGCAAGCAAACCGTGATGCCGGAAAGCATCGCCGTGCCGGCCATTACCACCCTGGGTTACGCGGGGATACTCGCCGGGCCTGCGGTGATCGGATTTGTCGCCCACGCCGCCAGCTTGAGTTTTGCCTTCGGGCTGATGGCGCTGTTGCTACTGGCGGTGGCGATTGGCGGGAAGGTGTTGAAGGTTTAAAAACTTCGCTGGCAAGCCAGCTCCTACAGGGTTTGCGCCGCCCTTGCAGGAGCTGGCTTGCCAGCGAATGCATCAGAACCCGACGCTGGCCTGCACAAAGAACGTGCGCGGCGTACCGACGTACATGCCCGCGTTGTTGTCGCTGGAGCGGGTGAAGTACTGCTTGTCGAAGATGTTTTTCACCCCGGCCCCAAGCTTCAGGTTCGATACCTGCGGGCCGAAATCGTAGCCCGCACGCGCGTTCCAGGTGACGTAGCCCGGAATGTCGCCGTACTGCCCATCCGCCGTGCCTTCGGTGATGTAGTTATTGCTGAAGCTGCCATCGGCGTTCACCGCCACGCCCGGCGAGCGTTGTTTGGACTGGGCAAAGGCATCGAGGTTGTAGGTCCAGCGATTGATGTCGTAACGCAGGCCGGCGGTCGCCACCTGGCGCGAGTAGAACGGCAGGTCCCGGCCCTTGAAGTCCGGAATCTCGCCTTCATACACAGCGCGGGTGTAGGTGTAGCCGGCGTTCGCGGTCAGGCCGGCCAGGCGCGGGTCGAGTGCCGCCATGTCGTAGTGCACCGAAGCCTCGATCCCCCGGTGCGTGGTGGCGCCGAGATTGGTCCAGCCGGCATCGTTGCTGATGTATTGCAGCTCTTTATCGAAATCGATGTAGAACAGCGTCACTTCACCGCCCCACACCTCATCGTTGTAGCGCGTACCGAGCTCGTAGGTCTTGGCCTTTTCCGGCTCCAGGCCATTGGCGGTGTCGTCACCCGTGCCGCCCTGACCGAGCTGGAAGTACTGCAGGCTGCCGAACGAGGTCTCGTAGTTGGCGAACAGTTTCCAGGCATCGGAGATGTGATACATCACGCTCAGGGCCGGCAGCGGCTCGTTGCTTTCGATACTGCGGTTCTTCTCCGGCACCGGCCTGCCGGCGGTGTCGAGCACCGGGCGGTCATGCCAGTCGGTGCTGATGTGTTCGAAACGGATGCCCGGGGTGACGGTCCAGTTGCCGACGTCGATCTTGTCGTCGATATACACCGAGTTGGCCTCAGTGCCACCGGTACGATCCTGATAGACGTGGCCGTCCGAACCCGGACGCACCACCGGCTCGTTGTTGACCAGTGCCAGGCGGCTGGCTTCTTCGTGCATGGCTTCTTTCAGGTAGCGATAACCGACGCTGACTTCCTGGGTGCTCGGGCCGACATCGAACACATGGGAGACCCGTGGTTCGATACCGAAGGTGTAGTAGGTGCGAGGGAACGAGCCGAGGGTTTTCTGATCGCGAGCGGCGATGTTGCTGCCACGAAAACTGTCGGTGTAGTAGGTCAGCACTTCGGCCTGGGTACGGTCGTCGAGTTGCCGAACCCACTTGAACGACACGTCCTTGCGCCGGCCGCTGAAGTTGTCGTGGTCGCGGTCGGACTGGAACGGATCGGCGTCGTACTGGGCCTGGGTCAGTCCGCCGGGCATGTCGGCGCTAGCGTCGTAATAGTGGAAATTGAGACTGAAATCATCCACATCGGTCGGCGCCCAGTGAGTCTTGAGGATTACGTCGTCGATGTCATTGCCATTGTTGCTTTTGCGATAACCGTTGCCGTTTACCGCGGAATACAGCAGCGCCACGCCCATGCCGTTGTCGGCGGTGCCGCCGGCGAACAGCGTATCGATGTGCTTCCAGCCACCATGCTGGGAGGTTTCCAGCGTGCTGCCGATTTCCGCCGAGGCTGTTTCCGGGATCGCCCGCGTCACGAAGTTGATCACCCCGCCGACGTTCTGTGGCCCGTAACGTACGGAGCCGGCGCCGCGCACCACGTCGATGCTGTCGAGGTTGCCCGAGGAAATCGGCGCCATGGACAACTGCGGCTGGCCATAGGGGGCAAAGGCCGCTGGCACGCCATCGATCAACACGGTTGAGCGTGGCGACAGGCGCGAGGTCAGTCCGCGCACGCCGACGTTCAACGAAATATCACTGCCACCGGTGCCGTTGGCCTCCTGCACTTGCACACCCGGCACGCGCTTCAAGACGTCGCCGACGTTCATCGCGCCTTGCTCGACCATGGCCTCGCGGCGAACCACGGTACGGGCGCCGGGGTGGTTCTGCACCACCGCGGCATCGGCATCACCAAGCCAGTCGCCCACCACCTTGATGTCGGTCACGCCAAGTTCCAGCGGGCCGTTTGCCGCGGAGGTCGGGGCTGGCAGCAGAGTCACCGAGCCTTCATCGATCTGGTATTGCAGGCCGCTGCCTTGCAGTAACTGGCGCAGCGCTTCTTCCGGCGCGATATTGCCTTCCACCGCCGGGGCCTGTTTGCCGGCCACCAGTTCAGGACTGAAAAAAACCTGCAGCGAGGTTTGCTGGCCCAGCTGGCTCAGCGCCTGCCCCAGGGGTTGCGCCGGGATGTGGATAGCGTCGGCCGCGAAGGCCTGGGGCAGCACCAGGTTGACCGCCAGTGCGAGGGCCAGCGGCAACCAGGGGGAATTGTTGTTTTTAGCGGTGGTCTTTTTCACGTCGAACGTAATCCTGAAGATCGCAAGAGTGTGCGCTTGTTAATGCAAACCAGTTGCAGTTGAACAGGAAGACGATGAACTCGAAAAAAACCTGAATTTTATTTTGAAATTATTTCCTGGCTGCCGTCGCCGAGGGTGCGCACGGCCACCGGAAGGATGCTCGGCAAGGCCTTGAGCAAGGCGTCGGTGTTGTCGGACTTGAACACGCTGGTCAGGCGCAGATTACCCACGGCGGCACTGCCGACCTTGAGCGGCCGCTCCCGATAGCGCGAGACTTGCTCGGCAACGTCGGCCAGGCTGGCGTTGTTGAACACCAATTTACCGCTGCGCCAGGCCGTTTGTTCGGCGGGATTGACCGCGTAGGCCGGCGCGACCTTGCCCGCGGCATCGACATGGCTGCCAAGACCGGCGGTCAGGCTGATGAAATCGTCGGCGGCGGCGTCGCGTCCCTGCACCTTAACCGTGCCCTGCTCCACCACCACCCGGGTGTCGCTGCTGCCCCGGCGCACATCGAAGCGGGTCCCAGTGACGGTGACCTTGCCACTGCCCGCCTCAACCACAAAGGGTCGGCTGCTGTCGTGTTCGACGCTGAACAGCGCTTCGCCTTCGCTCAACTCAATGGCCCTACGACCCTTTTCAAAGCGCACCTGAATGCGGCTGCGGCTATCCAGATCGACCGTCGAACCGTCGGGCAAGGCCACCTGGCGACGCTCGCCCAGCGCCGTGGAAAACTCCGCCGTGTAGGGAGCCGGTTGCTGCAAGACGCTGGACAGCCCCAGGCCGACGGCCACCGCCAGCACACTGGCGGCCACCGCGTAGCGCACCAGCGGGCGTCGCTTGCTACGACTCGGCGCTGGCTCGCACAACGCCTGCAGACGCGCCGCTGGCACCAGGTCGACAGCGCTCCACAGGCCCTGGAGCAATTCGAATTCGTTGCGGTGTTGAGGATGCTGGTTCAGCCAGCTGTCGAATTGGCGATACGCCTGGACATCAACCGCGGGTTCCTGCAAACGCACAAACCACCGCGCCGCTTCATCGCGAACCGCTGTTTGCCCGCACGCACAATCACGAGTATCCATCATGGAAGTTCCTGTTTGGCCGGGGATGAAAAAACGCTGCCGCTCATGGGTACAATCCGTCCAGGCGGTCACGCAGATGCCGCAGCGTGCGGATCATATACTTTTCCACCATGTTCTTGGACAGTCCCAGGCGTTCGGCGATTTCAGCCTGGGTCAGGCCTTCGATTTTCTGCCAGACAAACACCTTGCGGCAGTTGACCGGCAGCTCGGTGAGCGCCTGTTCGATGGAATCAGCCAACTGGATCGCTTGCATGAAATGCTCCGGGTCGCCGGATGACGACACACTGAGATCGATCGCCTCCGACTCCATGGCGCCCCGCCGATCCTCCCGCCGATAACCGTCCACCGCAATGTTGCGCGCCGTCTGGTGCAGATAGGCCCGGGGTTGCTGCACCGCCGCCGAATCCGACTCGAGCACCCGCACGAAGGTATCGTGGGCCAGGTCCTCGGCCTGCTGACGGTTTCTCAGGCGACGGGTCCAGGTGCCAACCAACTCTTCATAGTGCTCGAAAAAGCCGTGTCTGTGGGGCAGCTTGGGGGTCATTGCGGCGTGCTGTGGGTGCGAGGGCGTGAATAGTAATGCTTCCTATTAACCCAAGGCAACGGTTTGCGGCCGGGTGGACGAACGGTCGACTACCCACTACCGCTCGCTAGCCTTGGCGCCGCGAACGCCCGGCAGTTCCACACGCGCCACCAGCCCAGCGCCGCTGCGGTTGCGCAGCGTCAGTTCACCGCCCTGCTCACGCACGATCGCCCGCGCAGCGGACAGTCCCAGGCCCACGCCACCGGTATCGCGGTTACGTGAGGTCTCCAGGCGGTAGAAGGGATCGAACACTCGATCGAGGGCGGACTCGGGGATCCCGGGGCCTTCGTCACTGACCTCGATGCAAACCCTGCGCCCGTCCCCCGTCAGCTCGATGCCCGGTTTCTGGCCGTACTTCACGGCGTTTTCCAGCAAGTTGACGATCACGCGCTTGATCCCGAGCGGACGACCGTCGTACACCAGGTGGGCAGGACCGCTGAAGTCGACGACGATGCCCTGGTCGCGAAAATCGTCGACGATCGTTTGCAATAGTTCCGAAAGGTCGAAGGCGGTGCTGTGTTCCCGATGGCTTTCATCGCGGAAAAAACCCAGCGCCGCGTTGATCATCGTCTGCATTTCCTCGATGTCGCGGACCATTTTGCGCTGCTGCTCCAGGTCTTCCATGAATTCGCTGCGCAGACGCATCCGCGTCAGGGGGGCGCGCAAGTCGTGGGAGATCGCCGCGAGCATCTGCGTACGCTCGCCGAGAAAGTGGCGGATCTGTGCCTGCATGGTGTTGAAGGCAATGATTGCCTGGCGTATCTCATGCGGGCCTTCGATCTTGATCGGCGGCGCGCGCAGGTCATCACCAAAGCGCCGTGCGGCGCTGGCAAAACGTTGCAGCGGGTTGGCCAGTTGCCGTGTGGCAATCCAGGCGACCAGCAGGGTTGCCACCAGCCCCAGGGCGATGATGATCGGGATCCGGACATTGGCGTCGAGCCCCCAGCTGCGTTCCGGTGGGGTGAACGACAGCCAGCTGCCGTCGCGTAGCTGAACCAGGGCCACGTAGTGTGCCTGGGGGCTGTCGTCCGGCCAGTCGCCGGGGTTGAACACCTGGATGTCCCGGGGAACATCACCGAGCAACTCCTGCAGCGGCGAATGCTCGGTCCCCACCTGCGTACCACCCGCGGGCAGATGGAAGTCGGCCCGCCGTTCGTGCCAGGCCACCTCCAGCAGCGGATGGCTCGCCGCGCTCGCCAATGACGAGCGCAAGGGGACAGGCGCCGCCTCGATCACCCGGACATTCGCGGCGATTTGCTCCAGCAGGCCGGTGCGGTCGATCGGCGGGCGGCCCCAGGTACCGGCAAGCTGTATGAACAGACCATTGAGGGCCAGCGACGCGAGCATGGCCGCGACGATGGTCAGCGCAATCCGCGACCTGAGGGTATCGAGGCGTCGAATCACGAGCGGGTCACCCTGGCGCAGAACATATACCCGCCGTTACGCACCGTGCGAATGAGGTCCGGGCGCTTGCTGTCCGGCTCGATCTTGCGCCGCAGCCGACTGACCTGCACATCAATGCTGCGGTCGTAGGCCTCGTGGCCCTGGCCACGCGCCAGGTCGATCAGTTGCTCGCGGGTGAGAATGCGCTGCGGATGCTCGAGAAACACCAGCAGCAGATCGAACTCGCCAGCGGACAACGGAATCATCACGCCCTCGGGCGAGCGCAGTTCGCGGCAGGTGATATCCAGCTGCCAATCGGCGAACGTGATGATCGGTCGCGTCGTCTCGCGCCCCGGACTTTTCTCGCCGGCGCGACGCTGCACGGCGCGCAGTCGAGCGAGCAATTCCCGCGGATCGAAAGGTTTGGTCAGGTAATCGTCGGCGCCCAGTTCCAGGCCGACGATGCGGTCACTCAGTTCACCCATCGCGGTCAGCATGACAATCGCGATGTCCGTCTGCGCGCGTAATTTCTGGCACAGGCTCAGGCCACCTTCGCCGGGCAGCATCAGGTCAAGGATGATGATGTCCGGACGGTTTTTTTCGATCATCGCCCACATGGCCTCGCCATGGGTGGCCAGGTCCACCTCGTAGGCATGCTGGACAAAAAACTGCTTCAGCAGGGACAGGATTTCCACATCGTCGTCGACGATCAGCAGTCTGCTCACGTTCAGGGGATCCAGGGTCAAAAAAAGAGCGTATCTAAAACCATTCCGGGGCCAGGGTCATATATTTCAACCCGGAAACATTCCTGCCCGCCTGACATCAATCGGACATACGGTCGTTACCCTCCTGCGGCACCCTGCGCGCCTTCCAATTCATGAGGTCTTCCATGCAGGGATCGAACACCACCTACGCGACCGAGACCACCGATAGCGCTCATACGGTGATCCTCAACCAGCGCACCAGTGCGCCGGGGCACGACGAGCCGATTCTATTCCAGCAGGCGTGCCTGGGACTGACCGACGATCGGACCCACGTCGTGCTGCGCCGCTATTTCGAGCAATACAGCCCGAGCACCGGCACATGGGTGGAATACATCCACCGCGTTCCGATCGCCGAGTTTACCCAGTGGATCATGGCCAATGGCGATCTGCACATCGAATGCTCGGAAGACCCGCCAGGCTCCCCCCTCCACCCAGGAACTCCTTGATGAGAAAGCTCTTCTCGCTGCCCCTATTGGCCGCCGTAAGCATCGTCCTCTCGGCATGCAGCAGCAAAACCGTCGCGCCGGACAACTATTCAGGCTTTTTGAACGACTACAGCACCTTGACGGAGCACCAGTCGCCCTCAGGACAACCGGTGCTGAGCTGGGTCAACCCGAAGCTTGAGCTCGACCGCTACACCCAGGTCTACATCGAACCGACCCGCTACTACCCGCAGCCCAAGCCGAGCGAGCGCCTGCCACAGACCACCCTTGGCGACACCACCTGGTACTACGATGCGGTGCTCAAGCATGAGTTGGGCAAGGTCTTGACCGTGGTCTCCACTCCAGGCCCCAAAACCCTGATCGTGCGACCGGCAATCACGCGGGTGACGGCCAGCACCCAGGGCCTGCGCTATTATGAATGGCTACCAATCACGCTGGTTGCCGCAGGCGTCAGCACCGCCACCGGGATCCGTGACCAGGACAGTGAAATTGCCACTGAGGTCGCCTTTCTTGATGGCGGGACCAAAACCCTCGTCGCCACGGTAGTGCGCAAGGGCACGGGAATACCGCTGGAAAACGACAAGCAGGTCATCACCACGGCGAACGTCAAGGGCGTGCTCGATGGCTGGGCCAGCGACCTGCGCAATTCGTATGTGGCGATGCGCAAATAAAAGGCTGTAGGAGCGAGCTTGCTCGCGATGGTCGTTAACGATAGCGCTTGCTGACTGGCAAAACGCAGCGCTCTTGAGTTTATCGCGAGCAAGCTCGCTCCTACAGTGGGCTGCGCCTGCTTGCCAATTCGGATCATTGGGATTATTCAGGCAGGCAGTCAAAGCAATCTGGCAGGAATACAAAGGCAGGCATCGACTGGCTGTAGCAAAGTGCAACAATGCCAGTCACCGGCTTTTCCCCAGGAATGCACCCATGTCCAGCGCCAAAGTATCGCCCAAAAGATCACCGCTCGCCCGGCTCGCCCTGGCCATTTCCCTGAGCGCCCTCGGCCTGTCTTTGTGCATGAACAATGCACAGGCCCACGGTGGTCACGCCGAAATGGTGCCGCTGCAAGCGGGCCTCGAGGAGTTTGGTGCCTCCGTCAAATGGGACGACTACTCGAACCTGTTCACCATTGCCAAGGACGGGGTCTACCTCAAGGTCAAGCCGGACAGCAAAGTAGCCATGCTCAACGGCAAGCGCATGGAGCTGACGGTGCCAGTGGTGTTCAAGGGCAAGACGGCGTACATGCCCAAGGACTTCATCAACCAGGTCTTCCAGTCCGGCCTGGACACGACCTTCGTCGTCGAAACCCGCCCCAGCCCGCTCAACCCCCTGAGTGCGGCTGAAATCACCACGGCGGTGGACATCATCAAGCAATCGGAACACTACAAGCCAGGGTTTCGCTTCACTGAAGTCTCGGTCAAGGAACCGCCGAAGGATCAGGTGTGGAACTTCGTCTTCACCGGGCAAAACGTCACCCAGCCGCGCCAGGCCAACATCGTGGTGCTCGACGGCAAGCATGTGATCGAGGCGCTGGTGGACCTCGACAGCAAGACGCTCAACTCATGGAAGCCGATCGAAGGCGCCCACGGCATGGTGCTGCTGGATGATTTCGCCACGGTGCAAACCGCTGTCGAGACCAGCCCCGAATACGCCCAGGCCCTGGCCAAGCGCGGCATCAACGATGTGAAGAAGGTCGTCGCGACGCCGCTGACCGTCGGTTACTTCGACGGCAAGGACGGGCTGGCCCAGGACAAGCGCCTGCTGAAGATCGTCAGCTACCTCAACGTCGATGACGGCAACTATTGGGCGCACCCGATCGAAGGCCTGGTGGCGATCGTCGATCTGGAGCAGAAAAAACTCATCAAGATCGAAGACGACGCGCTGATTCCGGTGCCGATGAAACCCACACCCTACGACGGACGCGGGCGCAAGGGCGTGGCGGTCAAGCCGCTGGAAATCATCGAGCCCGAAGGCAAGAACTACACCATCACTGGCAACAGCATTCACTGGCAGAACTGGGATTTCCACGTTCGCCTCGACTCGCGAGTTGGCCCGATCCTGTCCACGGTCACCTATGACGACCAGGGCAAGAAGCGCAAGGTCATGTACGAAGGCTCCCTGGGCGGGATGATCGTGCCTTACGGCGACCCGGATGTCGGCTGGTACTTCAAGGCTTACCTCGACTCGGGCGACTACGGCATGGGCACCCTGACCTCGCCAATCGCCCGCGGCAAAGACGCCCCGGAGAACGCCGTGCTGCTGGACGCCACCATCGCCGACTACACCGGCGCACCGACCGCGATCCCGCGGGCCATGGCGGTGTTCGAACGCTACGCCGGGCCGGAATACAAACACCAGGAAATGGGCCAGCCCAACCTCAGCACCGAGCGGCGTGAACTGGTGGTGCGCTGGATCAGCACCGTCGGCAACTACGACTACATCTTCGACTGGGTCTTCCAGCAGAACGGCACCATCGGCATCGACGCCGGTGCCACCGGTATCGAAGCGGTCAAGGGCGTGAAGTCCAGGACCATGCACGAAGACACCGCCAAGGAAGACACGCGCTTCGGCACCCTGCTCGACCACAACATCGTCGGCACCACGCACCAGCACATCTATAACTTCCGCCTTGACATGGACGTGGACGGCGAGCAGAACTCCCTGGTGGAAGTGAACCCGGTGGTGCTACCGAACGACCGTGGCGGCCCGCGCACCAGCACCATGCAGACCGAAACTCGCGTGGTCAGCACCGAGCAGCAAGCGGCGCAGAAGTTCGACCCATCGACCGTGCGCCTGCTGACCAACTTCAGCAAGGAAAACAAGGTCGGCAACCCGGTGTCCTACCAGCTGATTCCCTATGCCGGTGGCACCCATCCGGTGGCCAAGGGCGCCAACTTCGGCACCGACGAATGGCTGTACCACCGCCTGAGCTTCATGGACAAGCAACTGTGGGTGACGCAATACAACCCGGAGGAAAAGTACCCGGAAGGCAAGTACCCGAACCGCTCGGACAAAGACTCGGGACTGGGACAATTCACCCAGGATAACCATTCGATCGAGAACACCGACGATGTGGTCTGGCTGACCACCGGCACCACCCACATCGCCCGGGCCGAAGAATGGCCGATCATGCCGACCGAATGGGTGCATGTGCTGCTCAAGCCGTGGAATTTCTTCGATGAAACGCCGACGCTGAACCTCAACTCACCGAAATAATGTAGGAGCGAGCTTGCTCGCGATGGGCGTCAACGATGACGCGGGCTGTCTGAATGCCCGCGTTGTCCTGACGTCCATCGCGAGCAAGCTCGCTCCTACAGGGTTATGCGTCTTCAGGCGTATTGCTTGCGATATTCCCCCGGCGCTATGCCGAAGCGCGATTTGAACGCCGTGGAAAAGTAGCTCGAATCGGAAAAACCCCAGGAATACCCCAGCACCGACAACTTCTCTTCCTTGCGCGATTGGCGCAGGGATTCGGCGCACAGGTCCAGCCGGCGGTTCTTGATGTAGCGCGCCACCACCAGGCCCTTCTTGGCGAACATCCGGTACAGGCCACGGGTCGACATGCCGACTTCCCGCGCCAGCCATTCCGGGCACAGTTCTTCGGAGCGGATATTCGCATCGATGAAATTCAGGGTCTTGCGGAAGGTTCGTTCGTGCAGGTCGGTGCAATCGTCGTTCTGGCTGATGGCCGGACGCAACAGACTGACGATTGCCTCCAAAGTCGCTTCGCTTTCCTGGCGGGTCAGGTGCTGCTGGCGGGTGGCGTCGAGGATCAGCCGATGCGAGAGCATGGCGATGGGCGACGACGCAGCGATGCGGTGGCCGCACTTGACCTGGTTGAAGCGCAGGGTCTGCTCGACCAGTTGATACGGCAGGATCAGCGACAACTGTCGGGAGTTTTCGCTGTAGGTGAAGTCACTGGGCCGCGCAGCATCTATCAAGGTGATGTCCCCGGCGGACAGTAGCACCCGGTCGTCACCCTGGGCCATGCCCGCGGAGCCATCGAGCTGGAAGACCGCAAAGTATTTGCCACCCTCGCCCGCCGCCACTTCCTGCGGCGTGCGGTAGAGCCGCGCCTGGCAGGCGTCGACGAAGCTGAGCTTGAGGGCATCGCTGTGGTATTCACGGATCTGGCCAGCAAACTCGCTGCCCAGGGGTTGTGCGTTGAAGGCGCCACAGATCTGGTTGATCTGATGGATCCACTGATCGAACCCATCCTGGCGCTGTGCGGTTGTAGAAATCATGTCAGGCCTCACGCAGGCTTATTTTTATTGTCTACGTCAATCAACAGGTTCTCCTGAACAGCGACTCTCCAGAGCGTCGACGGGTTATTTCAACCCGCCAAAGCGTCGATAAAAGCTCTCGCCCACATCCGGCAACGGACCGTCGGCGGTTTCCAGTGCACTGTTCAGCCATTCCTCGGCCTTGGCGTAGATCAAACGGTAAATGTTGCGGCACAACTGTCGGGCCGCGCGTCCTTCCCAATCGCCGGGCAACAGCTCGTCCGGCAGTTGCGGGTCACGCAGCAGCAGCTTGCGGTATTCGTGGATAAGCAGGATCCGCGCCAGGAAGCAGTCCGAAGGTTGCAGGTTTTCCTGCTCGCGAAGCGCTTGCCAGAGCGGCCGGAACAGCTGGATGAACTCGCTGTAATGGGTCGCCAGTTCCTCGATGTTCCAGCTCTCGCGCACCTGCAGGCGCAGGGCCTTGGAGGCGAGAACGTCCTGGGCGGTGGTTTCGAAGACGATGGTTTCTTCCTGGGCGCCGAGGTCGAGCAGCGTGGCGTTGACATCGGTGCGGTCACTGCGCGGACAGGCCAGTACCGCCGGCGAAATCGCACCAAAACCTTGCCATTCCAGCTCTTCGCGCACTTGTTTGCGCTTGTCCTGGGTCAGTTGCGACAGCATCACCAGGCACCAGGATCCGTCCCAGGCCGGCATTGTGGTGCTGTAGACCCGCTTGAACGCCTTGTCGAAACGCCGGCGACCAGTGCCGGTGAGGCTGTAGTAACTGCGCCGACCGACCTTTTCGGCGGTCAGCCAGCCTTCCTTGGTCAGGCGGAAAATCGAGGTGCGGATCAGCCGTTCGTTAATGCCGATCGGTTCGAGCAACTGGATCAGGCTGCCCAGCCAGACAGTCCCGCCGTGGGGTTCGATGGCGTCACCATAAAGGGTGATGATCAAGGAACTGGCGCGGATCGGCGTCTGCTCTTGAAAGCGGGTAATCAGATGGTTCAAGGGTGTCAGGGACGACATGGGCGTACCGAGCAAAAAAAGAAAAGGAATATACCGAAAGTCCGTCTGTTAATCGCAAATCCCTGTAGGAGCGAGCTTGCTCGCGATGGTGTGTCAGTCGACACCAAGGTAGCTGACACACCTTCGCGAGCAAGCTCGCTCCTACAACGGGCCTGCGTTCACAGGCTATTACCCTTGGGTCGATGACTGCTGTCGCTGATACGCGGCCGATCCGGCTCCGGCTCTGCCAACGGTTCACACACATGCATCTGCTCCAGGCACCGCCTGGCCAGTTGCTGATACTCGCGGGTGCCCGCCTGTTTCCACGCCACTTCCTGATCGCTGAGGGTGCGTTTGACGCTGGCCGGTGCGCCCATCACCAGTGACTGCCCGGGGCATTCGAAGCCGGCCTTGACAAAGGCCGCCGCCGAGACGAAGGAGCGCGGGCCGATGCGCGCGTTGTCCATCACCACCGCATTCATCCCCACCAGCGCATCGGCGCCGATCCGGCAACCGTGCAGCACCGCCCCGTGGCCGATGTGCCCGTTGCGTTCGACCACTGTGTCGCTGTCGGGGAAGCCGTGCATCACGCAGGTGTCCTGGATATTGGCGCCCTCCTCCAGCACGATCCGCCCGAAGTCACCGCGCAGGCTGGCCAGCGGCCCTACATAACAGTGGGGGCCGATGATCACGTCGCCGATCAACACGGCGGACGGATGCACATAGGCGCTCGGATCAACCACCGGGGTCAGGCCATCAAGGCTGTAGCAGGTCATGGCAGCTTCCTTCGCAAAGCGATGCAAATATTTACTTGTTTTGTATCATATCGCTTTTACATTCACAAAGACAAAAAAGCGTATCACTTGAACCAGGCCTTTCCGACGACCTGCACGGCGGCGCAAAAACAGCCATGAAACCCAATAAAATAAAGGACAAACCCACCATCCACGGCGATACAGCGTGGCAATGTCACAGCTGACAGAGCACCAATAAGACACATTAAATCAATTTTGTTATTGCATTTGCGTATCACGTTGCAGGTATACTCCAGCAAAACCGGCCCCTGCGGTCGATCCAATAACAAGCCGGCATCACCGCCGAGCGTTCACCGTGAGGGCATCCGCCATGCCTCAAACCCTTGCCGTCGAATTCATCGAGCCTGGCGTACGCCTGATTACCCTGCAGCGCCCGCAAGCGCTGAACGCCCTGAACACCCAATTGCTGGGCGAACTGGCTGACGAACTGAGCGTTGCCCAAGCCGACCCCGAAACCCGTGCCGTGGTCCTGACCGGTAGTCGCAAGGCCTTCGCCGCCGGTGCCGACATCAAGGAAATGGCCGAGCGCGACCTGGTCGGCATCCTCGACGACCCGCGCCAGGCCTCATGGCAGGCCATCACCCGCTTCAACAAACCGCTGATCGCCGCGGTCAACGGCTTCGCCCTTGGCGGCGGCTGCGAACTGGCGATGCACGCCGACATCATCGTGGCCGGTGAAGATGCCCGCTTCGGCCAGCCGGAAATCAATCTCGGGATCATGCCCGGCGCGGGTGGCACCCAACGCCTGCTGCGCGCCGTCGGCAAATCCATGGCCATGCAGATGGTCCTGACCGGCGAGCCGATCGACGCCCGCCAGGCCCAGCGCGCCGGCCTGGTCAGCGAAGTCACCCAGCCGGAATTCACCGTCGATCGTGCCCTGCAGATCGCTCGCAACATTGCTGGCAAGGCCCCGCTGGCTGTGCGCCTGGCCAAGGAAGCGCTGCTCAAGGCGATGGACACGGACCTCGCCAGCGGCCTGCGTTTCGAGCGTCACGCGTTCACCGTGCTGGCCGGCACCCGCGACCGCGACGAAGGCATCGCCGCCTTCCAGGAAAAACGCACGCCGACCTTCACCGGCCAGTAATCACCGAATTCGAGATCGCCAAGAGAGCGCCAAGACCATGAACTTCGAACACATCCTGTTTTCCATCGAGGCCGGCGTCGCCCTGCTCAGCCTCAATCGCCCGGATCAGCTCAACAGCTTCAACACCCAGATGCATGGCGAAGTGAAGGAAGCGCTCAAGCAAGTGCGGCAGAACCCCGACGTGCGCGTGCTGCTGCTGACCGGCGAAGGACGTGGCTTCTGCGCGGGCCAGGACCTCAGCGACCGCAATGTCGCGCCGGGCAGCGCCGTGCCGGACCTGGGCGAGTCGATCGAAAAGTTCTACAACCCGCTGATCCGTCAGTTGCGCGACCTGCCGATGCCGGTGATCTGCGCGGTCAACGGCGTGGCCGCCGGTGCCGGCGCGAACATTGCGCTGGCTTGCGACCTGGTGCTGGCAGCGCGTTCGGCCAGTTTCATCCAGGCGTTCTGCAAGATCGGCCTGATCCCCGATTCTGGTGGCACCTGGACCCTGCCGCGCCTGGTCGGCATGGCCCGGGCCAAGGCCCTGACAATGCTGGGCAATCGTCTGACCGCCGAACAAGCCGAGCAATGGGGCTTGATTTATCAATGCGTGGACGACGCGCAATTGCGCGATGAAGCACTGAAACTGGCCCGCCACCTGGCCACCCAGCCGACCTACGGCCTGGCCCTGATCAAGCGCAGCCTGAACGCCAGCCTGAGCAACAGCTTCGATGAACAGCTGGAGCTGGAGCGTGACCTGCAACGCCTGGCCGGGCGCAGCGAGGACTATCGCGAAGGCGTCGGCGCCTTCATGGAAAAACGCACCCCAAGCTTCAAGGGACGCTGAGTCATGACCGCACTGAACACTTCTGCACGTATCGCCGTAATCGGCGCCGGTGCCATGGGCGCCGGCATTGCCCAGGTCGCGGCGCAGGCCGGGCATCCGGTGCTGCTGCTGGACAATCGCCCCGGCGCTGCCGCCCAGGCCATTGGCGGCATCGATCGGCAACTGGGCAAACGGGTCGAGAACGGCAAACTGTCCGCCGAATCGCGCAGCGCGACGATTGCACGCCTGTACGCCGTGGAAGCGATCGAAGCCCTGGCCGATTGCGATCTGATCATCGAAGCCATCGTCGAGAACCTTGAGGTCAAGCGCGCGCTGTTCCGCCAGTTGGAAGAGATCTGCGGCAAGCACTGCATCCTGGCCAGCAACACCTCGTCGCTGTCGATCACCAGCATCGCCGCGCAACTCGATCACCCGCAACGCCTGCTCGGCCTGCACTTCTTCAACCCGGCGCCGGTCATGCCGCTGGTGGAAGTGGTCTGCGGCCTGGCCAGCGATCCGGCCTTGGCCGAGTGCCTGTACGACACCGCCAAGGCCTGGGGCAAGAAACCGGTGCACACCCGTTCCACCCCGGGTTTCATCGTCAACCGCGTGGCCCGGCCGTTCTATGCCGAGAGCCTGCGCATGCTCCAGGAAGGCGCCGCCGATTGCGCCACGCTGGATGCGCTGATGCGCGAGGCCGGTGGCTTTGCCATGGGTGCGTTCGAGCTGACCGACCTGATCGGCCATGACGTCAACCATGCCGTGACCTGCTCGGTGTTCGATGCCTATTACCAGGACACGCGTTTCCTGCCTTCGCTGATCCAGAAAGAGCTGGTGGACGGCGGGCGCCTGGGGCGTAAAAGCGGCCAGGGTTTCTACAGCTACGCCCAAGGGGCCGAGCGTCCGCCCGCTGCCGAGATCAGCAGTGATGCGGCCGTCGAAACGTGCATTGCCGAAGGCGACCTGGGCATTGTCCAAGGCTTGCTTGCACGTCTGCGCGAGCAAGGCGTCGACGTCATCCAGCGCGATGGTCGCGGCTTGCTGCGGGTCGGTGACGCGGTACTGGCCTTGAGCGACGGGCGCATGGCCTGTCAGCGCGCCAGGGAAGACGGGCTGCGCAACCTGATCCTGCTGGACCTGACCCTCGATTACACCAAGGCCCAACGCATCGCCATCAGCCATGCGGCAGGCATTGATCCGCTGGCCCTGGAACAAGGTATCGCCCTGCTGCAACGCGCCGGCTTCAAGGTCAGCCTGCTCAGCGACAGCCCGGCACTGGCCGTCCTGCGCACCGTCGCGATGCTGGCCAACGAGGCGGCCGATGCCCTGCTGCAAGGCGTGGCGTCGGCGGCTGACATCGACCTGGCGATGCGCGCCGGGGTCAATTATCCACAGGGGCCGCTGGCCTGGGCCGATGCCATTGGCCTGGCGCACATCCTGAACGTGCTGGAAAACCTGCAAGCCAGTTATGGCGAAGAACGCTACCGGCCGTCGCTACTGCTGCGCCGTCGCGTCGCCGAAGGGAGAACATTGCATGACTAACCACGAAGCGATGAACCTGGCCGTCAACTGTGCACAAACGCTGCTCCAGCGTGACGCCGCCAGCCAGGCGATGGGCATCCGTCTGCTGTCCGCGGCCCCCGGTTGCGCCCGAGTGGGCATGACGGTGCGTGCCGACATGGTGCAGGGCCACGGCACCTGCCACGGCGGCTATCTGTTTGCCTTGGCCGACTCGGCGTTCGCCTTTGCCTGCAACAGCTACAACGAAGCCACCGTGGCCATCGGCTGCAGCATCGACTACATCGCCCCGGCGCACCTGGGCGACACGCTGACTGCCGATTGCATCGAGCAAAGCCGCTCCGGTCGCACCGGCAACTACGACGTACGCATCGAAAACCAGCAGGGCCAGCTGATCGCCCTGTTCCACGGCAAATCCTACAAAGTGCGCGGCTCGGTGCTGGCGCAGGAGACCCCCAATGAATGACGCCCTGATCATCGACGCGGTGCGCACCCCGATCGGTCGCTACGCCGGAGTCCTGAGCAGCGTACGCGCCGACGACCTCGGCGCGGTGCCCCTGCGCGAACTGCTGCGCCGCCACCCGCAAGTGGACTGGAGCAGCGTGGACGATGTGATCTACGGCTGCGCCAACCAGGCCGGCGAAGACAACCGCAACGTCGCGCGCATGTCGGCGCTGCTGGCCGGTTTGCCGGTGAGCGTGCCGGGCACCACCCTCAACCGCCTGTGCGGTTCCGGGCTGGATGCCATCGGCACCGCCGCCCGGGCGATTCGCAGCGGCGAAACCGGGTTGATGCTGGTCGGTGGCGTCGAATCGATGTCCCGCGCGCCACTGGTGATGGGCAAGGCGGAGCAGGCGTTTTCCCGTGCAGCCGAGATTTTCGACACCACCATCGGCTGGCGTTTCGTCAATCCGCTGATGAAAAAGGCCTACGGCATCGATTCCATGCCGGAAACGGCAGAGAACGTCGCTGAACAGTTCAACATCTCCCGGGCTGACCAGGACGCCTTCGCCCTGCGCAGTCAGCAGCGCGCCGCTGCGGCCCAGGCCAATGGTCGCCTGGCCAAGGAAATCGTCGCGGTGGAAATTCCCCAGCGCAAAGGCCCGGCCAAAGTGGTCGAGCACGACGAGCATCCGCGCGGCGACACCACCCTTGAGCAACTGGCCAAACTGGGCACGCCGTTCCGTGAAGGCGGCAGCATCACCGCCGGCAACGCCTCCGGGGTCAACGACGGTGCCTGCGCACTGTTGCTGGCCAGCCCCGAAGTCGCCAAGCGCCACGGCCTGACCGCTCGTGGCCGGGTCGTGGCGATGGCCACTGCCGGTGTCGAACCACGCATCATGGGCATCGGCCCGGTACCGGCCACGCGCAAGGTATTGGAAGTGGCCAACCTGAGCCTGGCGGACATGGACGTGATCGAGCTCAACGAAGCCTTTGCCGCGCAGGGCCTGGCGGTACTGCGCGAATTGGGCTTGAGCGACACCGACCCACGGGTCAACCCCAACGGCGGCGCCATCGCCCTGGGTCACCCGTTGGGCATGAGCGGCGCACGCCTGGTCACCACCGCCCTGCATGAACTTGAGGAACGCAATGGCCGCTACGCCCTGTGCACCATGTGCATTGGCGTCGGCCAGGGGATCGCGCTGATCATCGAGCGTCTATCCCACTAAAGAATCGCGATTCCCAAGGAGCCGAGAGGTATCCTTGGGGCATGCACTCAAAGCCCTTGCGCAAAAGGGCTGGAACACAAAAACAATTCGAGTGAACACATGAACATGCCAATAGCCAATGCCGCCCTGGGCCCAATGCTGGACCCGCTGGAAACCGCCAGCATCGACGAGCTGCGCCAGCATCAGCTGGAGCGCCTGCGCTGGAGCCTGAACCACGCCTACAACAATGTGCCGTTGTATCGTCAGCGCTTCGATGCGCTGGGCGTGCACCCGGACGACATCAAGTCCCTCGACGACCTGGCGAAGTTCCCCTTCACCACCAAGTCCGACCTGCGCGACAACTACCCCTACGGCATGTTTGCCGTGCCGATGCATGACATCGTGCGCTTGCACGCGTCCAGCGGCACCACCGGCAAACCGACCGTCGTCGGCTACACCCAGAACGACATCGACACCTGGGCCAACGTGGTGGCGCGCTCGATCCGCGCGGCCGGTGGCCGGCGTGGCGACAAGGTGCACATCTCCTACGGCTACGGCCTGTTCACCGGCGGCCTCGGCGCGCACTACGGCGCCGAACGCCTGGGCTGCACGGTGATCCCGATGTCCGGCGGCCAGACCGAAAAACAAGTGCAGCTGATCAAGGATTTCCAGCCGGATATCATCATGGTCACGCCGTCCTACATGCTCAACATCGCCGACGAGATCGAGCGCCAGGGCATCGACCCGCACAAGCTGGCCCTGCGCCTGGGCATCTTCGGCGCCGAGCCATGGACTGCCGAACTGCGCAGCGCCATCGAAGCCCGCATGGGCATCACCGCCCTGGACATCTATGGCCTCTCGGAAATCATGGGCCCGGGCGTGGCGATGGAATGCGCCGAAACCAAGGACGGCCCGACCATCTGGGAAGACCACTTCTACCCGGAAATCATCGACCCGGTCACCGGCGAAGTGCTGCCGGACGGGCAGATGGGCGAACTGGTGTTCACCTCATTGAGCAAAGAAGCCCTGCCGATGATCCGCTATCGCACCCGCGACCTGACGCGCCTGCTGCCGGGCACCGCGCGGCCGATGCGGCGCATCGACAAGATCACCGGACGCAGCGACGACATGCTGATCATCCGCGGGGTCAACGTGTTCCCTACGCAGATCGAGGAGCAGGTGCTCAAAGTCAAACAGCTTGCCGAGTGCTACGAGATCCATCTGTATCGCAATGGCAACCTGGACAGCGTGGATGTGCATGTTGAATTGAAAGCTGAACATCAGCACCTGAGTGACGAACAGCAGAAGGCTGTTTGTGGTGAGTTGAGCAAGCACATCAAGACGTACATCGGGATCAGTTCGCGGATCGTGTTGCAGCCGTTCCACTCGATCAAGCGTTCCGAGGGCAAGGCTTGCCACGTAGTGGACAAACGCCCTAAAGCATGACTGCTGCACCCCTTATGGCCCCGCTTTTGCGGGGCTTTTTTTTGGGTTTTTTCATGAAAAACAGACACCCCTCTCTGTAGGAGCTGGCTTGCCAGCGAAGGCATCCGTCCAGTCGATAAATTTGCCAACTGAGCCACCGCTTTCGCTGGCAAGCCAGCTCCTACAGGGGAACGGTGTTTCATGAAGGACCGCTCAACCTGAAAGCGATACAAAAAATAAATACGACACGTCATTTTATGTTTGATATTAAATTCTGTATCGCTTATAAAGTTCTCCATGCCTTCAACAGATTCACGGCGGGAGACCCCCAATGTACGCACAGCTCGTAGAAACAGGCGTAAAGCGCATAAAAGACCTCTCGGAGATGTCCGAACAGGAACGCGCCTTCCAGGAAAAAATCGATTCAGAAATCAAGATCGAAGCGAAGAACTGGATGCCAGATGCCTACCGCCAGACCCTGATCCGGCAGATTTCCCAGCACGCCCACTCGGAAATCGTCGGCATGCTCCCGGAAGGCAACTGGGTCACCCGCGCGCCAAGCCTCAAACGCAAACTGCAGTTGATGGCCAAGATCCAGGACGAAGCCGGTCACGGCCTGTACCTTTACAGCGCCATGGAAACCCTGGGCGCCGACCGTGATGAAGAAATCGCCAAGCTGCACAGCGGCAAGGCCAAGTACTCGAGCATCTTCAATTACCCAACGCTGAACTGGGCCGACATGGGCGCGGTGGGCTGGCTGGTGGATGGTGCGGCGATCGTCAACCAGGTGGTGCTGCAGCGCACCTCCTACGGCCCCTACTCCCGGGCCATGGTGCGTATCTGCAAGGAAGAGAGCTTCCACCAGCGCCAGGGCTACGAAATCCTCCTGACCATGATGCGCCACGGTACGCAGGCGCAAAAAGACATGGTCCAGGACGCGATCAACCGCCTGTGGTGGCCATCGCTGATGATGTTCGGCCCGAGCGACGAACACTCGCCGAACAGCGCGCAATCCATGGCCTGGAAAATCAAGCGCCAGAGCAACGACGAACTGCGCCAGCGCTTCATCGACCAGACCATCCCGCAACTGGAACTGCTGGGCTGCACCTGCCCCGACCCGGACTTGAAGTGGAACGCCGAACGCGGTCACTACGACTTCGGTGAAATCCAGTGGAGCGAATTCTACGAAGTGCTCAAGGGTAACGGCCCGTGCAACACCGAACGCGTCGCCACCCGCCGCAAGGCGATTGAAGACGGCGCCTGGGTTCGCGAAGCCGCCGTCGCCCACGCCCGCAAAAAACAAAACAAGAACGCCGCCTGAGTCGGCCACCTGATGTGGAGTAACTGAAATGTCCGAGTGGACCCTCTTCGAAGTTTTCGTGCGCAGCAAGCACGGCCTCAACCACAAACACGTCGGCAGCGTACATGCCGCCGACACCACCATGGCCATCGAGAACGCGCGCGAGCTCTACACCCGTCGCAGCGAAGGCGTGAGCCTGTGGGTGGTGCCTTCGGCGTTGATCACCGCTTCGTCGCCGGATGAAAAAGACCCGCTGTTCGATCCGTCGGACGACAAGGTCTACCGCCACGCCAGCTTCTATGAGTTGCCGGCCGAAGTCGGGCACATGTGAGGTCGACCATGAACAATAAGACTGATCTGATCGAATACCTCCTGCGCCTCGGCGACAGCGCCCTGATCCAGGGCCAGCGCCTGTGCCAATGGTGTGGCAAGGCGCCGGCGCTGGAAGAGGAGCTGGCGCTGATGAACGTCGGCCTCGACCTGGTAGGCCAGGCGCGCAACTGGCTGGACTACGCCGCCGAACTGCTGGACGACGGCCGCGACGCCGATCACCTGGCATTTCGCCGCGACGAGCGCGCCTATCGCAACCTGCTGCTGGTGGAACAACCCAACGGCGACTTCGCGGTGACCATGCTCAAGCAGTTCCTCTATGACGCCTGGCATTTGCCGGTGCTGCAGGGTCTGAGCCAGTCCAGCGACGAGCGCATTGCCGGGATCGCCGCCAAGGCGGTGAAGGAAGTGACCTATCACCTGCGCCGCTCCGGCGAATGGATTGAGCGCATGGGCGACGGCACCGAGGAAAGCCACCAGCGCATGCTCGCGGCCATCCCCGAAGTCTGGCGTTTCACCGTGGAACTGATCGCCGCCGATGACAGCGAGCAGCGCCTGTGCGAAGCCGGCATCACCCCGGACATCGCCAGCGTCGCCGCCCAGTGGCAAGCCAAGGTCGACCAGATCTTCACCAGCGCCACCCTGCCCGTGCCCGCTGCGCCAAGCTATTTCTACCTGAACGCACGCAAGGGCCTGCACACCGAACACCTGGGCATCCTGCTGGCGGAAATGCAGTTCCTGCCCCGAGCGTACCCCGATGCAACCTGGTGAGCTGATCGCCAGCGACCTCGGCGCCCGGCCGGTTCAACCGACCGACCTGGCCGCCGCGTGGGCGATCCTGTGCGAAGTCATGGACCCGGAAGTGCCGGTGGTCAGCGTGGTGGACCTGGGCATCGTCCGCGACCTGGACTGGCAGGCTGGTCACTTGCACGTGGTGGTCACGCCGACCTATTCCGGCTGCCCGGCCACCGAAGTGATCGAGGGCGATATCCGCCAGGCCCTGGAACTCGCCGGATTCAAGGCGCCGCAACTTGAGCGCAAATTGACCCCGGCCTGGACCACCGACTGGATCAGCGACAGCGGCCGCGAACGCCTGCGCGCCTACGGCATCGCGCCGCCCGAGGGCAGTACCAGCAAGCGCAGCCTGCTCGGCGAGAGCCCGGTGATCCTTTGCCCGCAATGCGGCAGCGCCCACACCGAAGTGCTCAGCGAGTTTGGTTCAACCGCGTGCAAGGCGTTGTACCGCTGCGTCGATTGCCGGGAACCGTTCGACTATTTCAAGTGCATCTGAGCGGCGAATCGGCCGACCCAGCTGGAGAACAACAATGAGCAAATTTCATAGCCTGACCATCAAGGACGTGCGCACCGAGACCCGTGACGCGGTGTCCATCGCCTTCGAGATTCCGCAGGACCTGCAAGACAGCTTTCATTACACCCAGGGCCAGCACCTGGTGATGCGCACCCAACTGGACGGCGAAGAAGTGCGCCGCTCGTACTCGATCTGCACCGGCGTCAACGACGGCGAACTGCGCGTCGCCATCAAGCGTGTGGCGGGCGGGCGTTTTTCCGCGTTTGCCAACGAACAACTCAAGGCCGGGCACAGCCTGGAAGTGATGCCGCCCGCCGGGCATTTCAGCGTGGAACTCGATCCTGCTCGCCACGGCAACTACCTGGCCGTCGCGGCCGGCAGCGGCATCACGCCGATCCTGTCGATCATCAAGACCACCCTGCAAACCGAGCCCAACAGCCGCGTCACCCTGCTCTACGGCAATCGCTCCAGCTCCGGCGCACTGTTCCGCGAACAGCTTGAAGACCTGAAAAACCGCTACCTGCAGCGCTTGAACCTGATCTTCGTGTTCAGCCGCGAGCAGCAGGATGTCGACCTGTACAACGGCCGGATCAACGCCGAGAAATGCGAGCAACTGTTCAGCCGCTGGCTCGACGTCAAGGCCCTCGACGCCGCCTTCATCTGCGGCCCGCAGGAAATGACCGAGACCGTGCGCGATAGCCTCAAGGCCAAGGGCATGCAACCTGAGCGCATCCACTTCGAACTCTTCGCCGCTGCCGGCAGCCAGCAGAAACGCGAGGCCCGCGAGGCGGCGCGCCAGGTGGATGCGGCGGTCAGCCAGATCACCGTGATCAGCGACGGCCGCGCCCTGGCCTTCGACCTGCCGCGCAACAGCCAGAGCATCCTCGACGCCGGCAACGCCCAGGGCGCCGAACTGCCCTACTCGTGCAAGGCTGGCGTGTGCTCGACCTGCAAATGCAAAGTCATCGAAGGCGAAGTGGAAATGGACAGCAACCACGCCCTGGAAGACTACGAAGTAGCCGCCGGCTATGTGCTGTCGTGCCAGGCCTTCCCGATCAGCGACAAGGTGGTGCTGGATTTCGACCAGCTCTGAAACAACGCGAAACCCTGTAGGAGCTGGCTTGCCAGCGAAGAGGCCCTTGAGATCCCTGTATGTTTTCAGGCCGCCTTCGCTGGCAAGCCAGCTCCTACAGGGGTCAGTGATCGACCCGAATACACTGTTTCACCCAAAACAAAAACAACAAAGGAGCGCGCGTCATGACACCCCAGGAAGTAGAACTCATCCGCCAGCACCCCGACTTCATCCAGCTGGTACGCCGCAAGCAGGCGCTGTACTGGTCGCTGTCGCTGATCATGCTGGTGATCTATTTCGGCTTCGTCCTGCTGGTGGCGTTCTCCCCCGCAACCCTCGGCCAATCCCTGAGCGGCGGCGTGACTACCGTGGGCATGCTGGTGGGTGTGGTGATCGTGGTGCTGGCCTTTGCCTTGACCGGTTTCTATGTCTATCGCGCCAACAACGTGATCGACCCGCTGAATGAAAAACTCAAGCAGGAGTGCGCCCGATGAGCCGCCTTCTCGCGTTGTTCCTGCTGCCGTTGGCGTTGGTCACTGACCTTGCGGTGGCCGCCGAGGGCGCGTCCCGTCCATTGAACTGGAACGCCATCGGCATGTTCATGGTGTTCGTCCTGTTCACCCTCGGTGTGACGCGCTGGGCCGCGTTGCGCACCCGCTCGACCAGTGATTTCTACACCGCCGGTGGCGGTATGACCGGCTTGCAGAACGGTCTGGCGATTGCTGGCGACATGATTTCGGCAGCCTCCTTCCTCGGCATTTCCGCGATGATGTTCCTCAACGGCTACGACGGTTTGCTCTACGCCTTGGGCGTGTTGGCCGGCTGGCCGATCATCCTGTTCCTGATCGCCGAACGCCTGCGCAACCTCGGCAAATACACCTTTGCCGATGTGGTTTCCTATCGCCTGGAACAGACGCCCGTGCGCCTGACTTCGGCGTTCGGCACGCTGACCGTGGCGCTGATGTACCTGGTGGCGCAGATGGTCGGTGCCGGCAAGCTGATCGAATTGCTGTTCGGCATCGACTACCTCTATGCGGTGATGCTGGTCGGCGTGCTGATGGTGTTCTACGTCACCTTCGGCGGCATGCTCGCCACCACCTGGGTGCAGATCATCAAGGCAGTGATGCTGTTGTTCGGCACCAGTTTCATGGCGTTCATGGTGCTCAAGTATTTCGGTTTCAGTACCGAAGCGATGTTCGCCGGCGCCACCGCCGTGCATGCCAAGGGCAGCGCGATCATGGCCCCCGGCGGCTTGCTGTCCAACCCGATCGATGCGATTTCCCTGGGGATGGGCATGATCTTTGGCACCGCCGGCCTGCCGCACATCCTGATGCGTTTCTTTACCGTCAGCGATGCCAGGGAAGCGCGTAAAAGCGTGTTCTACGCCACCGGTTTCATCGGCTACTTCTACTTGCTGCTGATCATCGTCGGCTTCGGCGCAATCGTCATGGTCGGCACCGATCCAGCGTTCCGTGACACCAACGGCGCAATCATCGGCGGCGGCAACATGGTCGCCGTGCACCTGGCCCAGGCCGTGGGCGGCAACCTGTTCCTCGGCTTCATCTCGGCGGTCGCCTTCGCCACCATTCTGGCGGTGGTCGCCGGGCTGGCGCTGTCCGGCGCCTCGGCGGTGTCCCATGACCTGTATGCCTGCGTGATGCGCAAGGGCCAGGCCACGGAACAGCAGGAGATGCGCGTGTCGCGAATCGCCACCCTGTGCATTGGCGTGCTGGCGATCATCCTCGGCCTGCTGTTCGAATCGCAGAACATTGCTTTCCTGTCCGGCCTGGTGCTGGCCATCGCCGCGTCGGTGAATTTCCCGGTGCTGTTCCTTTCGATGTACTGGAAAGGCCTGACCACCCGTGGCGCGGTCATCGGCAGTCTGATGGGGCTGGTATCGGCCATTGTCCTGCTGGTGCTGAGCCCGGCGGTGTGGGTCAACGTGCTGCATCACGACAAGGCGCTGTTCCCCTACTCCAATCCGGCGCTGTTTTCCATGAGCCTGGCCTTTTTCAGCGCGTGGCTGTTTTCCGTCACTGACCGATCGTCCCGTGCAGCCCTTGAGCGCGGTCGTTACCTGGCGCAGTTCATTCGTTCCATGACCGGCATCGGCGCCTCGGGCGCCAGCCAGCACTGACCCTCAATTTGAAGGGCGCGGTTGCGGCCGCGCCAGACACTGACCAAACCTGGAGCAATCCTGATGTCCTCTTCACCTAAACTGCATGCCCCTACTCTGCAGAGCTTCATCGCCGGTCGCTGGATCGGTCAACAAGGCGCACAAGTGCTGCGCAGCGCACTCGACGGCCATGAAATCTTCCGTACCCACGAAGAGCGTCCGGACTTCGCCGAAGCCATCGAACACGGTCGCCGCCAAGGCGTCAGCGGCCTGATGGCGCTGGACTTCCAGCAACGCGCCCAGCGCCTCAAGGCCCTGGCCCTGTACCTGAGCGAACGCAAGGAACAGCTCTACGCGATTTCCCACCACAGCGGCGCGACCCGTGCCGACAGCTGGATCGACATCGAGGGCGGCAACAGCACCCTGTTCACCTACGCCAGCCTCGGCGCGCGCGAGCTGCCATCGGGTAACGTGGTCCACGAAGGCCCGGCGCTGCAACTGAGTAAAATGGGCACCTTCGCCGGCACCCATATCCTGGTGCCGCGCGGTGGCGTGGCCGTGCACATCAACGCCTTCAACTTCCCGATCTGGGGCATGCTGGAAAAATTCGCCCCGAGCTTCCTCGCCGGCATGCCATGCATCGTCAAACCGGCCAGCGCCACCAGCTATCTGACCGAAGCCGTGGTGCGCCTGATGGACGAATCCGGCCTGCTCCCGGCGGGCAGCCTGCAACTGATCATCGGCGGCACCGGCGACCTGCTCGACCGCCTGCAAGGCCAGGACGTGGTGACCTTCACCGGTTCCGCCGACACCGCGGCCAAGCTGCGGGTCAACCCGAACCTGATCCGCAACTCGGTGCCGTTCACCGCCGAAGCCGACTCGCTGAACTGCGCGATCCTCGCGCCGGACGTCACACCGGACGACGAAGAATTCGAGCTGTTCATCAAGGAAGTCGCCCGGGAAATGACCACCAAGGCCGGGCAGAAATGCACCGCCATCCGTCGCGCCATCGTCCCGGCCAAACACATCGACGCCGTTGCTACCCGCTTGCGTGATCGCCTGGCCAAAGTGGTGGTCGGTGACCCGTCGGTGGAAGGTGTGCGCATGGGCGCGCTGGCCTCCCACGACCAGCAGAAAGACGTGGCCGAACGTTTGGAAGCCCTGTTGCAGAGCAGCGACATGCTGTTCGGCGCCCGCGACGGCTTTGAACCGCGCGGTGAAAATGTCGATAAGGGCGCGTTCTTCGCCCCGACCCTGCTGCAAGCTCGCGACCCGCACGCCGAAGGCGGAGCCCACGACATCGAAGCGTTCGGTCCGGTCAGTACTTTGATGGCCTATGACGATCTCGACGAAGCATTGGCGCTGGCCGCACGCGGTAAAGGCAGCCTCGTGGCCAGCCTGATCACCAAAGATCCACAAATCGCCGCCAAAGCCGTTCCGGTCGCGGCAGCCTTGCACGGACGTCTGCTGGTTCTGGATCGCAACTGCGCCGGCGAATCCACCGGCCACGGCTCGCCACTGCCGCAACTCAAGCACGGCGGCCCGGGTCGTGCCGGCGGCGGTGAAGAACTCGGCGGCCTGCGCGCGGTGAAACACTACCTGCAACGCGCGGCGGTACAAGGTTCGCCAACCATGCTGGCTGCGGTCACAGGCGAATACGTGCGCGGCGCCAAGGTCATCGAAACCGAGGTGCATCCGTTCCGCCGCTACTTCCAGGACCTGCAGATCGGCGAATCGCTGCTGACTCACCGTCGTACCGTCACCGAGGCGGACCTGGTGAACTTCGGCTGCCTGTCGGGCGATCACTTCTACATGCACTTCGATGACATCGCCGCCAAGGAATCGCAGTTCGGCAAGCGCATCGCCCACGGTTACTTCGTGCTGTCGGCGGCCGCCGGGCTGTTCGTATCCCCTGGTGTCGGCCCGGTCCTGGCCAACTACGGCCTGGACACCCTGCGCTTCATCAACCCGGTGGGCATCGGCGACACCATCCAGGCGCGCCTGACCTGCAAACGCAAGATCGACCAGGGCAAGAAAAGCCCGCAAGGCATCCCGCAAGGGGTGGTGGCGTGGGATGTGGAAGTGACCAACCAGCTGGGTGAGCTGGTGGCCAGTTATGACATTCTGACGCTGGTGGTCAAACGCGAAGACTGACCTTGAACAGGGTTATTGGCTGACCAAATGTCTGTGGGCAACCACCAACCCTGTGGGAGCGGGCTTGCTCGCGAAGGCGGATTGACATTCAACATTACTGTTGCCTGATACACCGCATTCGCGAGCAAGCCCGCACACATTTGAACTCGCCGGCCCACAGGTCTGTGGTCAACCGCCAGAGCTACATTCTCCTTTCAAAAGTGCTGATGCTGGCATCAACACCGTACCCCACAGCCCAGCCGCACTGCCGCCACTGAAGATGAATTGCGGTCCGACACCCCGCGCAATCGCCTGTGTCCCAGCCGCGATGGCTACCCAAGGTGACGCGCCGCCTGGATGACCCAACATTGCATCCAGATCACCCAACCCCGTCTTCTTGGCTGGCATGGGGACCTTACTCAATACGCTCGCGACAGCGACAGCCCGTTGCGCGTCGATACCCACTCGCCAAACTCTCTCGATGGATGTCGATTCAAGCGGCACCCAATCAAGGGCCTGGCGCGTAGCGTAAAGCAGGTCATCGGAGGTGGATTTGCGCTCCTGCTCCGGGCGGTGAAGATAGGCTAGTGGCGCTAATGTGGTTTGTGTCATGCGGTTGCCAAACAACAAGCCGACGGCGGCTTCCGCCGTGCCTTCAGGTTGCTGTGGCGCAAACTGCACGGCCAACACCATCAGCATCGCCCGATCGTCAATAAGCTGGTCGAGCCACTGGTCCAGCGCAGCCAGACCGCTGCCATCGACAGAGGTAACGGGCTGACGAATACCGGATTCACGCCATGCCTGTCGCCAGACTCGGCGCCATTGGTCCTCGGGCAAACTGCTGTTGACGTCCAGCAACAAGGCCAGCGGCTGATTATCAGGCAACCGCGCCAAAGTGGGCGCCAGATCGGCGAGCGTCTGCGCCCATATACTCAGCAAATCCGCTTCCGGATTTTCATCCGCGTCGCAGGATAAACAACTATGGCGCAGTGTTGCTCCATCCATCCTGGACGCTTGTGACTGCATCGCCATCGTCCCACTCAACAGAGCTTCCAGTTGTATTGCAGGTGTATCCTCTGGTTTTCGAAGCGCAGTTTGCAAGCTCACTGCCAACACCTGCTGCGAGCGACGCCCCCGACGAAGCTTGCGGCTCATGTCTTCTTCGCGAGCTTCATCCCAACCATCGGCAGCACCTTGTTCGCCGACGTACAGCATCACTCGCACGAAACCCAGCACGCACCAAGCCAGGAGTGGAATGCTCAAGGCCTCACGCCATAAATCCGGAGGCCGCTCGCGTAGCGTTTCATCGCCGAACAACAGCGTCCCTCCTGTACCCAGCAAACAAAACAGCAACAACAGGCCGAGCCAAAGTAAAAATCGTGGTCGTTGAGGGCGCAAAGCTAGAGGAGGTATTTTATCCAGTCTGATTGGCATGATTTCACCTAACTCTCCAAAAAATTAATTGACTTGCACTGTGTCCATTTTGTGATTTTCTTTATTGTTGTTTGATATGAAATCCTACACCATCCACCCCACGAATCTTCCGCTAAAATTTTGTCCCCCTTAATTAAATACATCTTTGGTGCATACTGCAGCAACGGCTCCGAACCGCCATCATAAAGAAATGTTTTTTCCATAATGGAGCCGGTGATTACTTTGCTAGTAAGGATGGCGTGAAACAAAGGTGAACTTACCGCTTTCTCAATGCTTTTTTTGTCTTTATACGGATACACATACGTTGTTCTCCCTTGCTTATCCATATCATCTCCACCCAAATGAAAAAAACGAGTGAGCTTTTTATCCAGAAGTAGAGTATCCGCCTCCAATCTAAAAACACTAACATCGTAAATATCGCTTGCCGGATCCCACACCCTTGGAATCTCCATTCGATGTACGACGAATAAAAGGTCTTCTCCCCCCTCCCCAACGGGCAGAAAAAATGCGTCAGTGATTACTCCTTCCGTACCCAAGTATGGAAACTCGTAAACAAGCTTTGGGCTTTTAGATGGAACAACTGAATAAAGGGATATTCCATTCGGGTCTCGGGAATGCTTCTCTTCATTTTCCGTACTTGCCATAGTATAGACAAAACATGCCTTGGCCCCATGTATATCTAAAGAGCTATAGGCTTCCCGAAGACCAATGCCGCTACATTCTACATTGCCCGCAATAGCTGTCGACCCAAGCAAGCAGCCAATAAACAGCCCGGTTATTCTTATTAGCCACATAAGTTTCCCCTCACCTAAGTTTGCGCAAGCTCAATTATCCGTATTTGATATTTTTGTCTTGTTGAACTCTATCGTTTGTATGCCTTGATATGCATCATCTGTTAAGTAGTTTATGCCGGGAAGCTTGCAGTTTTTATTGAGAACCTTCTCATCTTGTTTTCTGGCGACAACTCTGTAGCCAAAGGATGTCAAATTCTCGAATGAATAAGTGTATTTGCCGTTTGTAAAACGCAGCGCGCTTCCAATAGTTTCAGGATTTACCGATGTGTAAATAGTAAATATTCCTTTTGGAGGAATTTTTTTTTCGGGGAACTGCATCTCTATTTCTGCCCGACCAGCACCGTAAGACGGTAGTCCATAGCGATACTGAACATAACCGCTGTCTGGTGATGAATTCGATTTTGCGCAGATTGAAGCAACTTTTCCAACGTAGCTATACTCATCCGTATTGGTATTAAATGCGCAGCTGATATAAATATTCTCGCCTTTTTCGCACATAGTTGAATTTATGTCTACGTATGGGTCTTTTGCCCAGCTCTTAACTTGTACGAGGGCTATTACAGCCAAGCAGATCGTCAATATTTTTTTCATTCCAAAACCTCATAACTCCAAAGTTTTCTAAAATGACTTCTTCTGTCAGAGTGGCTTTTGGTATGCTTATTTACAACGGCAGTTATTAAGTCAACAATCTCCGGAGCGCTGCCTTTGTCTGCCACCTCATACAGTTTATTACTTAGCCAGAAACTTGCAGCAGATCTGACTGCATATTTCATTTCAATTAACAACTCGGGGTTCGCAACGAAGTCAATCTTTTCGTTTGGCCAGTGCGTTGAGAATGCTGAGTGCCAACGTTGAAATGCGGTGTAATTGTGCAGTCCTGTCAACTGCTTCAGACCGCGGCCTCTATACTTCCATCCATCACCGCTTGAAATCCCTCGATTGCCGAGATCGGTGCGTCCCCCATATGCCCCGTTGGCGATAGCCTCATAATCGGATCGGGTCATAGGCAGGCCGCTTTCTTTGATTTTTCCTGCCTTGGTTTTGTACCCGTATCGCATTGCTTCTTCCGGGTTGTTCTTGAAATAACTGAATAGGTCGATCAACGCGCCGGCCTCATAGACAAACTTCTCATCTATCGATAAATCCTCACCTGTTTCTTGTTTTATCTGCGCAAAAAAGTGAGTTCTTCTCAGCGGAGTATCTAATTTGAAGAAGTCGATATTTCCATTTAGCTCGTCAGCGATTTTTTGCAAGTCGCCGTAACGGCTTTCACTGAGTTCCGGATAAATACGTTTCATAACCTCAAGGGTGAACTTAAATCGGTTGCAGCTAAAAATCCCCATCAACCCAATCGGGTGAAAGTGATACGCACTCCCCCAAGAAGGCAACCCCACCTGTTCCGCGACTTCCTTCCACCACCCCATCTCTGCAATCCGCTGCTTCTCCGCCAACCAGTTCAAGTGCGGCGTCGAGCCGCTATGGCCGAGCAAGTCATCCAATGCGTCCCATATCTTCGGCTGGTGAAACCACTCGCTTTCCTTGTACAGGATCATCTGCGAAATCGACTGCGCATGAGCCGGCAGTTCAAGAGCTGCCTGCAATTCAGTGGCTGTCAGCTTGCCATCGCGATTGCGATCGATGATCTCGTACAACCGGCTTTTCATCGGGCCCTTGTCGTCTTTTTCGGCAATGGGACGATAACGCTCGCGTTGTGCTTCGGTGAAACGGTCGACGGCGCTGAGAAAAGAGGCCATCAAGTGTTTGGGTCGGCTGTAGTCGATGATGACGTCGTAGCCTTCCCAAGCCCACGGACTGACCCAAGGCGTTACGCCTGGCTCTTCACAGACCCAGCCATCGAGAGGTTTGTTATTGGCGTCGTGCAGCAAATTTGCCAGGCGATACCAGGTGTGAGCCTCGCGCGTCGGGGTCGCGGGCACCTGGATTTTTCGGTCTGTTGGCAGATCATCGAGCAACTTCTTCGGGACCAGCAAGTCGGCAGCACTGAGTGGGCTGGAAGCACTCGCCATCTGTAGTTTCGCAGCGGTGTTATTGCTTTCAGGCGGCACTACGGGTGTGCCCTTGGCGAGTTTCAGCCAGGTTCGGTCTTTTTCCGGCAGGCGATCGGCCCAAACCCGACTGGCGTCGATGAACGCCTCGACGTCATCACCACTGAACGTTTCCAGGTGCAGCTTCTTTTCCGGCTGGCTCGCGCCACCGTCCTGATACAGGCCGACGTGACCGATCAAGTCTCCCGCCTTGATCGCGACGGGGGTGTCGAGGACTACGATCCGGTCCGTCGCCAGCGGTTCCAGTACGCTTTGCAGCGCAGCGAACTGTACCAACTGCGTGACCCGTTCCAGCTTGCAAAATTCCCCTTTACCGCTGACGGTGACGATCGTGCCTTTGGGCAACTCGCTGATTTCCTTGCTGTGCAGGCTGGCTTCCCGGCGCACCTTGAGTGCTCCCCTAGCCGTTTCGATGCGATGCTGGCCGTCCACCACCGATTGCAGGAACTGGGACGCGAGGTAGCCGCGCAGCGAGCCATCGGCGTTGCTCAGGCTGGTCGGGCCCATGCGATTTTCCAGGCGGCGGTACTCGCCGTCGCCGCTGATGATCACTTCGGCGCCGCGGGGCAAGAAGTCTGCGACCTTGTCGGACCAGGGGCGATAGTAAACGTACACGCCGCGTTGTTCGGGATCGTCAGGATGGGGATCGTTCGCCGTGGCCTTGACCCGATGCACTTCGGGCCAGAATCCCGGGCGCGCCAGGGTCGGATCTTCGTCATACTTCTCCCTATCCTGCAGGTGCATGTACAGGCTGTAGAAGATCAGGCTTGGGGGTGTCTCCTTGCTGTCCTGAATCGCGGGTGGCTGCAGGTGATGGCGGATCAGCACGAAGTTGCGCGAGAAGGGTTTTTCAACTTCTTCATTGTCGAAGTACGTCGTTGTCGGCGAGTACGTATCGATGCGGTAAGCCACCACTTCGCCGTCGGCCAGGCAGTGCATGCTGGATTGCTTCAGGCCCAAGGCGGTACCGCTGTCGAAATGTACGCCGCCGTGCCACAGGCCATTGCGGCCCAGAGGGTAGTAACCGGCGGCAGCGTTGGCCAGGTGGGTCAGTTGCTGCAATGGGTCGCGCGTGTCCTTGAACGGGTGGCACCAGTTTTTCAGCGGCGGCAAGTCGTCGGTTTTTGGGGCCGTCGTTGGGGATATGGGTTGGAGTTCGCGCGTTGACCCGACCGGGGGCATGGTCCTGGGGGTGGTTGAGTCGTAGTGACGTCCAAAAATCCAGTCGAGCAGCTTTGCCATGGCGTGTACGTTCCTTGTAACGGAAGGGAATCGGGCAGCGAAACTGTCAGCATCGGAGGGCCGGCAGACGCTTAGGCAGCAGAGGATTTTTGTAACCATCCGCGTGCCGACGCTCGCCAGCTTTTACGAAGTCGGTCGAGGTGGAAATAGGGCGTTTCTGATGGGTGCGTAGGACGCGTCTGAGCGCATGCAAGAAGGCCCTCACGTTACTTTGCGAAAGCCACAGCGCCGAAGAAAGAAGCATTGCCCAGGTCAAGCGCTGGGCGAACTGGCATTGAATCGGGCGCTGGATCGGATTGATCCGTCTAAATAGGATCGACCAGGGCAAGAAAAGCCCGCAAGGCATCCCGCAAGGGGTGGTGGCGTGGGATGTGGAAGTGACCAACCAGCTGGGTGAGCTGGTGGCCAGTTATGACATTCTGACGCTGGTAGTTAAGCGCGAAGATTGATCAGCTATCTGGTTGACCGCAGATCTTGCGGTCAACCACAGATCAAATGTGGGGGCGGACTAGCTCCCATAAAATTTCCTCGCTGTACCACACAGTCCTACTCATTTCGCGGAAAAACCGTCGGCAATCCAAGAAGTGTCTGACTGCGCAGCTGTATCCACTTGGATACAGTCGCGCAATGAATTATCTTGTCCGGATGTGGGTGCCGGATACCGGGTTTACTTCACGATACGCATGAGTGTCGTCATCGTCCTGCTCGCCGGGGGCGACAAATCATCACAAAACGCTGATATCAAACGTGCAAAAAAAATGGCAAAGGAGGTTTAACCGTGAGCCAGACCTTGACGACTTTCGACATGGCGACTCTGCTCGACAGCGATGAGGCCATCAGCGAATACCTGTCCCAGGTGCTAGCGGACGGTGACAATGAGGAATTTCTTCGTGCCGTCGGGTATGTGGTAAAGGCCCGTGGCATGACACAGGTAGCCAAAGATTCCGGAATGGGTCGCGAAAGTCTGTACAAGGCCTTCGCTCCAGGCGCAAAACCACGCTTTAATACGGTTTTGAAAGTGATTCACGCACTGGGTATCGATCTATACGCGCAGCCGGGTCATGTCATCAATCACTCGAACCCTTGAATGAATCACAGGGTTTGAGGTGGTTCGGGCCGCGTTCCGACGAGCTTTTGACTTTCAATGCCCGCGCAGCCACTCGATAAACAACGCAAACAACTCCGACTGCGACCCCACCTCCAGCTTCAAATACAGATTCTTGCGGTGCATGCGCACGGTTTCCGGGGAGATGTTCATCTGGCTGGCCGTGGATTTCACCGAGTGGCCCCGAAGCACCATGTGCGCCACTTCGCGCTCGCGCTCGGTGAGCAGGTCGCTACCGAAATGCTCGAACGCCAATTGCACCCGATGCTTGAGATCATCGCGCAGGCCTTGATCGTCATTGCCCTGGATCTCGCTACTGCGCTGCAGGCCACGCCGGCTGAACTCGCTGATGAATTCGCGCACCAGCGGTTCGACGGCGCGCAGCAGGTTCAACTGCTCGACGCCCAGGCATGCACCGCCAAAACCTTGAAACAGGCTCACGGAGATTTTCGTGTCATTGCCCGTATCGACGATGTAGTAGCTGTCTTCCGAACAGTTGGCCTTCAGGTAATAGGTCTTGTAATAGTCGCTGTCGAAGAAGTTGTCCGGCGCAATGTCCGCAAGGTGATAGAAGCCCTGCGCCAGTCCCTGCTCCACCGCCAGGCAGAACGGATCGAGCAGATAGCCCCCGGCGAAATAGCGCTCGAGAATCGAGACTTGGTACTCCTGCGCAATGCCGCGCTGATGCAGCAACTGCGGTGCACGGTCCTTGCGTTCCAGGCTGATCATCACCGACTCGATGGACACCAGTTGGCCCAGCGCCGACACCAGGTATTGCAATGCGTCAGGCTCATCGACATGGGCGAAGGCCTCGCGCATGCCCCCATGCCATTTATGCAATGCCCCGAAGGGCACCGCGATCAGCGTATCGTCGTTTGGTCTGCTCATGCCCCGCAGTCTAGCGGCTGGGCAAGTCCTTGGTAACAGCCTGGCCGACGAAATCATTGGCCGGCGTACTGTCCGCTCGCCTCAAGCTCGGCCGCCACTTCGAGAATGCACAGCCGCAGGATCTCGACGATTTCATCGACCTGGGTATAGGTGAGGATCAGCGGCGGCGACATCACGTTCAGGTGCATGATCGGCCGCACCAACAGGCCCCGGGCCTGGGCGCGTACATGAATTTTCTCGCCGATGTTGATTTCGTCAGCAAACAACGCCTTGGTGCGTTTGTCGGCGACGAACTCCACGCACGCCATCAGTTTCAGGCAGCGCACATCACCCACCAGGGGCAGATCGCGCAACGTCGCCAGGCGTTGTTCCAGATAGCCACCGACATCGTCGACGTGGGCCAGCAGGTTTTCCCGTTCGATGATCTCGATGTTTTTCAGCGCCGCCGTGCAGCACACCGGATGCCCGCTGTAGGTGAAGCCGTGGGTAAAGCAACGGCCCTTGCCTGGCTCGGCGATGACTTTCCAGATACGGTCGGAAAAGATGCACGCCCCCAGCGGCAGGTAAGCCGAGGTCAGGCCCTTGGCGGTGGTGATGATGTCGGGCTGCATGTCGAACACATCCAGGGAGGCGAAGAACTTGCCCAGGCGCCCGAACGACGTCACCACCTCGTCGGCCACGAACAGGATGTCGTAGCGCTGGCAGACTTCCCACATGCGCTTGAGGTAACCCTTCGGTGGAATGATCACCCCGCCCGAGCCCATCACCGGCTCGGCGAAGAAGCCGGCGACCTTGTCTGCGCCGATCGAGAGGATCTTGTCTTCGAACTCTTTGACCAGGAACTCGAGGAACTGCGCCTCGTCCATACCATCCGGCGCGCGGTAGGGGTTGGGATTGGACACGTGGTGGATCAGCGGGTTGGCGTAATCGAACTCCGGCACCCGGTCGGCGGCCTTGTTGCCGATCGACATGGTCAGCGTGGTGGAGCCGTGGTACGCGTTGAAACGGGCGATGACGTGCTTCTTTTCAGGCAGGCCACGGCAGTTCTGGTAGTACTGGATCAGCCGGTAAGCGGTGTCCACGGCGGTCGAGCCGCCGGTGGTCAGGAACACGTGGTCGAGGTCGCCCGGGGCCAGGCTGGCGAGTTTTTCACACAGCTCGATGGCGACGTTATTGGACATGTCGGAAAACGGGTTGGAATAAGCCAGTTGCCGCACCTGATCGGCGATGGCCTCGGCCATTTCCTCCCGACCCAAGCCAATGTTGGTGCACCACATGCCGCCCACGGCATCGAGAAAGCGATTGCCCTGGGTGTCGTAGATATAGGCGCCGTCGCCAGCGACGATGTTCAAGGAACCCTGTTCGGCATGCTCGTCGAACACGTGATAGCCGTGCATATGATGGGCCTTGTCGGCCTTGACCAGCCGGGACTCGTCCGCCGGGGAAAAAACGCTGCGTGTTGGCGTCGCCATAACAATAAACCTCTAACCGGATTGACTAACGATCGAACGAATCAGATGCCGCTTTTCACGGTGCTCCAGACCCGGGTCATGGCCCGCATGTCCTTGGCGTCCTGGGTCTTCTGCGGGAACAGCCGTTCGCGGGTGGCTTCATCGGGGTAAATCGCCGGGTTGTTGCGCACGTCGGCGTTCAACAGCGGCGTGGCTGCCGCGTTGCTGTTGGCGTAATGGATGTAGTCGGTGACGTCCGCCATCACCTGCGGCTGCATCAGGTATTCAAGGAACTTGTGGGCATTGGCGACATGGGGCGCGTCGGCCGGGATGTACATGTTGTCGAACCAGATCAACGAGCCTTCCTTGGGAATGAAATAGGACAGGTTGATGTTCAACTTGGCTTCTTCGGCGCGGGCCATGGCGGTGGCGTAGTCGCCGGACCAGGTCATGGCCATGCATACGTCGCCGTTGGGCAGGCTGGTCAGGTAGTTGACCGAGTCGAATTTGCGGATGTACGGCCGCACCGACAACAGCAATTCCTGCGCTGCCTTCAGGTCCTCAGGCTTGGCGCTACGTGGATCGCGACCGAGGTACTTGAGGGCCAGGGGGATCACTTCCGTGGGCGCATCGACCAGGGTCACACCGCAGTCGGCGAAGCGCGAGACGATCTTCGGATCGAAAATCATCGCCAGCGAGCCGATCGGCGCATCCGGCATGCGCTCCTTGATCTTGTCGACGTTGTAGGTGATGCCGTTGCTGCCCCAGGTATAAGGCGCAGAGTAGGTCGGGCCCGGGTCGAACCCTTGCAGGTCGTGCAGGACTTTCGGGTCCAGGTTGCTCCAGCCCGGCAGCAGCTTTTTATCCAGTGGCTGGAACACCTTGGCCTGGATCAGCGGCGGCGCGAGGGACGCATTGAGCACGATCAGGTCGTACCCGGAGTGACCGGTGAGCAACTTGGCCTGCACCGTTTCATAGGCATCGAAGGTGTCGTAGATCACCTTGATACCGGTGGCCTTCTCGAAATCGGCCAGGGTTTTCTCGCCGATGTAGTCCGCCCAGTTATATAGCCGCAGCGTATTGCTGTCGTTCACCTCGCCAGCGTGGGCACTCAGGGTCAGGGGTACAACAAACAGACTGGAAATCACCTTAAGCAGTGTCTTGCCCATAGCAAATGCACCTTATCAAGCGAGTTCGGCTCTGGATGAGCGGATGACCCTACTATTGGTGGATTAGCCCGACGGCACCATACCCCGAATGGGTGTGTGGGCCGCTTTGACGGCACGATATGGCAAAAAGCATCAGGTCGGTTGACCCGTTTTGTCATAGCTGCGGGGCTAACCTGACGCTTAAAGTGGCCGTCGAACCGACTCTGCAAGAGCCAGCAATGACCGACCTGATCAAGCAAGACCATCGCGATGGCGTGCTGACACTGACCATCGATCGCCCGGACAAGCTCAATGCCCTGACCAACGGCATGTACACGCGCTTGGCCGACCTGCTGTTTGCGGCTGACGAGAACGACGAAATCCGCGTAGTCATCGTGACCGGTGGCCCGAATTGCTTTACCAGTGGCAACGACCTGGTGGACTTCCTGCAAGATCCGCCGACGCACCTGGACAGCCCGGCCTTCCGCCTGATGCGCGCCGTGACCCACCTGCAAAAGCCGTTGATTGCGGCGGTGTGCGGCGCTGCCATCGGCATCGGCACCACCCTGCTGCTGCATTGCGACCAGGTGCTGGTGACCCGCAACGCCAAGCTGCGCACGCCGTTCGTCAACCTGGGCCTGTGCCCCGAGTTCGGCGCCAGCCTGCTGCTGCCACGGCGCCTGGGCCACGCCCGCGCCGCGAGTTTGCTACTGTTGGGCGACAGCCTCGATGGCAGCGAAGCGGTGGCCTGGGGCCTGGCCAACGCTGTCTTCGATGACGGCGAACAATGCCTGGCCGCGGCGGCCAGGATCGCCCAGCGCTTTCTGGCGATGCCCCCGCAAGCCTTGCGCGAGTCCCGGCAACTGATGACGCAGGCCGGCATGGCCGAACTGCAAGCCACCCTGCGCGAAGAAAATTTGCTGTTCATTCAGCGGCTGAACACCGCTGAGGCGAAAACCGCCTTGAACGCCCTGCTCAATCGCAGTACAGATAAGAATCCACCGAAAGGAACACAGCCATGAACACTCCGGAAATTTTCGTCGTCAGCGCCGCCCGTACCGCCATTGGCACCTTCGGCGGTGCCCTCAAGGACGTGCCACCGGCCGAGCTCGCGACCACCGCCGTGAAAGCCGCCCTGGAACGGGCCGCCGTCGATCCAGCGCTGGTCGGCCATCTGGTGATGGGCCACGTGATCCCGACCGAAACCCGTGACGCCTACATCTCCCGGGTCGCCGCGATGAACGCCGGCATCCCGAAAGAAACCCCGGCCTACAACGTCAACCGCCTCTGCGGCTCCGGCCTGCAAGCAATCATCAGCGCGGCTCAGACCTTGATGCTGGGCGATGCCGACATCGCCGTCGGCGCCGGTGCCGAATCCATGAGCCGCGGGCCCTACCTGCTGCCATCCGCCCGTTGGGGCGCGCGCATGGGCAATGTCCAGGCCGTCGACTACATGCTGGGCATCCTGCATGACCCGTTCCACAACATCCACATGGGCATCACTGCGGAAAACGTCGCTGAACACAACGGCATCACCCGCGAAATGCAGGATGCCCTGGCTTTCGAAGACCAGAAACGCGCCGCCCATGCGATTGCCAACGGCTACTTCGTTGATCAGATCGCGACCGTGGAAATCGCGGATCGCAAGGGCACCAAACTGTTCAGCGTCGACGAACACCCACGCGCCACGTCCCTGGAGCAGTTGGCTGCAATGAAGCCAGCCTTCAAGAAGGACGGCTCGGTCACCGCCGGCAACGCCTCCGGCCTGAACGACGGTGCTGCCGCCCTGGTGATGGCCACCGGCGCTGCAGTACAGGTCAACAACCTGCGCCCACTCGCCCGCCTGGTCAGCTACGCCCACGCCGGCGTCGAACCGACACTGATGGGCCTGGGCCCGATCCCGGCCACCCGCCTGGCACTCAAGCGCGCCGGCCTGACCGTCGCCGACATGGACGTGGTCGAAGCCAACATCGCGTTCGCCGCGCAAGCCTGCGCAGTCAGCCAGGAACTGGATCTGGACCCGGCCAAGGTCAACCCGAACGGCTCGGGCATCGCCCTGGGTCACCCGGTAGGCGCGACCGGCGCCATCATCGCCACCAAGGCCATCCACGAACTGCACCGCACTGGCGGCCGTTACGCCCTGGTGACCATGTGCATCGGCGGCGGCCAGGGCATCGCGGCGATCTTCGAACGCGCCTGACCCCTACCCTGCAGGACCTGTAGGACCTGTAGGACCTGTAGGAGCTGTCGAGTGAAACGAGGCTGCGATCTTTTGATCTTGAAAATCAAAAGATCGCAGCCGGCGGCAGCTCCACCCATCCCATCTCCCCTTGATGTTTTTGCCTGGCAACTGGTCGCTTTTCGTCAATCCGTCCCCCTTCGTGCCCCCTAGATTAGGACCCAGAACACGAAGCCGTGCCGTGCGGCCAGTCAGCGAGGAGATCATCCCCATGCAAAGTTTTCAGAACCGCAAGCAGCAGAGCCCTGTCGACGGTTGGGATCATCAGGACCCGGAAGAAGCCTTTACCCTGCCCTCGCGTTACTTCTACGACGAGACTCTGTTCAAGGCCGAGCGCGACAACATCTTCATGCACGCCTGGCATGTGGCCGGCCACGTCAGCGAGTTCGCCGAGCCGGGGCAGTACGTGGTGACGGATCTGTTCGACCAGAGCGTGGTGGTGGCGAAAAATCGTCAGGGGCAAATTCATGCGTTCCACAACGTTTGCCAGCATCGCGGCAATCGCCTGCTCGAAGAACGGCGCGGCACCACCGGTGGCGTGGTGCGTTGCGCCTATCACTCGTGGTGCTACGAAATGGACGGCAGCCTGCGCAGCGCGCCCCGTTGCGAAAAGATGAAAAACTTCGAGTTGCAGCAGTTCAACATCCCGCAGATCCGTACCGAAGAATTGGGCGGCTTCATCTACTTCAACCTCGACCCGGCCGCACCTTCGCTGCGCGACCTGTGCCCCGGTGCCGATGAGGAAATGCGCCGGGTATTTCCAGACCTGGCCAACATGCGCTTGATCGAAGAGCAGGACGTGATCGTACCGGCCAACTGGAAAGTGATCATGGACAACTCGATCGAAGGCTATCACTTCAAGCTGTCGGGCCCCTGCCACATCGACCTGGCCAGACTCATCGACTTCAAGGGCTATCAGTTGAGCAAACGCGACAATTGGTGGACCTACATCGCCCCGGCCAACCTCACCGTGACCGAAGCCTATGGCGTGCCACTGCGCAAAGACCTCAACCCGCATGAATGCTTCTTCAACATCGGCATGTGGCCGAACAATACCTTCTACACCTTCCCGTTCTCGGAGTTCCTGGGCTCGTTCATCATGATTCCGCTGGACGCCGAGCGCTCGTTGCTGCGCTTTGGTTACTACTCCAACAATGCCGAAACCGCGGCGGTCAGCCAGGCGTGCATGAAGTGGATGAACGAGGACCTGGGACCTGAAGACATCGCGCTGAACATCTCGGTGCAAAAAGGCCTGCATTCGCTGGGCTACGACCAGGGCCGCTACATGATCGATGCCCAGCGCAGCAATGAAAGCGAGCACCTGGTGCATCACTTTCATCGGTTGGTGTTCAACGGGATTCATAAATCGTCGTCGATCTGAAACGCGGTCCCACAGGGTTTTGGGTCATGACCTTTTCATTGATGGAGCACAACGAACCATGGACAACCATGCGTTTGATTACCTGATTGTGGGCGCGGGATCAGCCGGCTGCGTGCTGGCCAACCGCTTGAGCGAAGATCCGGCGGTGCAAATCCTGCTGCTGGAGGCCGGACCTGCGGACAAGAGCTGGACCATCGACATGCCGTCCGCCGTCGGGATCGTGGTCGGTGGCACGCGCTACAACTGGAGCTACACCTCCGAGCCGGAACCGTATCTGGACGGCCGTCGGATCGGCACGCCGCGCGGCCGGACCCTCGGTGGTTCGTCGTCGATCAACGGCATGGTCTACATCCGCGGCCATGCCCGGGATTACGACGGCTGGGCCGAGCAAGGCTGCACAGGCTGGCGTTACCAGGAGGTGCTGCCCTACTTTAAACGCGCACAAACCCATGCGGATGGCGGGGATGATTACCGTGGGGCGGCGGGTCATCTGCATGTCACTCCCGGCGACACCCAGACGCCATTGTGTGCGGCGTTTCTGGCAGCCGGTGCCGAGGCCGGCTACGGCTTGAGCAGCGACTTGAACGGTTATCGCCAGGAAGCCTTCGGTCCCGTGGATCGCACCACCCGCGGCGGACGGCGCTGGAGTACGTCGCGCGGCTATCTGCGCGAGGCGCTGGCGCGTGGCAATGTGCGGGTGGCCACCGATGCGTTGGCGTTGCGTATCCTGTTCGACGGTCAGCGCGCCATCGGCATCGAATATGAACAGAACGGTGAAGTCCATCAGGTCCACGCCCGGCGTGAATTGTTGCTGACGGCTGGGGCGATCAATTCGCCACAGTTGTTGTTGCTCTCAGGCGTGGGGCCGGCGGCGGAACTGCGCGACTTGGGCATCAGGGTCAAGCATGACCTGCCCGGTGTCGGCCGGCGGCTCAACGACCACCCGGACACGGTCGTGCAATACCTGTGCAAGAAACCGGTGTCGCTCTACCCCTGGACCACCGCACCGGGCAAATGGTGGATCGGTGCCCGCTGGTTCGTCACCCACGATGGCTTGGCGGCCAGCAACCATTTCGAAGCCGGGGCGTTTATCCGCTCCCGGGCCGGGGTCGAACATCCCGACCTGCAACTGACTTTCATGCCGCTGGCGGTGAAACCCGGCAGTGTCGACCTGGTGCCGGCCCACGCCTTCCAGATTCACATCGACCTGATGCGCCCCACCAGCCTGGGCAGCGTCACGCTGAACAGCGCCGACCCCAGGCAGCCGCCGCGCATCCTGTTCAATTACCTGGAAACCGAGCAGGATCGCGCCGACATGCGCGCCGCTGCGCGACTGGTGCGCGAGATCATCAACCAACCGGCGATGGCCGCGTTCAAGGGCGAAGAACGGGTGCCCGGCCCCCACGCCCAGAGCGACGAAGCGCTGGATGCCTGGGCCCGGCAAGTCACGGAAACCGGCTACCATGCCAGCGGTACCTGCAAGATGGGGCCGATCGGCGACCCGCAAGCGGTGGTCGATCCGCAGTTGCGGGTACATGGCCTCGAAGGTTTACGCGTGGTGGACGCTTCGATCATGCCGACTATTGTCAGTGGCAATACCAACGCGCCGACGGTGATGATCGCGGAAAAGGCCAGTGACATGATTCGCGGCAGGCCATCACTTCCAGGCAGCGATGCACCCGTATGGATTCACCCGCAATGGCAGACGCAGCAACGATAGAGGGTCCGCATGAACGATCAGGCACCTGACAACGCTACGCAAACCCGCTTCACCTGGCAGCGCGGCGAGGTTGCGCCGTTGCGGGTCGCGGTGTTGCTGTTGCCATCGTTTTCCAACTTCGGCCTGGCCGCCGTACTGGAACCGCTGGCCATTGCCAACTGGCTGACCCAGCGCACGTTATTCCAGTGGTCGCTGCTGTCGCTGGACGGCGAACCGGTGCAGGCCAGCAACGGGCTGACCACCGTCGCCAGCGACGGCTTGAAGGCCGATCAAGGGTTCGATGTGTGCCTGGTGATCGCCAGTTTCGATGTGCACAAACACAGCCGCAATCTGGCGCTCAAGAGCTGGCTGCGCAAACAGGCGCTGTTCGGTGCGGTGCTGATGGGGGTGGAAACCGGCACCGAATTGCTGGCGGCTGCCGGGGTACTCGACGGTTATGAAGCGGCGGTGCATTGGGACAATTTGCAGGGGTTCCAGGAAAGCTATCCACGGGTCCATGCAAAGCCGCAGCTGTATACCCTGGAACGCCAGCGCATGACCTGTGCGGGCGCCACCACCACCCTGGACATGCTGCTCGGCTGGATCGGCCAGAGCATCGACAGCGATCTGGCACGGGAAATCGGCCTGCACTTGTTGATGGGCCAGGTGCGTGCACCTGCAGACAACCAGCTCGACGGCGGCCTGACCAACACCGGCCTGTATGGCAACAAGATTCGCCGCGCCATTGCGTTGATGGAGCAAGCGCTGGAGGAACCGCTGGAGTGCGAAGCGATTGCAACCCAGGTCGGGCTGTCGCGACGGCAACTGGAGCGGCAATTCAAGCATCAGACCGGCCTCTCGCCGCTCAAGTACTACATCACGCTACGGCTGGCCAGGGCCCATAGCCTGCTGCAACAGACGCGCCTGAGTGTCGCGCAAGTGGCAGCCTGCTCGGGGTTTGGCTCGCTGGAACATTTCTCCCGCACCTACCGCGCCCGCTTCGGCTGCCCGCCCAGCGAAGACCGCAGTCAGATCTGGGCCGCCCCGGTGATGCGCCAGCCGCTGCGCAAGGAGCAGCGGCCGGTCGAGGCGGACTGATTTCACAGGCGATAACCCGGCTCCTCCTCGTCGAGAATCGCCATCAGCGCATCGAAATGCTTGTCGGCAAAGCCCGGATAATCGAGCCATTGGCGGCAGGTCTTGCGCGCAATGTCAGCACTGGCGATGCGCAACTCGCGGCCGGTGGACAGCGCGGTGATGTAGGTCTCGCAGGCCCGTTCGAAGTAATACAGGTCGTCGAACGCCTGGGCGATGCTCGGCGCCGCCACCAGCAGGCCATGGTTGCCCATCAACAGAATCGGTTTGTCCCCCAGCAAGCGACTGACCCGCTGCGCCTCATCCCCCAGGCCCATGCCGTCGAAACCGTCGTCAATGACCATGCGCTCGAAAAAGCGCATGCAGTTCTGTTCGATCGGCGGCAGCCGCGAGTCTTTCAAACAGGCCAGTGCCGTCGCGTACTTCGAATGGGTGTGCAGGATGCAACGGGCGTGGGGCTGGTTGCGGTGCAAGGCGCTGTGCAAGGCCCACGCGGTGATGTCCGGGGCATCCGGGCGATCGAGGCTGGCGGGGTCATCGGCATTGACCCGCAGCAAGTCGCTGGCCTTGATTTGCGAGAAGTGTTTGCCATAAGGATTGATCAAGAACTCACGACCGTCCGCCGACACCGCCACGCTGAAATGATTGGCGATGGACTCATGCAGGTTCAGCCGTGCGGCCCAGCGGAACGCGCAGGCCAGGCGCACTCTCAATTGTTCAACAGATTGATTCATCCCGTGCTCCCAGAGGTTGATCGGTTGCCTGGCAGTGTAGAGAGTCGCCGTGACTGCACTTGACGGGGAACGGCATGCCTTGCCGTTATTCAACGGCACCTGACCCGAGAGAAAACGGCGTGGTTATGCCGCGTTTGATCAAGAGCGACCTTGCGCTGGCCGCCATAGTGAGCAGCACGACCCACTTGGCTGGAGAGGCATATGCTGCAGATTCGTTTGTTCATCGCGGGTGATTGGCAGGCGTCGCACACGGCCCGTTACCGCGACGTGATCAACCCGGCGAACGAGGAAGTCCTGGCGCAGGTAGCCGTTGCCGGACCGCTGGATGCACAATCGGCAATCAGTGCCGCGCGCCAGGCTTTTGATCAAGGGCCATGGCCAACCATGCCGGTCACCGAACGCGCTCGACTGTTGCAGCGCATCGCCGGACTGATCGAGCAGGACGCCGAACACCTGGCGCGCCTGGAAACCCTCAATGCCGGCAAAACCCTGGGAGAAAGCCTCGCTGACATCGGCAACGTGACGGCGACGTTCCGCTACTACGCAGCCTTGCTGGAAAGCGAGAGCGCCAGCGTCAACAGCCACGCGCCGGCCCATGTCATCAGCTTCAACCAGCGTGAACCGGTGGGTGTGTGCGCCTTGATCGCACCGTGGAATTACCCGTTGCTGCAAGCCGTGTGGAAAATCGCCCCGGCCCTGGCCGCCGGCAACACCGTGGTATTCAAACCCAGCAGTCTGACGCCGATGACGGCCCATCGCTTGACGGCACTGCTGGCGCAAGCTGGCTTACCCAAAGGAGTATTCAACCTGCTGTGCGGTCCCGGCGATGTCGGTGAGTTGCTCGCCGCCAGCGATGCGGTGGATCTGGTTTCACTCACGGGTGGCGCGGGTGCCGGCGGCAAAGTGATGCGCGCCGCCACGGGTAATTTCAAGCGCGTGGCGCTGGAGCTGGGCGGCAAGAATTCGAACATCGTGTTCGCCGATGCCGATTTCGAGGTAGCGCTGGATCAGGCGTTGAACGCGGTGTTTTTCAATGCCGGGCAGATCTGCTCCGCAGGCTCGCGACTGTTGGTCGAGGACAGCCTCCATGACCGGTTTGTCGAGGCGTTGCAGCAGCGGATCGTAAAGATTCGCCTGGGCAATGGCCTCGATCAGTCGACGCAAATGGGCCCGCTGATCAGCGCCGGCCAGCGCGACCAGATCCTGACGATGATCGCCGGCGCCGTAGAGCAGGGCGCGACGTTGCTGGCAGGCGGGACGATTGCGGAACAATTCGAACGCGGTTTCTGGTTGCGTCCCACCCTGCTCACCAATGTCACCGCCGACATGCGCATCGCCCGGGAAGAAATCTTCGGCCCGGTCATTACCGTCGAGCGCTTCAGCGGCGAAACCCACGCCCTGCAACTGGCCAATGACACACCTTACGGCCTGGCCGCCGGCGTCTGGACCCGGGACATCGGCAAGGCTTATCGCATGGCCAAGCGGCTGCGGGTCGGCACCCTGTGGATCAACGACTACAACGCCGCCTTCCCCCAGGCGCCGTGGGGCGGCTACAAGTCCAGCGGCATCGGTCGCGAACTGTCGCGCGCCGGGCTCGATGAGTTCACCGAGCTCAAGCACATCTACCTCAATACCGAACCAGCGGCGCTGAACTGGTTCGGGATCGATCAGCCCTGACCGGGCCGGATCAACGCGTTAAAGCAGGTTTTGCCGCCTCTACAACAACAAGAAGACCCACACCCAAACCGCTGCCGACGTTTACCTTCGAGGAGTTGATCCATGAAAGCCTTGCTCTTGCTTGCATCCATCAGTTTGCCCCTGCTCGCCCAGGCAGCGGAACCAGAGTCCTGCGCCACGGTGCGCTTCTCCGATGTCGGCTGGACCGACATCAGCGTCACCACGGCCGTCGCCAGCGAAGTCCTGGAATCGCTCGGCTACAAAACCAAAACCACGCTGTTGTCGATTCCGGTGACCTACCGCGCCTTGTCCTCGGGCAAGGAGCTGGATGTGTTCCTCGGCAACTGGATGCCCACCACCGAAAACGACATCAAACCCTACCGCGACGCCGGCACCGTGGAGACGGTGCGCGCCAACCTGCACGGCGCCAAGTACACCCTGGCGGTGCCCGATTATGTGTACGACGCCGGGCTGCACGACTTCGCCGACATCGCCAGGTTCAAGGACAAGCTCAACGGCCAGCTTTACGGCATCGAACCGGGCAACGACGGCAATCGATTGATCCAGAGCATGATCAACAAGAACGCCTTCGGCCTGAAGGACTTCAAGATCGTCGAATCCAGCGAAGCGGCGATGCTCTCGCAACTCAAGCGTGCCACGCGCAAGCACGAATGGATGGTGTTCCTTGGCTGGGAACCGCACCCGATGAACACCCGCAATAACATGAAGTACCTCAGCGGCGGCGACGAGTACTTCGGAGCCAACTTCGGCCAAGCCACGGTCTACACCAACGTGCGCAAAGACTACCTCAAGGAATGCAGCAACGTCGGCAAACTGCTGCAGAACATGGAGTTCAGCCTGGCCATGGAGAACCAGTTGATGGATGCGGTGTTGAACCAGAACCAGAAGCCACGGGCAGCGGCCAAGGCATGGTTGAAGGCCAATCCGGCGGTGCTGGAGGCCTGGCTTTCCGGGGTAAGCAGCCGCGATGGACAAGACGGGTTGAAGGTCGTGAGTAATCGGTTGGTCAGTCAGTAATCGTTGACTCGAAACATCTCTGTCGTTTGAAAGGCCGTCATCGCGGGCAAGCCCGCTCCCACAGGGATCTATGTCGTTAGCAGAATATCCGTTCAACACATAAACCTGTGGGAGCGGGCTTGCCCGCGAATGCGCCAGATCAACCACCACAACTTCAACGATCCTGAGCGAAGCATCCACCTGACGACCGGCAGGGAAAATAAATTGCCAGCAAATATGACATGCGTCATATTACGTACGTAATTAAGTGCCGTTTCCTACAGGAAGTCTCCATGACCAGCATGCCCACCGTTGAACCTGACCTGGCTGCCCCGGTGACCACCGCCAAACCGTCCCTGCGCAAACGCCTGCTCCTGCCGACCCTGGGCATAGCGGCACTGGTTTTGGCCGGTGTGTACACCGCGCATTGGTGGACCGCCGGCCGTTTCATCGAGGAAACCGACGACGCCTACATCGGCGGCGACGTGACGGTGATCGGCCCGAAAGTGGCGGGTTACATCGAAGCAGTGCTGGTGACCGACAACCAACCGGTCAAGGCCGGCGATGTGCTTGTGCGTCTCGATTCGCGGGACTACCGCGCCAACCTGGCCAAGGCCGAAGGCGCGGTGGCGGCTGAAGAAGCCCTGCTCGCCAACCTCGACGCCACCGAACAACTGCAACAGGCCGTGATCGGCCAGGCCCGCGCCGGCATCGATGCCGCCGGTGCCGAAACCGCCCGCTCGCGCGATGACGATGCACGCTACAAAAAACTGGTGAGCACCAACGCCGTCTCGGTGGAAAGCGCGCAACGGGCCAACGCCACGTTCAAGACTGCCCAGGCCCAAAGCAACCGCGCCCAGGCAGAGTTGCTGGCGGCGCAGCGGCAGTTGAACGTGATCGCCACGCAGAAACAACAGGCCCGCGCCGCTCTGATTCAGGCGCGGGCCGAGCGCGACCTGGCGCAGTTGAACGTTGGCTATACCGAATTGAAAGCCCCGGTGGATGGCGTGATCGGCAACCGCCGCGCCCGAACAGGCGCGTATGCCCAGGCCGGTTCGCAACTGCTGTCGGTAGTACCGGCCAGCGGCCTGTGGGTCGATGCCAACTTCAAGGAAGACCAACTGGCGCACATGGTTCCTGGGCAACGGGTGACCATCCGCGCCGACGTGCTCTCGGGCCAGGAATTCCATGGTCATCTGGACAGCCTGGCGCCGGCCAGTGGTTCGCAGTTCAGCGTATTGCCGCCGGAAAACGCCACGGGCAACTTCACCAAGATCGTCCAGCGGGTGCCGGTGCGCATCCATCTCGACCCGGCCGACAGCGTGCTTGGCCACCTGCGCCCCGGCCTGTCGGTCACCGCCGAAGTGGATACGCGCAAACCGCCTGAAACACCAGCCGTGGCCAGCGCGCCATGAGCCGCACCCTCGCCGCCCCGGCCCAACCGTTCGATGCCGCGAGCTTGGCGACGGCGACCAAGGTGTTCGCCTTCGCCAGCATGTGCATCGGCATGTTCATTGCGCTGCTGGATATCCAGATCGTCTCGGCGTCGCTGCGTGACATTGGCGGCGGGCTCTCCGCCGGCACCGACGAAACCGCCTGGGTGCAAACCAGCTACCTGATCGCCGAAATCATCGTGATACCCCTCTCCGGCTGGCTGTCCCGGGTGTTTTCCACACGCTGGTTGTTCTGCGCCTCGGCGGTGGGTTTTACCCTGACCAGCCTGCTCTGCGGTGCGGCCTGGAACATCCAGAGCATGATCGCCTTCCGCGCCCTGCAAGGCTTTCTCGGCGGCTCGATGATCCCACTGGTGTTCACCACGGCGTTCGTTTTCTTCACCGGCAAGCAACGGGTGATCGCCGCAGCAACCATCGGTGCGGTGGCGTCCCTGGCCCCTACCCTGGGGCCGGTGATCGGTGGCTGGATCACCGATATCTCGTCCTGGCACTGGTTGTTCTACATCAACCTGGTGCCGGGGATATTCGTCGCCGTGGCCGTGCCGATGCTGGTCAAGATCGACCAGCCGGAACTGTCACTGCTCAAGGGCGCCGACTACATAAGCATGGTGTTCCTCGCGCTGTTCCTCGGCTGCCTGGAATACACCCTCGAAGAAGGCCCGCGCTGGAACTGGTTCAGCGACCGCACGATCCTGACCACGGCATGGATCAGCGGCCTCGCGGGCCTGGCGTTCATCGGCCGCACCTTGCACGTGGCCAACCCGATCGTCGACCTGCGTGCCCTGAAAGACCGCAACTTCGCCCTCGGCTGTTTCTTCTCCTTCGTCACCGGCATCGGCCTGTTCGCGACCATTTACCTGACACCGCTGTTCCTCGGCCGGGTCCGGGGTTATGGCGCGCTGGACATTGGCCTGGCGGTTTTCTCCACTGGCGTGTTCCAGATCATGGCGATTCCGCTGTACGCCTTCCTGGCCAACCGCGTCGACCTGCGCTGGATCATGATGACCGGCCTTGGCCTGTTCGCCCTGTCGATGTGGGATTTCAGCCCGATCACCCATGACTGGGGGGCCAGGGAATTGATGCTGCCGCAAGCCTTGCGCGGGATAGCCCAGCAATTGGCGGTGCCGCCCGCCGTGACCTTGACCCTCGGCGGCCTGGCGCCGGCGCGACTCAAGCATGCTTCGGGGTTGTTCAACCTGATGCGCAACCTCGGCGGGGCCATCGGCATCGCCGCGTGCGCGACCATCCTCAATGACCGCACCAACCTGCATTTCACAAGGTTGGCGGAGAACCTCAACAGCACCAACGAAGCGCTCAACCAGTGGCTGTCCCAGGTCGGCAACAACTTCGCCGCCCTGGGCCAGAGCGGCGATGTCGGTGTGACGGCCAGCCTGCGTCAGCTCTGGCTGCTGACCTACCGCGAAGCGCAGACACAAACCTACGGAGATGCATTCCTGATGATCATGGTCTGCTTCATCGTCGCCACGGCAATGGTGCCCTTGATGCGCAAAGTGCAACCACCGGCTGCGCCAAGTGCCGATGCCCATTGAGGCTCGGCACGGGCCTGGGACGAAAATTCAGACCTGAGGCGTCTTGCGAAAGCCCACCGCCAGACGATTCCAGCCGTTGATGGTGTTGATCGCCACGGTCAGGTCGACCATTTCCTTGGGTGAGAACTGGGCGCTGACCACTTCATAGTCTTCATCCGGCGCGTGGGTCAGGCTCAGTTGAGTCAGCGTTTCGGTCCAGAGCAGCGCGGCGCGTTCGCGATCGGTGAAGAATGGCGCCTCGCGCCAGGCCGTCACGGCGAACAGACGGCGTGGGGTTTCGCCGTCCTTGATCGCGTCGGCGGTGTGCATGTCGATGCAGAAGGCGCAGCCGTTGATTTGCGAAGAGCGCAGCTTGACCAATTCGAGCAGATTCTTTTCCAACCCCAGTTTGGAAACAGCGGTTTCCAGGGCGATCATGGCCTTGAGGGCGTCAGGGGAAGCGGTGTAGAAATCGATACGCTGTTGCATGGCATGTTCCTGGGCAAGTGGGTGTGGCACTAAGTTAGTCCCCGGGCCGTCGCACATAAATAGCCAATCCTGCAGAAGTCGAGGAGGCCAATGGCCCCTCGCATCCATCAAACCCGACTACGCAACCACTGCAAAAACCCTTTTTTCGGCACAACCACGGGCACATCCGCGATCAGCGACTGTGCCTTGTTCAGGCGGAACTCCATCAAGGATTTCATCGCATCGTTGATGTCCTGGCGGGCATCCAGGCAGGGCTTCAAATATTGCTTTTCGATGCGATAAAGCGTGCAAGCGGTTTTCGCGGCGAATTGGGCGGGCAACGCGCTGTCGGTCAGGATACCGGCCTCGCCGATCACTTCCCCCGGCCCCATGCGCCCGGATTCGATGGGTATACCGTTGCGGTGCAGCGTGACCGAAACCACCCCGGACTCGATGATGAACAGATGATCGCTGATCTCTCCCGCCTCCAGGATCGTCTCGCCGGTGCGGAAGGTTTGCAGGGCCATGTTCTGGCTGAAGGTTTCTTTCTCTTCGTGACGCAGGGTGGAGAACAGCGGGGAGCTGTCGAGCAACGCCCGTGGCCGTGTGATGTCGCTCGACGGGTTGGGTTCGACGCTTGACAGCAGATGGATCCCGGATGCCCGCAAATGCCGGTACGCCAGGTCGAACAGTTGATTGCGTGCCGAGCGTTTTTCGCTCATGGAGGCGACGAATCCGCTGATTTCATATTCGTTGCCAGCAGCGCTGGAGCTTTTGAGCGCGACTTTGGGGCCGGGTGAAGTCAGCATGTTCCGGCAGCCCTGCATCGCTCGTTCAAGTGCATCGATCACGGTCTGCGGACGGACATGGGGGCTGACCTGCAGGCTGATCGATAGGCCGAACATATCGCTGGGCCGGCTGAAGTTGGTGATCTTGGCCTTGGCCGCCAGCGAGTTGGGAATCACGATCATGCTGCCCTGGGAGGTCTGCAATCGCGTGGCCCGCCAGTCGATATCGATGACCCGGCCTTCGGTGCCGTCGATGGCGATCCAGTCATCCAGTTGATAGGGTTTGGTGGTGTTGAGCACGATCCCGGAAAACACGTCGCTGAGGGTGCTTTGCAAGGCCAGGCCGACGATGATCGCCAGGGCGCCGGAGGTGGCCAATACGCCCTTGACCGGCAGGTCGAGCACATAAGCCAGAGCGGCGATCACCGCAATCAGGAAAATCAGTGCGCCGAGCAGGTCCTGGAGCAAGCGCCCCGTGTGCCCGACCCGCTGCATCATGGCCGCGCCGATCAGCACCGTCAGGGTCCGCGCGCCGAACAGCCACCAGCCGATCTGCAACCCGGTGGCCGCCAGGTGCAGCGGCACGTTGTCCTCCCAGGGCGGGGGCTGCAGCGGGTTCAGGCCTTCATTGAACAGCAGCACGCTGTACAGCGAAAAAATCACCAGCCGCACGAGCAACTTCCAGTTGTGGCCGCGGGTTCCGATCAGGCGCCACAACGCCAGGTCGATGACGATCAGGACCATGGCGCAAATCAACGGGTGTTCGGTGAGCAATGACAGCATCAAGCAGCTCCGGCACAGGACAATGAGCAAAAGATCTCACGGATTGGCCAGAGTGTAGGAGCAATTGATGCCTTCGGAACACCACAAACTACTGTGGGAGCGGGCTTGCTCGCGAATGCAGTGCATCAGGCGATATTGATGTGCCTGACACACCGCCTTCGCGAGCAAGCCCGCTCCCACAGGGGTATGAGTGTTGCCCGTTTATTTGCTGTTGGTCAGGGTGCTGTAGCTGGTCATCAGGTTGCGATAGTCCGGGATATGGTTGGAGAACAGCGTGCCCAGGCCTTCGATATCGTTGCGCCAGTCGCGGTGCAGCTCACAGGCCAGGCCGAACCAGGTCATCAATTGCGCACCGGAGGCCGACATGCGGTCCCAGGCCGAATGACGGGTCAGTTCATTGAAGGTGCCGGATGCGTCAGTCACCACGAATACGTCAAAGCCTTCGGCCAGGGCCGACAGCGCCGGGAACGCCACGCACACTTCAGTGACCACGCCGGCAATGATCAGTTGTTTCTTGCCGGTGGCCTTGATCGCCTTGACGAAGTCTTCGTTGTCCCAGGCATTGATCTGGCCAGGACGCGCGATGTAGGGAGCATCCGGAAACAACGCCTTGAGCTCGGGCACCAGCGGGCCGTTGGGGCCGGTTTCGAAACTGGTGGTGAGGATGGTCGGCAGCTTGAAGTACTTGGCCAGGTCGGCAAGGGCCAGCACGTTGTTCTTGAACCGGTCCGGTTCGATGTCGCGCACCAGCGACAGCAGGCCTGTCTGATGATCCACCAACAGAACGGCGGCGTTGTCCTTGTCGAGACGTTTGTAGGAAGTTGTCATGGCAGTAGTCCTCGCGTGTTATCGATGCCGAAAAAATCGGCGTGGGTGTCCCGGTTAGCGCTGGGAATCCAGCGTTTCATGTTCGTTCGCCACTTGTTGAGCCTTGAGATAGCTCTCGATCAACAATTGATAATGCGGCATGGCCTGGGCGTAGACAGCGGCCCACTGCTCGGCGTCCGGACGGTTCCACGAGCCTTGCAGCTCTGAGAGCGTAGCCATGATGTCGATCGGCACCACCCCGGCCTGGGCCAGACGGGCAACTGTCAGATCAGTGGCCAACTTGGAGTGGTTGCCCGAGGCATCGACCACGGCAAACACTTTGTAGCCTTCATGCACCGCGGCGATGGACGGAAACGCCAGGCACACGCTGGTCAGGGTGCCGGCGATCACCAGGGTTTTCTTGCCGGTGGCTTTGACCGCCGCGTGAAACTCTGGATTGTCCCAGGCATTGATTTCGCCCTTGCGCGCCACGTATTGGGCATGCGGCGCGGCCTCGTGGATTTCCGGAATCAGCGGCCCGTTCGGCCCTTGCGGCACGGACGCGGTGGTGATCACCGGCATCTTCAGCAAGGTGGCCGCCTTGGCCAGGGCAATGGCGTTGGCGCGCAGTTGCGGTACATCCATGTCCTTGACGATCTGGAACAGTCCACTCTGGTGATCAATCAACAGCATGGCGCTGTCATTGGCGTCGATCGTCGGTTTCTGGCCATTGAAGTTGGCCGCATTGACGGTGTTCATCAGTGTTTCCTCTTTTTGACAGGCAACAGCCATCCCTGGCCTTGGAACCGGCCTACTCATCCTGTGTAGAGCGGGTTGTTGTAGCGAACCGGATTAACCGTGCATCCGGCCGAAGCGACCGGACTGGAAGTCGGCGAACGCCTGGTGAATTTCCTGCTCGGTGTTCATCACGAACGGGCCGTGACCGACGATCGGTTCGTCGATCGGCTCGCCGCTGAGCAGCAGCACCACCGCGTCCTCGCTGGCTTGGAGGGTCATCTGATCGCCCTTGCGGTCGAACAAGGCCAACTGCCCTTGACGCACCGACTCCAGGCCGTTGACCTCGATCGTGCCGCGCAACACCACCAGTGCGGTGTTGCGTCCTTCATGCAGATCCAGCGTGAGCAATTTGCCGACATTCAGCCGCAGGTCCCAAACGTCGATGGGGGTAAAGGTGCGCGATGGCCCTTTGTGGCCTTGGAATTCACCGGCGATCAAGCGCAAGGTGCCGGCGTTGTTCTTCAAGGCAATGCTCGGGATGTCGCCATCGAGAATGGTCTGGTAACCGGCGTCGGCCATCTTGTCCTTGGCTGGCAGGTTGACCCACAACTGGACCATTTCCAGGGTGCCGCCGCTCTTGGCAAAACCTTCGGAGTGAAACTCTTCATGGAGAATCCCCGAGGCCGCGGTCATCCATTGCACGTCGCCGGGCCCGATCTTGCCGCCACTGCCGGTGGAGTCGCGATGTTCCAGTTCGCCCTTGTAAACGATAGTCACGGTTTCGAAACCCCGGTGCGGATGCTGACCAACGCCACGTCGAGCGGTGGTCGGGGTGAATTCAGCGGGGCCTGCGTGATCGAGCAGCAGGAACGGGCTGATGTGCTTGCCCAGGTTGTCGTAGGAAAACAGCGTGCGAACCGGAAAACCGTCGCCGACCCAATGGGCCCGTGGGCTGGTGTAGATACCGATGATGTTTTTCATGGTGTCTCCTGAAGAGGTGAGTGAAGCCATGGACAGAGCTTAAAACCGCGACCTTTGTTGCGCTAGACTGCAAAAATCAGCTTTAGCGTTCTATCTGGAGAACGATGGTGGAAGACCTCAACACCCTCTACTACTTCACCCAAGTGGTGGAACATCAGGGTTTCGCAGCGGCCGGTCGGGCACTGGACATGCCCAAGTCGAAGCTCAGCCGACGCATTGCCGAACTTGAAGAACGCCTCGGCGTACGCTTGCTGCATCGCAGCAGTCGGCATTGTTCGCTGACGGAAATCGGCCAGGCGTATTACCAGCGTTGCCTGGCGATGCGGGTGGAGGCGGAAAGCGCCGCCGAGCTGATCGAACGAAACCGCTCCGAGCCCCAGGGCGTGGTGCGCGTCAGTTGTCCGACGGCGTTGCTCAACACCTGGGTCGGGCCGATGCTGACCCGCTATTTACTCAAATATCCGCTGGTGGAGTTGTTCATCGAGAGCACCAACCGCCGGGTCGACCTGATCCACGAAGGATTGGACATCGCCTTGCGCGTGCGTTTTCCACCGTTGGAAGACACCGACATGGTGATGAAGGTGCTGGGCAACAGCACCCAGAGCGTGGTTGGCAGCCCGGCCTTTTTGTCACGCCTGTCAACGCCCGCCTCCCCGGCCGACCTCAGTGGTTTGCCGAGTCTGCACTGGGGGGCGGCGCAACGGGAGTACCAGTGGGAATTGTTCGGTGCCGATGGCAGCAGCGCGGTGATCAGGCACGCGCCGCGAATGGTCACCGATGACCTGTTGGCCTTGCGTCACGCGGCGGTGGCTGGCATCGGGATTGTCCACCTGCCCAGTGTGGTGGTGCGGGATGAGATCAAAGCCGGCCAGTTGATCGAACTGGTGCCGGGCTGGGCGCCCAGGAGTGGCGTCATCCACGCGATCTTTCCGTCGCGCCGTGGCCTGCTGCCGTCGGTGCGCAGCTTGATCGACTTTCTGGGTGAGGAGTTCAGCCGCAGCGACATCGCCTGAAGACAGCGGCCGCGATCTTTTGATCTTTGACCTGCGGTAAACATTGCTTTGCCCATCCAGCGGTTTTTCTCACGGATGCAGGCGCGGATACTCGCGGCCATTCCCACTGCAACCTCTGGAGTCATTCATGTCTATCCCCGCTTTCGGCCTGGGTACGTTTCGCTTGCAAGGCCAGGTGGTCATCGATTCGGTGAGCAGCGCCCTGGACCTGGGTTACCGGGTCATCGACACCGCGCAGATCTACGAAAACGAAGCCGAAGTCGGCCAGGCCATCGTCGCCAGCGGCGTTGCCCGTGAAGACCTGTTCATCACCAGCAAGATCTGGGTCGCCAACTTCGCCGGGGATCGTCTGATCGACAGCCTCAAGGAAAGCCTGCGCAAACTGCAGACCGACTACCTGGACCTGACCCTGATCCACTGGCCGTCGCCGGAAGACCAGGTGCCGGTCGAAGCATTCATGGGCGCCCTGCTCGAGGCCAAGCGTCTGGGCCTGACCCGCCGGATCGGTGTCTCCAACTTCACCGTCGACCTGATGAAACAGGCGATTGCCGCGGTCGGCGTCGAGAACATCGTCACCAACCAGATCGAACTGCACCCCTACCTGCAAAACCGCCAGGTCGTCGAGTTCGCACAAAGCCAGGGTATCCAGATCACCTCGTACATGACCCTGGCCTACGGCGAAGTGCTCAAGGACCCGGTCATTACGCAGATCGCCGAGCGTCTTCAAGCGACCCCGGCACAAGTCACCCTGGCCTGGGCCATGCAACTGGGCTATGCGGTGATTCCTTCATCGACCAAGCGCGCCAACCTCGCCAGCAACCTCAAGGCCAGCGCCATCACCTTGAGCGATGCCGACATGGCAGCGATCGCCAGCCTGGATCGCGGCCATCGCCTGACCAGCCCCAAAGGCCTGGCGCCGGCCTGGGATTAATCCGCCGGGTTCAAGCCTCAGCCTCGCTCAAGACTGTGGTCCAGGCGCGTCATGGCGTGGTGCAGCTGATCGACGGCGGCGTCGATCAGTGAGGCATCGCCCTCGCCACAGGCACGCTCCAGTTGTTCGCAACAGGCCACCAGCGCCTGCGCCCGGACCATCTGCGCGCCACCCTTGATGCGGTGCGCCAGGTCCTTCAAGCCGTGGTAATTACCACTGGCATGTTCTTGCAGCAGACGTTCGCGATCATCACGGTTGGTCACGGCCAGGTCATGCAACAGTTGAATGATCAGTTCATTGTCGGTCCCGGTGAAGCGTTGCAACCCGCTTAAATCGATTTCAGAGCTGGAAGACGCTTCGCTCAGGCCTGGGGATTCGCTGGAGAATCTCGTGGCCAACCAGGCGCTCAGGTCGACCAGTCGAATGGGCTTGAACAGACAATCGTCCATGCCCGCTTCGATACAACGAATTTTCTCCTCGGGTTGCGCGTTGGCGGTGAAGCCCAGGATCACCGTCGGCGGCCCCACCTGGAAGCGCTCCTCATCGCGGATCGCACCCGCCAGTTCATAACCGCTGACCACCGGCATATTGCAGTCGGTGACGACCAGATCGCAGGCATGCTCTCGCCATTGCTCGAACCCTTGCTGGCCATCTTCTGCGAGCAGCACCTGATGCCCCAGGCAGCTCAGTTGCCGCGACAGCAGCAACCGGTTGGCCGGGTAATCGTCCACCACCAGAATCGTCAGCGGCCGGGTCCTTGCCGGCGATTCGCTCGACGCCATTTCAGTGGCGGGCAACGGCTGCAATGCCAGCAATTCAATATCGATGTCCAAACGGGTACCGCGCCCCAGGACGCTGACGAGCTGCAAGCGCCCTCCCATCATTTCGCACAGCGTGCGGCTGATCACCAGCCCCAGGCCGGAACCCTGTCGGCTTGATGCCTGGCGGTTGCCGGCCTGCACGAACGGGCTGAACAGGCGTTGCTGGTCAAAAGCGCTGATACCGCTGCCGCTGTCCTCGATACACACACTCACCGCCAGACGGTCCAGCGGTGCGGGCACGACCCGCACCCGCAGGCTGACCTCGCCTTTATGGGTGAACTTGATGGCATTGCTCAGCAGATTTGACAGCACCTGTTTGAAACGCGTGGGGTCGATCAACACATCGCGGTCGCTGTGCTCGTCCAGTTCAACCCGCCACTGCAGGTTCTTCTGCCGGGCCAGGCCTTCGAAAACCCGGCACACCGACAGCACCAGCGCCTGCAGATTGGCCCGCTCCGGCATCAGCGACAAATGCCCGGACTCGATGCGGGCAATGTCCAGGATGTCACCAATCAAGGCCAGCAACTGTTGCCCGGCATTTGACGCCACCTCGATGGCCCCGCGGTCGGTAACCCCCTCATCAGCGCTTTTCAGCGCCAGTTCAAGCATGCCGATCAGGGCATTCATCGGCGTGCGGATCTCATGGCTCATGGTCGCCAGGAACGTGGTCTTGGCCCGGTTGGCGTCGTCGGCGGCGTCCTTGGCCTCCTGCAATCGAGCCAGCCATTGCTGGCGCTGGCGAATCTGCCGACGCTGCCAGGCGATCCAGGCCAGGGCCAGCAAGAGCAAGGCACCGGCCGCCGCGAACGCCTGGAAAATGCTCTGGCGATGGCGCAGCCAATAACTCTGCTCCACCATCAAGTCATTGCGCCAAGGCAGTATCAGTTCGTCGATTTCTTCCGGGGGGATACTGAGCAAGGCCTTGTCCAGGATCGAATGCAACTCGATGGCGTCGCGACCGGTGGCCAGGGTACTGCGCGCGGGGTCGATGCCCACCGTGCTGGTGATCTGGAGGCGATCACGGTATTGCCGGGAGATCAGGTAACGGGCACTGATCAACGAGTTGATGGCACCTTGTGCCTTGCCTTGGGCGACCATTTCCATGGCATCGGCCGACAAGGGCGCATCCACAAACCGGATCAACGGGAAGTGTTGGCGAACGAACTCGCCTGCGATATTGCCCTGGGTCAGCGCCAGGGTTTGCCCGGCCAGATCGTCCAGGGTCCTGGGACTGTCCGGCGCCAGGCGCGTCACCAGCACCGATGGGCTGGTCAGGAACGCCCGGGTAAACAGCAGGTCTTCCTCACGCAAGGCACTCAGGCCAATACCCGCCAGCACATCGACCTCGCCACCCTTGATCGCTTGCACCATCTGCGCCACTGACGGCATCGCGCGAACATCGAACTGCAAGCCGGTGCGCAAACTGATTTTCGCCAGCACATCGACACCGATGCCGCGAAACCTGCCTTCACTGTCCACGAACGTAATCGGCGGGATGTTCTCGTTGATCGCCACCCTCACTCGTGGGTTCCGGTCGAGCCAGCGCTGCTCGGCCACGCTCAATTGCAGGGACTGCGTGCCCGGCATGGACACCCCGCTCGCTCCCCAGCGGCGCAGGATGTTCATCTGTTCATTGGCCGTTATCAAAGCCAGGGCCTTGTCGACAATGCGCAGCAGCGCCGGGTTGTCGCGGGTCATGGCAAAGGCGAAGCGCCCGGATTCCAGGGGCGAGAAATCCGCCAGCTGGACATTGTTCAGGTAGTTTTTGCTGATCAGGTAATGGGCGCTGATCGCATCGCCCAGGTACACGTCCGCCTGGCCGAAGGCGACGGCCCCGACCGCCGCCAGTGTCGAGGGGAACAGCTGAACCTGGGCTTCGGGATAGAACCTTCGCACGTTTTGTTCAGGCAAGTAGTGGTAGAGCATTGCCAGACGCTTGCCGGCCAGCGTCGGGTCCAGTACCTCTGATGAATCAACGCGGGTCACCAATACCGGCTGATCCACCGCATAGGCGCGGGACATTTGTAATTGCGGGTCCTGGGACTCGTAGCTGTTGGACGTTCCCAGCAGGTCCGCCGCGCCTTGCTTGACAGCTAGAACGGCGTCTTCGCGGGATGGATAGCGCCGGACGTCGATCTCCACCTGCAGCAGCTGTCGGAGCAGATCGACGTAGTCGGCCGTCACCCCCTCGAGCGCATGATCGGTGGTGATGTCAAAAGGTGGATAATCCGGGGCCGAAACGGCGAGCACCAGCCGGGCTTTTTGCTGCAACCAGCGCGAATCCGCGGCCGACAACCGCAGCACTTGACCTTCCACGCTGGAACGGCCCAGCAAGGTCAATGTTTGCGGCTGCGCACAGACACTCGATACCCCAAGGCAAAGGGCCAACAGCAGGTATCGAATGGCGTTCATTCAGATCAAGTGATGACGTTGGGCAAGATCTCGCAGGTGTACCGACGACTCCACGTTGAGCTTTTCAGTCAAACGGGTTTTGTAGGTACTGACGGTCTTGTGGCTCAGGTGCATGATTTCGGCGATTGCCTTGTTGCTCGTGCCCCGGGCCAGATGCTGGAAAATCGACAACTCGCGATCCGAAAGCCTGTCGATCATCTGTTTTTCACTGCGTTGCGCCTGGCTCAGGGACACTGAGCTGTTGGGCAACCGGGTGAAATAGGTGTAGCCGGCCATCACGGCGTGCACGGCTTTGTGCAAATGCTGCAGATCGTTGGTCTTGGCAACGTAGGCCACGGCACCGGCGCGCATGCATCGGTCCTGGAAAAAGCCCGGCTCCTGGGCGGTGAACACCACCACCCGGCAGTGCACCTCGTCTGCCTGGATCCTTGCCAGTACATCCAGGCCGTCGAGCGACGGCAGGTTGAGGTCCAGCACTACCAGTTCAGGTTTATGCTCGCGGATCATCGGCAAGACTTCGTTACCGCAAGCCGCTTCGTGGATGCGCTTGTAGCCCTCCAGTTTGAGTACGATTTTGACCGCACCGCGAATCACCGGATGATCGTCCACAACCAACGCTGACTTCATGGCAACTCCCTATGCATAAACACGACATTCGGACACGGACGGTCCATGGGCAAGAACCCGGGTTGGACACAGTAGCTGCGCATAGACTCTTGCATGTAAAACCCGATCGAACTACCTGACAGAAATGACAGTTGCGACGAACGGTAGGGGTCGATCGATGATCGCCATCAACCGCTGGATCGTCACCAAATCTGGCAGCAAGGCATGGCTCACTTGAACTTTTTTCCGTTCACAGGCCGCTATCGGGCGCAGTTGCGCACCCTTTGCGTGGAATATCAGTGCGTGCGCCACCTGCCGGTTGTCGAGACAAAAATCCAGAAGGTCGAGCTTGCCTTCGGCCATGCCCGCATTGATGACCAGCAGATCGAAGGGCTCGCAACCATACTCGACCAGGTTCAAGAGTTCTTCGAGGCTTTGCACAGGCGCCACCCGAAAATAATCGAGCTGGTTGAACAGCCGCTCGATTTTCATCCGGTTGAAGTGTTGTGGGTCAGCGATCAGGATGCGTAAGGACTTGTTGGGCAACGTGCCCCCCCGGGTCAGATTAGTGAGGGGGGAAGGCTACGGAAGTCCCGGGTCGCGTTCTGTAGGAAAAATCCGAAATACCGCCCGCTTAGTCCGACGCTGGTGATTTCCTGCGCCAGCGAGGAAATCACCCTCTGCTATTGCCAACCAAACCGACGAATATAGAACCCTTTCACCGCCTGGGTCAGGCCCATGTACGCCAGCAGGATGACCGGCAGGAACAGGAAATACAGCGATGGCAACGCCTGCAGCTTGAAGTAGTGCGCCAGCGGCCCCATCGGCAGGAAAATCCCCACGGCCATGATGACCAAGGTCATCACCATCAGCGGCATCGCCGCGCGGCTTTGCAGGAACGGGATCTTCGGCGTACGGATCAGGTGCACGACCAATGTCTGGGTCAGCAATCCGACCACGAACCAGCCGGACTGGAACAAGGTCTGGTGTTCCGGGGTATTGGCGTCGAACACGTACCACATCAGCGCGAAGGTGCTGATGTCGAAGATCGAGCTGATCGGCCCGAAAAACAGCATGAACCGCCCGACATCCGCCGGCTGCCAGCGCTGCGGCTGCCTGAGCATTTGCTCATCGACGTTATCGAACGCAATGGCGGTCTGCGAAATGTCATAGAGCAGGTTCTGCACCAACAGGTGCATCGGCAGCATCGGCAGGAACGGAATGAACGCGCTGGCCACCAGCACCGAGAAGACGTTGCCGAAGTTGGAACTGGCGGTCATCTTGATGTACTTGAGCATGTTGGCGAAGGTCCGCCGTCCCTCCAGCACGCCCTCCTCCAGCACCATCAGGCTTTTTTCCAGGAGGATGATGTCTGCCGCTTCCTTGGCGATGTCCACGGCGCTGTCCACTGAAATGCCGATATCGGCGGTGCGCAGGGCCGCAGCGTCGTTGATGCCGTCGCCCATGAAACCGACCACATGGCCATTGCCCTTGAGCAGGCGCACAATGCGTTCCTTGTGCGACGGCGTCAGTCTGGCGAAGACGTTCGTGTGCTCCACGACTACCGCCAGTTCGGCGTCGCTCATGCGTTCGACATCGTTGCCCAGCAGCAGGCCTTGTTGCTCCAGGCCGACTTCGCGGCAGATTTTCGCCGTCACCAGTTCGTTATCGCCGGTGAGCACTTTTACCGCTACGCCATGGGCCGCCAGCGCCTTGAGGGCCGGGGCCGTGCTTTCTTTCGGCGGATCGAGGAACGCGACGTAACCGATCAGCGTCAGCGCCTGTTCATCAACCAGACTGTAGGTGCCTGCCCCCTCGAGCATCGGCCGTGCCGCTACCGCCACGACGCGCAAGCCCTCGGCGTTGAAGGTGGCCGTGACCTGACGAATGCGCGCCAGCAACTCTTCGCTCAAGGCTTCATTGACTGCGCCGTGACGCACCCGCGAGCAAACCGACAGCACTTCCTCCACCGCGCCTTTGCAGATCAGCAGAGGCGGTTGATCACCCGCGTCGACCACCACCGACATGCGCCGTCGGGTGAAGTCGAACGGGATTTCGTCGACCTTGCGAAACGCCGTGCCGACCTTCAGTTGCCGGTGAATTTCCACGTGTTCGAGCACTGCCACATCCAGCAGGTTTTTCAGCCCGGTCTGGTAGTAGCTGTTGAGGTAAGCCATTTCCAGTACGTCATCGCTGTCATTGCCCCAGACGTCGATACTGCGTGCCAGGAAGATCCTGTCCTGAGTCAGGGTGCCGGTCTTGTCGGTGCACAGCACATCCATGGCGCCGAAGTTCTGGATGGCGTCCAGGCGCTTGACGATGACTTTTTTGCGCGACAGAAACACCGCGCCCTTGGCCAGTGTCGAGGTCACGATCATCGGCAACATTTCCGGGGTCAGGCCGACGGCAATCGACAGGGCGAACAGCAGTGCCTGAGTCCAGTCGCCCTTGGTGAAGCCATTGATGAACAACACCAGCGGTGCCATGACGAACATGAAGCGGATCAATAACCAGCTGACTTTGTTGACCCCGGTCTGGAACGAGGTCGGTGCGCGGTCGGTGGCACCAACGCGCTGGGCCAGGGCACCGAAATAGGTGCTGTTGCCGGTGGTGAGGGTCAGCGCCATGGCCGTACCGGACACCACGTTGGTGCCCATGAACAGAATGTTGTCGAGGTCCAATGGGTTGACGGTGTCGCAGCCCTGCTGACGCGGGAATTTTTCCACCGGCATCGATTCACCGGTCATGGCCGCCTGGCTGACGAACAGGTCCTTGGCACTGAGTACCCGGCAATCGGCGGGAATCATGTCGCCGGCCGACAACAAAATCAGGTCCCCCGGCACCAGTTGCCTGATCGGTAATTCCAGGCGCTGCGCACTGTTGTTCTCCGGGTCTCGACGCAGCACTGTCGCGGTGTTGCTGACCATCGCCTGGAGCGCATCAGCGGCCTGGTTGGCTTTGCTTTCCTGCCAGAAGCGCAACAGGGTCGATAGCACCACCATGGAAAAAATCACGCTGGCAGCCTTCAGGTCTTCGGTCAGCCAGGAGATGACCGCCAGCAACGTCAGCAGCAGGTTGAACGGGTTCCTGTAGCAATGCCAGAGGTGCGTCCACCACGGCAGCGGCTGTTCATGCTCGACTTCGTTGAGCCCCCATTGCCCGCGCAATGCCTGGGCTTCAAGTTCGCTCAAGCCGTCGGTGTGGCTGCCCAGGGCGTCCAGTAAGCGGCCGCTGTCGCTGGACGCGGCGCGGACCAGGGTTTGCGCCAGGGTCGGCGGCACCTCACGACTGACCGTGGTGTCGGTGAAGTTTTCCAGCAGCGCCAGGCGACGGAAGTGTCGGGCGATGTGGCGGGTGCGCAGGAATCCGGCGAAGAATTCCTTGAGCAGGGTCAGGGTCATGGCAGCTCCCCCAGATCAGCCTCGTTTCTGCAGAGTAAACGCAGCGTTTAAGGACGTTGGGGGAATCGCGGGGTTCTTCAGGGAGGGTTCAGGAATCAAACGTTGTGGGGTTCTTCAGGGCCTCATCGCCAGCAGGCTGGCTCCCACAGTAGCCCTGCGAACACAGGTCAAATGTGGGAGCCAGCCTGCTGGCGATGGCGGCCTCACAGCCGCCAAATGTCTCAGCTGGCAGCCGCCAACAACAGATCCACCACCGAACGATGCCCACGGTTCTTGCCGTGGTCATACAACGACCCTGCGATCTCATCCGCCCGAATCGGCAGGATCGACAACAGCGTATCGCTCAAGCCATGGCTGGCCTGGCAGAAGCCCTGCATATAGATGCCGGCCTTGCAGCGTTCATCGGTGATCAACTTGTAGTTGCGGTCCACCTCGAAATCACCCAGGTACTGTTCCAGTGGAGCCAGCAGCTTGCGGTGCATCTGCCGCTCGTAACCGGTGGCCAATACCACGGCGTCGTAGTGGCGGACCGTGACTTCGCCTGTGGCATTGTTGCGCACCGCCAGTTCGATGCCACGCTCGGTGGCGCTGGCTTTTTCGATAGTGGTCAGGGTTCGGAACGCATGGCGAGCGATGCCCGAGACTTTCTGCCGGTAGAAAATCCCGTAGATGCGTTCGATCAGGTCGATGTCCACCACCGAATAGTTGGTGTTGTGGTATTCGTTGACCAGGCGCTCACGCTCGCTGCTCTCCTGCTGGAACACCAGGTCGGTGAACTCCGGCGAGAACACTTCGTTGACGAACGGGCTGTCGTCCGCCGGTTTCAGCGCCGAACCGCGCAGGATCATGTCGACCTGCACCGACGGGAAACTGTCGTTGAGGTCGATGAAGGCTTCCGCCGCGCTCTGCCCGCCGCCGATGATCGCGATGCTCATCGGCTGGTTGTTCACGCACGGCTGCTTGGCCATCTGCGCCAGGTATTGCGAATGGTGGAACACGCGCTGGTCGCCCTTGAGCGCCTTGAACGCCTCGGGAATACGCGGCGTGCCGCCCGCGCTGACCACCACCGAACGGGTGGTGCGCACATGTTGGTGCCCCGTGCTGTCGCGGGAAATTACCCGCAGCGCTTCGACCTGCTGGTTGTGCAGCACCGGTTCGATGGTCAGGACTTCTTCGCCATAACGGCTCTGTTTCTCGAATTGCGCAGCTACCCAGCGCAGGTAGTCGTTGTACTCCATGCGGCACGGATAGAAGGTGCCCAGGTTGATGAAGTCCACCAGGCGCCCATGAGCCTTGAGGTAATTGACGAACGAATAAGGGCTGGTCGGGTTGCGCAGGGTCACCAGGTCCTTGAGGAAGGAAATCTGCAGCTCGCTCTGGGTCGACAGGGTGTTTCCATGCCAGCTGTAGTTGGCTTGCTTGTCGAGAAACAGTACATCCAGCTCGCCCTGGGTCGGCCCGCGCTCTTGCAGGGCGATGGCCAGCGCCAGGTTCGAAGGGCCGAAACCAACGCCGATCAGGTCGTGAACGATGGGCGATGCAATTGCCTGTGTCATTTCCAGTGTCCTCTGGATAAGCCCCCGAGCGGCGGGGAGATAAGCCTAAGTGACCTGACCGGCCTTGAGCAGGACAGCAGGTCGTCTGTTGATTAGGAACGAGGACAGTGAAATAAAATTTAACAAGAACGGATGGATGCGAAGATCAATGGGCATCCCATTGGCGCATCCGCACCCGGCAATGCTTCATGGCATTGACGATGTGTTTTTCGACCAAGGCCTTGGAAATGCCCAGGTGTTCAGCGATCTGCGGGTGTGACAGGCCTTCGATCTTGCGCAGCAGGAAACTCTCGCGGCACAGGCGCGGCAATTCCGCCAACGCGCGCTGGAGCATGTCCAGGCGCTGGCCGTGATCGAGGCTGCTGAGGGGCGACGGGCTGAAATAACGCTCTTCGTTGTCGAGCACCTCCAGTGACTCGACCTGGCGCAACGCATTGCGCCGATGATCGTCGATCACCAGGTTCAAGGCCGTGCGATACAGGAATGCCCGGGGCTGCTCGATCGGCGTGTCGCTGGAGCGCTCCAGGACTCGCAGATAAGCGTCATGCACCACATCTTCGGCGACCTGGCGGTTGCCGAGCTTGGCGTTCAGGAAACACACCAGCTCTCGATAGTAGTTTTCCAACATGACTCCCGTCCGCACGGGTGCGGTTTCTGTCCTTGAGCCCGCTACTCGACCACAAAAGCAGGCAGTGGCACGATAGTGGCAGTTTGAGGTGCGTAATTTATAGTAATTCTCATATAGATTTAAAGTATTGCTTTGGCTTGCCCGACAAATAGTCATGGCCTACACGTGTAACGCCATATGTCCGGAGCTAAATTCCCCGCGGCTGTCCTCGTCTACAAGGACAGCTCCATGTCCCTGCCGGCTCCACGGCAGTGTTCAACTGCTTTGGAACCCTGCATGAAACGTCCCCGTCACACCCGACGCGCCCTGCTTGTAGCACTCAGCCTGATCCCCGTTATCGCCGTTGCGGCCTGGCAGTTCATCCCGCCAGGGCGCGACCAGTTCGCCACCGTGCAGGTCACCCGCGCCGACATCGAAAGCAGTGTCACGGCATTGGGAACCCTGCAACCCAGGCGTTATGTCGACGTCGGCGCCCAGGCATCGGGGCAGATTCAAAAGATCCATGTGGAAGTTGGTGACGTGGTCAAGGAAGGCCAGTTGCTAGTGGAAATCGACCCTTCCACGCAACAGGCCAAACTCGATGCCGGGCGCTTCTCCATCGAAAACCTCAAGGCGCAGCTCCAGGAGCAACGGGCGCAACACGACCTCGCCCAGCAGAAATACCAGCGCCAGCAGAACCTCAAGGCCGGCAACGCCACCCGCGAAGAAGACGTTCAGACCGCCCTGGCCGAACTGCGCGCCACCCAGGCGCGCATCGACATGTTCCAGGCGCAGATTCGCCAGGCCCAGGCCAGCCTGCGCAGCGACCAGGCCGAGCTTGGCTACACGCGGATCTACGCGCCGATGTCCGGCACCGTGGTCGCACTCGATGCCCGGGAAGGCCAGACCCTCAACGCCCAGCAGCAGACCCCGCTGATCCTGCGCATTGCCAAGCTGTCGCCGATGACCGTGTGGGCCGAGGTTTCCGAAGCTGACATCGGCCACGTCAAACCCGGCATGAACGCCTGGTTCACCACCCTCAGCGGCGGCAACCGACGCTGGAAAAGCACCGTGCGGCAGATCCTGCCCGTGCCGCCCAAACCCCTGGACCAGACCAGTCAGGGCGGCGGCAGCCCCGCCAGTTCGAGCAAAAGCGGCAGCGCGCGGGTGGTGCTGTACACCGTGCTGCTGGACGTCGACAACGCCGACAACGCGCTGATGGCGGAAATGACCACCCAGGTATTTTTCGTCGCAGACCAGGCGCAGAACGTGCTGACCGCACCGATCGCCGCCCTGCAGGCCGGCGCGCAAGCCGACAGCCAGACCGCGCAAGTGGTGGCAAAAAACGGCAGCATCGAACAGCGCAACGTGCGCACCGGCATCAGCGACCGCCTGCGGGTGCAGATCCTCGACGGCCTGCAGGAGGGTGATCACCTGTTGATCGGCCCGGCCGACGGGAGTGGCGGTTGAATGCAGACGCCCCTGATCTGCCTTTCGGACATCCGTAAAGCCTACGGCGGTGGCGACGCCCCTGAAGTCCACGTGTTGCGCGGCATCGACCTGTCGATCCATGCCGGCGAGTTCGTGGCGATCGTCGGCGCCTCCGGTTCCGGCAAGTCGACACTGATGAACATCCTCGGCTGCCTCGACCGCCCGACCTCGGGCGAATACCGTTTCGCCGGAGAGAATGTCGCCGGCCTGGACAGCGATGAACTGGCCTGGCTGCGCCGCGAAGCCTTTGGGTTCGTGTTCCAGGGTTACCACCTGATCCCGTCGGGCTCGGCCCAGGAAAACGTCGAGATGCCGGCGATCTATGCCGGCACTCCAGCGCCCGAACGCCATGCCCGCGCCGCGGCCCTGCTTGAACGCCTGGGCCTCGCCACGCGCACCGGCAATCGCCCGCATCAACTTTCTGGCGGCCAGCAGCAAAGAGTGTCCATCGCCCGCGCCTTGATGAACGGCGGCCACATCATCCTCGCCGACGAACCCACCGGCGCCCTCGACAGCCACAGCGGCAAGGAAGTCATGGCGCTGCTCGACGAGCTGGCGAGCCAGGGCCACGTGGTGATCCTGATCACCCACGACCGCGAAGTGGCAGCGCGGGCCAAGCGCATCATCGAGATCCGCGACGGCCTGATCATCAGCGACAGCGCCCGGGACAACCCCGCCGCGCAAACCTCGGCCAATCCCGGTGCGTTGCAGGCCGTGGACCTGCGCAAACGCCTGACTGAAGGCGCGCAAGCCAACGGCGCCTGGAAAGGCGAACTGGTCGACGCGGTGCAAGCCGCCTGGCGGGTGATGTGGATCAACAAGTTCCGCACCGCGCTGACCCTGCTGGGGATCATCATCGGCGTGGCGTCGGTGGTGGTAATGCTGGCAGTCGGCGAAGGCAGCAAGCGCCAGGTCATGGCCCAGATGGGCGCGTTCGGCTCCAATATCATTTATCTCAGCGGCTCTTCCCCTAACCCGCGAACGCCGCTGGGTATCGTCACCCTGGACGAAGTCAAGGCGGTGGCGAGCCTGCCCCAGGTGATGCGCATCATGCCGGTCAACGGCCAGGAAGCCGGGGTGCGTTTCGGCAACCTCGACCACCTGAGCTACGTCGGCGGCAACGACACCAACTTCCCGGCGATCTTCAACTGGCCGGTGGTCGAAGGCAGCTACTTCACCGAGGCCGATGAACAAAACGCCGCGGCGGTCGCGGTGATCGGCCACAAGGTGCGGACCAAACTGCTCAAGGACGTGGCCAATCCCATCGGCCAGTACATCCTGATCGAAAACGTGCCGTTCCAGGTGGTCGGCGTGCTGGCGGAAAAAGGTGCCAGCTCCGGCGACTCCGACAGCGACGATCGCATCGCCATCCCCTACTCCGCCGCCAGTGTCAGGCTGTTCGGCACCCACAACCCGGAATACATCGCCATTGCCGCGGCCGATGCGCGCAAGGTCAAGGAGACCGAACACGCCATCGAGCAATTGATGCTGCGCCTGCACAACGGCAAGAAGGATTTCGAGCTGACCAACAACGCAGCGATGATCCAGGCTGAAGCGCGTACGCAAAATACCCTGTCGCTGATGCTCGGTTCGATTGCCGCGATTTCGCTGCTGGTGGGTGGCATCGGCGTAATGAACATCATGCTCATGACCGTGCGCGAGCGCACCCGCGAGATCGGCATCCGCATGGCCACCGGCGCCCGCCAGCGGGACATCCTGCGCCAGTTCCTCACCGAAGCGGTGATGCTCTCGGTGGTCGGCGGCCTGGCCGGGATCGCCCTGGCACTGATCGTCGGCGGCGTGCTGATCCTCAGCGAAGTCGCGGTCGCGTTCTCCTTGATAGCGGTGCTGGGCGCGTTCGGCTGCGCCCTGGTCACCGGTGTTGTCTTCGGCTTCATGCCGGCCCGCAAAGCTGCCCGACTCGACCCGGTCACGGCCCTTACCAGTGAATGATCTCTCGATGAAGCCGCCACTCAGCCTATTGGCCCTCTGTTTGTTGCTCGCTGGCTGCGGCAGCCCCGCCCAGCGCCCGGACAGCGGCATAACGCCGCCCGCCGCCTGGCAATCGCCGCACACCGCCGGCGCCACCCGCGACAATCAGCAATGGTGGAACCGCTTCGGCAGCCCGCAACTGGGTCGCCTGATCGAACAGGCTCGGGCTGGCAGCTACGACCTGGCCGCCGCCATCGCCCGGGTGCGCCAGGCACAGGCGCAAACGGTGGTCGCCGCGGGCTCGCAACTGCCGGAGGTGAAAGCCGCGCTCAACGCCAACCGACAGAAACTACTGCGCGGCGATGGCTACAGCCAACTGGATGCGGACAGCGACAACAGCGCCGTCGATTACTTCAACGCCAGCCTCAGTGCCAGCTACGAAATCGATTTCTGGGGCGGCCAACGCGCCTCCCGTGACAGCGCGCAATTCGCCTTGCAAGCCAGCGAGTTCGATCAGGCGACGGTGGAGCTGACGTTGCTCAGCGGCGTCGCCAACACTTATGCGCAAGCCTTGTCGTTGCAGGAGCAGAGTCGCATTGCCGAGCTGAACCTGGCCAACGCGCAGAACGTCTTGAAACTGGTGCAGACCCGCTTCGACTCAGGCTCCGCGACCGCGTTGGAACTGGCCCAGCAAAAAAGCCTGGTAGCGGCGCAACAGCGGCAACTGCCGCTGGTGCAACAACAGGCCACCGACGCACAGATCAGCCTCGCCACCCTGCTCGGCCGCCCGGTGCAGGAACTGGCGCTGGGCCAGGAACACTTCGATCAGCTGTCCTGGCCCGCCATCGACGCTGGCGTGCCCAGTGAATTACTCAGCCGCCGCCCGGACATCGCCCGGGCCGAAGCGCAACTGGCCGCCGCCCAGGCCGACGTCACCGTCGCCCGCGCCGCGATGTTGCCGACCGTGACCCTGAGCGCGGAAATTGGCTCTGGCGCCGACCGTGCCCACGACATCCTGCGCAGCCCGTTCTACAACCTCACCGCTGGGCTGCTGGCACCGGTGTTCAACAACGGGCGCCTGGGCGCCCAACGCGACAAGGCTTTGGGCCGCCAGGAAGAACTGCTGGAGACCTATCGCGGGGCGATCATCAATGGTTTCGCCGATGTGGAAAAAGCCCTCAACAGCATTCGTAGGCTGGATGAGCAGCGGCAGTGGCAAAGCGAGGAACTGAGCCAGGCGCAGACCGCGTTCGACATTGCGCAGAGCCGTTATGAGGCAGGGGCCGAGGATTTGCTGACGGTGCTGGAGACCCAGCGTACGCTGTATGCGGCGCAGGATTTGAATGTGCAGCTGCGGCTGTCGCGGATGCAGGCGAGTATTGCGTTGTACAAGGCGCTTGGGGGTGGGTGGCAGGCCTTGTGATCGTGATATTTGCGCAATACCTGTAGGAGCTGGCTTGCCAGCGAAGAGGCCGGCACATCCAATATCAATATCTCCTGTCTGGCCGCCTTCGCTGGCAAGCCAGCTCCTTAGGTTTTTTGTGTGCCGCATGGTTGGGGTGCGGTTAACTCGAAACCGTCTTGGCCTTCAGATTGCGCGCATACCAAGGCCGCTGCGGGACCTTGCGGAACAGATCCGCGAGCTTCTTTTCATCCTCGCCAAAGGTAATGCGCAACGCCAGCTTCATGGTCTCCGGGTCCATCTCCACCGACTTACCCGCCTGCAACCCCGGCGTGGTGCTACAACCATGGGTACCCGGCCCCAGCCACGGGTCATCGATCTCGACCCAACGCCCCGCCGCGAACCACTGCACGCCATTGACCTCAAGCCGACTCACCTGCCCCGGATGAAAACGCTCATGGGCGCGGAACCAGTCTTCCAGGCGATCGTCGATCCAGCCGTGGAAATGCCAGAATACCGGGTTCACATGGGACGAGAACGGATCGCCGAGGAAGTCGTTTTCCGGCGCATACCAGCGCGCGGAAAAGTCCGCCGGATCCCGGGCGAACGGCACCGGCTGGCCGTTGGACGGATCGCGCGGCACCGAGGCCCAACGCATGTGCAGCCAGTCGTGCAGGCCCAATTCGACCTCTGAGCCGAACTGCCCCAGGGTCAGCTTCGACAGGTAGCGCGGGTCGCGGTACTGCGACTCCCAGACCTGGAAATTGCTGTGGTAGGTTTCGGCGGTCTTGATGTCGCTGACCCATTGCGAATACTCGTCATCGTCTTCGGCCAGCCAGGTCGGCGGCAGCGCCGTACCGTCGTGGTTGTCGAAATAATGGGCGAAGCCGATGCGGTCCCGGGCCAGCTCCGGTTGCGGCAAGGGAAACTGCGTCCAGGACGGCAAGTCCATCATCGACCGCGCCGTGCCGAGCATGTGCCGGTGCATGAAGAAAAAGTCCACCCCCGAGCCGTTGCGATCCTTGCGCTTGCCCCGGGCGTCACGCTCCTTGTCCCGCGGCCCGGGCTGCCAACCGATGCCGCGCAAGGCGTTGCGCTTGTCTTCGGGCAGGGTGTGCCACTTGTCCCGGGACGCATGCCAGAGCTGGTGGAACAACCGATGTTCCTGGGACGTCAGCCAGGCCAGCAGCGGTGGATTCAGACCGGTTCGCTCGCGGGCTTCGGGGAATACCTTCTTGACCGCGACGAAGCGATTGTCCTGGGCTGTCAGCATCAAGGGACGATCCAGATCCAGCACGCGCCCACTGAGGCTACCGCTGCCGGCATTGCCGAATCCGGCCCAGACTTCATCCAGCGCCATGCTGAATTCGTAGTCACAGCTGCCACCGGCGCTGAGCAAGCGCCAACTCAACTGCGCCGGCTTGACCCCGGCCACATCACCCAGTACCCGATAGCGCGGCGCGTCGCTGGAACGCAAACGCTCGGCGGTGTCGAGAAAGCCAATCAGGCCACGACCCTTGTGGCCGATGTCGAGAAACAGCTCCAGCCCGTCCCGGGGCAAGCCTTCAAGCCCTGCATCGCGACCTTCGAAACGGATCTGCCAGACACCGCGCAGCGTATCCGCCAGGCGTTGGCCAGCGACATCCGCCACATCGAACGACGCCTCGCCGGGGGTGATCGTCGGGTCCGGCTTCGTCCATTCGCGATGCCCATAAAAAGCCGCGGGCACGGCAGCGCCGGTCAGCGCCAGGCCTGCCATGAACCATCGTCGAGAAATCGTCATTGCCCTACCTGTGTCAGCCATGAAGCAGGCTTTATCCAAGCTAGAACGTTTGTTGCCTCGGAGAATTTAAGAGCTTCGCTGCGATGCGGCGTCCCGACAAGCCAGCTCCTACAAAGGATGCAGTCTACTGTAGGAGCTGGCTTGCCAGCGAAGGGGCCCGCGCCAACACTAAATTTTCCGTTCGATCACTCGTTCCCCCCAGATAGCAAAGGCCCCCGCGCCTGCACCTCGAAGGCGAACCTGACTGAGACGGCAATGACAAAACCACGTTCGAAAAAGGCTCTTTTCATCGGCCTGCCGCTGGCCCTGGCGATCAGCGCGGGTGCAGGCTTTGCGGCCTGGGACTACTGGTTCAAGGACAATCCCGGCTACCCGGTCAAGGTGATGAAGCAGGCCGATCAACTGCATGAGCGCCTTCTCTCGTTCGACAGCCATATCACCATCCCCATGGACTTCGGCACCGCCGGCAATGAAGCCGACAAGGACGGCAGCGGCCAGTTCGACCTGGTCAAGAGCGGGCGCGGACGCCTGTCCGGCGCGGCCCTGACGATTTTCGGCTGGCCGGAAATCTGGAACGGCGCCAACGCGCCGCACCGCCCCACCGCCGGGTTCATCGAAGAGGCACGCTTCGAACAGGAAACCCGCTACAAAATCATCAGCGCCCTGGTGCGTGACTTCCCCAATCAGGCCGCCATCGCCTACACCCCCGACGATTTCCGCCGCCTGCATGGCGAAGGCAAGTTCGCGATCTTCATGAGCATGCTCAACGCCTACCCGCTGGGCAACGACCTCAATGCCCTGGACCAATGGGCGGCGCGGGGCATGCGCATGTTCGGCTTCAGTTATGTGGGCAACAACGCCTGGGCCGATTCGTCCAGGCCATTGCCGTTCTTCAACGATTCGCGGGATGCCCTCGGCGGACTCTCGGACATCGGCAAGCAGGCCGTGCACCGTCTCAACGACCTCGGCGTGATCATCGATGTGTCGCAGATGTCGACCAAGGCCCTGGAGCAAGTGGCCCGCTTGAGCCGCACGCCGATGGTGGCCTCGCACTCCGCCCCGCGCGCCCTGGTGGACATCCCGCGCAACCTCAGCGACCACGAAATGCAGTTGATCAAGGACAGCGGCGGCGTGGTGCAGATTGTCGGTTTCCCGACCTACATCCGCCCGCTGAGCCAGGCCACCCAGGACAAACTCAACGCCCTGCGTGCGCGTTTCGACCTGCAGCCACTGCAAGGCCTGGAGATGGCGTTGATGCCGGGCGATCCGATCATCACCGTGTGGTCTGAACAACGGTTCGGCGAATACGCCAGCCAGCTCTACGCCATCGTCGACGAAGAACCCAAGGCCACCCTCAAGGACTACGGCGACGCGATCGACTACGCGGTGAAGAAAATCGGCATCGATCATGTCGGCATCAGTTCCGACTTCAACGATGGCGGCGGCCTGGATGGCTGGAAGGACGTCAGCGAGGCGCGCAACGTGACCGCCGAGCTGATCAGTCGCGGCTACAGCGAGGCCGATATCGCCAAGCTCTGGGGCGGCAACTTCCTGCGGGTCTGGGACCAGGTAGAGAAATCCGCCCGCCCCGTCGCCAAAAACTGATGCCTCTTTTGCCAAGCGAAGCCCGAGCCATGACCAACCGTCGTTTATTCCTCAAGCAGGCCGGCCTACTCGCCGCCGGCCTGCCCCTGGCTGCTGGCGTGAACCTGCCAGCTTTGGCCGGCAATCCACAGCCCTTGCCCAAGGGCAAATGGGCGCAATTGCGCTCGCTGTTCAATCAGGACCCGGACTACCTGCATTTCGCCAATTTCCTCGTCACCTCGCACCCCACGCCGGTGCGCAACGCGATCGACATGCACCGCGCCAACATCGACCGCAACCCTGGCCGGGCCATGGACTGGGACCTGCAGGAAACCGAGAAACGCGAGCACAACGTGCGGGTCTGGGCCGGACGTTACCTCAATGCCAAACCTGGGCAGATCGCGCTGACCGGCAGCACCACCGAAGGCCTGGCGATGATCTACGGCGGCATTCATGTGCGCCCGGACCAGGAAATCCTGGTCAGCGAACACGAACATTACTCCACCAACTACACCCTGGAGTTCCGTCAGCAACGCCAGGGCACCAAGGTGCGCAAGCTCAAGCTGTTCGACAACAGCCGCGACATTTCCGTGGATGAAGTGCTCGACTCGATCGCCAAGGGCATCCGCCCCGAAACCCGCGTGCTGGGCATGACCTGGGTGCAATCGGGCAGCGGCGTGAAACTGCCGATCGGCGAAATCGGCAAGCTGGTCGAAGAGCAGAACCGCAAGCGCGACGAGAAAGACCAGATCCTGTATGTGGTCGACGGGGTGCACGGTTTTGGCGTCGAGGACCTCGAGTTTCCCGACATGCACTGCGACTTCTTCATCGCCGGCACCCACAAATGGATGTTCGGCCCCCGGGGTACCGGGATCATCTGCGCCCGTTCCGCCGAGGTCAGGGACGTCACGCCGATCATTCCGACCTTCAGCGAATCCACCGACTTCGCGACCATCATGACCCCGGGCGGCTATCACAGCTTCGAACATCGCTGGGCCGCGGACGAAGCGTTCAAGCTGCACCTGGACCTGGGCAAGGCCGAGGTCCAGGCGCGCATTCATGAGCTCAACAGCTATGCCAAGAACCGCCTGCTGGAACAGCCGCGGATCGAACTGGTCACGCCAAGAAGCCTGCAACTGTCCGCCGGTTTCACCTTCTTCCGCATCAAGGACCAGGACTGCGAAAAAGTCGCCAGCCAACTGATGCAAAGCCGCGTGGTCTGCGACTCGGTGGACCGCGACGTCGGCCCGGTGATCCGCATCGCGCCCGGGCTGCTCAACAACGAACACGAAATCGACCGCTTCATGGGGTTGCTCAACAAAACGGCCTGACGCTGCCTGCAACCCTGTAATGCCTGGCACCGACCGCTTTTGTAGGAGCCCGGCTTGCCGGCGAAGGCGCCCTTGAGATCGCCTTCGCCGGCAAGCCGGGCTCCTACAGGTACCGGTTTCGCCTCCGTTTTTCTTTGATCGAGATGACTCATGAACAGTGATCTGCTGTCTCCCCTCAAGGCTCTGGCCCTGACCGCCCTCATGGCCGGCCTGCTACCGTCCGCCGCGCAGGCCGCCACTGCCCCGCCACCGGGCAAGGTATTCAAGGACTGCAAGAACTGCCCCGAAATGGTCGTGCTGCCCGCCGGAACCTTCACCATGGGCACCCCCGATGACGAAGTCGGCCGCGAGCCCGATGAAGGTCCGATGCACGACGTCACGTTCGCCAAGCCATTCGCCATGAGCCGCTTCCAGATCACCGCCGGTGAGTGGGGCAGCTATGTGAAGGAAAGCGGCGTGACCATCGCCAACGGCGATACCCGCCCCGGCCGCGAGTGCGTCGCCAGCAAGCCGCGCTACCCGCAGAGCCCGCGACAACCTGCGGTGTGCATGAACTTCGATGACGTAAAGAACTACGTCGCCTGGCTGTCGAAGAAGACCGGGCAGAAGTACAGCATGGTCAGCGAGGCCCAGCGTGAATACGCCGCACGCGGCGACACCAAAGGCCCGTTCCCCTTCCCGTTCGATGAAGGCAAGGGATACAGCATCGCCAAGCACGCCAACACCTACGGCCCGGCCGACGGCTACAGCTACAGCTCGCCGGTGGGCAGCTACCCACCGAACGCCTTCGGCATGTACGACATGCACGGCAACGTCTATGAATGGGTCGAGGATTGCGAACACCCGAACTACGTCGGCGCCCCCACCGACGGCAGCGCCTGGCTGGAAGCCAACTGCGAAGCCGTGCGCATCCGCGGCAACGACTGGGGTGAAGCCCCGGTGTTCTCCCGCTCAGGCAACCGCAACAGCCAGTACCCGCAGGAGCGCGGCGACTGGATGGGCTTTCGCGTAGTGCGCGAGCTCTAAGGCGCACCACTTTCCCCCTGTGGGAGCCAGCCTGCTGGCGATGACGACTTTTCAGTCAATAAAGATGTCGACTGACCGTCCGCCATCGCCAGCAGGCTGGCTCCCACAGGGTATTGTGGTGTCAGCAGCCCCGCCGCCAGTCGGCGCCTGTCTAAATTAACCCCTCGACCAGACGTTCTACTGGGTATCTGCCTTCCGACCCAAGGAACCGTCTTCCATGACCCAGCCCACCCGCGGCGCCATCGGCGAACTGTTCGCCCTGCTCAAACCCTTTCGACTCATTGTCGCCGCGTCCATTTTCCTGGGCATGGTCGGCGGCCTGAGCGTCACGGTGTTGCTGGCGACCATCAACAATGCCCTGCATTCGGACAGCGGCCTGACCCAGGGCGTGGTCGCGCTGTTCGCCGGCCTGTGCCTGCTGGCGCTGGCCAGTTCGATCTGTTCGGACATCGGCACCAACTACGTCGGCCAGCACATCATCGCCAAGCTGCGCAAACAGCTGGGCGAGAAAGTGCTGTCGGCGCCGATCGAACAGATCGAGCGTTATCGCAGCCATCGCCTGATCCCGGTGCTGACCCACGACGTCGACACCATCAGCGACTTCGCCTTCGCCTTCGCACCGCTGGCGATTTCCGTCACCGTGACCCTGGGTTGCATGGGCTACCTGGCGATCCTGTCGTGGCCGATGTTCCTGATCATGGTCGCCGCGATCCTCATCGGCACCGCCATCCAGGCCTATGCCCAGAGCAAGGGCGTGCAAGGTTTCATGGCCGCCCGCGAGGCTGAAGACGAGCTGCAGAAGCACTACAACGCGATTGCCGAAGGCGCCAAGGAACTGCGCATTCACCGCCCGCGCCGCCAGCGCATGTTCACCGCAGGCATCAAGGGCACCGCCGAATTCATCTGCAATACCCAGGTGCGTTCGATCAACACCTTCGTCATCGCCAAGACCTTCGGCTCGATGCTGTTCTTCGTGGTCATCGGCCTGGCCCTGGCCCTGCAAACCTTCTGGCCGAGCGCCGACAAGACCGTGATGAGCGGCTTCGTGCTGGTGCTGCTGTACATGAAAGGCCCGCTGGAGCACTTGATCAGCACCCTGCCGATCGTCAGCCGCGCGCAGATCGCCTTCCGCCGCATCGCTGAACTGTCCGAACAATTTTCCACCCCCGAAGCCCATTTGCTGCTCAGCGACCAGGGCCAGGTCAAACAGGCCGTGCATGAACTGCAACTGGCGGACGTGCGCTACGCCTTCCCGTCGGTCGACGGTGCCGCGCCGTTCCAGCTGGGCCCGGTCAACCTGTCGATCAAGCAGGGCGACATCACCTTCATCGTCGGCGAGAACGGCTGCGGCAAGACCACCCTGATCAAGTTGCTGCTGGGCCTGTACACCCCGCAACAGGGGCAGATCCGGGTCAACGGCGAGGCGATCGATGCACAGAACCGCGACGACTATCGCCAGCTGTTCACCACCATCTTTGCCGACTACTACCTGTTCGACGACGTGGTCCAGGGCGATACGCACATCCCCGAAGACGCCAACAAGTACCTGCAGCGCCTGGAGATCGCGCACAAGGTCAGCGTCAAGGACGGCAACTTCACCACCACCGACCTGTCCACCGGCCAGCGCAAGCGCCTGGCGCTGGTCAATGCCTGGCTGGAAGAGCGTCCGGTGCTGGTGTTCGACGAGTGGGCGGCCGACCAGGACCCGACCTTCCGCAGGATTTTCTACACCGAGCTGCTGCCGGACCTCAAGCGCCTGGGCAAGACCATCATCGTGATCTCCCACGATGACCGTTACTTCGATGTCGCCGACCAACTGGTGCGCATGGAAAGCGGACGGGTCGTCACCGAGCTGACAACCGCCTGATCAAGACTGGCTCCCACAGGTTTTTGCGCAGGTTTCAACCTTCGAAAAATTATTTTTCCGGTTTCTTTCCGGTTTCCTGTCAGTGCTCCGTCTTAATAATCATTCCCATTAACAAAAACTTCACAAAACACTTTTTCAGGAGCACAGGCAAGTAATGCGATCTCTTCCACGCCGCACACCTCTCGCGCTGGCCGTACAGCGCCCGTCACTGCATAAAACCCTGTTGACCAGCGTGCTGCTGACCGCCACCTTGCTGGGGAGCTCGATGGCCAATGCGGCACCTGTGAAAGTCAGTATTTCGGTTCAGCCGCTGTCCAGCGCCCTGACCCAACTGGGCATGCAGACCAACCTGCAGATCCTCTACAGCCCGGATCAGGTGGCCGGTATCAAGTCCCGTGCGGTGTCCGGTTCGCTGGAGCCTTCCGCGGCCCTGGCCGAGATGCTCAAGGGCACCGGCATTTCGTTCCAGATCAACGGCAACAGCGTGACGCTGGTATCCGGCGGCTCGTCGAGCCTGCAACTGGGCGCCACCACCATTTCCGGCCAGGCCCTGGGCCTGACCACCGAAGGCACCGACTCCTACACCACGGGTGCGACCACCACCGCCACCAAGCTGCCGTTGACCATTCGCGAAACGCCGCAATCGGTGACCGTGGTAACCCGTCAGCAGATGGACGACCGCGGCGTGACCAGCGTCGCCGACGCGCTGCGCAACACCCCGGGTATCACCACCCAGAAATACGACAGCGACCGTACCGAGTTTTCCGCCCGAGGCTTTGCCATCACCAACTTTCAGTACGATGGCGTCAACCTTCCCTACGACGGCGTCTACGGTGAAAACCCCAACAACAGCGATGACGCTGCCAGTCTCGATCACATCGAAGTCATCAAGGGCGCGACGGGCCTGATGACCGGCGCCGGCGACCCGGCGGCCACGGTCAACCTGATCCGCAAGAAACCGACCAAGGAATTCAAGGCCTCGGTCAGCGCCACTGCCGGTTATTGGGACAACTACCGTACCGAAGGCGACGTCTCCGGCTCGTTGAACGATACCGGCAGCGTGCGCGGTCGCTTCGTTGGCGCCCTGCAGGACAAAGATTCGTACATCGACCACTACAGCCAGAAGAAAGACCTGTACTACGGCGTCCTCGAAGCCGACCTGACCGACGACACCCTGCTGACCCTGGGCGTCGACAAGTCCAGCGCCACCCCGCGCGGCAGTTCCTGGACCGGTAACACGGTTTACTACGCCGACGGCGGCAAAACCGACTTCTCCCGCGGCTTCAACCCGGGCGCCGACTGGAGCCGTCGTGACTTCGACAGCACCACCTACTTCGCAAACCTGGAACAAGCGCTGGCCAACGACTGGAAACTCAAGGTCAGCCTCGACCAGAAAACCACCGATCACGATACCCAACTGGCCTCGGCCAGCGGCGGTTACCCGGACCGCGACACCGGCGAAGGCATGTTCTTTTACCAGGGGCACTGGGAAGGCCATCGCGTGCAGAACACCGCTGACGTGAACGTCTCCGGCCCTTTCAGCCTGGGCGGCCGCGAACATGAACTGGTGGCGGGTTTCATGACCTCCCACTCCCGTCAGACTGGCGCAAACTATGGTACCCCCACCGACTCCGATGGACTGGTACCGGGCAACATCTTTGACTGGAAAGGCCATATCGCGAAACCGGACTTTCCGAAAAACGGCAAGTACGAACGCACCCAAAGCCAGAACGGCGCTTACCTGGCCACCCGCCTGCGCCCGACCGACGACCTGTCGTTCATCCTTGGCGGCCGCGTCAGTACCTACAAGTACAACGAGGATTACACCTACTACCCGGGCGCCGGCCTCGCCGACACCCACGCCAGCTACAAGGAACACGGCGTCGTCACGCCATACGCCGGTGTAGTCTATGACCTGAACGATACCTACTCGGCCTACGCCAGCTACACCAGCATCTACCAGCCACAGATCTACAAGGACGCCAGCGGCAAGACCCTGGACCCGGTTGAGGGCGACAGCTACGAGACCGGCCTGAAAGCGGCCTACTTCGAAGGCAAGCTGAATGCCAACCTGGCCTTCTTCCGCATCGAGCAGGACAACGTCGCCCAGTACGTCACCACCGACACCACCACCGGCCAGGACGTCTACAAACCCACCTCCGGCGCCACCACCAACGGCGTGGAATTGGAAATGGCCGGCGAACTGGCCCAGGACTGGAACGTATCGGCCGGCTACACCTATGCCCGTACCCGCGACAAGGATCACCAGCGCATCTACGGCTTCCCGCTGGCCACCAGCAAACCTGAACATGTGGTGCGCACCTTCACCACCTACCGCCTGCCCGGCGCACTGGACCAGGTCACCATCGGCGGCGGCGTCAGCTGGCAGAGCGCGTTCTACGGCCAGAGCTTCAGCCCTACCGACGGCAGCACCTCGCTCAAGCAAGGTGGCTACACCCTCGTCGACCTGATGACCCGGTATGAATACGACGATCACCTGAGCTTCACCGTCAACGCCAACAACGTCTTCGACAAACGCTACCTGACCGGCCTTGGTAACTTCGGCACCACCTTCTACGGCGAACCGCGCAACATGCAGGTCACCGCGAAGTACGACTTCTGAGTCTCTTAAGCTGAATTGAAAAATGCCCGCCTCTCACGATGCGGGCATTTTTATTAAAATCAAAAGATCTTCTATCCCGCCGGATCAATCCGATCCAACGCCCGATTCACCGCCAGCTCTCCGAGCATAATCACCTGGGCAATCCCCAACAGCGAATTGCGGCCAGTCCCCTGCATATGATCCGCCAGATCCAAAGCCATGACATTGGCCGAAGCCAGCGACTCACAGGCGTGGGCCAGCAGGGTTTCGACATCGAGTTCAGGGTTGACGATGAACATGCTGCAGAGTTTGCGTGGGGTGGCGTTGATGTCGGCGGCTGAGGGGATGGGGTCATTTGAGTCGGAATTTTCTGACGAGGATGTCGGATCGGTGTCCGGCGGATTAGGTGTCACCTTGAACATGAGGGTGTTTTCTCCAGAGAGAGCCACGACCATCTCGCTACTACACGAAAGGGTGGTAGCTGTGCGCAAGTTAGTAGACCGGTAAAGTCACCCAAAACCCGGCGCGCCCGAGGGCGCCATGCGCACAGCCACCATCAAGTGCAGGCATATGCCTGACTGAATGACACCTGTACAACCGAGGATAACTAGCCGGGCTACTAAACCCGATCACTGACAATCAGTGACCCGATCCACTTTCAAACACGTTCACGAAACCCTTGTAGGAGCTGGCTTGCCAGCGAAAGCGGCGTATCAGCAACATTGATGTCGACTGACACAACGCCATCGCTGGCAAGCCAGCTCCTACAGGTGGGTTGCGGTGTCTGTAGGAAATCGGCAACTCACAATCGCGAACGCACCCACCCCGCCACTTCCCCATGAATCCCTGAAACCTCCCCCAACAACCCCGCCATCCGCAAGAAGTCGTGAGTCATACCCGGCTGCTCCAGCAACGTCACCTCATTCCCCGCCGCCCGCAACCGCTCGGCATACGCCAGCCCTTCGTCACGCAACGGGTCATAACCGGCCAGGTACACCAGCGCCGGGGCCACGCCCGACAGGTCTTCGGCCAGCAGCGGCGAGCAGCGCCAGTCGGCCAGGTCTTGGGGGGTGCGGGCGTAGTGGGTGTAGAACCAGTCAAGGGTCGGGGTTTCCAGCAGGTAACCCTCGGCGAAATCCCGGTGTGAGGCGCGGTGGGTGGTGGCGTCGGTAACGGGGTATACCAGCAGTTGTGCCTTGGGTTTCAATGCCAGTTCCTGTGGCTCTCTAACGGCGATGATCGACAGCACCGTGGCCAGTGTCGCGCCGACGCTGTCGCCGGCCAGAGCCACCCGGGTGGCGTCCAGGCCGCGGGTTGCGCCTTCGCGCATTAGCCAGTTGCCGGCGTCGCAGGCGTCCTGTACCGGGGTCGGGAAGCGCCATTCTGGGGCCAGGCGATAATCCACGGTCAGCACGGCGAAACCGCCCTGGGCCGCCAGGCGACGGCACAGGGCGTCGTGGGAGTCGAGGCTGCCGACCACGTAGCCGCCGCCGTGGAAATAGAGCATCACTGGTTGCAGGGCTTCGACGGTTTGGCCGTTGCGATACAGGCGTGCGGCGAGGCTGTGGCCGTCGCGGGCGGGGATGGTGAAGTTGTCGCAAGCGATGTTGTCCAGCGGTACATCGAGGAAGCCGGAAGATGCTTCGAAGTCAATCCGCGCCTGTTGCGGGGTCTGTTCGTGCATCGGGCGACTTTTGCCGGTCAGGCGGCCGAACTCGGCGAGTTCGAGGAAAGCTTCAAGTTCTGGCAGTACGGCCATGGGGCGGATCCTTTGCGCAAGAAGGTAGATGTAATCAACGCGGTCCCCTGTAGGAGCTGGCTTGCCAGCGATGGATTCGAATACGCCGCGTGTATCCAGAAAGCACGCGTTATCGTTCGCGACCATCGCTGGCAAGCCAGCTCCTACAGGGGGGGCGGTGTTATCAGGCGGTGGTTGGCGTGCGCTCCAATAGGTGTTTGAGGTTGTCGAGCAATTCGTCGCTGCGTAGCAGCTCGTAGTGCCCGCCGGCCAACAGGCGGTCGACGCCGTGATGGCCGACCTGGGCTTCGAACACCCGGCGTTCGTCATCGCGCCCGGCCACCCACCAGCGATGCGCCGAAACCTGTACCTTCGGCAGTTGCCGCTGCGACAGCGCAAGCTGTTTGAGCGACGAACCGGTGGCGAAGAGCTGCGTCAGTTCACTCGCGCCCAACGCCGCGTGGCCATTGGCGCCGTGCATGGCTGCTTCGATCACCGCGGCGGCGCCTTCGCGTTCGTTCAGGCCTGGGGTTTTCGAGGCAATCAAGGCCTGTGCTTCTACAGACGGTTGGCCGAGGACAAACTTCAGGAAGTCCACCAGATCCTCGCGCCAGTCCCCCGCTTGCGCCGTACCCGCTACATAACTGTCGACTAGCCCGGCGAACGCCACCGTCTGCCCTTGCGACTCCAATTCATGGGCGACCAGTTGCGTCAACGCGCCACCCAAGGACCAACCCAGCAAGTAATACGGCCCTTCAGGCTGTTGCGCGCGAATCCTCTGCGCATAGGCCTGAGCCATCGAAGAAAGCGACTCGTCCTGCCATAACGGATCAAGCAACATCCGGCATTGCAGGCCGTACACTGTGCGCCGGCCTTCCAGGCGACGGGCCAGCGGCTCGTAGTCGAACACCGTGCCGAAACCGGCGTGCAGGCAGAACAGCGCCGGCACGCTGGCGACCCGGCCATTGAGCGCCAGCAGCGGGTCGGGGGCGGCCGTGGACTCGGCGGCCTGATAGCCGCTGAGTTCGGCGATGCAGGGTTTCTGCATCAGGTCGCGCAGTTTCAGTTCGAAGCCCAGCTGCGGCTGGCTGCGTACCCGCGAGATGACCTTGAGCACCTGTAATGAGTCGCCGCCGAGTTCAAAGAAGTTGTCGTCGATGCCCACTTGCGGCACGCCCAACACCTCCTGCCAGATCGTCGCCAGCGCGCTTTCCAGAGCATTGCGCGGCGCGCGGTAACCGCCCAGCGCCCATTCCGGCACGGGCAGTGCGCGACGGTCGAGCTTGCCGTTGGCCGACAGCGCGAAGCGCTCCAGCACCAGGATTCGCGCGGGCACCATGTAATCCGGCAGCTGTGCTTGCAGCTCGGCCTTCAAGCGACGATCCAAACCGGCAGCAGTGGTCGCCACCACATAACCGACCAGTTGCTTGCCGGTTGGCGTGTCGTGCACCACCACCGCGGCATCCTGCACACCGACGCAGTCACGCAGACGGGCTTCGATTTCCCCCAGTTCGATACGGAATCCGCGGATCTTCACTTGCTGGTCGAGCCGCCCGAGGTAGTCGATCAAGCCGCACTCGCGCTGGCGCACCAGGTCGCCGGTGCGGTACATGCGGCCACCGGCCTCGAACGGATCGGGAATGAAGCGCTCGGCGCTCATGCCCGGCCGCTGGTGATAACCGCGCGCCAGGCATTCACCACCCAGGTACAACTCGCCGCTGACACCGACCGGCAACGGATTGAGGTCGGCGTCGAGAATGTACAAACCACGACCGGCAACACCACGGCCAATCGGCGCGTAGGCCGCCTCGCAAGTTTCGCTGGCCTCGGCACGCCACAGCAACGGCGTGACCACGGTTTCGGTCGGGCCGTAGCCGTTGACCAGGCGCTGCGGGCGCAAGGTGCGCTTGACCTGTTCGAAGCTGGCATCCGGCACCGCATCGCCGCCAAAGCAGTACACCTCGACCGCCGGCGGATTGCCCAGGCGCTCGGCCACTTCGGCCATCTGTTGCAGGTACGCCGGCGGGAAGCAGGCGACGGTGACGCTGTGGCGATGCAACACCTCCAGGGTGTGTTCCGGGGTCCACAGGTTGTCCTCGCGGATCACCAGGCTGCCGCCGGCCAACAGCACACTCAGCCAGCGTTCCTGGGCACCGTCGAAAGCAAACGACATGAAGTGCAGTTCGCGGCTGCGTGGCGCCAGTTCATAGAGGTCGATGATGCCGCGGCAATGCCGGGCAATCGGTCCACGTTCCACCGCCACGCCCTTGGGCTGGCCGGTGGAGCCGGAGGTGTAGATCAGGTATGCCAGGTGACCCGGCAGCGGGTTGGAAACCGGGCACGCGATGCTGTCGACGACGTTCACCTGATCGAGCACCAGCCGTGCCGGGCTGTCGGCCAACGCCAGGCGCTCACCCAGATCGCTGTCGCAAATCAGCAGGCTGGCCGCCGAATCGCTGAGCATGTACGCCAGTCGCTCGGCCGGATAAGACAGGTCCAGCGGCAGATAGGCCGCACCAGCCTTGAGCACCGCAAGGAACGCGACGATGGTGCGCTCGGAACGCGGCAGCGCCACCGCCACCATGCTTTCCGCAACGATGCCGCGCGCGATCAGTTGCTGCGCCAGGCCGTTGGCCTGTGCGTCGAGATCGGCATAGCTGACCTCCCGATCCTCACAGATCAAGGCCACTTTCTGCGGCTGACTGCGCACATGCTGATTGAAGCTGTGCAGCAGATCGGCGTTGTCGCTGGACGCTTGCGGCAGGCTCAAACGCGCTTCGGGCAAACCGATGTTGCCGAGCAGGCAATCGGCGTCTTCAGGCAAGGTGCGCAACAACCCTTCGAGTTGCGCACGAATGCGCTCGACTTCCTGTTCACTGAAGCGATCACGCAAGTACAAGTATTCGACTTCCAGGCCTTCGTCATTGGCGCTGACCATCAAGTCCATCGGGAAGTTGGTGACGCCGCCGCTGCCGACTTCGGCAAAGCGCAGCTCGCCTTCCTCGCCACCGCGCAAGGCACGGTCCACCGGATGGTTTTCGAACACGATGATGCTGTCGAACAGGCCCTGGCCACCCTGCCCGGCCCAGCGCTGGACGTCGGACAGCGGCGTGTGTTCATAGTCGCGCACGGCCAGGTTGTAATCCTGCAGCTCGCGCAACCACTCGCCCAGCGGCTGTTGCGGGTCGAGGGTCTGGATCACTGGCAAGGTGTTGATGAACAGGCCGAGCATGTCCTGGGCACCGGCCAGCCCCGTCGGCCGCCCCGCCACCGTGGCACCGAACGCCACGCTGCGTTGGCCGCTGTGACGTTGCAGCAGCAACAGCCAGGCGCCTTGCACCAGGGTGTTGAGGGTCACGCGCTGGCGCTTGGCGAAGCTGTGTAACTTGCGCGTCGCCTGGGCGTCGAGGTCGCTGTACATCACGCCGTGGCCGGAGCCTGACGCACCCGATGCCGTGGCCAGGATGGTCGGCGCCTCGAGCGACGCCAGGCGCTCACGCCAGAAGCCTTCGGCCTGTGCCTCGTCCTGGCGTTGCAGCCAGGCGATGTAGTCGGCGTAACGCCCGGTCAGCGCCGGCAGGCTGTCGTGATGGTACAGGCGCAGCATTTCGCCCAGCAGGCGCGAAGCACTCCAGCCGTCCAGCAGCAGGTGATGGTAGATCCAGACCATCTGGTAGCGATCTTCGCCCAGGCGCACCAGCACAAAGCGCATCAGCGGAGGGCAGCTCAGGTCGAAACCCTTGGCCTGTTCGGCGGCCGCCAGTTCGCTCAGGGCCTGCTCGGTGTCGCTACGATCGCGCCAGTCGAGTTCTTCGATCGGCAATTCGACGCTGGCGAACACCGCCTGCAGCGGATCGGCCAAGCCATCGCGCCAGCGGAAGGCGGCGCGCAGCACTTCATGACGCTCGATCAAGGCTTGCCAGGCAGCGCGGAATCGCGGCACCTGCAAACCATCCACCGCCACGCTCAACTGGTTGACGTAGGGGTTGAGCTGCGGTGATTCGAGGCAATGGAACAGCATGCCTTGCTGCATCGGCGACAATGGATACAGGTCTTGCAGCCCTTCACGAGCCGTCACATCAATGTGCGGTACGAGAGCGAAAGCCTCGACGGTCGGCGCTTCGACCAGCGCAGTTTCACGACGGCTCGCCACCGCAGCCAGTGCACGAATGGTCTGCTGCTCGAACAACTGCTTGGGACTGAACACCAGCCCACGCTGCCCGGCACGGCTCACCGCCTGCAACGAGATGATCGAGTCACCGCCCAGTTCGAAGAAGTTTTCCGTGACGCCCACCGAGTCCAGGCCCAGCAACTCCTGCCAGATCTCCACCAGCAGTGCTTCGGCCGGTGACGCGGCGGCCACCTGATCCTGCTGCTGCCGAGTGGCTTCAGGTGCTGGCAGGCCCTGACGGTCGAGCTTGCCGTTCGGCGTCAGCGGCAAGGCCGCGAGGCACATCAGGTGCGCCGGCAACATGTGCGCCGGCAGACGGCTGCGCAGGTGCCCGGTCAGCGCCTCATGCAGGTCCTGCTCATCGGCCAGCGGATCGCGGGGCACCACGTAGCCGACCAGTTGACGGCTCACCGGACCTTCGCGGTCGATGACGAAGGCTTCACGCACGCCTTCGTGTTCCATCAGGCAGGCTTCGATTTCGCCGAGTTCGATGCGGAAGCCGCGAATCTTCACTTGCTGGTCGATACGGCCGAGGTATTCGACCACACCATCGGCGCGGAACCGCGCCAGGTCGCCACTGCGGTACAGGCGCGCCCCCGGCACGAAGGGGTCCGGCACGAAACGCTCGGCGGTGAGGTCGGGACGCTGGTGATAACCCCGGGCAACGCCCTCGCCGCCCAGGTACAACTCGCCCGCCACGCCGACCGGCAACGGTTGCAGGCCGCCGTCGAGGATGTAGGCACTGCGGTTGCCCACCGGCCGGCCAATCGGCATGAACGCCGAGTCGAATTCGGTATCCGGATAAGCCAGCCAGATCAGCGGCGTGATCACCGTTTCGGTCGGGCCATAGCCGTTGATCAAGCGCTTGGGTTGCAGGACTTGCTGAACCTCGTCGAAGGCATGCTTGGCCATCCCTTCACCGCACGGGGTGTAGGAGCGGATCGGCAGATCGCGCCCGGCTTCGCCCATGAAATCGGCGATCTGCCCTAGGTAGGTCGGGGTAAAGCAGGCGATGGTGATGCCGTGCTTTTCAATCTCGGCGCAGGTGCGCTCCACGCTCCACAACTCGTCGTCGCGGGGCATCACCGCCGAGCCGAACACCAGCGGCGTCAGCCAGCGCTCGTGGGCGCCGTCGAAGCTGATCGAGGCGAATTGCAGTTCGCGGTCGTCCGGGGTCATGCCGTACAGCTCACCGATCGACAGGCAATGCATGGCCAGCGGACCGTGGGCCACGCTGACGCCTTTAGGCCGGCCAGTGGAGCCCGAGGTGTAGATCAGGTAGGCGAGGTTTTCGCCACAGGTCAAGTTGACCGGGTTGCTCTCGGCCACGCCCTCCAGCGCTTGGCGGTCGATTTCCAGCACCGCCAGGCCTTCGGGCAATGGCAGTTTTTCCCGCAGCCAGGATTGGCTGATCAGCAGCGAAATGCCGCTGTCGTCCATCAGGTAGCGCAGGCGCTCCGCCGGGTAGGCCGGGTCCAGCGGCACGTAGGCGCCGCCGGCCTTGAGGATCGCCAGCAGGCCGATGATCATCTCTGGCGAACGTTGCATGGCCAGGCCGACCCGCACTTCCGGGCCGATGCCGCGCCCGCGCAAGTGGTGCGCCAGGCGGTTGGCGCGGCGGTTGAGCTGGTCGAAGCTCAGCTCCAGCTCGTTGAAGATCAATGCCGTAGCGTCTGGTCGGATAACGGCTTGGGCCTCAATCAGTTGATGCACGCACAGCGGGTTTTCCTGCGCGGTGAACGGCGGGTTCCACTCCAACAATTGCTGGGTGCGCTCTGGCGCGGTCAGCAGGTCCAGCTCACTCAAGGCCGCCTGCGGCGTCGCCACCATGGCCGCCAGCAGCGCGGCCAGGTGCTCGCTCATGCGCGCAATGGCTGTACTGCTGAAATGGCTGCACTGATAACTCCAGTTCAGGCTCAGCTGGCTTTCGGCGGTGGCCGCCAGGGTCAGCGGGAAGTTGGTGCGCTCGTGGTTCTGCGGTATCGAGAAGCTCAACCCGGCCGGTGCGCCCTGCTGCAAGGCTTCGGCCACCGGGAAGTTTTCGAACACCAGCAGACTGTCGAACAGCGGCTCGCCGGCACGCCCGGCCCAACGCTGAATGTCACCCAAGGCGGTGAATTCGTGCTCGCGCAGCTCGAGGTTTTGCGCCTGCAAACGGTTCAACCATTGCTCGACGCTTTCGAGGGCATCCGGGCTGCTGATCACCGGCAAGGTGTTGATGAACAGGCCGAGCTGGCTTTCGGCCCCCGGCAGATCCACCGGGCGACCGGCCACGGTGGCGCCGAACGCCACGCTGCGTTGGCCGCTGTAGCGTTGCAACAGCAGTGCCCAGGCACCCTGAACCAAGGTATTGAGGGTCACTTTTTGCTGCCGGGCAAAGTCGCTGAAGCGCTGGCTGGTGGCGACGTCGAAGGTCTGGCGGTGGTCGGCAAAGCCTGCGTGCGCCTTGCTGTCGACATTGGCGAGGCTCTGGGCCAACAGCGTCGGGTTGTCGAAGGATGCCAGTTGTTCGCGCCAGAACAGTTCGTCAGCTTGCGCATCCTGGCGTTGCAGCCAGCCAATGTAGTCAGCGAATCGCCCGGTCGGCGCCTGGACCTCTTGCCCCGCATAACGCTGCAGCACTTCGCTCAACAGCAGCGAGTTGCTCCAGCCATCGAGCAACAGGTGATGGTGGGTGTAGATCAGTTGCTGACTCTCGTCGTCCAGGCGCACCAGGGTCAGGCGCATCAGCGGCGCGCGGGTCGAATCCAGTTGCAGGCGTTCGCTGTCGATCAGTTGCGCCAGCGCCTCGGCTTGATTGTCGCGACCACGCCAGTCGAGGCAGGTCAGCGGCAATTGCAGGTGACGGTGGACCAGCTGCACCGGTGCCTCGAAACCTTGCGGGAAGTGGAAGCTGCTGCGCAGGATCGCGTGGCTGTCGAGCACCGCTTGCCAGGCGCGGCCCAGGCGTTCGGCATCGAGACCGCGAGCCTCGACGCTGAGCTGGTTCACGTAGGCGCCGGAATCCGACTCGTACAGGCTGTGGAACAACAAACCGGCCTGCATCGGCGACAGCGGATACACGTCTTCGATTTGCGCCGGCGGCACTGGCAGGCCATCGAGTTGCGCCTGGGTCAGGCGGGCCAGCGGGAAGTCCGCCGGGGTCACACCACCAGCGCCAGGGATCAGGCAATGCTCGATCAGCGCCAGGAGTTCAGCGCGAAAATCAGCAGCCAGGGCTTCGATCTCGCCCAGGTCGAAGCATTCGCGGCTGAAGGTCCAGTCGAGTTTCAGTTCACCGCCATACACCTGACCGTCCACCGACAGCCAGTTCGGCAAGGGTGCGTCCGCCGATTGCGCAGCGCCGCTGGATTCGCGAGCCGGGGTGAACAGCGCGTCCTCGGCAAAGCTCTGGTCGAACTGACCGAGGTAGTTGAAGGTCACCCGTGCTTGCGGCAATGCAGCCAAAGCCGCTTGAGCCGTGGCATCGCCCATGTAGCGCAACAGGCCGTAGCCCAGGCCTTTGCCGGGGATGTCCCGCAGTTGCTGCTTGATCGCCTTGATCGAGTCGCCGAGGTCGGCAGCCGGCGTCAGGCGCACCGGGAACAGGCTCGAGAACCAGCCGACGGTGCGGGTCAGGTCGATGTCGTCGAACAGCTCTTCGCGGCCATGGCCTTCGAGTTGGATCAACGCCGATTCGTGGCCAGTCCAGCGGCTGAGGGTGCGAGCCAGAGCAGTCAGCAGCAGATCGTTGACCTGGGTGCGGTAGATCGCCGGCGCCTGTTGCAACAGCTGACGGGTTTGTTCGCGGTCCAGACCGATGCTCACGCCCTGGCGCAGATGCCCGGCCTGGCTTGCTTGCGTGTTGGCAGCGGGCAGCGAATCGCTGGCGCCAGTCAGTTGAGCCTGCCACCAGTTCAGTTCGTCTGCAGCGGTTTCGGAGCGTGCGTAGGCGTCGAGTTTTTCCGCCCAAGCCTGGAAGGCGCTGGTCTTCGGCGGCAGTTCTGCACCTTGATACGCGGCCTGCAAGTCTTCCAGCAGCACGCGCCAGGAAACACCGTCTACCGCCAAATGGTGGATTACCAACAACAAGCGTTGCGAGCCATCGGCCTGGGCGATCAACGCCACGCGCAGCAGCGGCCCGTCCTGCAGACTGAGGCTGCGCTGGGCTTCGTCGCACACCGATTCGAGCGACGCATCGCTGGCGACGCGGGCGGTCCAGAGCATGTCGATGACATCGGCACTGTCGGCTCCGACATAGCGCGCCGACCATTGGCCGTCGACCTGGCTGAAACGCAAGCGCAGGGCATCGTGTTGCTTGAGAACCCGTTGCAGGGCGCCTTGCAGGCGCGGCAGTTCGAGGGTTGCGCGCGGCGTCAGCAACACCGCCTGGTTCCAGTGGGCGCGCTGTGGGATCGGTTCTTCGAAGAACCAGCGCTGGATCGGCGTGAGGGTTTGCACGCCGTCCACCGGCCCTTGCTGCGCCACGGGGGCTGCCTGTTCTTTCACGACTGAGGCCAGCGCTTGCAGGGTCTGCTGCTGGAACAGGTCGCGCGGTTGCAGGCTCAGGCCGGCACGGCGGGCGCGGCTGACCACCTGGATCGAAATGATCGAATCGCCGCCCAGTTCGAAGAAGTTGTCCTGGCGCCCGACCTGCTCCACGCCCAGCACGTCCTGCCAGATCTGCGCCAGCACGCGCTCGTGTTCGCTGCGTGACGCTTCGAATGTGCGCTGGCTGACCGGCGCGGTCGGTGCCGGCAGGCGCTTGCGCTCGAGTTTGCCGTTGGGGCTCAGGGGCATGTATTCGATCAGCACGGTCTGCGCCGGCACCATGTAGTCCGGCAGGCTGACGAGCAGATGGCTTTTCAGGGCTTCGCGCCAGGCGCCTTGCTGCTCGGCATCGGTGCCAACCAGCGCGCGGTCCTGCGGCACGACGTATGCGACCAGTTGCTTGCCGCTCGTGCCGTCGAGGGCCAGCACCACGGCTTCCTGCACCTCGGCATGTTCTTGCAGGCGCGCTTCGATTTCCCCCAGTTCGATGCGCAAGCCGCGAATCTTCACCTGGTGATCGATCCGGCCGCAGTAGTCGATGGCGCCATCGGCGCGGTAACGTGCCAGGTCGCCGGTGCGGTACAGGCGCTCGCCGCTGCCGAACGGGTCGACCACAAAACGCTCGGCGGTCAACGCGCCACGGCGGTGATAACCCCGGGCCAGGCCGACGCCGCCGAGGTACAACTCACCCACCGCGCCCAGCGACAGCGGTTGCAGTTCGCTGTCGAGGATATAGGTGCGCAGGTTGGCGATCGGCCGGCCGATCGGCACGCTGTCTCGCCCCTCCTCCACACAGGTCCAGTGGGTCACGTCGATGGCCGCTTCGGTCGGGCCATACAGGTTGTACAGGTTGGCTTGCGGCAGGCTGCGCAGGGTCTGGCGTTGCAGCTCCATCGGCAGCGCTTCACCGCTGCAGATGATGCGGGTCAGGGTCGTGCAGGCCAGCGCTTCGTCGGCAGCAATGAACGCCGAGAGCATCGACGGCACGAAGTGCAGCGTGGTGATCGCCTGCTCGACGATCAGCGCGGCCAGGCGTTGCGGATCACGATGCTCACCGGGTGCGGCGATCACCAGGGTGGCGCCTTTCATCAGCGGCCAGAAAAACTCCCACACCGACACGTCGAAACTGAACGGGGTTTTCTGCAGCACGCGGTCCGAGGGCTGCAAATCGTAGGCGGCCTGCATCCACTCGATACGGTTGTGCAGCGCCACGTGGCGGTTACCGGCGCCCTTGGGTTTGCCGGTGGAACCGGACGTGTAGATCATGTAGGCGAGGTTTTCCGCCACGGCCAGGTTCGGCAGATCGCTGCCCGGCAGCTCGCTCAGCCAATCAGCATCGCCGTGCAGGCACAAGGTGCGCACGGTGTCCGGCGTCGGCAATTGCGCCAGCAGGTGTTCCTGGGTCAGCAGCAGTGTTATGCCGCTGTCTTCGATCATGTAGCCCAAACGATCGAGGGGGTATTCCGGGTCCAGCGGCACGTAGGCACCGCCGGCCTTGAGGATCGCCAGCAGGCCCACGACCATTTCCAGCGAACGGTCGCAGGCGATGCCGACGATCACTTCCGGGCCGACACCCTGGGCGCGCAAGTGGTGGGCCAGGCGGTTGGCGCGCAGGTTCAGCTCGGCGTAGCTCAAGGACTGGCCCAGGAACACCAGCGCCGTCGCTTGAGGATTTTCAACCACGCGTTCTTCGAAATGCCGCTGTACGCAGACTTCGCCCGGATAGACCTGAGCGGTGTCGTTGAGGTCGTCGAGGATGCGCAGGCGCTCGTCGGCCTCCAGCAACGGCAATTCGGCGAGCGGGGTTTGCGGGTTCGCCAGCACCCCGGCCAGCAGGTTGCGCCAATGCCGGGCCAGGTGCTCGATGCGCTCGGCGTCGAACAGGTCGGTGGCGTAGGTCAGGCTGGCGAACAGTTTGTCGCCCTGTTCCTGGGTGTCCAGTTGCAGATCGAATTGGGTGGTGTGCGCCGTAGCGTTCAGCGCCTCGACACGAAGGCCGGCCAGCAAGCCGCTGACGGCGGCGGGTTTGGCCTGCTGGTGGTTGAACATCACCTGGAACAACGGGCTGTGGCTCAGGCTGCGTTCACCTTGCAGCGCTTGCACCAGTCGCTCGAATGGCAGGTCCTGGTAATCCTGGGCATCCAGGGCAAAGGCCCGGGTCTGGTCGAGCAACTCAGTAAACGGCAGTCGCCCGTCGAGTTCGGCGCGCATCACCTGGGTATTGACGAAGAAGCCGATCAGGCCACGGGTCTCGGCGCGATTGCGGTTGCCGATCGGCACGCCAATGCGCAAGTCGGTCTGACCGCTGTAGCGATAGAGCAAGGCCTGGAAACTGGCCAGCAACAGCATGAACGGCGTGACGCCGCGCTGTTTGGCCAGGGTCATCAGGCCGGCTGCGAGTGTGGCGTCCAGGGCGAAATCCAGGCGTGCACCGCGCTGGCTCGGTTGTGCTGGACGCGGGCGATCGGTCGGCAATTCCAGCAGCGGCTGTTCGCTGCCGAGTTTTTCACGCCACCAGTTCAGTTGACGCTCCAGCTCACCGGCTTCCATCCAGCGTCGCTGCCACGCGGCGTAGTCCGAATACTCGATCGGCAGCGCTTGCAGCTGCGCGCTCCGCCCCTGGCAATGAGCGGCGTACAGGCGGGAAAACTCTTCCACCAACACGCCCATCGACCAGCCATCGGTGACGATGTGGTGCAGGGTCAGCACCAGCACATGGTCATCAAAAGCCAGCTGCAACAGACTGACGCGCAACAGCGGGCCGTGTTGCAAATCGAACGGTCGGGCGATTTCCTGCTCGACTTTTTGCATCGCTGATGCGAAGCGCTGGGCCTCGGGCTCGCCGCTCAGGTCGTGCTGCTCGATAGGGAGCGTGGTGAACGTGGCCAAGGTCTGCAGCACCTGGCCGTCATCCTCGACGAATCGGCTGCGCAGGCTCTGGTGCCGTTCCAGCAATGCATCGAAACTCTGTTGCAACGCCGCGACATTCAGCGGCCCCTGCAAACGCAGGGCCGCGGGAATGTTGTAGGCGCTGCTCTGCGGGTCGAGCTGCCAGAGAAACCATTGGCGCTGCTGCGCATAGGACATTTCGAACGTCGCTTGCGGGCCGGCACCGGGCGGGATCGGCAGTTGGCCGAAGCTCACGCCCTGCTCCTGCATTTTGCTCAGAAACTCGCGGCGCTTGTCGGCAGGCAGGCCAGCGAAGCGGGTGGCGATACGCGAGGCGGTGCTGTGTTCCATCAGTTGATCTCCATCTCGTCCAGCAGCGACTCAAGCGCATCCAGACGGGCATCGTTGTCAGTCGGGGCTTGTTGCCCGGCAGTGGCGGCATAAGCCTGAAGGTCGTTGCTTTCGAACAGCACGCGCAGCGGCAGCTCGATGCCCAGCTCCAGTTCCACACGGGCACTGGCCTGGGCGGCGAGCAGCGAATGCCCGCCCAATTCAAAGAAGTTGTCGCGCCGGCCGATCTGCGCCACGCCCAGCACCTCGGCCCAGATCGCCGCCAGTTGCTGTTCGAGCTCGCCCTCGGGGGCTTCGAAAGTTCGCTGCCAGTGCTCGGCATCCGGCAGCGGCAAAGCCTTGCGGTCGAGCTTGCCGTTGCTGGTCAGCGGCAAGGCATCGAGCAATAGCCAGTGGCTGGGCACCATGTACTCCGGCAGGTCGACCTTGAGCGCGGCGCGCAGGTTGTCGCGCCAGGCGATCGGGTCGTGTGGGGTTTGCTCGGCCACCAGGTAGGCGCAAAGCTGCGGTCCGCCGTCACCGGCATGCACGCTCAGCACCGCCTGGCGCACGCCCGGTTGCGCCAACAGAGCGGCTTCGATCTCGCCCAGTTCGATGCGGAACCCGCGGATCTTCACCTGCTGGTCGATGCGGCCGAGGTAATCGATGCTGCCGTCGGCACGCTGGCGCGCCAGGTCGCCGCTGCGATACAGGCGCTGCGCGGCGTCGAACGGGCTCGGCACAAAGCGCTCGGCGGTGAGGCCGAAACGCCCGTGGTAACCGCGCGCCAGGCCGGCGCCGGCGATGTACAACTCGCCCGCCACGCCCACCGGCACCGGTTGCAACTGGCTGTCGAGCAGGTACCAGCGCAGGTCGCGGATCGGCAGGCCGATCGGGCTCTGGGCCTTGCCGTCGACGTCGGCCAGGCGGATCGCGCGGTAGGTCACGTGCACGGTGGTTTCGGTGATGCCGTACATGTTGACCAGCGTTGGCTGTTGGTCGCCGAAGCGTTCGAACCAGGGACGCAGGCTGGCCACTTCCAGGGCTTCGCCACCGAAAATCACCTGGCGCAACGCCAGGTGGCGCGGGCTGGCGCAGGCGATTGGCAACAACTGGCGAAAGGCCGTCGGGGTCTGGTTCAACACCGTCACCCCTTCGTCGCAGAGCAGGCGGTGGAACTCCTGCGGCTCGCGGCTGATGTAATACGGCACGATCACCAGGCGCCCGCCAGTGCACAGTGAACCGAACAACTCCCACACCGAGAAATCGAAGGCATAGGAGTGGAACAGGGTCCAGACATCGTCCGCGCCGAAGTTGAATTCGGCAGCGGTGGCCGTGAGCAAGCGTGCGACGTTGCCATGGCTGAGCAAGGCGCCCTTTGGACGGCCGGTGGAGCCGGAGGTGTAGATCACGTAGGCGAGATTGTCCGGGGTCGCCAATGGCGCCAGGTTATCGGCGCTGTAGGCGTCCAGTTGCAACGCTGCAAGGTCCAGGACTTGCACGCCTTCGCGGGCGGGCAAGCCGTCGATCAGGTGTGCCTGTGTCAACAGCAGCGCGATGCCGCTGTCATCGATCATGTAGCTCAGGCGCTCAGCCGGATATTGCGGGTCCAGCGGCACGTAGGCGCCACCGGCCTTGAGAATCGCCAGCAAGCCGACCACCAGCGGCATCGCCCGCTCGGTGGCGATACCCACCCGCATTTCGGGGCCGACACCCTGCTCGCGCAGTTTGCGCGCCAGGCGGTTGGCCTGGGCGTTGAGCGCCGCGTAGCTCAGTTGCTCGCCTTCACAGGACAGTGCGATGGCGTCCGGCTGTTGCGCGGCCTGGGCTTCGAACAGCTGATGCAAGGTTGGCGAAGGTGGTTGTGCCTGGAACGCCGGGTTCCAGTGCTGGATCAAAGCGTCGTATTGCGGCGCTTGCAGCAACGGCAGCTCAGCGACGCGCTGCTGCGGATCGGCAACTACCGCGCGCAACAGGTTCAGCCACTGCTCGGCGAAGCGTTGCATCGAGGCCTCGTCGTACAGGTCGGTGGCGTAGCTCAGGCTGGCATCCAGGGTGTCGCCCTGCTCCTGTGTATCGAGCACGAGATCGAATTGCGCAGTGTGTTGCTGCCACTGCAAGCGTTCAACCTGCAGGTCCGCGACGACGCGCTCGACGCTCGCGCCCATCTGTTGCTGATGGTTGTAGAGCACCTGGAACAACGGGCTGTGGTTGAGGCTGCGATCCGGCTGCAGGGCATCCACCAATTGCTCGAACGGCAAGTCCTGATGCGCCTGGGCGTCCAGCGCGACCTGCTTGACCTGTTGCAGCAAGGTGCTGAACGGCTGCTGCCCATCGATCTCGGCACGCAGCACCTGGGTATTGATGAAGAAGCCGATCAGGCCTTCGGTTTCCAGGCGCGAACGCCCGGCACTCGGCACGCCGACGCTGATGCCCGACTGCCCGCTCTGGCGGTGCAGCAAGGTCTGGAAACTCGCCAGCAACAGCATGAACAAGGTCACTTGCTGCTCCTGCGCACGCTGGCGCAAACCAACGAGCAGTTGGCGATCAACGTTCAGCATCAGGCTGGCCCCACGCTCGCTGCGGCGGGCAGGACGCGTCAGCTCGCTCGGCAATTGCAGAGGTGCTTGAGTGCAATCCAGTTGCTCGCGCCACCACGCCAGTTGTCGCGCGCCCTCGCCGGCCTGCAGCCAGTCGCGTTGCCAACGGGCGTAATCGCTGTAGCTCACCGGCAGGCTCGGCAGGTTTGCCGCATGGCCTTGGACAGCCGCGTGATACAACGCGCTGAATTCATCGACCATCACCTGCATCGACCAGCCATCGGCGGCGATGTGGTGCACGGTGAGCACCAGCACATGTTCCTCGGCGCTGACCTGCAGCAGCGACGCGCGCCACAGCGGACCATTGCGCAGGTCGAACGGTCGGGCGATTTCTTCGGCAACGGCGGCGTCGACCGACGACTCATCGAGATGCCGTTCGCTGAGCTGCAACGCCAGTTCGGCGTGAACCAGCGGACGGGCCTGCTGACCGTCCTGTTCGAAGGTGGTGCGCAGGGTTTCGTGTCGGGCCTGCAATTGTAGGAAGGCCTGGCGCAGCGCCTTGCGGTTCAGCGAGCCCTTGAGGCGCAGGGCCGCCGGAATGTTGTAGGCACTGCTCTGCGGGTCCAGTTGCCAGAGAATCCACTGGCGCTGTTGGGCGTAGGACAGAATCCGCGGTTGGTCATCCGCAGTTCGTTGCAGTTGTGGCTGAACGCTGGTGTCGGCAAGCGTCGCACGCTCGGCAAATTCCGCCAGGTTCGTGGCGCAGAACAGGCTGCTCACCGACAGTTCGATGTTCAGTTGCTGACGCACCCGCGAGATCACTTGCAGCACCAGCAACGAATGGCCGCCCAACTCGAAGAAGTTGTCGTCGCGGCCCACTTGTTCGACCTGCAATACGTCTTGCCAGATCTGCGCCAGTTGCATTTCCAGCCCTTGAGCCGGAGCGACGAATGCACGTTGTGCAGCGCCGGCCTCAGCACGCGGCAAGGCCTTGCGGTCGAGTTTGCCGTTGTTGTTGAGCGGCAATTTCGCCAGCAGGATCAGATGGCTCGGCACCATGTATTCCGGCAGCGACTGGCGCATGACGGCCCTGAGAGATTCCAGATAATCGGACTCGCAAGCCACCGTGCGGCTGGCGACGACGTACGCCACCAGTTGCGTGCCATCCTGGGCGATGACCGCCGCTTCACGCACCTCGTCCCGGGCTTGCAGGCAGGCTTCGATCTCGCCCATCTCGATGCGAAACCCGCGAATCTTCACCTGATGGTCGATACGCCCGACGTATTCCAGATCGCCCCTGGCGTTGTAGCGCGCCAGGTCGCCGCTGCGGTAAAGGCGTGCGCCCGGTTCGCGGGAGAACGGGTCCGGGAGGAATCGTTCGGCGGTCAGCGCCGGACGGTCGAAATAACTTTGCGCCAGGCAGGCCGGCGCGCCGATGCACAACTCGCCGACGCCGTCGGCTGGCAGCAATTGGCCGGCCGCATCCAGCACATAGAGCGCACGACCGGCGATGGCGCGACCGATCGGGATGCCGAATGCATCGCTGGCATCCTCCAAACGGCACTCGTGCACGCTGGACACCACCGTCGCTTCGGTCGGCCCGTAGGTGTTGAGCAGGCGCACATGGCCCAGGCCGGCCTGATGCCACAGGCGCAGGCCTTCCACCGACATGGCTTCGCCGCCGACGTGCACCTGGCGCAAAGCACCGAGGTTGCGCACCGCACCGCCGGCACATTCACCGGCCAGCAGGAACCAGTAGGCGGCCGGCAAGTCGGCCACGGTCACGCCCTGATCGACGATTTGTGTGGCCAGTTGGCCGGCGTCCCACAGGTCATCGCCACGCATGATCAACGCCGCGCCGACGCACAGTGCGGGGAAGCATTGCTCGACGAAACCGTCGAAGCTGAAGGTGGCGAATTGCAGTACGCGATCTTCTTTCGTCAACCTCGAATAATCGGCGGCGGTTAGGCAGAACTCGCGTAAAGCGTCGTGGGCGATGGCCACGCCTTTGGGTTGGCCGGTGGAGCCGGAGGTGTAGATGATGTAGGCCAGGTCTGCGGCGACGGCGTGGTTCTGCGGATTGCCTTGTGGATAACCGGCGCTGTCGTCGAGGCGCAGGCGTACCAGCCCCGTCGCCAACGGCAGGTCTTCCAGCAAGCCGGACTCACACAGCAGCACGTCGAGACGACTGTCTTCGATCATGTAGGCCAGGCGTTCAGCGGGGTATTTCGGGTCCAGCGGCACATAGGCCGCGCCGCTCTTGAGCACCGCCAGCAGGCTGACGATCAGTTGCGGACCACGACGCAGTGCCAGGCCGACACGCTTGCCGGGGCCGGCACCATTGTCGATCAGGCGATGGGCCAGGCGGTTGGCCTGGGCATTGAGTTGAACGTAGCTTAGGGTCTGACCGTCGACCTGCAACGCCAGCGCATCCGGAGTCGCGGCGGCTTGAGCGGCGATCCGTTCGTGGACCAGCAGCGTTGTGGATAACTCAACCGAGGCCGGCTGGCTGATGGCGAGTACCGCGTTTTTGTCTTCGGCATCGAGCAGTTCCAGTGCACCCAGTGCCGCGTCCGGCGACGCCACCAATTGCGTCAGCAGATGCTGCAAATTGGCCGACAACTGAGCCACCTGTGCGGCACTGAAACGCGCCGCGTCATAGCTGAAATCCAGGCTCAGGGCTTCACCCAGTTCGATGCCCAGGGTCAGCGGATAATGGGTGCGCTCGTGGTTGTGCAGGTTGGCGAACGACAACCCGGCCGGCGCGCCCTGCTTCAGCGCTTGGGCGACGGGGAAGTTTTCGAACACCAGCAGGCTGTCGAACAGCGCCGAGCCTTGCTGCCCCGCCCAGCCCTGAATGTCATACAGCGGCACATGCTCGAACTCGCGCATGGCCAGGTTCAGGCCTTGCAACTCGCCGAGCCACTGGCTGACGGTCTGATCCGGTTTCATCGAGCAAACCAGCGGCAGCGTGTTGATGAACAGCCCGAGTTGCTCCTCGATCCCCGGCAGCGGTGCCGAACGCCCGGCCACGGTGGCGCCGAACACCACGCAATCCTGGCCGGTGTAACGCTGCAGCAACAGGCTCCACGCCGCTTGAAGCACGGTGTTGAGGGTGACTTTCTGCTGCCGGGCGAACTCGGCCAGGCGCTGGGTCGTGCGGCCGTCGAGTGCTACGCGATGCTCCTCGCTGCCCTCGGCGCCGACCGGTGGACGCAGGGCTTCAGCCAGCAGGGTGGGTGCTTGCAGCGGTGCCAGTGCAGCCTTCCAGAACTGCTCGCCAACGACCGGCGATTGCTGCTGCAACCAGCCCAGGTAATCGCGGTATTGCCCCGTCGGCGCCGGCAGCGCTTGCCCGGCGGCGTAGTGCTGGATGACTTCGGCGAGCAACTGCGCGTTGCTCCAACCGTCCATCAGCATGTGATGGCTGGTGTAGATCAGGTGCCAGGCGTCAGTGCCGGTACGCACCAGCTTCAAGCGCAACAGCGGCGCCGTGCCCAGCTCGAAACCTTGAGCGAGTTCGGCATCGGCCAGCGCGTCGGTATCGGTCGCTTCCAGCACCTGCAGCGGCAACGCGACCTGACGGGCAATCGCCTGATGCGCCACGTCCAGGCCTTGCCAGTGGAAGCTGCTGCGCAGGATGTCGTGCCGCTCGAGCGCGGCCTGCCAGGACCGGGTGAAGCGTTCGCTGTCCAGGCCGCCGATGTCCAGGCGCAGCTGGCTGATATAGGCGCCGACTTGCGGCTCGTACAAGGAGTGGAAAAGCATGCCCTGCTGCATCGGCGACAGCGGGTACAGGTCTTCGAGCGCCGCAACATTGATCGGCAAAACATCGAGCTGCGCCTGATCAATCTGCGCCAACGGGAAGTCCGATGGCGTGGCTTGTGCCATTTCAAGCGCACAGCAGTGATCGATCAGAGCGTTGAGCTGCAGCGCGTAGTCGTCGGCCAGACCCTGGATGGTCGCGGTGTCGAACATCTCGCGGCTGAAACCCCAGCTCAGGGACAGCTCGCCGCCATAGACCTGGCCTTCGACCACCAACCAGTTGCCCAGCGTTGCCGCCGGGTCCTGCGCGATACCGTTGCCTTCGATGGAAGGAGTGAACAGCGCGCCTTCATCGAACTGACGGTCGAACTGCCCCAGGTAGTTGAAGGTGATGCGCGGTTGCGCCAGCGCCGCCAGTTCAGCGCGTACTTCAGGCGTGCCGAGGTAACGCAGCGCGCCATAGCCCAGGCCTTTGTCCGGGACGTTGCGCAGTTGCTCCTTGATCGATTTGATGGAGGCGCCGAGGTCGGCCGCGGGCTTCAGGTTTACCGGGAACAGGCTGGTGAACCAGCCGACGCTGCGGGTCAGGTCGATGTCGTCGAACAGGTCTTCGCGGCCATGGCCTTCGAGCTGGATCAGCGTGCTGCCCTGCCCGCTCCAGCGGCAAACGGTGCGGGCCAGTGCGGTCAGCAGCAGGTCGTTGACCTGGGTGCGGTAGGCCGCCGGGGCCTGTTGCAGCAGCTTGCGGGTTTGTTCGGTGTCGAGCTTGAGTTCGAGTTTTTCTTCGAAACGGTTTTCCAGCGCGCCGTTCGGGCGCTCGCACGGAAGGTCTTTTGGCGCGTGTTGCAGTTGGGCCTGCCAGTGGCCGAGGCTGTGTTCGAAGGCTGGCAGATGATCCTGCAAGCGCGCGACCCAGCGCTGATAGGTGCTGGTTTTCGCCAGCGCGCTGCCGCCGTTGTAGAAATGCTGCAGATCTTCCAGCAGCACGCGCCAGGACACGCCGTCCACCGCCAGGTGGTGGATCACCAGCAGCAAACGTTCAGAGCCGTCGGCCATCGCCACCAAGAGTGCGCGCAGCAACGGGCCATTGTGCAGGTCGAGACTGCGCTGGGCTGCGTCGCACAAGGCATTGAGCTGCTCGACCGATTGCGCCTGACGCTGCCACAGCACCGACTCCGTGGTCGGGGCTGTGTAGGTTTGCTGCCAAGCGTTTTCTGCCTGTGCATAACGCAGGCGCAGGCTGTCGTGCTGGGTCAGCAATTGTTCCAGGGCGCGATCCAGCGCGTCGACGTTCAACGGCTCACGCGGAATCAGCAACAGCGATTGGTTCCAGTGCTGACGCTCGGGGATGTCTTGTTCGAAGAACCATTGCTGCACCGGCGCCAGTGCCACGGCGCCAACCGCCGGAGCCTGGTCGATCTGCGTGTGCTCGCCAGTGCGTGCCGCCTGGGCCAGGCTGCGGATGGTCTGGTGCTGGAACAGGTCCTTGGGGCTGAGGACGATACCGGCCTGGCGCGCGCGGCTGACCACTTGCATCGAGACGATGGAGTCGCCGCCCAGTTCGAAGAAGTTGTCTTCCAGGCCGACGTTGTCGATGGCGAGCACGTCCTGCCAGATCGCGGCGAGGGATTTTTCCAGTTCGCTGCGTGGCGCGACGTGTTCGCGTTGCTGTTGACTGCCGTCCACCGCTGGCAAGGCCTTGCGGTCGAGCTTGCCGTTGGGGGTCAGTGGCAGTTGCCCGAGGAACAGCAGGAACGCCGGGACCATGTAGTCCGGCAGGTACTGGCGCAGCGCGGCTTTCAGGGATTCACGCAGGGTCGCTTGCGCGTCACTGTCGCCGAGCAACGCCGAATCGTTGGGCACGATGTAGGCCACCAATTGCTGACCGTTGGCGCCGTCCTGGGCCAGCACCGCCAGTTCGCGCACCGCGTCCTGCTGCAACAGCCGCGCTTCGATTTCCCCCAGCTCGATGCGAAAGCCACGGACCTTGACCTGATGGTCGATACGACCGACGTATTGCAGGGCGCCATCGGCCTGATAGCGGGTCAGGTCTGCGGTGCGGTATAGGCGTTCGCCGGTGCTGGAGAACGGGTTGGGCACATATTTTTCGGCGGTCAGGCTCGGCCGTGCGAGGTAACCACGGGTAATGCCCGCACCGCTCAGGTACAGCTCGGCGGATACGCCCTGTGGCACCGGTTGCAGTTCGGCATCGAGCAGATAGCTGGCGGTGTGCTTGAGCGGGCGACCGATATTGGCGCGGCCACCGGCTTCGCGGCGGGTCCAGGTGGAATAGGTGGTGTCTTCCGACGGGCCATACAGATCGTAGACATGCTCGACGGTCGGCTGCTGGTAGAGAGCCTCCACCAGGCTTTGCTTGAGCGGCTCACCTGCCAGGTTGATGATGCGCACGCTCGCCGGGATCTGCCCGTCGCGTTGCAGTGCGTTGATCGCCGACGGCACGGTGTTGATCAGGCGTACCTGATCCCGCGCCGGCAGTTGCGGCAACTCCAGGGCGTTGCGGGCGATGATCAGCGAGCCACCGTTGGCCAGGGTGACGAACAGCTCCCACACCGACAGGTCGAAGCACACCGACGTCGAGGCCAGCACGCCTTGAATGTCATCGCGGCTGTACACCGATCCGGACCAGTCGATCAGCGCCAGCACGTTGCGATGGGCAATCGCCACGCCCTTGGGCTTGCCGGTGGAACCGGAGGTGTAGATCACGTAGGCCAGGTTGTCCGGGGTGACGCGGATGACCGGGGCGTGGTTCGGGTAATCGGCCAGAGCCGTGGCGATACCCTCCATCAAAAACACGTGGGTGTCGGTCGACACGCTCAGGGTCTGGGCCACGTCTTTTTCAGTCAGCAGCACCAACGCGCGGCTGTCTTCGAGCATGTAGGCGACACGCTCGGCCGGGTAATCCGGGTCCAGCGGTACGTAGGCGCCTCCGGCCTTGAGCACCGCCAGCAAAGCCACCAGCAGTTGCTCGGAACGCTGCATGGCCACGCCGACCCGCACTTCCGGGCCGACGCCGAGCTCGATCAGCTTGTGGGCCAGGCGATTGGCTTGCTGGTCGAGTTCGCGGTAGGTCAGTCGCTTGTCCGCAAAGGTCACGGCCAATGCATCAGGGCTCGCATCCACTTGCTGGCTGATCAACTGGTGAATGCACAGATCTTGCGCGAAGCTTTCATCAGCACGATTCCAATCGTGGACGATGCGCTGGTATTCGGCCTGCTCCAGCAGCGGCAAATCACCGATGCGCTGCTGCGAATCGCTGACCATGCCTTGCAGCAAGCGCGTCCAGTGCTGCGCCATGCGCGCGATGGTCGCGGCGTCGAACAGGTCGTTGGCGTAGGTCAGCGCGGCGTGAAGCTTGCCACCCTTTTCATAGGTGTCCAGGGTCAGGTCGAACTGGGTGGTGCGCCCTTGCCACTCGATCATGCCCAGCGCCAGGCCCGACGCCGTGGTCACCGTGGAGATATCCGCGACCTGCGGCTGATGGTTGTACATCACCTGGAACAGCGGCGTGTGGCTGAGGCTGCGTTCCAGTTTCAGGGCTTCAACGAGGCGCTCGAACGGCAGGTCCTGATGGGCCTGGGCGCCCAGCGCGGTTTCCTTGGTGCGGCGCAGCAGTTCGTCGACCCGGGTCTGGCCGTCCAGTTGCGTGCGCAGCACCTGGGTGTTGACGAAGAAGCCGATCAGCCCTTCGATTTCGGCGCGGTTGCGGTTGGCGATCGGCACGCCGACGCGCAGGTCGGTCTGCCCGGTGTAGCGGTGCAGCAGCACGTTGAAGGCGCCAAGCAGCAGCATGAACAAGGTGATGTTGTGTTTCTGCGCGGTGGCCCGCAGTTGCTCGGCCAGTTGCCCTTCCACGGCGAATTCGTAGCGGGTGCCGCGGTAGCTCGGCATCGCCGGGCGCGGGTGATCGGTGGGCAGCTCCAGCACCGGATGCTCGTCGCCCAATTGCGCCTGCCAGTAGTCGAGCTGACGCGCCTGTTCGCCCGCCTCCAGCCAGCGACGTTGCCATAAGGCGTAGTCGCTGTACTGGATCGGCAAAGGTGCCAGTTGCGGCTGTGCGCCGGCATCGAAGGCGTCATAGCAGCGGATGAACTCGTCGATCAGCACGTTCATCGACCAGCCGTCGGACACGATGTGGTGCAGGGTCAGCAGCAGGACGTGTTCCTGTTCGGCGAGCTTGAGCAAGGTGACGCGCAGCAAAGGACCGGTGCCCAGATCGAACGGCAGCACCGATTGCTGCTCGGCAGCCTCGGCCACGGCCTGCTCGCGCTCGGTGGCCGGCAATGCAGTGAAATCCACCTGTGCGATCACCAGCGGTGCCGTGGCCGGCACTTGCAGCAAGCTGTCGTCGGCCTGAGGGGCGAATACCGTGCGCAAGGTTTCGTGACGCGCCACCAGGCTGGCGAATGCCTGTTCCAGCGCCGCCAGGTTCAAACAACCGGTCAGGCGCACCGCCCCCGGCAAGTTATAGGCGCCGCTTTGCGGGTCCAGCCGCCAGAGAAACCACATGCGTTGCTGGGCATACGACAGCGCCTGGCGATCCTCGGCAAGGGCCCCGGCAGGAATCGGAAACCGGGCGAAATCCACGCCCTCCTTGTGCAAGGCCGCAAGGAACAGCTGGCGCTTTTCCAGGGGCAACCCGATAAACCGGCGAGCAAGTTTCAAGGAGTCTTCAGCATTCATTTCTCAGCATCCGGATCAGTAGGCAGGAAGCACAAAGGCACGTCGTCCCTATAAAACGAATGCAGACAGGAAAAATTAGCGAATGAGAACAACTATCAGAAGAGAGGAGATGCGCAGGGGAAGACACCCCTTGTAGGAGCTGGCTTGCCAGCGAAGGACTCAAAAGCGCCGTGTTTATCCAGCAAACACGCGCCCTCGTTAACGACCATCGCTGGCAAGCCAGCTCCTACAGGATCTGCGGGGTCAAGCGCTGGTAGCCATGGCGTGCCGACGATGATGAACTTCAAGCTGATCCTTGATCACCTTGAGTACCTTGGCTTCATGCTCATGGATGAAGAAATGCCCACCCGCCAGCATGTCCACGGAAAAGCTGCCGTGGGTTTCCTTGCGCCAGCCGATCAGCTGCTCGCTGGTAGCGCGGTCTGCCTTGCCACCGAGCACATGCACCGGGCATTTGAGCAAGGGGCGTTGCAGCGGCTCGAAGCGCCCGCACAACTGGAAGTCGGCGCGCAGGATCGGCAGTGTCAGGCTCATCAGCTCTTGGTTGGCCAGGACTTCTTCGCTGGTGCCGTTGAGGCTGCGCAACTGCTCGATCAACTCGGCATCGGTTTTCGGTTCGGCAAATCCGCGGTCGTAATCCTCGCGCAGGGTCGGCGCGGCGGTGCCCGAGGCGAACAAGGCCACCGGTTCCGGACAGCCAAGCGAGCGAAAGGCGTGGGCCATTTCGCAGGCGAGCAGCGCGCCCAGGCTATGGCCGAACAAGGCATACGGCGCCTTGAGGGTGGATTTTTGTTCCTGCGCCAATTGCAGCGCCAGACGGCGCATGTCGGTGTGCAATGGTTCGCCGAAGCGCGCACCCCGCCCCGGCAGCTCCACCGGTTGCAGCGTGATCCACTCCGGCAGCTTGCGCCGCCAGCGGCTATAGACCATGGCGCTCGCCCCGGAATAGGGCAGGCACAGCAATGTCAGCGGGGTCACCGGGCTTACCTCGAAAGTTATCTGTAAAGAGAACGAACGAGCGCCGAAAAGAATTAGCCGATGAATCCCCACTGTAGGAGCGAGCTTGCTCGCGAAGGTGTGTCAGGCGACATGACTGTGTCTGACACTCCTTCGCGAGCAAGCTCGCTCCTACAGTTAATGTTTTATTTCAGGTGGCGATAGCTTTGGATCGCGGAAGCGAGGACGACAACCCCCGCCGCAATCGCCAGCCAGAACCCGCTCCTCGCCCCGAACGCATCCACCAGCCATCCCGACCCCGCCGCGCCGATCGCCACGCCGATGCTTAGCCCGGTGACCAGCCAGGTCAGGCCTTCGGTGAGTTTGGCCGGCGGCACGATCTGCTCCACCAGGGCCATGGCGACAATCAACGTCGGCGCAAAGAACAGCCCGGCGACGAACACCGCCAGGGATAAACCGAGAATGTTCACCGCCAGCAGCAACGGCAACGTCGTCACCGCGGTCGCCACCCCGCCGTAGAGAAACAAGCGCGGCAGCGGCACTTTCGAGCGCAACGCGCCGAACGCCAATCCGGCCAGGCACGAACCGATCGCATACACCGACAACACGATACTCGCCGCGGCTGGCTGGCCCTGCTGCTGGGCGAAGGCCACGCTGACCACGTCCACCACCCCGACGATGGTGCCCATGGCGACCATCAGCAGCATCAGCCACTGAATGTCGCGGGAACGGATGATGGAGCTTTGATGGTGTTGCTCATGGGGATGCACCGGCGGCTCGGTACTGCGTTGCAACACGAAAGCCGTGACCCCGACCGCCAGCATCAGTAACGCCGCCAACGGTCCGGCCTCGGGGAACGCCACTACACATAACCCCACCGACAACGGTGGCCCGACAATAAAGCAGACTTCGTCCAGCACCGATTCCAGGGCATAGGCAGTTTGCAATTGCGGCTGGCCGCGATACAACTCGGTCCAGCGCGCCCGGACCATCGCCGACATGCTTGGCATGCAGCCGGCGATCGCGGCGAACACAAACAACGTCCACTGTGGCGCCTGCAAACGGGTGCAGAGCAGCACCATCAACAGCGCCCCGCCCCCGACCAGCGCCGACACCGGCAAGATCCGGCGCTGACCAAAACGGTCCACCAGGCGCGACACCTGCGGTGCACAGAACGCCGTGGCCAGGGCAAAGGTCGCCGCCACGGCGCCGGCCAAACCGTATCCACCCTGCAACTGCGAGAGCATGGTGATCAGGCCGATGCCGGTCATGGAAATCGGCATGCGCGCGATCATGCCGGCCAGCACGAAGGCGCCGCTGCCGGGGGCTTTGAACAGTTCGCGGTAGGGGTTTGCCATGGGTGTGGGGTCTCGACAAGGGCCTGCAAGTTGCCATAAACGCTGGTTGAGGGGAAAGCAACCAATTGTTGGTTGAATGTGAAGGCCCCATCGCCAGCAGGCTGGCTCCCAGGCCTGATATACACCCATCCAATGTGGGAGCCAGCCTGCTGGCGATAGGGCCAGAACAGTCAGCGCAAAATGAACTCCAGCCCGCCAAAGCCAGTCAGCTATTTAGGCCCTCAGCTCCCGGATTCCCAATGCCCGACCAAGAACGCCAAAGCCCCATCGACGCCCACGGCATCATCGGCGACATGCGCAGCGCTGCGCTGGTCAACGACAAGGGCAGCGTGGATTTTTTCTGCTGGCCGGAATTCGACAGCCCGTCGATTTTCTGTGCGCTGCTGGACACGCCCGAAGCCGGGATTTTCCAGCTGTCCCCGGACCTGCCGGACGCGCGCCGCGAGCAAATCTACCTGCCCGACACCAACGTCCTGCAAACCCGTTGGCTCAGCGATCGCGCCGTGGTGGAAATCACCGACCTGCTGCCCATCGGCGACTCCGAAGACAGCCTGCCCGTGCTGATGCGCCGGGTCCGGGTGGTCAGCGGCCAAGCCACGTTTCACCTGCGCTGCGCCGTGCGCCATGACTACGCGCGCGCCCGCACCCTCGCCCGCCTGGATAAGCAGGACGTGATCTTCGAAGCCACCGATCAGCCATCCCTGCGCCTGGCGGCGGATCAGGTCTTGTCCATCGAAGGCCAGGCCGCGGTTGCCGAATTCATCCTCAAACAGGACCAGACCGCCGAGTTCCTGTTGGGCGCCATCGACGACCCGCGCTTCAAGGAAGGGGCGGCCACGCTGTGCCTGGAACGCACGCTGAAGTTCTGGCGCGACTGGATCGGCCAGTCCAACTATCGCGGCCGCTGGCGGGAAATGGTCAACCGCTCGGCCCTGGCGATGAAGCTGCTGACTTCGCGCAAACACGGCGCGATCCTCGCTGCGGCGACCTTCGGCCTGCCGGAAGTCACCGGCGGTGAACGCAACTGGGACTACCGCTACACCTGGATCCGCGACGCCTCGTTCACCGTCTACGCCTTCATGCGCCTGGGTTTCACCGAAGAAGCCAACGCCTACATGCGCTGGTTGCGCGGGCGGGTCAGCGATTGCCGGGGCCAACCGATGAAACTCAATATCCTCTATGGCATCGACGGCCGTCAGGAATTGCCGGAAGTCGAACTCACGCACCTGTCCGGCCACGGCGGTGCCACGCCGGTGCGCATCGGCAACCTGGCCTACGCCCAGGTCCAGCTCGACATCTTCGGCGAGCTGATGGACGCGGTGTACCTGGTCAACAAATACGGCGAGGCCATTTCCCACGAGGGCTGGAAGCACACTGTGGAAGTGGTCGACCAGGTCTGCGAAACCTGGCAGCAGGAGGACGTCGGGATCTGGGAAATGCGCGGCGAACAGCACCACTTCCTGCACTCGCGACTGATGTGCTGGGTCGCCCTGGACCGGGCGATCCGTCTCGCCTCGAAACGCTCGTTGCCCGCACCGTTCGCCCGTTGGGACCAGACACGCCAGGCCATCTATTCGGACATCTGGGACAACTTCTGGAACGAAGAACGCGGGCACTTCGTGCAGCACATTGGCGGCACCGGCCTCGACGGCTCGATGCTGCTGATGCCGCTGGTGCGTTTCGTCAGCGCCAAGGACCCGCGCTGGCTCGCGACCCTCGACGCCATCGAGAAAAACCTGGTGCGCGACGGCATGGTCTACCGCTACCACAATGACGACAACCACATCGACGGCCTGCCTGGCACCGAAGGCGCCTTCGCCGCCTGCTCCTTCTGGTACGTCGAATGCCTGGCCCGCGCCGGCCGGGTGGAAAAGGCGCATCTGGAATTCGAACAACTGCTCAGGTACGCCAACCCGCTGGGGCTGTACGCCGAAGAATTCGACAGCCACGCGCGGCACATGGGTAACACCCCGCAGGCACTGACGCACTTGGCGTTGATCAGTGCGGCGTGTTTTCTGGACAGGAAATTGAGTGGTGAAAAGAGTGTTTGGCAGCCGTGAAACCGAGTCGCCGACCTGCTTTTTTGTAGGAGCCCGGCTTGCCGGCGAAGGCGTACTGAAGAGCGCCTTCGCCGGCAAGCCGGCTCCTACAGCTCAGCGTTGACGCAAAACCGCTCGCGATAAGCCTGCGGTGTCACCCCCATGGCCCTCAGGAAACTGCGGCGCAGGGTTTCTTCGCTGCCGAATCCGCATTGCACGGCGACACGCTTGATCGGCACGCCGGTATCGCTGAGCAGGCGCCGTGCGGTTTCGACCCGGATCAGCTCGATGGCCCGGGCCGGTGTCTGGCCGGTGTCGGCGCGGTAGTGGCGCACGAAGCTGCGTTCGCTCATGCCGGCCTGCAGGGCCAGGGTCGGGATGCCGAGGTCTTTGCTGAGGTTTTCACTGATCCAGGCATGAAGTTCGTCGAAGCGGTTGCCTTCTTTCTGCAAAGACAGGGTCACGCTGAATTGCGACTGTCCGCCAGGACGTTTCAGGAACACCACCAGTTGCCGGGCGACCTCCAGGGCCATGGTCCGACCGAGGTCGGCTTCGACCATCGCCAGCGCCAGGTCGATGCCGGCAGTGACGCCGGCGGAGGTCCAGACCGGGCCGTCGTTGATGAAGATCGGATTGGGTTCGACCCGCAATTGCGGGTGTTGCTGCGCCAATTGCTCGCACCGGGTCCAGTGGGTGACCACGCGCCGGCCATCGAGCCAGCCGCTGGCCGCCAGCAGGAACGCCCCGGTGCACACCGACGCCACCCGCCGGCACTGCGCCGCGTGTTCGCGCACCCAGCTGACCAGCGACGAATCCTGCGCCGCCGCATAGACACCCCAGCCCCCGGCGATGATCAGGGTGTCGCTGCCTTGCCCGGGCAAAGGCTCGGCCAGCAACGCCAGGCCCGCCGATGACATCACCGCCCCGCCACCGCTGGATATCACCGACGGCGCATAAGGGGGCGGCGAACCCTGCTGGCGGGCGATGTCGTTGGCCGACGCAAACACCTGCAACGGCCCGGTGACATCGAGCACCTGCACATTGGCGAACGCGAGCACGTGAATGGTTTTCGGCATGTTGGCGTAATTCGTGGGGTTATTGGCGTGTACGCCAAATCCTAGGCGCCTACAGTGAAGGCGTCCACCCACTCCAGGAGAAAAACACCATGACCTTACAGATCGGTTTTCTGTTGTTTCCACAGGTGCAGCAACTCGACCTCACCGGCCCCTATGACGTGCTGGCCTCGTTGCCGGACGTGAAGGTGCATCTGATCTGGAAGGACCTGATGCCCATCACCGCCAGCACCGGCCTGATGCTCAAGCCGACCGTGACCTTCGACGATTGCCCGGCGCTGGATGTGATCTGTGTGCCCGGTGGCAGCGGTGTCGGGCCGTTGATGGAAGATGAGCAAACCCTGGCGTTCATCAAGGCCCAGGCTGCCAACGCGCGGTACGTGACGTCGGTCTGCACCGGTGCGCTGGTGCTGGGTGCGGCGGGACTGCTCAAGGGCAAACGCGCCACCACCCATTGGGCGTATCACGAATTGCTGGCGCCGCTGGGAGCAATTGCGGTGAAGGACCGGGTGGTGCGCGACGGCAATCTGCTGACCGGTGGCGGGATTACCGCCGGCATCGATTTCGCCCTGACCCTGGCCGCAGAGCTGTACGGTCAGGACACCGCCGAGCTGGTGCAATTGCAGCTGGAATATGCGCCTGCGCCGCCATTTCAGGCCGGTAGCCCGGAAACGGCGCCCGCCAGGGTACTGGAGGAAGCTCATAACCGCGCCGCCGCTTCATTGCAACTGCGGGCGCAAATCACTGAGCGTGCGGCGGCGAAACTCGACCGGCAATGAACTACTGGCTGTGCGAACCCGTGTTCACGCAGCCCGTATTTTTCTAACGCCCATAAAAAAACCCGCCGAAGCGGGTTCTTCCAAGACCATTACAACTCCCTGTCGTCAGCATCCCTTGCAAATGGCCGATCATCCATGATCCTGAGCACTCCCTGTGCATCAGTGGATGGGGCCAGAATACGCAGCGGATCCAATTTGTAACAGACGACATAGTTGTTTCCGCGTGTAAGACATTCGCTATAGCAGCCCTGCCGAAACCCTTGGACAGGTTATAACCAAGTATCCAGGGTACCGTCACTCACCCGCACGCTCCCGGGCCTTGGCGTTTTCGGCGAGGAATTGCTCGAGTCGGTTCAATTGCTCCTCCCAGCCACGGCTGTCCATGTAATACGCCTCCTTCTGGCGTATGTCGGGAATGTGCGCGAAACCTGACTCGGACACCTTGAGCAAGGTGCCGTCTTCATAATCTTGCAGTTCAAACTTGACCAGCGTGGTGGGCTCCTGGGAGTAGTCGATCTTCGGGTTCACCGCGTAGGGGTGCCAGCGAAAGGAGAACAATTGCTGCGGCTCGACCCGCTCGACCAGCACGTTCCACAGCACATGTTCATAACCGGGATACGTAACCTGCCCCTGCGTCCACTCGCCGGCAATGAAACGCCTGCCTTCGAGCGCAACGCCAAACCACTGACCGAACGCCTCGGCATCGACCAAGGCGCGCCATACATGGGAGCGCGGCGACTTGAGCGTGATTTTGCGTTCAAAACTGTTGGGTACTGGTTTCATACGTCACCTCCTGTAATGAACAACAGTAGGCCTCTAAGACCACATGTCCAGCCCGAAAGTTGTATCAGGCAGGCGTCAGTTGTCGAAATCGCCGTCTTTGCATCGTTACACTGGCGTAAATCCCCCTGTTACAGCGAGCCTATTGCATGTATTCACGCTTTCTCCTGGCACTCACGCCTTTGCTGATAATCACCCAGGCCCAGGCCGTGGACTGTGACAACGCCAGCGACCAGGCCACGATGAACCAATGTGCCGCGCAACAGCATGCGGCGGTGGACAAGGAGTTGAATGCGCTTTACCAGCAGATCACCACGCGTTTGAAGGGCAACCCCGATAGCAAGAAACTGCTGGTGGGCGCACAGCGTTCGTGGATTGCGTTTCGCGATGCCGAGTGCAAGTTTTCGGCGTCCGGGGTGGAGGGTGGGAGTGTTTATCCGCTGATCCATGGCAATTGCGTGACGCAATTGACCAGGGCGCGGGTGGAGACGTTCAAGACTTACCTGAAGTGCCAGGAGGGGGATATGGGGTGTCCGGTGCCGGGGGTCTGATTTTGCGCTGTTTTTAAGGGCCTCATCGCTGGCAAGCCAGCTCCTACAGTGGTTTTGTGTCGTTCACAAAATCCCTGTAGAGCTGGCTTGCCAGCGATGGCGTCAGTGATTACCGCACAAAAATCTGCGCCGTGGTGATCGCCATGTCCCCACCCGGCAACTTGATGCTGCCCACCTGTTTCAAGCTGTCGGCATCGAAGATCGCCACATCGTTGAACGTCCCGGCCAGGTAGATCTTGCTCCCGGCCTTGTTGAAGGAAATGCAGTAGTAGGAGTGATCGAGCGTCGCCGCCTGGAGCATTTTCTTTTCCTTGATGTCGTACTTGGCCAGGCGGTTGAGCACGCCGAACATCAGGTTGGGGTCTTTCGGCGAGCGCATGCCGCTGAAGTAGATTTCCGTCAGGGGCCCGAAGTCGGTGGTTTCGGTCTTGCCGGTCTTCAGGTCGACACTGAACAGGCCGTACAGGTATTCGGCGGTGGCCGGGTCCTGCTTCTTGTCCTTGAATTTCGCCGCGGTGTAGAGCAGCGAGAAATCATGCCGGTAGGTCTGCTGGTTCCACACGTAGAGCACGTCCGGCGCGCTGTAGTTGGGGCGCTTCCAGTGTCGGCTGGGGATCAGCACTTCGAACTTGCCGGTCTGCACATTGACCTTGTAGACATCCGCCCCGGCCACGTACAGCGTGCCGTCGTCACCGCTCTGCATGATGGTCAGCTGGCGTGGCGCCGGGAAACTGCGCACCGGCTTGGCATCCATGCCGGCGTCGGTCTTGTACACGTCGAGCCGCGGCTGCTGCACTTCGTAGCGGTCGTTCATCATCAACGTCGGGTTGGCGATGGTGAACAATTCCTTGCCATCATGGCTGAGGGTGAAGGCGAACATCGATTTGGCCTTCTCACCCGGCTTCTGGGTGATGCTGGCGTGGAACACCTGCTTGCAGTTGTCCAGCTCGACGCCGTAGACATCCGCGTAGTGGTTGTTCAGCACGTAGGCGGTCTTGCGGTCCGGCGACAATTGCACGGTGCCGGGACCGAAGGCGTCCGGCAGCTTGCAGGTCTTGTACAGGGTGTCGGTGGCCAGGTCGATCACGTGCAGGTTGTTCGGGTAATTGGTGGTCAACATGTATTCGTGACCGTCTTGCAACGCAGTGTTTTCATCGGCCATGACCGTGAGCGAAGCGGCGCTCAGGACGGCGAAAGCGGCCAGGCCGCAGGCTTTGATGCTGTGCATGCTGGAATCCTTCTTCTTGTCAGATCACTTGTCTTTCGGGAAGACAGTGCCGAGGTTGCGCCAGTTGTCGTTGGACGCCTGGGCATCCTTGTTCCAGTCCGGGTAGGTGCTCATCATGTCCGGCACCTGGGCCGGCCACCAGCAAGGGTCGGAGCAGCCATACAGGTCGGCCTCCATCGGCTGGCACAGCGACGACACACCGCCAAACGCATCGATCTCCCAGCCCGGGTCGGTGGTCGAGGCGCAGCCCGCCACCGAGCTCATGGCCACCACTTCTTCGATGCGGTTTTCATCCGCGGCCTGATCCAGCTTCAACGCCTTGTTATTGATTGCCTTGAGATGTTTCATATCAGTGAGCCTTGCGCGGAGTGATGTAGCTGCTGATGAACGCAGGGTTGTGAGCCATGATCCGGGTGTAGACCTCGATGCCGAAGTCGACCCAGTCACGCATCAGTTCGCAGTAGTGATAGGTCGGGTGGGTCGGGTCGCCGTAGCGGGCGTAGCTCTCGTGGTAGCAGCCACCGGAGCACAGGTTGCGGATCTGGCAGTCTTCGCAGCCGGTGTTGGTGCGATCCAGGCGTTGCGAGAGGAAGTCGTTCAACTCCACCTGTTTCACGCCGCTGTGGACGTTGCCGAAGGTCGGCAGGCTCGAACCGGTAAAGCGGTGGCACAGGTTCAATTCGCCCTTGTGATCGACCGCCAGCATCTTCAGGCCTGCGCCGCACGGCAGGGCTTTCTTGTGGCCTTCGTGGATGTCGGTGATCAGTTGGTGCAGGTTGGAGAAACCGATGTTGCGATGCTCCAGCGCCGCTTCCAGATAACGCCGACCGAGGCGTTTCATGCTGGCGAAGACTTCGATCAGCTCGTCGCTGGTGAGGTTGAAGCTGCTGATATCGCCCGACGTCACCGGGGCGAAGCCGACTTCGGCGAAACCCAGCTCGTTGAACAGGTGATCCCAGATGGTCTCGACGTCGGTGACGCCTGTGGTCAGGGTCACCCGCGCGCCCACCGGACGGCTGTTGTAGCGCGACAGCAGCATCTGGGCCTTGCGCCGTACCACGTCGTAGGTGCCCTGCCCGCCCACGGTGATGCGGTTGCGGTCGTGCACGGTTTTCGGCCCGTCGATGCTGACCGACAGCCCGAAGCGGTGGGCATTGAGGTAGTCCACGGTGTCTTCGGTGAGCAGCGTGGCATTGGTGGTCATGACGAACTCGACGAACTTGCCCGCCTCGCGAAAACGCTTCTCACAGTAATCGACCATGTACTCGATCAGCTTGCGATTGCTCAGCGGTTCGCCGCCGAAGAACACAACCGTAAACCGCTCTTCGTCCGGGGATTCGCGCAACAGCATTTCCACCGAGGCGATCGCCGTCTCGACGTCCATTTTCTTGCCGGCCGAGGGCTTGTCGAGGTCTTCCTTGTAGCAGTAGGTGCAGCTCAGGTTGCAGCCGGTGTTGACGTTGAGCACTACGGTGTTGATCGCGGTGCGCTCGACGCGTTTGGCGGCGATGTCCGGGGTCAGCGGCGAGCCGTCGCTGACCAGTTCCAGGGCCATCAACTCGCGCAGGGTCTCGGTGATTTCCTCGCCGTTGAAGCGCGCGGCGAGGCGCTGGATCAGGTCGTCCGACGAACAGCCCGGGCCGCGCAAGGTATCGATGATGGTCCCGGTCAGCTCATCGCTGGCGAACAGCGAACTGCTGGGGATGTGAAACAGCATGCGGTCGGCATCCACCAGCACTTCGTGCAGGTTGCGTTCGACCAGATTCAATATTGCGCCCATGGCAAACCTCCTGTGCAAGCCCCGGTTGCGGGGCCTGCGATCATTCCGAAAAAGTGTCTGAAACCTTTGCCTTCAGGCAACTCATGGAATGGGTGGATTGTTCCAGCGTTGCACGGTCACGATCATGTGGCCTTCTCCGGTCAGGGATTTCCCTGCGTCGTCGACGGCGGCGATCACCTTGAGGTTGCCGGCATTGTTGGTGGACATTTTGCGCGCCGGGTTCGGCCCGGCATCGCCTGGGGTGAACACGCCGCTGTCGGCGTGCATGGTGCCGGCGAACTTGACGTCTTCGTCTTCCTTGGCGCGGTCGTCGAAGGCCTCGACCTTCCATTGTGCCGGGAACACGCCGATGCGATACGGCTTGCCATCGGCGCCCTTGCCCCAGGCTTCGGCATCGAAACGACCCTGGACTTTCGGCGTCGAACCACCGCCCTCGCCGATCCGCGCCACCGAGAACTCCGGCACCACCTTGACCTCGGCGATCTTGCTGTACACCGACAGGCTCGGGCCTTTCAGCGTACCGACGCTGACCGCGCGCAGGCCTGGCTGGGCATTGGCGGCGGCCTTGAGCTTGACCTTGATCTGCTGCGGGCTCTGCGAGACGACTTCGACCACTTCCACGCCTTTGCCGAAATTTGGCTTGCCGGTGAGGCCGCTGCCGATCAGGGTGACTTCGGTTTCGCTGCCGGCCTTCACATAACCCGGTTGCACTGCCAGCAATCGTTGGGAGTCCTGCTTGGCGGCGACGAAGTCCAGGCCACGCTCATCATGCTCGGCCTCGAACATCCGGCCCTGCATCGCATTGCCCTGGGCGGCGAACACCTGGCGCATGGTCACGCCGTCGATGGTGACGTTGCCGCGCCATTCGTAGCCGGTGTAGAGAATCGCGCTGCCATCACCGTTGAACGGCGTGCCATCGGCGTATTGGCCCTTGACGCTGACCTTGAAGGTGTCGCTGCCGTCGGCGGATACGCTCATCACACCGGCCAGTTCGCCTTTACCCGGCAAGTGACCGCTGAAGCTCCAGTCACCCACCAGTGCCTCGCTTTTCGGCGCGCTGCCCAGCCATTTTTTCCAGGCCGGGTTGTCCAGCGGATAGCGCTTGGCCAGCAGCGGCACCATCTCTTTACGGGCCAGGTCGAACCAGTCGCGGTCGCGGGACATCGCCTGGTATTCCAGCGACGGCCACTGGCCAAGGTGGAAGTTCACCAGGCGCTCCCATTCCTGGGCGGGACGGCGTTGCAGGGCCACCCGCGCACCGGAGTGGCAGCGGCCGCACATCTGGCTGGTCTGGTCGTCGAACTGCTCGACGGTGTTGAGCCGGCGCTCCATGGCATAACGCACGCCGTCGGTCTCGCTCGGCGCCAGGCCCTGGGTGTCGGCCAGGTACTTGACCAGCGTGCGGCGGTCTTCATCGCTGATCTGCAGACCGTGCATGGTCTGCATCCGCGCGATGCTCATCAGCCAGCCTTCCGGCGTCTTGCGCTGATGACTGATGCGGCTCAGGGCGTTATCGGCTTCGGGAGTGTGACAACCCTGGCAGGTTTCCTTGAGGATGGTCTGGGCGTCGCGGGCTGCCAGGCTGTGAGGCGAATGCAGCGCTATGCAAGCCGCTACGGCCAGCAGGCTGGCACTCAGGCCTGATCGGAGTTTTCTCTTCATCAACGTCGAACCTCGCACGGTGCTTTCTTATTTTTGTGGCTTATCGTTTTTTGGGTTTCTGCCGCCGGCGGTGAGCCGCTGACGGGGGCAGGAGAAACGTCTGCGATGAGCAATACACGGAGCGTGCCAGTCTGTGAATATCCAGCTAAATCAATTACTTGTTGGTAAAGAACAGGGTTTTTCCAGGGGCGTCATCCGCGTTACACGTTTAAATTCGCGACAACTGTTTCACTCTGAGACAAGCATAGCCCTCTGTAGGAGCTGGCTTGCCAGCGAAGGCGGCCTGAAAATGAAAGGTGATCTCAAGGGCCTCTTCGCTGGCAAGCCAGCTCCTACGGGGCGTGGTGTTTCTGGTGTCTCACGCAGTCGCAATCTGCGACGTTTGTCGACGTCATGGCGATCCGGGAAACAGCTGCCAAACCCGTCAAATCAGGCTCTTGTTGCAAAAAACCACAACTGGCACAGCCATTGCGAAAGACCTCGCCACACGAACAAGACGAGGTTTCATCATGTCGCTTCCCAACCTGCTTCCCGCCACTTCGGCCTTCATCCAGCGCGCCCCGCGCATGCTCATCGGTGGTGACTGGGTCGAGGCCGCCGATGGCCAGACCATGCCCCTGCACAACCCGGCCACCGGCGAAGTGCTGTGCGTGGTCCCTCGCGCCACGCCGGAAGATGTCGACCGCGCGGTCCTCGCCGCCCGCCAGGCATTCGATGATTCGGCCTGGACCCGCACCCGCCCACGGGAGCGGCAGAACCTGTTGTGGAAACTGGCTGACCTGATGCAGCGCGATGCCGAGCTGCTGGCGCAACTGGAATGCCTGAACAACGGCAAGAGCGCGGCAGTGGCGCAGGTGATGGACGTGCAGCTGGCCATCGATTTCCTGCGCTACATGGCCGGATGGGCGACCAAGATCGAAGGCTCCACGGTCGACGTGTCGGCGCCGCTGATGCCCCACGACCAGTTCCACAGTTTCATCCGCCGCGAAGCGGTGGGCGTGGTCGGCGCCATCGTCGCCTGGAACTTCCCGCTGCTGCTGGCCTGCTGGAAACTCGGCCCGGCCCTGGCCACCGGCTGCACCGTGGTGCTCAAACCTGCCGACGAAACCCCGCTCACCGCGCTGAAACTCGCCGAACTCGTGCTGGAAGCGGGTTACCCCGAGGGCGTGTTCAACGTGGTCACCGGCACCGGCATCACCGCAGGCTCCGCCCTGACCCACAACCCGCTGGTGGACAAGCTGACCTTCACCGGCTCGACCGCCGTGGGCAAGCAGATCGGCAAGATCGCCATGGATTCCATGACCCGGGTGACCCTGGAACTGGGCGGCAAATCGCCGACCATCGTCATGGCTGATGCCGACCTGAAAACCGCCGCTGCCGGTGCCGCCAGCGCGATTTTCTTCAACCAGGGCCAAGTCTGCTGCGCAGGTTCGCGCCTGTATGTGCAGCGCAAGCATTTCGACAACGTGGTGGCGGACATCGCCGGCATCGCCAACGCCATGAAACTCGGCAATGGCCTGGACCCGAGCGTCGACATGGGCCCGTTGATCTCGGCGCGTCAGCAGGAGCGTGTCTACGGCTACATCGAAAAGGGCCGCGAAAGCGGCGCGACCATCGCCTGCGGTGGCGAACAGTTCGGCCCGGGCTTTTTCGTCAAGCCGACGGTGATCGTCGACGTCGATCAGAAGCACTCGCTGGTGCAGGAAGAAATCTTTGGCCCGGTGCTGGTGGCGATTCCCTTCGACGACGAAGCCGATGCGCTGCGCATGGCCAATGACAGCCCTTATGGACTGGGCGCGAGCATCTGGTCCAATGACCTGGCGGCGGTGCACCGGATGATTCCGCGGATCAAGTCCGGCTCAGTGTGGGTCAACTGCCACAGCGCCCTGGATCCGGCGTTGCCCTTTGGTGGCTACAAGATGTCGGGGGTCGGGCGCGAGATGGGGTATGCGGCGATCGAGCATTACACCGAGTTGAAGTCTGTGTTGATCAAGCTGTAGTTGGCGGCGCCCTCACGGACGCCATCGCCAGCAGGCTAGCTCCCACAAGGGATTTGTGATCGACACAAAACTACTGTGGGAGCCAGCCTGCTGGCGATGGGGCCAGACCAGTCAATGCAAAGTTCACGGCTTGTATCCCTGCGCTAATAACCAACTCCTGACCATCCGCCCCTGGTCAACTGTCAACCCCGCCAACACCCGCTCCGCAGGCTCACTCCACAACCGCCGCACCAACGGCGCCAACTCCACCCCCTGCACATGCCAGATCCCCAACGGCTGATCCGCCGTGATCACCACCTCGGCCTCATCGACAAAGCCATCCTTCAACACCGGCGCCCGCTCAATGCGCAGCGCAGTGAAGTCGGCCTCGGCATGGGCCACCTCGGCATCCGGCCATTGCCGCCGCGCCTGCCAGAATGGCTGGTCAAGCCAGCGCTGCTCATCGGCATAAAAATCCCGGCCGATGCGCGCGAAGCGCAAAAACAACTGTTCCACCCGCTGCTGATGAAACCGCTGGGCCAGGGCCGCCCGCTCAGGTTTGCGCAACAACGTGTTGATCACCGTCGGCGCCTGCAACGCCGAGGACAGGGATTGAAAGATACCGTTGCCCGAGAGCGGGTCGACCGCCATCGCCGCGTCGCCGACCCGAATCCAGTGCCCGCCGCACACCTGCGGGCTGAGGATTGCGGTGCTGCTGCGGGCATGCAGCTGCAGATCGACCTCGGGCTCGGCGCCGAAAAATGCCCGGGCCACTGCCGATGCCCGCCGCCGTTGCCGGCAGTATTCAAGCAACGCCGACTTGCCCGGCAACCCGGCACTGGCCACGTCCAGCGTCCATTGCCAGTAGCATTGACCGTCGTCCCGTCGCGCCATCCAGGCCCAGCCATCCTCAAGGCTTTCCACGGCGCTGGCGGTCGTGCCTGGTGTGCCTTGCCAACGATTGAGCAGGCTGACCGTCTCCGGCCCGCGCAGGCCTTTGCCCTGGGCCGGCGCCTGACGCCCACGCGCCTCCACGAGAAAATCCGCGACCAGTGCTTCGCGCCCTTCGACCTGGATCTGATGCCCTGCAGACGATGACAACACACCGAGCACCCGACCTTCGATCAGGTCCACACCCGCGTCGCGCAAGTCTTCGCGCAAGCCCCGATCGAAGGCCGGGCGGTCGAGCAGGAATTCGATATTCTGCGCATGCTGCTGGCCGTTCCAGTTCACCTGACGTTGCGAAGGCAGTGTCGCCTGGGCCAGGGCCTGATGCAGGCCGGCGCCGCGCAAGGCTTCCAGCACCCGCACGGAAACCCCTTCCAGCGCGGCAAAACGGCGCCACTCGCAGACCAGCGTCACCGGATATCCCAGGCGGCGCAATCCCAGCGCCACAGCCGCACCGGCAGGACCCGCGCCCAACACCACAATCGCTCTCATGGGCCGCTACGCCGTTCAGGGCCACGGTAATGGGCGTTATCGCGCAGCCACTGGATGATCTGTTCGTTGCTCGCCCCGGGCTGCTCGACCAGGAAACCGGCAATATGCCCGCTCAACGCCGCACAGCCGAGGCTGGCCCCCGACTGTCCGGGATAGGTGCCGTGCACGCAGGCGCCGAAATCCGCCTGGGCACTGTCGAGCCATGACCATTGCAGTTCGGCGCAGCGTGCATCGCCGGTCACCCGCAGCACCTGGGGATAATTGGCCGGAAACACGCCTTCACCCTGGGCCGGACTGGACGCGCACAGCAGCACGCCCCGCGCCACCGCCGTCGCGCAGGCATTGCGCAACAGGCTGCGATCCTGGCGCAAACCCAGGCTCAAATTGATCACGCGAACGTCCTGCGCCACCAGCCAGTCGATGGCCGTGGCGATCTGCAAGGCGCTGGTCACCCCGCGCTGGTCGAACACTTGCGCCACGCAAAACAGCGCCGAGGGGGCGCGCCGGCCGATGGCTTCGATCACCGCGCTGCCATGGCCCAGCGGATCGTCACGCAGGTCGCTTTCGGCAAGCCCGTCTTCCACCAGGGAAAAACACCGGCCGGCGACTACTTGCACCCGTTGCGCCGCCGAGTGACCGCTGTCCACCACGCCAATGCGCAGCTCTTGTTTTTCATGTAGCTCAGGCTTCATGCAGCACCGTTTTCGACACCAGCACGCCGTCGAGCAATTCAAAGCGCAGATCGGCATCGGCCAGGGTTGAAGGACGATGGCTGATGAGGATGCGCGTACGCCCGGCAAACAGCCGGTCGATGGCTTCGATCACCTCGCGCTCGGTGGCTTCGTCCACCGCCGACGTGGCTTCGTCGAGCACCAGGATCAACGGGTCCTGCAACAAGGCGCGGGCAATGGCGATGCGCTGTTTCTGCCCGCCGGACAACTGCTGGCCGCGCTCCCCCAGTGGGCTGTCGAGGCCCTCGGGCAAGGACGCGATCAGGCTGTCGAGTTGCGCCAGCCGCGCCACTTCGGCGATTGCTTCACGGCTGGCGTCCGGCACGGCGTAGGCCAGGTTGTCGGCCAGGCTGCCGCGAAACAGCACGATGTCCTGGCTGACCACGGCAATGCGTCGACGCAACTGGAACAGGTCCAGCTCGCGCAGATCCACTTCACCGAGCAACACCCGCCCCGACTGTGGATCGTGATGGCGTTGCAGCAGGTCGATCAGCGTGGATTTACCGACGCCAGAGCCGCCACTCAGGGCGACTTTCAACCCATAGGGAATGCACGCTTCGATGCCGCGCAAGGTCGTCGTCCGACCGGGATGACTGAAGTGCACATCGTCGAATCGCAGATCGCCGGAAGTCGGCATCGGCTGGGGCGCAACGGGAGTGAGCACCGTGGGTTGTTCGCCGCGCAGTTCCATCACCCGCCCGAGGCTGACGGTCATGCGCTGCACCGCCACATACAGCCCGAGCAGGCTCTGCACCGGTCCCACGGCCATGCCCAGGTAGGTGGAAAAGGCGATCAGAGCGCCCAGCTGCCAGGTGCCCTGCACCACCCAATAACCGCCAATCAGGAACGCACAGGCGCGCGACAGTGAAGTCAGGGTGCCCGGCACGGCCTGGGTGAAAAACTCGGTGACCTGCAGGCGCAGCAACTGGCTCATGTAGCCCTGGCCCAGACGCTCGAGTCGTTGCGCTTCGCGCTGCTGCTGGCCGGCAGACTGGATGAACTTCATCACCGGCAGCGTCTCGACCATGAACGACGACATGTCCGCCGAGCGTTCGCGCAACTGCCGCACATCGCGCTCGACCTTGCGCCGCATCCAGCGCAGCCAGAGCACGTCGAGGGGAATCAGCACCAGCGCCAGCAGCGACAGTTTCCACGACAGGGTCAGCAGCATCGCCACGGCCACCACCAGGCCGATCACGCTGGACACCGCCGAGAACAACGAATCCACGGCAAAGCGCTGGATCTCCGCCACGTCGCCATCCAGGCGCGACATCAGGTCGCCGATGCGCCGCTGGCCGTAAAAGCTCGGCGACAGGGTCTGCAAGTGCCGATACAGGTCATCGCGCAGGGCAAACAGCATGCGTCCGGACAGGCGCGTATGCAGGTACCGATTGATCCCGGACAACGCCGTACCCAGCAAGCCGGCGACGATCATCAGCCCGGCGATCAGCACCAGCATCGGGAAGTTGCGCGCCAGCAGGCCATCGTCGATCAGCAGCTTGGTCAGCCACGGCTGCACCAGCACCAACGCCGAGGCGCAGACTGACAGGCCCAGCAGCCCACCGATCGCCAGCCGGTGCGGCCGTACGAAGCTGTACAGCCAGCGCAACGCGGCTTGCAGGGCCTCGGGATTCTGGCTGTCGATCAGCCGCACGATCAGGCGCTGCATCACGAGCGCAACTGCTTGAGCTTGCGATACAGGGTCGCGCGGCTGATACCCAGGGCGTCGGCCGCGGCCGAGACGTTGCCCTGGTGGCTGTCCAGGGACTGGCGGATCATCTCCAGTTCGTTTTCGCGGATACTGCCGGCCTGGGGCCGCTCGCTGGCGTTGAGGTCGTCGAGCATGCTGTCGGGCAAGTGGTCGAGGGTGAGCACCGTGTCCCCCGGTTCGCGCATGGCCAGCGCAGTGCGCAGGACCATCTCCAGCTGGCGGATGTTGCCCGGCCAGTGATAGCCCTCGAGCAAACGGTTCAAGTCGTCGTGCAGGACCACGTTAGGCGCGTCGAGCCGGGCCAGTAGTCGGCCGACCAGTGCGCTGAAATCCTCGCGTTCGCGCAGCGCCGGGAGCATCACGCTGATGCCGTTGACCCGGTAGAACAGGTCCTCGCGAAAGTGCTTGTCTTCCACCAGGCGCTTGAGGTCGCGGTGGGTGGCGCAAATCAGCGCGACATCGATGTCCTGCTCTTCGCCGGCGCCCAGTGGCGCCACCTTGCGGTCCTGCAACACGCGCAGCAGCCGGGCCTGCAAGGCCAGCGGCATGTCGCCGATTTCATCGAGGAACAAGGTGCCGCCGTGGGCCTGCTGCAGGCGTCCGACCATGCCGCCCCGGCGCGAACCGGTGAACGCGCCCTCGCGGTAGCCGAACAGTTCGGACTCGATCAGGCCTTCGGGGATCGCCGCGCAATTGACCGCGACGAACGGTTTATCGCAGCGGCTGCCGGCCATGTGCAGGGCGCGGGCGATGACTTCCTTGCCGGTACCGGTTTCACCCAGCAGCAACACCGGCAACTGGTTGGCCAGGCCTTGGCGGGCCATGCGCAAGGCACGGGCGTAACGGGCATTGCTGCCAGCCAGGGATTCCAGGTCGGGTTGATTTTTTGCCGGTTTGGCGACGGTACGCGGCGGGCTGCCGACGTTGATCGAGCGTTGCGGCGCGCGCAGGGTCTTGTAGAAGAACTCGCCCTTGGCGGTCTGCAGGCTGCCGACGCCGCCCTGGTGCAGGCGTGCCAGCAATTGCAGGCCATCGACCCCGAGGAACTCTTCGCAGCGCCGACCGACCAGCGCCGCACGTTCGGCATGCAATAACTGACAGGCCTGGGCGCTGACCGCGAGGATCTGCCCGCCCAGGCTCACCGCCAACAGGCCCTGCCACGGCGATTCTAGGTACTGGCGGCGACTGTGGAAGGCCAGGACGATTTCGTCCGGATAGCTGGCGTTGAACACCCGGCTCTCGATCTGGCTGACGGCCATGGCCAGCAGCGCGGTGCTGTCGTGGGCACGGCCCAGCGGCCCTTCGCGGGTCAGGTCGAGCACGCCGAGGATATCGCCCTGGGGGCAATGGATCGGCACCGAGGTGCAGGAAAAATCACTGAGGCGATCCAGGTAGTGTTCGCCGCAATCGATCAGGGTAGGCCGGGCTTCGACCAGTGCGGTGCCGAGGGCGTTGGTGCCGCGCGCGGCTTCGCTCCAGCAGGCGCCGAGGGTGATGTCCTGCAGGCCACTGCCCTTGAGGCGGTCTGCGCGGCCTTCGACGGCGAGAATGGTGGCGTCGGAATTGGCGAGGATGATCAGCCCTTCCTTGCCCTGGCGCTCGGCCAGGTAATCGATCGCCGGCAACGCGGCATCGATCAGCAGGCGATTGCTCGCCAGCAGCAGGTCAACGCTGGCGCTCGATTCCAGCGCCAGCTCATGCTTGGCATTGAAATGCACGCCATGGCTGAGGCTGCGCCGCCAGGAGGCATCGATTTCCGCGCGCAGGACGCCGTCCGGGACTTCGCCTTCCAGGTGCAGTTTTTCCCGGGCCAGCCGGGCTTCACGATGCAGTTTGGGGGAGTTTGTTTTTATTAGCGTCATCAAGCGCTCCGGGTCGTCCGCCCTGCGCCTTTTTGTAGAGGCGCCCTCCCGCAATCTTTACGTTAACGTAAGGGCTCTGGCAAGTGCCTTACGGCGCTTGTGTTCCGGCAGGTGGGACCAAGTCATCGTTCTTCGCGAGCAAGCCCGCATTGGACCGAGTTCCTTCAGAAAGAGCGCGATCAAATGTGGGAGCGGGCTTGCTCGCGAAAGCGATCGACCAGACGCCATCAAACTCAGAGCTGCCAAACCTCAGGACTCACAAAAAACGCCTTGGCATTATCCTCCAGACTCTCCAGGTGATACCCCCCCTCCTGCACAATCAGACACGGCAACCCAAGGCTGCGAATCCGCTCGCCGAGCACGGCAAACCCTTCCCGGGTTACCGCCACCTTGCTCTGTGGATCCAGCTCGAAAATATCGAACCCCAACGACAACACCAGCACCTGGGCACCGAAGTCCGTCACCGCCTCCAGTGCTACATCCAGTTGCTCGAGGAAGTGCGCCTCGCTGGCACCATGGGCCATCGGCAAGTTGAGGTTGTAGCCCTCGCCCGCCCCGACGCCACGCTCATCGGCAAAACCTGCGACCCCCGGATAGAAGTTGGTCGGATCGCCATGCACCGAGACATACAGCACGTCATCGCGATCGTAGAAAATCTCTTGAATGCCCTGGCCGTGGTGCATGTCGGTGTCCAGCACCGCCACCCGTGCAAAGCCGCCACGCAACACCTGGGCAGCCACCGCAGCGTTGTTCACATAACAGAAACCGCCCGCCGCTTCGGCCCGGGCATGGTGACCCGGTGGACGGCACAAGGCATAGGCGGCCGGCTCGCCGTCGAGCAAGGCCTGGGCACCGGCGACTGCGCTTTGCGCCGACCAATAGGCCGAACGCCAGGTCTGCTCGCCCACCGGGCAACTGCCGTCGGCCAGGTAGCGCGCGGCTTGGGCGAGCACCCCGCGCAAGGCGTTGGGCTCGCGCACGAAGATGTTCGACATCACCTCGTCGCCCCAATCCTCGGGGATTTCCTTCCAGCGCTGGTGGGCTTCCTGGAGGAACGCCAGGTAGGGCGCGCCGTGTACTGCCAGCAGCGGATCGAGCCCGGCATCATCGGGTTGTTCGACCTTGAAACCCAAGGCCTGTGATGCCTGCACCAGGCGCTGGGCGCGCTCGGGCACTTCCTGGGGGGTGCGCATCTGGCCACGGGAGTAGTAGCTGCGTGGATGGTGGAGCAATTGTTCGGGGTGGAAAAAACTGCGCATGGGATAAATTCCTGTCAGCGATCTTCAATCAGGGCGAGTACTTCTGTAGGAGCAAGCTTGCTCGCGATGAGGCCCGCACATTCAATATTGATGGCGACTGATCTACCGCTATCGCGAGCAAGCTTGCTCCTACAGGGGACTGCGTTTACTCAGCGATTTGCGCGCGGGTCAGTACGGCGTTGAGCAGCACATCCGTGCCCTGGCGCACATCTTCGGGCAACACGTCTTCCGCTTCGTTATGGCTCAAGCCACCGACACAGGGGATGAACACCATGGCCGTCGGGCAGAACCGCGCCAGGTGGATCGCGTCATGCCCGGCGCCGCTGACGATCGATTGCTGGGCGTAGCCCAGGCCATCCACGGCCTGCTGCACCGCCGCCACGCATTCGGCGTCGAACGGCGTGGCCGGGCTGATCCAGTGGGGCGTGATCGTCAGTTGCAAGCCGCGACCGTCGGCAATCGCCTGCAGTCGCGCACGAACCTGTTGCTCCATGGCCTCGATCGCTTCGTCGCGGTGATGACGCAGGTCGACCGTAAAGTTCACCAGCCCCGGAATGGTGTTGCGCGAGGACTTGTTGATGCTCAGCTCGCCCACCGTGGTCAGGCCTTCGGGGGCGAAATCGGCAGCCAGGCCTTCGATGGCCTGGATCATCCGCGCCACGCCGTACAAAGCGTCCTTGCGCAATGGCATCGGCGTCGTACCGGCGTGGGCGGCCATGCCTTCGACGCGCACGTCGAGCCAGCGGATCGCCTGGCCGCCGCTGACCACGCCGATGCTTTTCGCGTTGTCTTCGAGGATCGGCCCTTGTTCGATATGCGCTTCAAAGTACGCATCCACCGCGCCGCCCAACGGACGTTCGCCCGCGTAGCCCGTGCGTTGCAGCTCATCGGCGACGCTGATGCCATCGGCATCGCGCACTGCCAGCGCCGCGTCCAGCGGCATGATGCCGGTGAACACCGCCGAGCCGAACATCGCTGGGGTGAAGCGTGCGCCTTCTTCGTTGGTCCACACCGCCACTTCCAGTGGCTTGCGGGTCTGGATGCCGAGGTCATTGAGGCAACGCACCACTTCCAGGCCGGCGAGCACGCCGTATACGCCATCGAACCGACCGCCTTCGGGCTGGGTGTCGAGGTGGCTGCCCATCATCACCGGCGCGGCTTCAGGATCGGTGCCGGCGCGGCGGGCAAACAGGTTGCCGATGGCATCCACGCTCAGGGTCATGCCGGCTTCACGGCACCAGTGGGCAAACAGTTCGCGACCGGCCTTGTCTTCGTCGCTCAGGGCCAGGCGGCAGCTGCCGCCACGGGCGGTGGCACCGATTTCGGCCATCGCCATCAGACTCGCCCAGAGGCGTTCGCCATTAATCTTCAACATAAATCACTCCAGGAAAATGCAAAACGACGCTTTGTAGGAGCCGGCTTGCCGGCGAAGAGGCCTTCAAGACATGCATCGATCTTTCGACCGTCTTCGCCGGCAAGCCGGCTCCTACAGTTCGGTTCGGCGTCAGGCGTTGGCCATTTCCACGCGTTCAGCGCTGGCATGGCGACGGGCAAGGGACAGGACACAGATCAAGGACGTTGCGGCGATCAGGCTGTAGAACACCGCCATCGGCCACCATTGGCCGGCGAACTTGTGCGCCAGCATCGTGCCGATCAGCGGCGTCAGGCCACCGGCCACGGCCCCGCAAATCTGGTACGCCAGGGAGATCGCGGTGTAGCGCACCCGGGTCTCGAACATGCCGCTGACGTAGCCGGCGATCACCGCATAGAACGACGCCATGCACACCACCGCCAGGGCAATGCCGAGGATGATCAGCGGCGCCTGGGCCGAGCTCACCAACACGAACATCGGGTAAGGCGAGGCCATGGCCAGCAGCGACGCCAGGCACAGGAAGCGGGTCGCGCCGATCTTCTCGGCGACCCACGCCGCCAGGGGTTGAATGCAGAACTGGATGATCGCGACGACGAACAGGCACTCCAGGATCAACGAGCGCGGCAGCTCAAGTTGCTGGGTGGTGTAGGCGATCATGAAGGTGTTGGTGAAATACACCCCGGCGATCCCCAGCGTGTTGGCGCCGATGCACAGCAGCAATGGACGCCAAGCGGTGCGCAGCACTTCCATGACCGGTGCCTGTTCCTTGCGTTTGTTTTTGCTGGCCTGCTCGCGGCTGGCGAGAAACTCCGGCGACTCGTTCACACCCAGGCGAATCGCCAGGCCCACCAGCAACAACAGCGAACTGGCGAGGAACGGCAAGCGCCAGCCCCAGCTCATCAAGTCGTCTTCCGGCAAACGGGTGACCGCGCTGAAGGCCAGCAGCGACAGGATCAACCCCGCCGGGCTGCCCAGTTGCGCGAACGAGGCGAAGAAATTGCGTCGACCCTTGGGCGCATGCTCGCCGGCCATCAACACCGCCCCGCCCCACTCGCCACCAACGGCAATGCCCTGGACGATGCGCAGCAGAATCAGCAGCACCGGAGCAGCGGCGCCGATCTGCGCGTAAGTCGGCAGCAAACCGATGCACACCGTGACCACGCCCATCATCAGCAAGGTGATGATCAGCGATTTCTTGCGGCCAATGCGGTCACCGATATGCCCGAAGACAATCCCGCCCAACGGCCGCGCAAAGAAACCCACGGCAAAGGTGCCGAACGCGGCCATGGTGCTGAACAGTTTGTCGTCGGAGGGGAAGAACAGCGCACCGAACACCAGCGCGGCGGCGGTGGCGTAGATGTAAAAGTCGTACCACTCGATCATGGTGCCGATAAAGGCTGCGGCAGCCGCACGGCGCGGCTGGGACGAAGCGGGAGGCTTCATGGGGGCGGACTCCTTTGTTTATATTTTTGGCAGGAGATAAACGAACAATCAACGGCGCTCTGGCGGCGCCGGTCTGGGGATGATTTTTCGTCCGCGGGCGATGATTAGTCAATTTTCTATTTATTATTCAAATTATTACTACAGCTTATAATAAGAGCACCGGCCAAAAAAAATCGCAGCCTGCGCCAGGACCTACAGGTTTACGCGATCCCCTGTAGATGCCGTCTTGAACCTCACCGGGCAAGCGCAAGTTTCGGTCGTTGCTTGCGGGTTCACTGAAAACAGGGAGCTGGGTTTTCGCGGCGTGGCCTTGATATCGGCAGTTGTGGGGAAGTGAAAATCGAGGGCGTGTTCGGCGGCTTCGTTGAGTTTGGTTGAGTCGGGTTCATACGGGGATCCCGGATCGGTGTTCGGCGGATTGGGTGAAGGCTTCTTCATATGCTGAGTTTTCCTATGATGTGCCAACCCCTCTTGCGACTAAACGAAAGGGGAGGCAACTGCACGCAGGTTAGTCGACCGGCAAACTCAGCAAACCGGCGCGCTCGAAAGCGCCCTGCGTACAGCTACCATCAAGTACAGGCAATGAAAGACCTGCATGACAGATGCACGCACAACTGAGTCAACGCGAGCGACTAAACCCGATCACTGATGGGCAGTGACACGAATCAAGTTACCGAGCGACCCCAAGGCGCACAAGCCGGCGGATTCTGGAGTATCCGTAGGCAATGGCGCAAGAAATTGTGGCTTTCATCCAGTAACTGCAAAGGTTGTTAAACAAGCTGCCCGAAAGTTGTTTAACGACCTCGATCACTCAACCTCTCCCCCACCCACCCCGCTGCATCACCTCAACAATAATCGGCACCGGCGTCATCAAATGGCTACGCATCATGCCGCTCGCCCGAGCGGCATCCCGCGCCAAAATCGCCTCAACCAACGCCGCATGCTCCTGACGCTTCAACGCCAGCGCTTCCTCGGAGAACACCGTTTGCGTCAACCACAAATGCCTATAGCGCTCGGCCTGGTCGAACAGGTAGGTGCGCGCCTGCAGTAGATGCCGGGAGCCGCAGCCCGCGGCGATGGCGCTGTGGAAAGCCTTGTGGCGTTCGTCCCAGACGTCGAGCACTTTTTCGCGAGTGGTGACGTCCATGACTTTGGACAGGGTGTGGGACTGGGCGAGGATCTGGGCTTCCCAGGCGTCGTCGCCGCGTTCGATGGCCAGGCCGACGATCATGGCTTCGAGGTTGGCGCGGGCGTCGTAGATGTCCTGCATTTCGGCCAGGGACATGGGCGCGACCCGGTAGCCTTTCTGGCTGATGACCACCACCAGGTGTTCGGCCACCAGCTGTGACAGTGCTTCGCGCAGCGGGCCGACCCCCAGGTCGTAGCGCTCCTTGAGCCCGCTCATGAGCAGTTTCTCTCCGGGCTTGAAGGTGCCGCGGATGATGTCCAGCTTGAGCCGCTCATACCCGCTGAACGCAGAGTTGAGCCTGGGGGTGGGGCTGTCCAAGGTGCTGCTCCAAACGTGCCAAACCCCCATCATACCCAAACATCTATCGGACGGAAAACAATCGACGAATATCGATTTTGTCGCTTATTTATAAAAATGTAGACATTTTTATATTGTGGCGATATTTTCCCTCTTGCCAGATCCAGACACACCGCTGGAAGGCGCCATTCATTCCCTTCTGCCCCGGAGTTGCCATGAACGCCTTTACGCAAATTCAGGACCTTGTGTTGCCACTGCCATCGCAAATCAAGGGTTTTACCCTTTCCCCTTCCAGCCAGTCGCCGCGTCTGCTTGAGCTGAAATTCGCCAGGGAAACGGTCGACGCGTTCATCGAGGCGGTGGCGCAATGGCCGGTCCAGGCCCTGGAGTACAAGTCGTTCCTGCGCTTTCGGGTCGCGCAGATTCTTGATGAGTTGTGTGAAGGCACCCTGCGCCCGGTGTTGATCAACACCATCCTCGATCGCGCCACCGGCGGCATGCTGGTCACGCCTGAAGGGCTGGACGACGTGTCCCAGGCCGATGACATGGTCAAGTTCTCCTCGGCGGTGGCCCACCTGATCGGCCGCTCCAACTTCGATGCCATGAGCGGGCAGTTCTACGCGCGCTTTGTGGTGGTCAACAGCGACAGCTCCGACAGCTACCTGCGCCAGCCCCACCGGGTGATGGAACTGCACAACGACGGCACCTTCGTCCAGGAGCGTACCGACTACGTGATGATGATGAAGATCGACGAGCAGAACATGGAGGGTGGCAACTCCCTGCTCTTGCACCTGGATGACTGGGAAGACCTGCAGCATTACTACCGCCATCCGCTGGCCCGCCGTGAAATGCGCTTCACCGCACCACCGAGCAAGAACGTGCGCGAAGACGTGTTCCACGCGGTGTTCGACAACGACGCCGCAGGCCGTCCGACCATGCGCTACATTGACCAGTTCGTGCAGCCCAGGGATTTCGAGGAAGGCATCTGGCTGAACGCGATGAGCGAATCCCTGGAAGGCAGCTCGCGCAAACTCTCGGTACCGGTGCCGGTCGGCAGCTTCGTGCTGGTCAACAATATGTTCTGGCTGCACGGTCGCGACCGCTTCACCGCCCACCAGGGCCTGCGTCGCGAGCTGATGCGCCAGCGTGGCTACATCAGCTACCAGAAAACCCTGTACCAGCGCGGCCAGTAAGGTCTGCCAGGCGAGACGGTGCTACCCATAAAAACCTAATCCAGGCGGTGCGAGCGAATGGCAGTGTACGACTTCATCATCATCGGCGGCGGCATCGTGGGCATGTCCACGGCCATGCAATTGGCGCAGGTTTACCCGGACGCCAAGATCCTCCTGCTGGAGAAAGAGTCCGGCCTGGCCCGGCACCAGACAGGCCACAACAGTGGCGTGATCCACGCCGGCGTCTACTACACCCCGGGCAGCCTCAAGGCGCGTTTCTGCCTGGAGGGCAACAAGGCCACCAAGGCCTTCTGCAAAAAACACGGCATCCCGTATGACGAATGCGGCAAGCTGCTGGTGGCCACCAACGAGCTGGAAATGGAGCGCATGCGCGCGCTGTGGGAACGCACCGCCGCCAATGGCATCAAGCGTGACTGGCTGACGGCCGCCGAACTGCGCGAGCGCGAGCCGAACATCGTCGGCCTGGGCGGCATCTTCGTGCCGTCCAGCGGCATCGTGAACTACGCCCAGGTCACCGAGGCCATGGGCCGCGAGTTCGAGGCCGCCGGGGGCGAGATCCGCTACAACAGCGAAGTGGTCGCCATCGACGAGCGTGCGGACGAGGTGGTGGTGCACGGCAAAGACCAGGAGCACCGCGGGCGTTTCCTGATCACCTGTTCGGGGCTGATGGCCGACCGCGTCGTGCGCATGCTCGGGGTCACGCCGAATTTCATCATCTGCCCGTTCCGTGGCGAGTACTACCTGCTGCCCAAGCAGCACAACCAGATCGTCAACCACCTGATCTATCCGATCCCGGACCCGTCCATGCCGTTCCTCGGCGTGCACCTGACGCGCATGATCGACGGCACCGTCACCGTGGGCCCCAACGCGGTGCTGGCGATGAAACGCGAAGGCTATCGCAAGACCGATTTCTCGCTGTCGGACATGGTCGAGACCCTGACCACCCCGGGCATTCTCAAGGTGCTGAAGAACAACCTGCGCCCGGGCCTGATCGAGATGAAAAACTCGCTGTTCAAGGGCGGTTACCTCAAGCAGGTGCAGAAGTACTGTCCAGGCATCGAAAAAAGCGACCTCACCCCCTACCCCGCCGGCGTCCGCGCCCAGGCGGTGTCGCTGGACGGCAAGCTGATCGACGACTTCCTGTTCGTCAACACCGCGCGCAGCTTCAGCGTCTGCAATGCCCCGTCGCCTGCCGCGACCTCCGCCATCCCGATCGGCGCCTACATCGTCGACAAGGTCCGCGAGCAGCTGGCAAGCACCGGCGCCAGTTTCGTCAAACCCGCCAACTCGACCCGGCCCGCCCCTGGGGCGGCCTGCGTCGCCACCCGATAAGAGGAATCAAGCGTGCAACTCAAGGATCCGCAACTGTTCCGCCAGCAAGCCTATATCGACGGTGCCTGGGTCGATGCCGACAACGGCCAGACCCTCAAGGTCAACAACCCGGCCACCGGGGAGATCATCGGCAGCGTGCCGAAGATGGGCGCCACTGAGACCCGGCGCGCCATCGAAGCCGCCGACAAGGCCTTGCCGGCCTGGCGTGCCCTGACCGCCAAGGAGCGCGCCAACAAACTGCGCAAGTGGTTCGAGCTGATGCTGGCCAACCAGGAAGACCTGGCCCGCCTGATGACCCTCGAACAGGGCAAGCCGCTGAGCGAATCCCGTGGCGAAATCGCTTACGCCGCCTCCTTCCTGGAGTGGTTCGGTGAGGAAGCCAAGCGCGTCTATGGCGACATCATTCCGGGTCATCAGGTCGACAAGCGCCTGATGGTGCTCAAGCAACCGATCGGTGTCACCGCGGCCATCACGCCGTGGAACTTCCCATCGGCGATGATCACCCGCAAGGCCGGCCCGGCCTTGGCCGCCGGTTGCACCATGGTCCTCAAGCCGGCTTCGCAAACGCCCTACTCGGCCCTGGCCCTGGCGGAACTGGCCGAGCGCGCCGGCATTCCCAAAGGCGTGTTCAGCGTGGTCACCGGCAGTGCCGGCGAAGTCGGCGCCGAGCTGACCGGCAACCCGCTGGTGCGCAAGCTGAGCTTCACCGGCTCCACCGAAATCGGTCGCCAGCTGATGGTCGAGTGCGCCAAGGACATCAAGAAGGTCTCGCTGGAACTGGGTGGCAATGCACCCTTCATCGTCTTCGACGACGCTGACCTCGACGCCGCTGTCGAAGGCGCGCTGGTCTCAAAGTATCGCAACAACGGCCAGACCTGCGTCTGCGCCAACCGCCTGTACATCCAGGACGGTGTCTACGACGCATTCGTCGATAAACTCACCGCGGCCGTGGCCCGGTTGAACATCGGCAACGGCCTGGAAAACGGCGTCACCACCGGCCCCCTGATCGACGCCAAGGCCATGGCCAAGGTCCAGGAGCACATTGACGATGCGGTCAGCAAAGGCGCGCGCGTGGTCGCCGGTGGCAAGCCGCACGCCCTGGGCGGGACCTTCTTCGAGCCGACGGTGCTGGTGGATGTACCGCGCAATGCCGCCGTCGCCCGGGAGGAAACCTTCGGCCCGCTGGCACCGCTGTTCCGCTTCCAGGATGAGGCCGATGTGATCGCCATGGCCAACGACACCGAGTTCGGCCTGGCCTCTTATTTCTATGCCCGCGACCTGAGCCGGGTGTTCCGGGTCGGTGAAGCGCTGGAGTACGGCATCGTCGGCGTCAACACCGGGATCATCTCCAACGAAGTGGCGCCGTTCGGTGGCATCAAGGCCTCGGGCCTGGGTCGCGAAGGGTCCAAGTACGGCATCGAGGACTACCTGGAAATCAAGTACCTGTGCATCGGAATCTGAGTCTCCAGGCCGGGTAACACCTGACGCCCCGCTTGCGAGGCGTCGCTGTTTTCACGGGTTCGGCTCGGTCAACAGCGCGTGAAGCATGCGCGCGATCATCCTCGGCGTGTCGTCTTCAGTGAGGTAGCCGGGTTTTTCCAGGAGCATGGCCCGTGGCAGTACCGACCAGGTCTGGTACACCAGGAACTCGGCCTTTTCCCGGTTCTTCACCGTGATTTCACTGGTAAAGCGCTTCATCAAGGCCGAACTCGCCGTGGCGGTCCACAGTTGCTTGGCCTTGACCACGTCCAGGCGCACCAGCTCGTCATAGTGGGTGGAGCGCACGCTGAAGGCCGGGTCAAAGAGGGTTTTCTTGTGGTGGGCGGCGAACACGGCGCGCAAGGCCAACAGAATCCCGTCCATCAGGCTGGTGCCCGGCGGCAGCGCCATGATGTCGGCGTACAGGCCGATGCGCGCTTCGGTGCGGTAATCATCGAATATCGCCGCGATCAACGACTCCATCGTCGGGAAATACTCGTAGATCGAGCTGATCGCCACCCCGGAGTCTTCGGCCAGGCGCATGGCGCTCAAGGCTTCGCGCCCCTCGCTTTCGAGAATCTGCCGACCGGCCTGCTTCACGGCCGTGACCAGCGCGATCGAGCGCGCCTGTCGCGGTTCCTTGCGGGGCTGGGCCGGGATATCGACCTGCACGCCCGGCTTGTCTGAGGTGGGTTTGATCATGCTGTGCGCTCCAGAATGCTGCTGTTTGCCACCGCGGCAGAACCGCCAGGCAGCATTCTGGAGTATGACCTGGCCGGCGCGCTTAGTCAGCGAGCCGGGCGAGTGCGCGACGCACCGTGGGCGGGATGGGCACCGAGCGGTTGCTGGCGCGGTCGACGTACACATAGACGACATGGGCCGCGGCGCACGCCAGCTGTTCATCGTTGCGAAACAGCGCCAGCTCGTAGCGGGCGCTGCTGGTGCCCAGGCGGGATATTTTCATGCCGACCGTGATCACGTCAGGGAAGCCCATGGACGCAAAGTAGTCGCACCCCGAATTGGCGATCAAGCCGATCACCGGGCTGCTGGCGATGTCCAGGGTGCCCTGTTCGACCAGGAACGCCGTGATCGCCGACTCGCAATAGGAGTAATAGACCACGTTGTTCACATGCCCATAGGCGTCATTGTCACCAAAGCGCGTCGGCACCTGGCTGAAATGGCGGAAATCGTCCCGGCACGGGCGCTTGGCCTTATGGCTCATAGGATCTCCCGGTAGATCGCGCGCACATCGGCCAGGCCCAGCTCCCGGGGATTATTGCCGAGCAGACGCTGCTGCTTCATCGCATCGAGCGCCAGCGCCTCGATGTCGGACTCGGCGATGCCCAGGTCGCGCAAGCGGGTCGCCAGGCCCAGTTCACCGGCCAGGGAGCCGAGGTAGTTGGCCAGGGTCGAGGCTTTTTCCATGTCACTACCCTGGACGCCAGGCAGGACGATATCGGCCAGTTGCGCATAGAGCGGCGCCACCGTCTCGAGGTTGAAGCGCATCACCGGGCCCAGCACCAAGGCATTGGACAGGCCGTGGGGGATATGGAAACGGGCGCCGAGGGGATACGCCAGGGCGTGCACCGCCGCCACCGGCGCGTTGGCGAAGGCCATGCCCGCCAGGCAGGCACCGAGCAACATGTTTTCCCGCGCCTGCAGGTTGGTACCGTCGACGCTGGCCTGGAACAGGCTGCCGGACAACAGGCGCAGCGCCTCGCGGGCCAGGCAATCGGAAATCGGGTTCTTCAGGTTCTTGGTGGTATAGGCTTCGATGGCATGGACCATGGCATCGATACCGGTCGCTGCCGTGACGTGCGCTGGCAGGCCAAGGGTCAGCTCGGCGTCGAGCACCGCCAGGTCGGGCAACAGCATCGGCGAGTAGACCACGTTCTTCTCACCGGCACCGGTGGTCACCACCGACACCGAGGTCACTTCCGAACCGGTCCCTGCGGTGGTCGGCACCAGGATCAGCGGCAGGCGCGGGCCGTTGGCCTGGTTGATGCCATACACCTGGGTCAAGGACTCGCCACTACGCGCCAGCAGTGCGGCCAGCTTGGCGGCGTCCAGCGAACTGCCGCCACCGAGCCCCACCACGCAATCGGCGTCGCAGTCTTTGGCGGCATCCACCGCGGCCAGGATCACCGACTCCGGCGGGTCGGCCTGGACCTGGGAAAACACGCTGACGGCGATCTCCTGGCTTTCGAGGCCTTTGAGCACCGCCTCCAGCAGTCCGGCGGCAATAACCCCGGCATCGGTCACCAGCAGCACCGACTTGCAGCCCCTGGCACGAACATGTTCGGCGAGCCGGGTCGAGGCTCCGCGTTCGATGATCATTGATGGCGTGGTCTGAAATACCATTTTCAACATGGAAGCCTCACGAATAGGTGAAATGCATTGGGTTTTTCTGACGATTGCAAAGCACAGGCGCCCCTCATGAACAGCGGTCTGAGTGGCAGCCCAGTGCCCCGTCGACAGGGCTGGGAGAGACCGAGTGTATGCCAGCAAACCGGCGGTTCCCGACTGAAATCCGCTCCCCTGCGCCGAATCCGGAATGACCTCCACGGACACCTCGAAACATCCTATTTTCTCCTTGTTTTTCAATGGCTTGATCAATACGGCCAAATGCCCGAATCCGGAACAAAACCCGGATCTTCCTCCCCATACTTGAGCCACACCCTCCCCCCGGCCTCGCCGGTTCCCCACTAGTCGAGTAGCGAGCCAGACAATGCCCACTGCACAACTGTCGATAGAACAAAAAACCCAGCTACTGCTGAACAACCCGGCAGAATTGGTCAACTATTCCCAGCACGCCTGGAACCATTTGCCCCGCGCCGAAATCGACGCGCTGCAAATCAATGCCCTCAAGCAACGCTTCGCCGAACTGCGCGAGCGCATCCCGGTCCTCAAGAAGCTCGCCGACGCCCAGGGCGTGGACACGATCGAGCAGCTCGACGACGTGGTGCCGCTGCTGTTCGAACACACCGTCTACAAGTCCTACCCGCCTTCGCTGCTGGAAAAACGCAGCTTCGCCCAGATCAACAAATGGCTGGGCAAACTGGTGACGCCGGAGGTGGCCGAAGCCATCGCCGCGGTCAATGTCAGCGATTGCCAGGGCCTGGATGACTGGTTCGAGACCATGGACGAAGGCGTGCCGCAACTGCGCATCAGCCACACCTCGGGCACGTCCGGCACCCTGTCGTTCCTGCCCCAGGGCGTGCACGAGTGGGACAAGTTCGCGCAACTGCGCAAGATGATGGTGTGGAACATGGAGGGCCCGGACACCCCGCAGCCCAACCTGCACACGATCTACCCGTACTACCGCAAGGGCTACCTGAGCCATGTGCGCGTCCACGCGGCGATGATTCCGGCGCTGTTGCCCCACGAATCGCATTTCCATGCGGCCTACCCGACCACCCTCAGCACAGACGTGCTGCATCTGGGCGCCAAGCTGCGCGCGGCACAGGCCAAGGGTACCCTCGATCGCCTGGTGATCAGCCCGGAACTGCTGGAGAAGAAAAAGGCGTTCGACCAGTTGCAGGCCGAGATGCCCCAGCACCTGGCAACCTTCTTCGATCACATGTCGACCCGGCTCAAGGGCCAGCGTGTGTACATCGGCGCCACCTGGAACCTGCTGCACAGCATGGCCAAGGCCGGCCTTGAGCGCGGCCTGGAAGGGATCTTCCACCCTGAGTCGTTCGTGCACACCGCCGGTGGCGGCAAGGGTGTGGTGCAACCCGAAGGCTGGCGCGAAGACGTGCTGCGCTTCACCGGTGCCAAGACCCTCAACGAATCCTATGCCATGTCCGAGATCGTCGGCGGCGCCCATGCCGTTTGTGAAGAGGGGCACTTCCACTTCGCCCCCACCGTCATCCCTTACCTGCTCGACCCGGAGACCAGCAAGCCGCTGCCGCGCCATGGCCGCGTGACCGGGCGTGCCGCCTTCTTCGACCTCGGCGCGGAAATCCGTTGGGGCGGCTTCATCACCGGCGACGAGATCACCGTCGAATGGGACAAGCCCTGCGCCTGTGGCCGGCCGAGTTGCTACGTGGTCGGGCCGATCCAGCGCTACAGCGAACTCAATGGCGGCGACGACAAGATCACCTGTGCCGCCACCGAAGACTCCCATCGCCAGGCGATGGATTTCCTGAACACATTAGAGGGCTAACCCCATGAGCAAACCCATTGCGCCAATGATCATCCGCGGCAAGGTCATCACCGACAACCTGATCGACGTCGGCGGTCGTGGCGGCGACCTGATCTTCCAGACCCCGGATGCGCACAAGTACATCGACCAACTGCCGCTGGGTAACCCGGCGAAGCTGGCCGACCTGTACACGCTCACGTTCAAGGACATCCTCGACTACTGCGAAGCCCTCGGTGAACGCCTGGAATTCCACCAGAACCCCTACCTGCAGGAAGCTTGCGAGCTGTCGTACCTGACGGCGCCGGTCACCCCGAGCATGGTCAAGGGCAGCTACATGGGGCTGCGCCACATGCTCACCCGTGAGTCCGTCACCGAACAGGTGGAGAACTCGGTGGGCGTCAAGTACCTGGAAGGCTGGGTCAAGCAGCGCTTGATCGACGGCACCGAGCTGGACGTGCGCTGCTTCGGCGCCCGCACCCTGCATATCGTCGCCGGCAACGCGACCGGCTTGTCGCTGCTGACCATCCTGCGCAACATGGTGCTGCGCAGCGACGCGATCATCAAGGCGCCGTCCAACGACCCATTCACGGCCCTGGCCATCGCCCGCACCATGGTCGAGATGGCGCCGGACCACCCGCTGACCAAACACCTGAGCGTCGCCTACTGGAAAGGGGGCGACCAGGCGTTCGAAGAGCGTCTGTACCAGCCGCAGAACCTGGAGAAGATCGTTGCCTGGGGCGGCTTCAATTCGATGAAGCACGTCACCCGCTACATCCAGCCGGGCCTGGAACTCATCTCCCTCGACCCGAAACGCAGCGCCAGCATCATCGGCAAGGGCGCTTTCGACAGTGAAGGAACCATGCGCGAGGCCGCCCTGCGCCTGGCCAGCGACATCGGCGCGCTGAACCAGAAAGCCTGCGTGTGCGCCCGGGTGGTCTACGTGCAGAGCGGCACCGACGAGGCCGGCCTGGCCAACCTCAACACCTTTGGCCGCTATGTCTACGACGCCATGCAGACCCTGCCCAACACCCTCAGCACCGTGCCCAAGCGCTACGACCAGGGCCTCAAGGCCGAAGTCGACGCGCTGCGCCTGGACGATGAGTGGTACCAGGTGATCGGCGGCCAGGACGGCGAAGGCGCGGTCATCTGCTCGCAGATTCCGGAGTCGGTGTCCTTCGCCGCCCGGCTCGACGACCGCACCGCCAACCTGGTGCCGGTCGACGACCTGCACGAGATGATGGACGCCGTGGACGCCTACACCCAGACCGTCGGCGTCTATCCGGAAAGCATCAAGGACGACCTCAAGGACATCCTGCCGCTGTATGGCGCGCAGCGCATCGTTTCCCTGGGCTACGCGGCAGGGCTGAAATGGGCCGGTCCCCAGGACTCCATCGAGCCGCTGCGACGCATGGGCAAGTGGATCGTCAACCAGATCGCCACGCCGGAAATGACCCCGGCGCCGTGGTTGCGCCCGTCCATCTGACGCCTCCTGTCCCCCCGGCCCTGGCCGGGGGGACGCATCGATTTCTACAGGACTCATCCATGACTACTTGCCTGGGATTTGCCGCCCATGAGGCCCACTCCGCCCTCGCGCCGTTTCGTTTCGAGCGCCGAGCCCTGCGCGACGATGACGTCGCCATCCATATCGCCTATTGCGGTGTCTGCCATTCCGATGCCCATCAAGTGCACAACGACTGGAACAACACGGTCTATCCCATCGTGCCCGGTCACGAGATCGTCGGCCATGTGACCGCCGTCGGCCGTAATGTCAGCCGTTTCAAGGTCGGCGACCGGGTTGCCGTCGGTTGCCAGGTTGACAGCTGCCTGCAATGCGCCCCTTGCGCAGACCATCAGGAACAACTCTGCGTCCAGGGTCCGACGCCGACCTACAACGGCAAGGACCGTCACACCGGTGAGGTCACCTACGGCGGTTACTCCGAACATATCGTCGTGCGTGAGCAGTTCGTCCTGCGCATGCCCGACAGCCTCGATCCGCGTTTCGCCGCGCCGCTGCTATGCGCCGGCATCACCGTGTGGAACCCGATGCGCCGCTACGGCGTGGGCCAGGGTTCGAAAGTCGCGGTGGTCGGTCTCGGCGGGCTGGGCCATATGGCGGTGAAGCTGGCCGTGGCGCTCGGTGCCGAGGTAACCGTGATCACCACTTCACCGGGCAAGGCTGACGACGCCCGCGCCCTGGGTGCCAATCACGTGCTGCTGTCCAACGATGCTGCGGCCATGTCGGCGGCGGCCAATGGCTTCGAATTCATCATCGACACCATTCCCAGCCGGCACAACGTCAACCCCTACCTGATGCTGCTGGGTCGCGACGGCGTGCTGGTGCTGGTCGGGGCCATCGAACCCCTGGAACCGATTCATGGTGGTTTGCTGATCCGCAACAACCGCAGCATCGCCGGCTCGCTCATCGGCGGTATCCAGGCAATCCAGGAACTGCTGGATTTCTGCGCCGAACACCAGGTGCTGCCGAGCTGCGAAATGATTGACATCAAGGACATCAACAGGGCCTTCGACCGTCTGCAAAACAACGACGTGAAGTACCGCTTCGTGATCGACATGACCAGCCTGCGTGACGTCGTCCTGTAATACAGCCCCACGCTGCGGTGCGCATCACCGCAGCGTCTTCTTGAGGCAATATACTCGCGGTGGGCGCGGCCATCGTTGACCAACAACTCGCGCCTCTGCCCTCACACGGACTGACTCGAGGATCCTCATGAAAGCCATTCAACTGCTACATCCTGCTGGCCTGGATAATCTGCGCCTGGTCGACATGCCCGCTCCCGGTGCGCCCGCCGCAGGCGAGATCCAGGTGCGCATCCACGCCAGCTCGCTCAACTATCACGACCTCGGCGTCGTCACCGGCCATGCCCGTGCGCAAGAGGGTCGCATCCCCATGTCCGACGGCGCCGGCGTCGTCACCTCCGTGGGCGAAGGCGTAACGGAATTCGCCGTGGGCGACCACGTGGTGTCGTGCTTCTTCCCCCACTGGCAATCGGGTCGCGCCGTGCCCACCACCTTCCAGACCGTGCCCGGCGATGGTGTGGACGGCTTTGCCCGCGAACTGATCAACCTGCCCACCGAGGCCTTCACGCTGGCGCCCAAGGGTTACTCCCATGAAGAAGCCGCCACGCTGACCACGGCCGGCCTGACCGCCTGGCGTGCACTGGTGGTGGACGGTCGCATCCAGGCGGGCGACACCGTGCTGGTGCTGGGTACCGGTGGCGTGTCGATAGCGGCCCTGCAAATGGCCAGGTCCATGGGCGCACGGGTGATTGCCACGACTTCGTCCGAGGCCAAGAAAGAGCGCCTGCTGGCACTGGGGGCCGATGAGGTCATCAACTACAAGGACCAACCGGAATGGGGTGATGCGGTGCTGGCTGCCACTGAAGGTCGCGGTGCCGACATCGTGGTCGAAGTGGGTGGCCCGGGCACGCTGCCGCAGTCAATCCGCGCCTGCGCGGCCGGCGGTCACATTGCGCTGATCGGCGTGCTCACCGGCATCAGCGGCAGCGTTCCGACCCTGGAATTGATGCGCAAGCAGCAGACCCTGCGCGGCCTGATCGTTGGCAGCCGCGAGCATCAGCAGGACATGGTGCGTGCGCTGGAAAACTTCGACTGGCGTCCGGTCATCGACAGCCGCTATCCGCTGGAGCAGATCGCCGAGGCCTTTGCCCACCAGATCAGCGCCAGTCACTTTGGCAAGATTTGCCTGCAGTATTGATCGGGGTAATGGCTGCACTGCGAGATGCACCCGATTACTGTAGGAGCTGGCTTGCCAGCGATGGCGGCCTGACAGCCGACTCTTTTTTCGGCGTACATATCCATTTCTTCGGTAACGGCCACTTATGGTTTCGCCCTTACCTGTAGGAGCGAGCTTGCTCGCGATGGAGGTCAACGATGACGCGGGGAGCCTGACACCCCGCGGTGCTCTCGGGTTTTTCGCGAGCAAGCTCGCTCCTACAGGGCCCGCCGCGCTCGGCCTC
>NZ_BAAIAK010000008.1:0-309457 GCF_054600775.1 Pseudomonas sp. MHK4 | reverse complement strand
AGCGTTGGAACCACCTGATCCCATCCCGAACTCAGAAGTGAAACGATGCATCGCCGATGGTAGTGTGGGGTTTCCCCATGTGAGAGTAGGTCATCGTCAAGATTAAATTCCGAAACCCCTATCTGCGCATGCAGGTAGGGGTTTTGTTTTTGTCCGCAGGAAAAACTGTCACCCCGGGTTTCTATGCAAGGGCTCAGGGCGTGGCTATCATGCGGGCCTCATTGTGAGGCGAGACTTGCATGTTGACGTTGTTAAAGCTTCTTAAGGATGGCCGATTCCATTCAGGTCAAGCGCTGGGCGCCGCCCTGGGCATCAGTCGTAGTGCTGTGTGGAAGCAGCTTCAGCATCTTGAGGCTGAGTTGGGGTTATCCATTCATAAGGTTCGAGGTCGTGGCTATCAACTGGCTGCGCCGTTGACGCTGCTTGATCCCGTGGAGGTAGAGCGACTGGCTCCCTCTTGTAAGTGGCCGGTCCTGGTCTTCGATTCTCTTGACTCCACCAATGCCGAAGCCTTGCGCGCCATCGAGCGGCAACAGGTTGCGCCTTTTGTTGTGCTTGCCGAGCGGCAAACCGCGGGGCGGGGGCGGCGAGGGCGAAAATGGGTCAGTCCATTCGCGGAGAATATCTATTACAGCCTGGTGTTGCGGATTGAAGGGGGCATGCGCCAGCTGGAGGGCTTGAGCCTTGTAGTAGGGCTCGCCGTCATGCAGGCCTTGCACGAGCTTGGTGTTCCCGGTGTGGGTTTGAAATGGCCCAACGATGTGCTGGTCGGGCAGAAGAAGATCGCAGGGATACTGCTGGAGCTGGTGGGGGACCCTGCCGACGTCTGTCACGTGGTGCTGGGTGTCGGGATTAATGTAAACATGCAGATGACCGATGAGGTCGATCAGCAATGGACGTCCATGCGCCTGGAGTCGGGCAAGGCGTTTGATCGCAATCGCCTGGTCGCGGCGCTGGGGGAAATGCTGCAGAAGTACTTGGCTCGCCACCAGGCAGACGGCTTTACGGCGATCCAGGCTGAGTGGGAGCAGCATCACCTGTGGCAGGGGCGTGCGGTGTCGCTGATTGCGGGTGCAAACCAAATAGATGGCGAAGTGCTGGGCATCGATAGTCAGGGCGCGTTGCGCTTGAAGGTGGGTGATGTGGAGAAAGCCTTCAGTGGCGGTGAGCTGAGTCTGAGGTTGCGTCATGATTCTTGAGCTCGACTGCGGAAATAGTTTTATCAAGTGGCGCGTCCTCGAGGCGAATGCCCGCCAGGTCGTGGGAGAGGGTGTTGTCGATTCTGACCTGGCGTTGCTTGAGGGGGTAAAAGAGATTCAAGGCCTTGCCCTGAAGTTCTGTCGCCTGGTGAGTGTCCGGACTGCCGAAGAAACCGGCGAATTGATTGCCCGGCTGAAGGTGGCCTTCGACATTTCGGTGGTCTGTGCGGCTCCCACAAAGGCAATGGCCGGCGTTCGCAATGGCTATGAAGAATTCGAGCGGCTCGGCCTTGATCGCTGGCTGGCGTTACTTGGAGGGTTTCATCTGGCTGCGGGTGCATGCCTGGTGCTTGATTTCGGCACTGCGGTGACCGCGGACTTCGTTTCTGGGGATGGAGAGCATCTCGGCGGGTTCATATGCCCTGGGATGCCGTTGATGCGAAATCAACTGCGCACCCATACCCGCAAGATTCGTTATGGGGATCTTGCGGCTGAGCGCGCTTTGGAGCGTCTTGTACCAGGTCGTACAACGGTCGAGGCGGTTGAGCGCGGTTGCCTGCTGATGCTTCGGGGGTTCGTGCTGACGCAGCTTGAGATGGCGCGTGGCTACTGGGGGGAGGGTTTTACGGTATTTCTCACCGGTGGTGATGCGGGGCTGGTCAGCGAGATCGTGCCTGAGGCTCGGATGGTTCCCGATCTGGTGTTCGTCGGCTTGGCGATGGCATGCCCTTTGTCCTGAGGTCTTTATGCGTTGGTTGTTTCTGCTGCTGCTGGTTCTCAATGTGTTTTATTACGTCTGGCATCAACAGGAGGCGCCCCTGCGAGCAAAGGACGTGACGCCCCTGAGCTTGTATCGCGGCTCCCAGCAGGACATTCGTCTCTTGAGCGAGGCGACGGACAAGGCCAAGGATAAAGGGCAGGTGGCGCAGGCAGAGGCGGAGTGCCTTTATCTGGGTGGTTTTGCTCGCCAGGATGTCGAGCAAGCGCTTGAGCGCAGGTTGACCGGCATGGGGGTGAAGTATCAGTCGCTGCCTGGAAGTGCGACTGAACCCCCGGCGTACTGGGTCCGTGTGGCCCCTGAAAGCAAGCGCTGGCTGGATGACTTGCAGCTGATAAACCTTTCTAGAGAATTCAATGAGTTAAAACATAAAATAATGCTGTGTGGGGGGGTTGCACCCACTGAATAGTTTGCATAGAATGGCGCCCGCTCCACAGCGAAGACCTAAAGCGGTCAGCGAGGTGAAGCGAGGTCAACGCAGATAAGCTCAGGATTTTAATGAGAAAAATGCTTGACAGAAGGCTGGCATGATGTAGAATGCCGGCTCGCTTAGGAGGGGTTCCCGAGCGGCCAAAGGGATCAGACTGTAAATCTGACGTCTACGACTTCGAAGGTTCGAATCCTTCCCCCTCCACCATTTTAGCGAGAGCTGTAAGCCTCGCGGGTATAGTTTAGTGGTAGAACCTCAGCCTTCCAAGCTGATGATGCGGGTTCGATTCCCGCTACCCGCTCCAAGTTTACAGGTTTTGCACGGTGTTACGCTCTTGTAGCTCAGTTGGTAGAGCACACCCTTGGTAAGGGTGAGGTCAGCGGTTCAAATCCGCTCAAGAGCTCCATATAACAAGGCAGATATGAAAATATCTGCCTTTGTTTTAGGTGGTAGTGGTTGCGCCTGATTGTGTTTCTGAGGGTTGCCGGTGTCGTGAATGTCGGTGTTGCAGCTAAGGTCGCCTGGTAAGTGTTGTAAAGTCTTTTTCGGGTCGGCATAATGGTCGGCCTGATTTTGTTTTAGGTCAGTAGCTCAATTGGCAGAGCGACGGTCTCCAAAACCGTAGGTTGGGGGTTCGATTCCCTCCTGACCTGCCAGATTCACTCGGTGTGTCTGGCTTTCTTTTCACAGGATCTTCATAGATGACTCCTAAAGCTGAAGCTCAAGGCTCTCGTTTCGACCTCCTCAAGTGGCTTGTAGTAGTCGCTCTGGTGGTTGTTGGCGTTGTTGGCAATCAGTACTTTTCTGCTTCGCCGATCCTGTACCGCGTACTCGCATTGCTTGCTATTGCTGCCGTAGCTGCCTTTGTAGGCCTGCAGACGGTCAAGGGCAAGTCTTTCTTTGTACTGGTTAAGGAAGCGCGCACCGAAATTCGTAAAGTCGTTTGGCCAACTCGCCAAGAAACCACGCAGACCACGTTGATCGTTGTGGCTGTTGTCCTGGTTATGGCGTTGCTGTTGTGGGGGCTAGATTCCCTGCTCGGCTGGCTTGTTTCCTTGATTGTCGGCTAAGGGTGTCCCGTGGCTAAGCGTTGGTACGTTGTGCATGCTTACTCCGGTTACGAGAAGCATGTCATGCGCTCGCTGATCGAGCGCGTAAAGCTGGCTGGCATGGAAGATGGCTTCGGCGAAATTCTGGTTCCCACTGAAGAAGTGGTTGAAATGCGTAATGGCCAGAAGCGCAAGAGCGAGCGTAAGTTCTTCCCTGGTTATGTGCTGGTCCAGATGGATATGAACGAGGGTACTTGGCACTTGGTCAAGGATACTCCTCGTGTGATGGGTTTTATCGGCGGTACTGCCGATAAGCCGGCACCGATCACAGATAAAGAGGCAGAAGCGATTCTGCGTCGCGTTGCCGATGGTAGCGACAAGCCTAAGCCGAAGACGTTGTTCGAGCCGGGCGAGTCGGTGCGCGTCAACGACGGTCCGTTTGCCGATTTCACCGGCACGGTCGAAGAGGTCAACTACGAAAAGAGCCGGATCCAGGTCGCGGTGCTCATTTTCGGACGCTCTACCCCGGTAGAGTTGGAGTTCAGTCAGGTCGAAAAGGTCTAGCTGAACAAGCATCCCAACCCCGCAGCCTTAGGCTGTGGGGTTTTGTCGTCACTGGGATAAACGCGCAAGTAACCGGGGAGCCTTTCGAGGCGTTTGAACCCGTAATTGGAGTGCCTCATGGCCAAGAAGATTACCGCTTACATCAAGCTGCAAGTGAAGGCCGCTCAGGCTAACCCAAGCCCACCTGTTGGTCCTGCTCTGGGTCAGCACGGCGTGAACATCATGGAGTTCTGCAAGGCTTTCAACGCCCGTACTCAGGGTCTTGAGCCAGGTCTGCCGACTCCAGTGATCATCACTGTCTACAGCGACCGTAGCTTTACGTTTGAAACCAAATCCACCCCTGCTTCGGTTCTGCTGAAGAAGGCGGCCGGTCTGACCAGCGGTTCCGCTCGTCCGAACACCGTTAAGGTTGGCACTGTAACCCGTGCTCAGCTGGAAGAAATCGCGAAAACCAAAAACGCGGATCTGACTGCAGCTGATATGGAAGCAGCCGTGCGTACTATCGCCGGTTCTGCTCGTAGCATGGGCCTTAACGTGGAGGGTGTGTAATGGCTAAGCTGACCAAGCGTCAAAAGGCTATCGCCGGCAAAATCGAAGCAGGCAAGGCCTACAACTTTGTAGACGCCGCTGCTCTGCTGGCTGAGCTGTCGACTGTCAAGTTCAGCGAGTCGTTCGACGTTGCTGTAAACCTGGGTGTTGACCCGCGTAAATCCGACCAGGTCGTTCGTAGCGCTACTGTGCTGCCACACGGCACTGGCAAGACCGTTCGCGTTGCTGTGTTCACCCAGGGTCCAGCTGCTGAAGCCGCTCTGGCTGCCGGCGCTGACCGTGTAGGCATGGACGACCTGGCTGCCGAAATGAAAGGCGGCGACCTGAACTATGACGTAGTGATCGCATCCCCGGATGCCATGCGCGTTGTGGGTCAGTTGGGTCAGATCCTCGGTCCACGTGGTCTGATGCCTAACCCTAAAGTCGGCACCGTAACCCCAGACGTAGCTACCGCGGTTAAAAACGCCAAGGCTGGTCAGGTTCGTTATCGCACCGACAAAAACGGCATCATCCACACTTCCGTTGGCAAGATCGGCTTCGACGCCGTCAAGCTGAAGGAAAACGTTGAAGCCCTGATCGCTGATCTGAAGCGTATCAAGCCAGCTTCCTCGAAAGGCATCTACGTCAAGCGCGTTACCCTGAGCACCACTATGGGCCCAGGTCTGGTCATCGACCAGAGCTCGCTGGACGCGTAAGACACAAATTGGCGCGAGTGATCGCGCCAATTGAAAAATTGGGGTCCCTGCCTGGCGGGGGCTATCCAAGACCGTAGGCGACGCAAGTCTTAAACCACAAGCCTACGCAGATGGTGCTCCCGGTTCCTTACCGAATCAGACACCAAAACGACATCCGGTTTCGACCAGATGAAACGGTAACAAGCAGGAGTTAAACCCGTGGCAATTAAACTCGAAGACAAGAAGGCCATCGTCGCTGAAGTCAACGAGGCTGCCAAAGTCGCTCTGTCCGCTGTCGTGGCTGATGCCCGTGGCGTAACAGTAGGCGCGATGACCGGACTCCGTAAAGAGGCTCGTGAAGCTGGCGTTTACGTACGTGTTGTACGTAACACCCTGCTCAAGCGCGCTGTTGCTGACACTGAATTCAGTGTCCTCAACGACGTGTTCACTGGCCCTACCCTGATTGCCTTCTCCAAGGAACATCCAGGCGCTGCTGCCCGGATCTTCAAAGAGTTCGCAAAGGGTCAGGACAAGTTCGAGATCAAGGCAGCTGCGTTCGAGGGCAAGTTCCTCGCAGCTAACCAAATCGACGTACTGGCAACTCTGCCGACCCGTGACGAAGCAATTTCTCAGCTGATGAGCGTGATTCAAGGCGCTACCAGCAAATTGGCTCGTACTCTGGCGGCAATTCGCGACCAGAAAGAAGCTGCTGCAGCCTAAGGCTCGTCAACTTCTCGCGTTTTTTGTTTTTTTCGATGGTCGCGTAGGCCGTCCCCAATATCAGGAATTAGATTCATGTCTATCTCTCAGAACGATATCCTTGAAGCAGTTGGCAACATGTCCGTAATGGAAGTTGTTGAGCTGATCAAAGCTTTCGAAGAAAAATTCGGTGTTACCGCTGCTGCTGCATCGGCAGGTCCTGCAGCTGCTGCTGCCGTTGTTGAAGAGCAAACTGAATTCAACGTCATGCTGACCGAAGCTGGCGAGAAGAAAGTTAACGTGATCAAGGCAGTACGTGAACTGACCGGTCTGGGCCTGAAAGAAGCCAAGGCTGTAGTTGACGGCGCTCCTGCCATGGTTCTGGAAGCTGTTGCCAAAGACGCAGCTGACAAAGCCAAAGCAACTCTGGAAGAAGCAGGCGCTAAAGTCGAGCTGAAGTAAGCATCGACTTTGCGTCTCCAGCCCGAGCGTTAAGCGACAGGCTGATGGCTGGTGGCTCTTGCCACCGGCCTTTTTCCGTTATTGGCAGCCGACTGGGTCGGTGCCGGTAACGAGCTGTAACCACCCGATGCGGTGGCGCAAACCATGGGGTTTGCACGATTTTCTGGCTGCTCCCGTCGGGAGGGGCCAAACAAGCAGGTGACCAAGCTGGGGAACGCTGATGGCTTACTCATATACTGAGAAAAAACGTATCCGCAAGGACTTTAGCAAGTTGCCGGACGTCATGGATGTGCCGTACCTCCTGGCCATCCAGCTGGATTCGTATCGTGAATTCTTGCAAGCGGGAGCGACTAAAGATCAGTTCCGCGACGTGGGCCTGCATGCGGCCTTCAAATCCGTTTTCCCGATCATCAGCTACTCCGGCAATGCTGCGCTGGAGTACGTCGGTTATCGCCTGGGCGAACCGGCATTTGATGTCAAAGAATGCGTGTTGCGCGGTGTAACTTACGCCGTACCTTTGCGGGTAAAAGTGCGCCTGATCATTTTCGACAAAGAATCGTCGAACAAAGCGATCAAGGACATCAAAGAGCAAGAAGTCTACATGGGTGAAATCCCCCTGATGACTGAGAACGGTACCTTCGTTATCAACGGTACCGAGCGTGTAATCGTATCCCAGCTGCACCGTTCCCCTGGCGTGTTCTTCGACCACGACCGTGGCAAGACGCACAGCTCCGGTAAACTGCTGTACTCCGCGCGCATCATTCCTTACCGCGGTTCGTGGCTGGACTTCGAGTTCGACCCGAAAGACTGCGTATTCGTGCGTATCGACCGTCGTCGCAAGCTGCCTGCATCGGTACTGCTGCGCGCGCTCGGCTATACCACTGAAGAAGTGCTGGACGCGTTCTATACCACCAACGTATTCCACGTTAAGGGCGAAACCCTGAGCCTGGAACTGGTGCCTCAGCGCCTGCGCGGTGAAATTGCTGTCCTCGATATCCAGGACGACAAAGGCAAGGTTATTGTCGAGCAAGGTCGTCGTATCACTGCTCGCCACATCAACCAGCTGGAAAAAGCCGGGATCAAAGAGCTGGATGTGCCTCTGGACTACGTCCTGGGTCGCACAACCGCCAAGGTCATCGTGCATCCGGCAACCGGCGAAATCCTGGCAGAGTGCAACACCGAGCTGAACACCGAGATCCTGGCGAAAATCGCCAAGGCCGGCGTTGTTCGCATCGAAACTCTGTACACCAACGATATCGACTGCGGTCCGTTCGTCTCCGACACGCTGAAGATCGACTCCACCAGCAACCAACTGGAAGCGCTGGTCGAGATCTATCGCATGATGCGTCCTGGCGAGCCGCCAACCAAAGACGCTGCCGAGACCCTGTTCAACAACCTGTTCTTCAGCCCTGAGCGCTACGACCTGTCTGCGGTCGGCCGGATGAAGTTCAACCGTCGTATCGGCCGCACCGAGATCGAAGGTTCGGGCGTGCTGTGCAAGGAAGACATCGTCGCGGTACTGAAGACCCTGGTCGACATCCGTAACGGTAAAGGCATCGTCGATGACATCGACCACTTGGGTAACCGTCGTGTTCGCTGCGTAGGCGAAATGGCCGAAAACCAGTTCCGCGTTGGCCTGGTACGTGTTGAGCGTGCGGTCAAAGAGCGTCTGTCGATGGCTGAAAGCGAAGGCCTGATGCCGCAAGACCTGATCAACGCCAAGCCAGTGGCTGCGGCGGTGAAAGAGTTCTTCGGTTCCAGCCAGCTGTCCCAGTTCATGGACCAGAACAACCCGCTGTCCGAGATCACCCACAAGCGTCGTGTCTCTGCGCTCGGCCCTGGCGGTCTGACTCGTGAGCGTGCTGGCTTTGAAGTTCGTGACGTTCACCCGACGCACTACGGTCGTGTTTGCCCGATCGAAACGCCGGAAGGTCCGAACATCGGTCTGATCAACTCCCTGGCCGCCTATGCGCGCACCAACCAGTACGGCTTCCTCGAGAGCCCGTACCGTGTGGTGAAAGACGCTCTGGTCACCGACGAGATCGTGTTCCTGTCCGCCATCGAAGAAGCTGATCACGTGATCGCTCAGGCTTCGGCCACGATGAACGACAAGAAAGTCCTGATCGACGAGCTGGTAGCCGTTCGTCACCTGAACGAGTTCACCGTCAAGGCGCCGGAAGACGTCACCTTGATGGACGTATCGCCCAAGCAGGTAGTTTCGGTTGCAGCGTCGCTGATCCCGTTCCTCGAGCACGACGACGCCAACCGTGCGTTGATGGGTTCGAACATGCAGCGTCAAGCTGTACCAACCCTGCGCGCTGACAAGCCGCTGGTAGGTACCGGCATGGAGCGTAACGTAGCCCGTGACTCCGGCGTTTGCGTCGTGGCTCGTCGTGGCGGCGTTATCGACTCCGTCGACGCCAGCCGTATCGTGGTTCGTGTTGCCGATGACGAAGTTGAAACCGGTGAAGCCGGTGTCGACATCTACAACCTGACCAAGTACACCCGCTCCAACCAGAACACCTGCATCAACCAGCGTCCGCTGGTGCGTAAAGGTGATCGGGTTCAGCGTAGCGACATCATGGCCGACGGTCCGTCCACCGACATGGGTGAACTGGCGCTGGGTCAGAACATGCGCATCGCCTTCATGGCATGGAACGGCTTCAACTTCGAAGACTCCATCTGCCTGTCGGAACGCGTTGTTCAGGAAGACCGCTTCACCACGATCCACATCCAGGAACTGACCTGTGTGGCCCGTGACACCAAGCTTGGCCCAGAGGAAATCACTGCGGACATCCCGAACGTGGGTGAAGCTGCACTGAACAAGCTGGACGAAGCCGGTATCGTTTACGTAGGTGCTGAAGTTGGCGCAGGCGACATCCTGGTGGGTAAGGTCACTCCGAAAGGCGAGACCCAACTGACTCCGGAAGAAAAACTGCTGCGTGCGATCTTCGGTGAAAAAGCCAGCGACGTTAAAGACACCTCCCTGCGTGTGCCTACCGGTACCAAAGGTACTGTCATCGACGTACAGGTCTTCACCCGCGACGGCGTTGAGCGTGATGCTCGTGCCCTGTCGATCGAGAAGTCCCAGCTGGACGAGATCCGCAAGGACCTCAACGAAGAGTTCCGTATCGTCGAAGGCGCTACTTTCGAACGTCTGCGCTCCGCTCTGGTCGGCCACAAAGCCGAAGGCGGCGCCGGTCTGAAGAAAGGCCAGGACATCACCGACGAAGTGCTGGACGGTCTTGAGCACGGCCAGTGGTTCAAGCTGCGCATGGCTGAAGATGCTCTGAACGAGCAGCTCGAGAAGGCCCAGGCCTACATCGTTGATCGTCGCCGTCTGCTGGACGACAAGTTCGAAGACAAGAAGCGTAAACTGCAGCAGGGCGATGACCTGGCTCCAGGCGTGCTGAAAATCGTCAAGGTCTACCTGGCAATCCGTCGTCGCATCCAGCCGGGCGACAAGATGGCCGGTCGTCACGGTAACAAGGGTGTGGTCTCCGTGATCATGCCGGTTGAAGACATGCCGCACGATGCCAATGGCACCCCGGTCGACGTCGTCCTCAACCCGTTGGGCGTACCTTCGCGTATGAACGTCGGTCAGATCCTCGAAACCCACCTGGGCCTCGCGGCCAAAGGTCTGGGCGAGAAGATCAACCGCATGATTGAAGAGCAGCGTAAAGTTGCCGAGCTGCGCAAGTTCCTGCACGAGATCTATAACGAGATCGGCGGTCGTCAGGAAAGCCTCGATGACTTCTCGGACCAGGAAATCCTGGATCTGGCTCAAAACCTGCGTGGCGGCGTTCCAATGGCCACTCCAGTGTTCGACGGCGCCAAGGAAAGCGAAATCAAGGCCATGCTGAAACTGGCAGACCTGCCAGAAAGCGGCCAGATGCAGCTGACTGACGGCCGTACCGGCAACAAGTTCGAGCGCCCGGTTACCGTTGGCTACATGTACATGCTGAAGCTGAACCACTTGGTAGACGACAAGATGCACGCCCGTTCTACCGGTTCGTACAGCCTGGTTACCCAGCAGCCGCTGGGTGGTAAGGCGCAGTTCGGTGGTCAGCGTTTCGGGGAGATGGAGGTCTGGGCACTGGAAGCATACGGTGCCGCTTACACTCTGCAAGAAATGCTCACAGTGAAGTCGGACGATGTGAACGGCCGTACCAAGATGTACAAAAACATCGTGGATGGCGATCACCGTATGGAGCCGGGCATGCCCGAGTCCTTCAACGTGTTGATCAAGGAAATTCGTTCCCTCGGCATCGATATCGATCTGGAAACCGAATAACACGTGACGCGAATCGAGAGCGGGGCAGGATTGCCCGCTCTCTGCTCCGCCAGGAGGAAAGGCCTTGAAAGACCTACTGAATTTGCTGAAAAACCAGGGTCAAGTCGAAGAGTTCGACGCCATCCGTATCGGATTGGCATCGCCTGAGATGATCCGTTCGTGGTCGTTCGGTGAAGTTAAAAAGCCGGAAACCATCAACTACCGTACGTTCAAACCTGAGCGTGACGGCCTGTTCTGCGCCAAGATCTTTGGCCCGGTAAAGGATTACGAGTGCCTGTGCGGTAAGTACAAGCGCTTGAAACACCGTGGTGTGATCTGCGAGAAGTGTGGCGTTGAAGTCGCTCTGGCAAAAGTTCGTCGTGAGCGCATGGCGCACATCGAGCTGGCCTCGCCGGTTGCCCACATCTGGTTCCTGAAATCGCTGCCGTCGCGTATCGGCCTGCTGATGGACATGACCCTGCGTGATATCGAGCGCGTTCTCTACTTCGAGAGCTACGTCGTTATCGATCCAGGCATGACCACCCTTGAAAAAGGTCAGCTGCTCAACGACGAGCAGTACTTCGAAGCGCTGGAAGAGTTCGGTGACGATTTCGATGCCCGCATGGGTGCCGAAGCTGTCCGCGAACTGCTGCACGCTATCGACCTGGAGCACGAGATTGGCCGTCTGCGCGAAGAAATTCCGCAAACCAACTCCGAAACCAAGATCAAGAAGCTGTCCAAGCGTCTGAAGTTGATGGAAGCCTTCCAGGGTTCCGGCAACCTGCCAGAGTGGATGGTGCTGACCGTTCTGCCGGTTCTGCCGCCAGATCTGCGTCCACTGGTCCCACTGGATGGCGGTCGTTTCGCGACTTCCGACCTCAACGATCTGTATCGTCGAGTGATCAACCGTAACAACCGTTTGAAGCGCCTGCTGGATCTGTCCGCTCCGGACATCATCGTGCGCAACGAAAAGCGTATGTTGCAGGAAGCTGTCGACGCACTGCTCGACAACGGCCGTCGTGGCCGCGCTATCACCGGTTCCAACAAGCGTCCTCTGAAATCCCTGGCTGACATGATCAAGGGTAAGCAGGGTCGTTTCCGTCAGAACTTGCTCGGTAAGCGTGTTGACTACTCCGGTCGTTCGGTAATTACCGTAGGTCCGACCTTGCGTCTGCACCAGTGCGGTCTGCCGAAGAAGATGGCTCTCGAGCTGTTCAAGCCGTTCATTTTCGGCAAGCTGGAAATGCGTGGTCTGGCGACCACCATCAAGGCTGCCAAGAAGATGGTCGAGCGCGAACTGCCAGAGGTTTGGGACGTTCTCGCTGAAGTGATTCGCGAACACCCGGTTCTTCTCAACCGTGCACCGACCCTTCACCGTCTGGGTATCCAGGCGTTTGAACCAGTACTGATCGAAGGTAAGGCTATCCAGCTGCACCCGCTGGTCTGTGCTGCGTACAACGCCGACTTCGACGGCGACCAAATGGCCGTGCACGTACCGCTGACGCTGGAAGCCCAGCTGGAAGCGCGTGCGTTGATGATGTCGACCAACAACATCCTGTCGCCAGCCAACGGTGAGCCAATCATCGTTCCGTCGCAGGACGTTGTATTGGGTCTGTACTACATGACGCGTGAAGCGATCAACGCCAAGGGCGAAGGTCGTGTATTCGCGGATCTGCAGGAAGTTGACCGTGTGTTCCGTGCCGGCGAAGCCGCGCTGCACGCCAAGGTCAAGGTGCGGATCAACGAAACCGTCAACGACCGTGATGGCGGCAGCGTGAGCGGCACCCGTATCGTCGACACTACTGTCGGCCGTGCGTTGCTGTATCAAGTTGTGCCAAAAGGTCTGTCGTACGATGTCGTCAACCTGCCGATGAAGAAAAAGGCGATCTCCAAGCTGATCAACCAGTGCTACCGCGTGGTTGGTCTGAAAGAGACCGTGATCTTCGCTGACCAGTTGATGTACACCGGTTTTGCCTATTCGACCATTTCCGGCGTTTCCATCGGCGTTAACGACTTCGTTATCCCTGATGAAAAAGCCCGCATCATCGGTGCTGCCACCGACGAAGTGAAAGAGATCGAAAGTCAGTACGCCTCCGGCCTGGTAACCCAGGGCGAGAAGTACAACAAAGTGATCGACCTTTGGTCCAAGGCGAACGACGAAGTTTCCAAGGCGATGATGGCCAACCTCTCGAAAGAGAAAGTCATCGACCGTCATGGCGTCGAAGTCGACCAAGAGTCTTTCAACTCGATGTACATGATGGCCGACTCGGGTGCGCGGGGTTCCGCAGCACAGATCCGTCAGCTGGCCGGTATGCGTGGCCTGATGGCCAAGCCGGACGGTTCCATCATTGAAACGCCGATTACTGCGAACTTCCGTGAAGGTCTGAGCGTACTCCAGTACTTCATCTCGACTCACGGTGCTCGTAAAGGTCTGGCGGATACCGCGTTGAAAACGGCGAACTCGGGTTACCTGACCCGTCGTCTGGTAGACGTGGCGCAAGACCTGGTTGTAACCGAGATCGATTGCGGCACCGAACACGGTCTGCTGATGACTCCGCACATTGAAGGCGGTGACGTTGTAGAGCCGTTGGGTGAGCGCGTATTGGGTCGAGTTATCGCCCGTGACGTATTCAAGCCAGGTACCGAGGACGTTATCGTTCCTGCCGGCACCCTGGTCGACGAGAAGTGGGTCGAGTTCATCGAACTCAACAGCATCGACGAAGTGATCGTACGTTCGCCGATCAGCTGCGAAACCCGTTTCGGCATCTGCGCCAAGTGCTACGGTCGCGACCTGGCTCGTGGTCACCAGGTGAACATCGGTGAAGCGGTCGGCGTTATCGCTGCCCAGTCCATCGGTGAGCCGGGTACCCAGCTGACGATGCGTACGTTCCACATCGGTGGTGCGGCAAGCCGGACCTCCGCAGCCGATAGCGTTCAGGTGAAAAATGGCGGTACCGTCCGTCTGCACAACCTGAAACACGTTGAGCGAGTGGATGGCCATCTGGTTGCTGTATCCCGTTCCGGTGAGCTGGCAATCGCTGATGACTTCGGTCGTGAGCGTGAGCGCTACAAGCTGCCGTACGGTGCCGTGATTTCGGTTAAAGAAGGTGACAAGGTCGACGCTGGCGCAATCGTGGCCAAGTGGGATCCGCACACTCACCCGATCGTTACCGAAATGAAAGGTACCGTGACCTACGTGGGCATGGAAGAAGGCATCACGATCAAGCGTCAGACTGACGAATTGACCGGTATGACCAACATTGAAGTACTCGACGCCAAAGACCGTCCAGCTGCCGGTAAGGACATCCGTCCTGCCGTTAAGATGGTCGATGACAACGGCAAGGATCTGTTGCTGCCAGGCACTGACGTTATCGCTCAGTACTTCCTGCCAGCCAACGCCCTGGTCGGTGTAGCGGACGGTGCGAAGATCGCGATCGGTGATGTTATCGCTCGTATCCCGCAAGAAACTTCGAAGACCCGTGACATCACCGGTGGTCTGCCGCGTGTTGCCGACTTGTTCGAAGCCCGTCGTCCGAAAGAAGCGTCGATCCTGGCTGAAGTCAGCGGCACCATCGCGTTCGGTAAAGAGACCAAGGGCAAGCCCCGTCTGGTCATCACCCCGAACGACGGTAGCGATCCGTATGAAGAGCTGATTCCGAAGTGGCGTCACCTGAACGTGTTCGAAGGCGAACAGGTAAACCGCGGCGAAGTTATCTCCGACGGCCCGAGCGATCCACACGACATCCTGCGTCTGCTGGGTGTGAGTGCGCTGGCCAAGTACATCGTCAACGAGATCCAGGACGTTTACCGTCTGCAAGGCGTGAAGATCAACGACAAGCACATCGAGACCATCCTGCGTCAGATGCTGCGTAAAGTTGAAATCGCTGAATCCGGCGATTCCAGTTTCATCAAGGGCGACCAGATGGAATTGACTCACGTTCTGGTAGAGAACGAGCGTTTGAGCGGCGAAGACAAGTTTGTCTCCAAGTTCACTCGTGTTCTGCTGGGTATCACCAAGGCGTCCTTGTCCACCGAATCGTTCATCTCGGCGGCTTCCTTCCAGGAAACCACTCGCGTACTGACCGAAGCGGCGGTAACCGGCAAGCGCGATTACCTGCGCGGCCTGAAAGAAAACGTGGTCGTGGGTCGTCTGATTCCGGCTGGTACCGGTCTGGCTTATCACAGCGAGCGTAAGCGTCGCCGTGATGCAGACAAGCCGTTGCGCGTGAGCGCCAGTGAAGTGGAAGCTGCACTGACCGAAGCGCTGAACTCGAGCGGTAACTGAGTTCTGCGGTAAATGAGCTGAGGCCCTGGCCACTCCGTTCATCGAATCGAGACAATTTGTCGAGGTTTGATAGGCGGGGAGGTCGGGGCCTTGCCTTGACTGGGGACAAGATCCTCTTTAGACTCTTGTACCCCTAAATTTGGCGGGAATTCGTTCCTGCCATTTTGCTTTTCTTGCAAGACAATAGCGTCGCAAGACAACAGTGGAGCTAGTAGATGGCAACTATCAACCAGCTGGTACGTCAGCCGCGTAAGCGTATCGTCGAGAAATCCGACGTGCCTGCGCTGCAGAACTGCCCGCAACGCCGTGGCGTGTGCACCCGTGTGTACACCACCACGCCGAAAAAACCTAACTCGGCACTGCGTAAAGTATGCCGTGTGCGCCTGACCAACGGTTTCGAGGTTTCCTCGTACATCGGCGGTGAAGGCCACAACCTGCAAGAGCACAGCGTGGTACTGATCCGCGGCGGTCGTGTAAAAGACTTGCCAGGTGTTCGTTACCACACCGTTCGCGGTTCGTTGGATACTTCCGGCGTTAAAGGTCGTAACCAGGGTCGTTCGAAGTACGGTACCAAGCGTCCGAAGTAATGGTCGCTTGCTGCAAAAAACTGATTTCTATTTTTCTGAGTCGATAAGAGTAAGGTCGGAGGCGTCCCGTAATGGGCACCGATTCCGAGCGAACCTGAAGACCGTTTGAGGGCTTATCCATGCCAAGAAGACGCGTAGCAGCCAAGCGCGAAGTGCTTGACGATCCAAAATACGGAAGCCAAATCCTGGCCAAGTTCATGAACCACGTGATGGAAAGCGGCAAGAAAGCCGTTGCCGAGCGTATCGTTTATGGCGCGCTGGAAAAGGTTAAAGAACGCAAGAACAGCGACCCCCTGGAAATCTTCGAGAAAGCTCTCGACGCCATCGCTCCGCTGGTCGAAGTAAAGTCGCGCCGTGTAGGCGGTGCTACTTACCAGGTTCCGGTTGAAGTTCGTCCGTCCCGTCGTAACGCTCTGGCAATGCGCTGGTTGGTAGACTTCGCCCGTAAGCGCGGCGAGAAGTCTATGGCTCTGCGTTTGGCTGGCGAACTGTTGGACGCTGCCGAAGGTAAAGGTGCTGCTGTTAAGAAGCGTGAAGACGTGCACCGTATGGCTGAAGCCAACAAGGCTTTCTCGCACTACCGCTTCTAATTTTAGCGTCACTCAATTTGCGAGGGCTTTATGGCTCGTACTACACCGATTAACCGCTACCGTAACATTGGTATCGTTGCTCACGTGGATGCTGGTAAAACCACCACCACCGAGCGCGTCCTTTTTTACACTGGCAAAAGCCACAAGATGGGCGAAGTGCATGACGGCGCTGCGACCACTGACTGGATGGTTCAGGAGCAGGAGCGTGGTATTACCATTACTTCTGCTGCCATTACCGCCTTCTGGCAGGGTTCGGCCAAGCAGCACAAAGACCAATACCGCTTCAACGTCATCGATACCCCGGGCCACGTAGACTTCACCATTGAAGTTGAGCGTTCCCTGCGCGTACTCGACGGCGCTGTCGTTGTGTTCTGTGGCACTTCCGGCGTTGAGCCGCAGTCCGAAACCGTATGGCGTCAAGCCAACAAGTACGGTGTTCCACGTATCGTTTACGTGAACAAGATGGACCGTGCTGGCGCGAACTTCCTGCGCGTGATCGCTCAGATCAAGCAGCGTCTGGGTCACACTCCGGTGCCGATCCAGTTGGCTATCGGTTCCGAAGATAACTTCCAGGGTCAGATCGATCTGATGACCATGGAAGCGGTTTACTGGAACGATGCTGACAAGGGCATGACTCCACGTCGCGAAGCCATCCCTGCTGAACTGCAGGAACTGGCTGAAGAGTGGCGCAGCAATATGGTTGAGGCTGCGGCTGAAGCCAGCGAAGAGCTGATGAACAAGTACCTCGAGGGCGAAGAGCTCACCATCGAGGAAATCAAGGCCGCTCTGCGTCAGCGTACTATCGCTGGTGAAATCGTCCTGGCTGTTTGCGGTTCTTCCTTCAAGAACAAGGGTGTTCCCCTGGTTCTCGACGCCGTTATCGACTACCTGCCGGCTCCAGTCGACATTCCTGCTATCAAGGGTTCCAACCCTGATAACGAGGAAGAAATGATGGAGCGTCATGCAGACGACAACGAGCCGTTCTCGGCTCTGGCGTTCAAGATCGCTACCGACCCATTCGTGGGTACCTTGACCTTCGTCCGCGTTTACTCGGGCGTGTTGGCCTCCGGCGACGGCGTGATCAACTCGGTTAAAGGCAAGAAAGAGCGCGTGGGTCGTATGGTGCAAATGCACGCAAACGCCCGTGAAGAGATCAAGGAAGTACGCGCTGGCGACATCGCGGCCCTGATCGGCATGAAGGATGTCACCACTGGTGAAACCCTCTGCAACGCTGACAAGCCAATCATCCTGGTTCGCATGGACTTCCCGGAGCCGGTTATTTCGGTTGCCGTAGAGCCTAAGACCAAGGATGACCAGGAAAAAATGGGTATCGCTCTGGGCAAACTTGCTCAGGAAGACCCGTCTTTCCGCGTCAAAACTGATGAAGAGACTGGTCAAACGATCATCTCCGGCATGGGCGAGCTGCACCTGGACATCCTGGTTGACCGGATGCGCCGTGAGTTCAACGTCGAAGCCAACATCGGTAAGCCTCAAGTTTCGTATCGTGAGCGCATCACGAAGAATTGCGAAATCGAAGGCAAGTTCGTTCGCCAGTCCGGCGGTCGTGGCCAGTTCGGTCACTGCTGGATCCGTTTTGCGCCTGCTGACGAAGGTCAGGAAGGTCTGCAATTCGTGAACGAAGTAGTGGGTGGTGTGGTTCCTAAGGAATACATCCCGGCTATCCAGAAGGGTATCGAAGAGCAGATGAAGAACGGCGTAGTTGCCGGCTATCCGCTGATCGGCCTGAAGGCTACCGTGTTTGATGGTTCTTACCACGACGTCGACTCGAACGAGATGGCGTTTAAGGTGGCTGCTTCCATGGCGACCAAGCAACTGGCCCAGAAGGGCGGTGGTGAGTTGCTCGAGCCGATCATGGCGGTAGAGGTTGTTACGCCTGAAGACTATATGGGTGACGTGATGGGCGACCTGAACCGTCGTCGCGGCATGATTCTGGGTATGGAAGATACGGTTTCCGGTAAGGTTATCCGTGCTGAAGTTCCATTGGGCGAGATGTTCGGTTATGCGACCGACGTTCGTTCGATGTCCCAGGGTCGCGCAAGCTACTCTATGGAATTCAAAAAATACAATACGGCTCCGTCGCACATCGTCGAAACCGTTACCAAAAAACAAGGCTGATTCAGTCCTTTAGGCAAGGAGTTAATTGTCGTGGCTAAAGAAAAATTTGATCGTTCCCTACCGCACGTAAACGTTGGCACCATCGGCCACGTTGACCACGGTAAAACCACTCTGACCGCTGCTCTGACTCGCGTCTGCTCCGAAGTTTTCGGTTCGGCCGTAGTTGAATTCGACAAGATCGACAGCGCTCCAGAAGAAAAAGCTCGTGGTATCACCATCAATACCGCGCACGTCGAGTACAACTCGAACATTCGTCACTACGCTCACGTTGACTGCCCAGGTCACGCTGACTACGTGAAGAACATGATCACCGGTGCTGCCCAGATGGACGGCGCGATCCTGGTTTGCTCGGCCGCTGATGGTCCGATGCCACAAACCCGTGAGCACATCCTGCTGTCCCGTCAGGTAGGCGTTCCGTACATCGTGGTTTTCCTGAACAAGGCTGACCTGGTAGACGACGCTGAGCTGCTGGAACTGGTTGAGATGGAAGTTCGCGACCTGCTGTCCACCTACGACTTCCCGGGCGACGACACTCCGATCATCATCGGTTCTGCTCGTATGGCGCTGGAAGGCAAAGACGACAACGAAATGGGCACCACTGCCGTTCGTAAGCTGGTTGAAACTCTGGACACCTACATCCCAGAGCCAGAGCGTGCTATCGACAAGCCATTCCTGATGCCAATCGAAGACGTATTCTCGATCTCGGGTCGTGGTACTGTTGTGACTGGTCGTATCGAGCGCGGTATCGTTCGCGTTCAAGATGCACTGGAAATCGTTGGTCTGCGTGACACCACCACCACCACCTGCACCGGTGTTGAGATGTTCCGCAAGCTGCTCGACGAAGGTCGTGCTGGCGAGAACTGCGGCGTTCTGCTGCGTGGCACCAAGCGTGACGACGTTGAGCGTGGTCAGGTTCTGGTTAAGCCAGGTTCGGTTAAGCCGCACACCAAGTTCACCGCAGAAGTTTACGTTCTGAGCAAGGAAGAAGGCGGTCGTCACACTCCGTTCTTCAAAGGCTACCGTCCACAGTTCTACTTCCGTACTACTGACGTGACCGGTAACTGCGAACTGCCAGAAGGCGTTGAAATGGTAATGCCAGGTGATAACATTCAGATGACTGTTACCCTGATCAAAACCATCGCAATGGAAGACGGTCTGCGCTTCGCTATCCGTGAAGGCGGCCGTACCGTTGGTGCTGGCGTTGTAGCTAAAATCATCGAGTAAGCATCTCTTTTGAGATAGCTTCGATGCTTTGAAAAGGCCCCCGCTCAGCGGGGGCCTTTTTTATTGGGTTGACACCTATCTGGGGCGTCTATAGAATTGCGCCTCCTTTTAACGGGCGTATTGCGCCCGGTGGGAATAGCAGCCGGAGTCTGAAATCCAATGCAAAATCAGCAAATCCGTATCAGGTTGAAGGCTTTTGACCATCGCCTGATCGACCAATCCACCCAGGAAATCGTGGAAACCGCGAAACGTACTGGTGCTCAAGTGCGTGGTCCAATTCCACTGCCTACCCGTAAAGAGCGGTTCACCGTTCTGGTCTCCCCGCACGTCAACAAAGACGCGCGTGACCAGTACGAGATCCGTACTCATAAGCGCGTTCTGGACATCGTCCAGCCAACGGATAAAACCGTTGATGCACTTATGAAGCTTGATCTTGCGGCCGGTGTGGAAGTGCAGATCAGCCTCGGCTAAGACTCGGTCTTAGTCGTGTAACGCTCTGAAATGGGCGGCCATAGCGGGTGAAAGCCCCGTACACTCATGAGGTTTACAACATGACTATTGGTGTAGTCGGTCGTAAATGCGGTATGACCCGTATTTTCACCGAAGAAGGTGTCTCCATTCCGGTCACGGTCATTGAGATCGAACCGAATCGCGTCACCCAGTTCAAAACTGAAGAGACCGATGGCTATCGTGCAGTGCAAGTCACTGTCGGCGAGCGTCGTGCTTCGCGTGTAACAGCAGCTCAGGCTGGCCACTTCGCCAAGGCGAACGTTGCCGCTGGTCGTACCGTAATGGAATTCCGCCTTGAAGAAGGCGAGTACCAGGCCGGCGATCTGATCAACGCTGAAATCTTCGCCGCTGGTCAACTGGTTGATGTAACCGGTCAGTCCAAAGGTAAAGGCTTCCAGGGTACGATCAAGCGTTGGAATTTCCGCGGGCAAGATAACACCCACGGTAACTCCGTATCCCACCGCGTTCCAGGCTCTATCGGCCAGTGCCAGACTCCTGGTCGTGTATTCAAGGGCAAAAAAATGTCCGGTCATATGGGCGCTGAGCGCGTGACCGTGCAGTCCCTCGAAGTAGTGCGCGTGGACGCTGAACGCAATCTGTTGTTGGTCAAGGGCGCTGTTCCTGGCGCTACTGGCGGCAACTTGGTTGTACGTCCAGCAGCCAAGGCTCGCGGTTAAGGGGAAGCTGACATGCAATTAAATGTAAATGACGCTCAAGCGATCGAAGTTTCCGAACTGACATTTGGCGGCGAATTCAACGAGACGCTGGTTCACCAAGCAGTCGTAGCCTACATGGCTGGCGGTCGTCAGGGTTCCAAGCAGCAAAAGACCCGTTCCGACGTTCGTGGTGGCGGTAAGCGCCCATGGCGTCAGAAAGGTACTGGCCGTGCTCGTGCCGGTACTATCCGTAGCCCAATCTGGCGTGGCGGCGGTACCACTTTCGCAGCTCGTCCTCAGGATCACTCCCAGAAGCTGAACAAGAAGATGTATCGCGCAGCAATGCGTTCCATCCTTGCTGAGCTGGTGCGTACTGATCGTCTGGTCGTGGTTCAGGATTTCGCCGTTGAAACGCCGAAAACCAAAGACCTGCTGGGCAAGCTGAACAACATGAGCCTGACCGACGTTCTGATCGTGTCGGACGCTGTTGATCAGAACCTGTACCTGGCTGCTCGTAACCTGCCACACGTAGATGTACGTGACGTGCAAGGTTCCGATCCAGTTAGTCTGATCGCATACGACAAGGTGTTGATCACCGTGTCGGCCGTGAAGAAATTCGAGGAGCTGCTGGGATGAACCAGGAACGCGTATTTAAAGTTCTGCTTGGCCCGCACGTTTCCGAGAAGGCTACGGTTCTGGCAGACAAGAAAGGCCAGTTCGTTTTCAAGGTTGCTACTGACGCAACCAAGCTGGAAATCAAGAAGGCCGTCGAAAGCCTGTTCAGCGTGAAAGTAGAGCGTGTTACTACCCTGAATGTTCTGGGTAAGAGCAAGCGCACTGCTCGCGGTCTGGGCAAGCGTAATGACTGGAAGAAGGCAGTTATCTCCCTTCAGCCAGGCCAAGATCTCGATTTCAGCAGCAGTGCTGAGTAAGGAAGGGGTGCATCATGGCAATCGTTAAATGCAAACCGACTTCCCCTGGCCGCCGTTTTGTGGTCAAGGTGGTCAACCAGGAGCTGCATAAAGGCGCTCCTCACGCACCGCTGCTCGAGAAGAAGTCGAAGTCTGGTGGTCGTAACAACAATGGCCGTATTACCACTCGTCACATCGGTGGTGGTCATAAGCAGCATTATCGTCTGGTCGACTTCCGTCGTAACGACAAAGATGGCATCGCTGCCACTGTCGAGCGTATCGAATACGATCCAAACCGTACTGCTCACATCGCTCTGCTGCTGTACGCAGATGGCGAGCGTCGCTACATCATCGCCCCTAAAGGCGTGAGTGCTGGCGACCAGCTGATCGCAGGCGCACTGGCTCCAATCAAGCCAGGCAACGCTCTGCAACTGCGTAACATTCCAGTTGGTAGCACCGTACACGGCATCGAATTGAAGCCAGGTAAAGGCGCTCAGATCGCTCGTTCCGCTGGTGCTTCGGCTCAGCTGATCGCTCGTGAAGGCGTTTACGTGACCCTGCGTCTGCGTTCTGGTGAGATGCGTAAAGTGCTGGCTGAATGCCGCGCGACCCTGGGCGAAGTCTCGAACTCCGAGCACAGCCTGCGTTCGCTGGGTAAAGCTGGTGCCAAACGCTGGCGTGGCGTTCGCCCAACCGTTCGTGGTGTTGCCATGAACCCGGTTGACCACCCACATGGTGGTGGTGAAGGTCGTACCTCTGGTGGTCGTCATCCGGTATCGCCATGGGGCTTCCCGACTAAGGGCGCGAAGACTCGTGGTAATAAGCGTACCGACAAAATGATCGTCCGTCGTCGCAAGTAAATAGAGGGATACGACAGTGCCACGTTCTCTGAAAAAAGGTCCTTTTATCGATCTTCACCTACTGAAGAAGATCGAAGTGGCGGCGGAAAAGAACGATCGCAAACCGGTGAAAACCTGGTCGCGTCGTTCGATGATCCTGCCACAAATGGTCGGTCTGACCATCGCAGTACACAACGGTCGTCAACACGTCCCAGTTCTCGTTAACGAAGACATGGTCGGCCACAAACTGGGCGAGTTCGCCGGTACCCGCACTTATCGTGGGCACGTGGCAGACAAGAAAGCCAAGCGTTAAGGGGTTAGGAAATGGAAGTAGCCGCTAAGTTGTCGGGCGCTCGAATCTCCGCCCAGAAAGCCCGCTTGGTCGCCGACCAGATCCGCGGGAAGAAGGTGGGCGAAGCGCTCAACCTGTTGGCTTTCAGCAGTAAGAAAGCCGCCGAGATCATGAAGAAAGTGCTGGAGTCGGCCGTAGCCAACGCCGAGCATAACGAAGGCGCAGACGTTGATGACCTGAAGGTCAGCACCGTTTTCGTCAACGAAGGGCGTTCGCTGAAGCGCATCATGCCACGTGCCAAAGGCCGTGCTGATCGCATCGTCAAGCGGTCTTGCCATATCACTGTCAAGGTTGCTGACAAGTAACGGAGTCGAAGAGATGGGTCAGAAAGTACATCCCATTGGCATTCGCCTGGGAATCGTCAAGGAGCACACCTCCGTCTGGTACGCAGACGGTCGGACTTATGCGGACTATTTGCTCGCAGATCTGAAGGTGCGTGAGTATCTCCAAGACAAACTAAAAAGCGCGTCCGTAAGCCGTATCGATATCCATCGTCCGGCTCAAACTGCACGCATCACCATCCACACCGCTCGTCCAGGTATCGTTATCGGGAAGAAAGGTGAAGATGTTGAGAAACTGCGCCAGGACCTGACCAAGCAAATGGGTGTGCCTGTGCACATCAATATCGAAGAGATCCGCAAGCCGGAGCTCGACGGTATGCTGGTTGCGCAGAGCGTAGCTCAGCAGCTGGAGCGTCGCGTAATGTTCCGTCGCGCTATGAAGCGCGCTGTTCAGAACGCCATGCGCATTGGTGCCAAAGGCATCAAAATCCAAGTGAGCGGTCGTCTCGGCGGTGCTGAAATCGCACGTACTGAATGGTATCGCGAAGGTCGTGTGCCATTGCACACCCTGCGTGCCGACATCGACTATGCCAACTACGAAGCTCACACCACCTACGGTGTGATCGGTGTAAAGGTTTGGATCTTCAAAGGCGAAGTAATTGGTGGTCGCCAAGAAGAACTGAAACCACAAGCACCAGCGCCTCGTAAAAAAGCTGCTAAGTAAGGGGTACGCCAAATGTTGCAACCAAAGCGTACGAAGTTCCGCAAGCAAATGACTGGTCACAACCGTGGCCTGGCATTGCGCGGTAGCAAAGTCAGCTTCGGCGAGTTCGCGCTGAAGTCTGTAGCTCGTGGTCGTCTCACCGCTCGTCAGATCGAGTCAGCGCGTCGTGCTCTGACCCGTCACGTAAAACGTGGCGGCAAGATCTGGATCCGTGTATTCCCGGACAAGCCGATCTCCAAAAAGCCTCTCGAGGTTCGGATGGGTAAAGGTAAGGGTAACGTGGAATACTGGGTTGCCCAGATTCAGCCAGGCAAAGTCCTGTATGAAATCGAGGGTGTTTCTGAAGAGCTGGCGCGTGAGGCTTTCGCCCTGGCTGCTGCAAAGCTGCCGCTCGCCACCTCCTTTGTTAAACGGACGGTGATGTGATGAAAGCGAATGAACTTCGTGAAAAATCCGCACAGCAGCTGAACGAGCAACTGCTCGGCCTGCTGCGCGACCAGTTCAATCTGCGTATGCAGAAAGCAACTGGCCAGTTGGGGCAGTCTCATCTGCTCTCGCAAGTTAAGCGTGACATCGCTCGCGTGAAGACTGTGCTCAACCAGCAGGCAGGTAAGTAATCATGGCTGAAGCCGAAAAAACTGTCCGTACGCTGACTGGCCGTGTTGTCAGCGACAAGATGGACAAAACCATCACCGTTCTGATCGAGCGTCGCGTTAAGCACCCGATCTACGGTAAATACGTTAAGCGTTCGACTAAGCTGCACGCGCACGACGAAACCAATCAGTGCCACATCGGCGACAAAGTCACTATTCGTGAAACTCGTCCTTTGGCCAAGACCAAGTCTTGGGCGCTGGTTGATGTTCTCGAACGCGCTGTGGAAGTCTAAGGACTAGGGGTCGGAGAAATTATATGATTCAGACTCAATCCATGCTCGATGTGGCCGATAACAGCGGCGCTCGCCGTGTTATGTGCATCAAGGTGCTGGGTGGCTCCCATCGTCGTTACGCTGGTATCGGTGACATCATCAAAGTTACCGTCAAGGAAGCAATTCCTCGCGGTAAAGTGAAAAAAGGCCAAGTGATGACTGCTGTTGTAGTCCGCACTCGTCACGGCGTACGTCGTGCTGATGGCTCCATTATCCGCTTTGATGGCAACGCTGCTGTTCTTCTGAACAACAAGCAAGAGCCGATCGGCACCCGTATCTTTGGGCCAGTGACCCGTGAACTTCGTACTGAGAAGTTCATGAAGATCGTCTCGCTCGCCCCAGAAGTGCTGTAAGGAGATCCGACATGCAAAAGATTCGTCGTGACGACGAGATCATCGTGATCGCCGGCAAAGACAAAGGTAAGCGCGGTAAGGTGCTGAAGGTTCTTGCTGACAACCGTCTGGTTGTTGGTGGTCTGAACCTGGTCAAGCGTCATACCAAGCCTAACCCGATGTCGGGCGTACAAGGCGGTATCGTCGAGAAAGAAGCGCCACTGCACGCTTCTAACGTAGCCATCTTCAACGGCGAAACCAACAAGGCTGACCGCGTTGGTTTCAAAGTAGAAGACGGTAAGAAAATTCGTGTCTTCAAGTCGACCCAAAAAGCGGTTGATGCTTGAACACTGCTAGGTAGAAGACCATGGCACGACTAAAAGAGATTTACCGGAAGGAAATCGCTCCGAAACTTAAGGAAGAACTTAAGCTTTCGAACGTGATGGAAGTTCCGCGCGTTACCAAAATCACCCTGAACATGGGTCTGGGCGAAGCGATCGGCGACAAAAAAGTCATCGAGCACGCTGTTGCTGACCTGGAAAAGATCACCGGCCAGAAAGTCGTTGTGACCTACGCTCGCAAATCCATCGCTGGCTTCAAAGTCCGTGAAGGTTGGCCGATCGGCGTCAAAGTGACCCTGCGCCGTGAGCGTATGTATGAGTTCCTGGATCGTCTGCTGTCGATCTCCCTGCCTCGGGTTCGCGACTTCCGCGGCCTGAATGCCAAGTCCTTCGATGGTCGTGGCAACTACAGCATGGGCGTGAAAGAGCAGATCATCTTCCCGGAAATCGACTACGACAAGATCGATGCTCTCCGCGGTCTGGACATCACCCTGACCACCACTGCCAAGAACGATGATGAAGGCCGCGCTCTGCTGCGTGCGTTCAAATTCCCGTTCCGCAACTGATTGGAGTAGGACCATGGCCAAGATGAGCATGAAAAACCGCGAGCTGAAGCGTCAGCTCACGGTTGCCAAGTACGCCAAGAAGCGTGCAGCACTGAAAGCTATCATCGTTGATCTGAACGCAAGTCCAGAAGCACGTTGGGAAGCTACAGTAGCCCTGCAGAAGCAGCCACGTGACGCAAGCGCTTCGCGCATGCGTAACCGCTGCCGCCTGACCGGTCGTCCACACGGCGTTTACCGCAAGTTCGGCCTTGGCCGTAACAAACTGCGTGAAGCGGCAATGCGTGGTGACGTACCAGGTCTGGTTAAAGCCAGCTGGTAAGTACTGTCAAAGTCTCGGTGCGAAGGTTCGCAAGAACCTGACCGCCGGTGGCCTTGAATCTGGAACAAGCCCCTTTTGGGGCTTGTTTCATTTCCGGACTGTGTCTAGAATACCCGGCTCGCCTGAGCCCGTGTTTTTTACCCGGAGATTCTCGGCGACACGTAGTAGCCGCAAGGCTAATTTTTCTGTATTAGGAGCGTCTAGCCCATGAGTATGCAGGACCCGTTAGCGGACATGCTAACTCGAATCCGTAATGCCCAGATGGCTGAAAAGTCCGTCGTAAGCATGCCATCTTCCACGTTGAAGGTAGCTGTTGCCAAAGTCCTGAAGGACGAAGGCTACATCGCGGGTTATCAGATCAGCAGCGAAACCAAACCACTGCTGTCTATCGAGCTGAAATACTTCGAAGGCCGTCCGGTTATCGAAGAAGTGAAGCGCGTTAGCCGTCCAGGCCTGCGTCAGTACAAGTCCGTCGATGATCTGCCAAAAGTTCGTGGCGGTCTCGGTGTGTCTATCGTCTCCACCAACAAGGGTGTGATGACTGATCGTGCTGCGCGCGCTGCCGGTGTCGGCGGCGAAGTTCTTTGCACTGTGTTCTAAGGGGGGATAAGCATGTCTCGCGTCGCTAAGAACCCCGTTAAGCTGCCAGCCGGCGTCGAAGTAAAATTCGCAGGCCAACAGCTTTCGGTGAAGGGTGCCAAGGGCACTCTCGAACTGAACATCCATTCGTCCGTTGAGATCGTTGAAGAAGCTGGTGAGCTGCGTTTCGCTGCTCGCAATGGCGATCAACAAACTCGCGCAATGGCTGGTACCACTCGTGCGTTGGTAAACAACATGGTCCAAGGCGTAAGCCAAGGCTTCGAGCGCAAGCTCCAGCTGGTCGGTGTTGGTTACAAAGCGCAAGCAAAAGGCACAGTGCTGAACCTGGCTCTTGGCTTCTCGCATCCAGTGGATTACGAACTGCCGGAAGGCATCACCGCTGAGACTCCTAGCCAGACCGATATCCTGATCAAGGGCATCGACAAGCAGCTGGTAGGTCAAGTGGCCGCCGAGATCCGCGACTTCCGTCCACCAGAGCCGTACAAAGGCAAAGGTGTGCGCTACGCGGACGAAGTCGTCCGTCGTAAAGAAGCCAAGAAGAAGTAGGGCATAGCAAATGACCGACAAAAAAGTTACTCGACTGCGTCGCGCTCGCAAAGCACGCCTGAAAATGCACGAACTCGAAGTCGTGCGTCTCTGCGTGTTCCGCTCTTCGCAGCACATCTACGCCCAGGTCATTTCGGCCGACGGCAACAAAGTCCTGGCAAGCGCCTCGACTTTGGATAAAGAACTGCGTGATGGCGCCACTGGCAACATCGACGCGGCCACTAAGGTTGGCCAGCTGGTCGCTACGCGTGCTAAGGCCGCTGGCGTCTCGCAGGTGGCTTTCGACCGCTCTGGCTTCAAGTACCACGGCCGCGTTAAAGCGCTGGCTGATGCTGCTCGTGAAGCTGGGCTGGAGTTCTAAGTTATGTCAAATAACGACCAAAAGCGCGACGAAGGCTACATCGAGAAGCTGGTTCAAGTTAACCGCGTAGCCAAAACCGTTAAAGGCGGCCGTATCTTCACTTTCACCGCGTTGACCGTGGTTGGTGATGGTAAAGGGCGTGTTGGCTTCGGCCGTGGCAAGTCGCGTGAAGTGCCTGCTGCGATCCAGAAGGCAATGGAAGCTGCTCGCCGCAACATGATCCAGGTTGATCTGAACGGCACCACCCTGCAGTACGCAATGAAGTCCGCCCATGGCGCTTCGAAGGTGTACATGCAGCCTGCTTCTGAAGGTACCGGTATCATCGCTGGCGGCGCAATGCGTGCCGTTCTCGAAGTTGCTGGCGTTCAGAACGTTCTGGCCAAGTGCTACGGCTCGACTAACCCTGTAAACGTGGTTCACGCCACTTTCAAGGGTCTGAAGGCTATGCAATCTCCTGAATCCATTGCCGCCAAGCGTGGCAAAAGCGTCAAGGAGATCTTCTGATCATGGCTACCGTTAAAGTTACGCTGATCAAAAGCATGACCGGCCGCATCCCTAACCACAAACTGTGCGTTAAGGGTCTGGGTCTGCGTCGCATCGGTCACACTGTAGAAGTCCAGGATACTCCCGAGAATCGCGGGATGATCAACAAGGCTTACTACATGCTGCGTGTCGAGGGTTAATCGATGAAACTCAATGATCTGAGTCCAGCGCCGGGTTCCCGTCGCGAAAAGCATCGTCCGGGCCGTGGTATCGGTAGTGGTTTGGGTAAGACTGGTGGCCGTGGTCACAAAGGTCAGACTTCCCGCTCCGGTGGCACCATTGCTCCAGGCTTTGAAGGCGGTCAACAGCCGCTGCATCGTCGCCTGCCGAAGTTCGGTTTCGTTTCCCTGAAAGCCATGGACCGCGCAGAAGTGCGTCTGTCCGAGCTGGCTAAAGTGGAAGGCGACATCGTCACCGTGCAGTCCCTGAAAGATGCCAACGTGATCAACGTCAACGTACAGCGCGTGAAAATCATGCTGTCCGGTGAAGTGACTCGCGCTGTCACTATCGGCAAGGGAATCGGCGCCACCAAAGGTGCGCGTGCGGCTATCGAAGCAGCTGGCGGCAAGTTCGAGGAATAAATGGCTAAGCAAGGTGCTCTCTCTGCGCTCGGCAAAGGCGGTATGTCTGAACTCTGGGCTCGTCTGCGTTTTCTGTTCCTGGCGATTATCGTCTACCGAATAGGCGCACACATCCCGGTTCCAGGTATCAACCCGGACCGACTCGCGGACCTGTTTCGACAGAATGAGGGGACCATTCTTAGCTTGTTCAACATGTTTTCCGGCGGCGCGCTGGAACGGATGAGCATCTTTGCACTGGGGATCATGCCGTACATTTCGGCATCGATCATCATGCAACTGATGACCGCCGTCAGCCCGCAGCTGGAGCAGTTGAAGAAGGAAGGTGAAGCTGGCCGTCGCAAGATCAGCCAGTACACCCGCTACGGCACTGTCGTCCTCGCTCTCGTCCAGGCTATTGGCATGTCCATTGGTCTGGCGGGGCAGGGCGTTGCGTTCACTGGTGACTTTGGCTTCCATTTCGTCGCGGTATCCACTTTTGTGGCTGGTGCGATGTTCATGATGTGGCTGGGTGAGCAGATTACTGAGCGTGGTGTTGGCAACGGTATCTCGATGTTGATTTTTTCGGGTATCGTCGCCGGTCTTCCGAGAGCGATCGGGCAGTCTTTCGAGTCTGCGCGTCAGGGTGATATCAACATCTTCGCCCTGGTTGCCATCGGTTTGCTGGCAGTAGCGATTATCGGTTTCGTGGTGTTCATTGAGCGTGGTCAGCGTCGTATTGCTGTTCACTACGCCAAGCGTCAGCAGGGCCGCAAGGTCTTCGCTGCACAAACAAGCCACTTGCCGCTGAAGGTGAACATGGCCGGTGTTATTCCGGCTATTTTCGCGAGCAGCATTTTGCTGTTCCCGGCTTCGTTGGGTGCCTGGTTCGGTCAGTCTGAAGGTATGGGCTGGTTGCAGGACATCTCGCAGTCGATCGCTCCTGGTCAGCCGTTGAATATTCTGCTGTTTAGTGCAGGGATTATTTTCTTCTGCTTCTTCTATACGGCGTTGATGTTCAATCCGAAAGACGTAGCGGAAAACCTGAAGAAGTCCGGTGCCTTTATTCCGGGCATCCGTCCAGGTGAGCAGTCTGCGCGCTACATTGATGGCGTTCTGACTCGCTTGACCATGTTCGGTGCTCTTTACATGACGGCCGTGTGCCTGTTGCCCCAGTTCCTGGTGGTTGCAGCCAACGTTCCGTTCTACCTTGGCGGGACCTCGTTGCTGATCGTCGTCGTGGTTGTGATGGACTTCATGTCCCAAGTACAATCGCACCTCGTTTCGCACCAGTACGAATCCCTGATGAAGAAAGCCAACCTGAAGGGTTACGGCAGCGGCATGCTGCGCTGACCCATAAGGTTCGAGGAGTTGGTGATGAAAGTTCGTGCATCGGTGAAAAAGCTGTGCCGTAACTGCAAGATTATTCGCCGCGAAGGTGTTGTTCGAGTAATTTGCAGCGCGGAACCGCGTCACAAACAGCGCCAAGGCTGAGTGTGATTGTGCTTCAAGCCCGGCAGCTAGTGCGCTGCCGGGTTGATTATTTGTTATTACAGCGATATTATCTCGCGCCCTATTTCTTGGCTTCCGGGGCGTAGGTAGCTGTCAATTGGAGTCCCACTGAATGGCCCGTATTGCAGGCGTTAACATTCCAGATAACAAGCATACTGTTATCTCGCTGACCTACATCTATGGTGTTGGTCGCACTACTGCACAGAAAATTTGTGCAGAGACTGGGGTAAACCCAGCAGCAAAGATCAAAGATCTGAGCGACGAGCAGATTGAACAGCTGCGTGGCGAAGTGGCGAAGTTCACCACTGAAGGTGACCTGCGTCGCGAAATCAACATGAAAATCAAGCGCTTGATGGACCTCGGTTGCTATCGCGGTCTGCGTCATCGTCGTGGTCTGCCAGTACGCGGTCAGCGTACCAAGACCAACGCGCGTACCCGTAAAGGTCCGCGTAAGCCGATCCGCAAGTAATCGCCCCAGCGAATCGACAGGAAAATTATCATGGCAAAACCTGCTGCTCGTCCTCGTAAAAAAGTTAAAAAGACAGTGGTTGATGGCATCGCCCACATCCATGCATCTTTTAACAACACCATCGTGACCATTACCGACCGTCAAGGTAACGCTCTTTCCTGGGCTACCTCCGGTGGTTCGGGTTTCCGCGGTTCCCGCAAGTCCACCCCGTTTGCTGCTCAAGTAGCTGCTGAACGTGCTGGTCAAGCTGCGCTGGAATACGGCCTGAAAAACCTCGACGTAAACGTCAAAGGTCCAGGTCCAGGTCGTGAATCCGCAGTCCGCGCTTTGAACGGCTGTGGCTACAAGATCGCCAGCATCACCGACGTGACGCCAATCCCGCACAACGGGTGCCGTCCGCCGAAGAAGCGCCGCGTGTAATCCAGGAGATTGTAAAGAATGGCTCGTTACATTGGTCCAAAATGCAAACTCGCTCGTCGCGAAGGCACCGATCTCTTTCTGAAGAGCGGCGTGCGCGCGATCGAATCGAAGTGCAACATTGAAGCAGCACCTGGTATCCACGGCCAACGCCGCGGTCGCCAGTCCGACTACGGCACCCAACTGCGTGAAAAGCAGAAGGTCCGTCGTATCTACGGCGTTCTCGAGCGTCAATTCAGCGGCTACTACAAAGAAGCTGCTGGCAAGAAAGGTGCAACCGGTGAAAACCTGCTGCAACTGCTCGAATGCCGTCTGGACAACGTTGTATACCGTATGGGCTTTGGTTCGACTCGTGCCGAATCCCGTCAGCTGGTATCGCACAAGTCGATCAGCGTAAACGGTCAGACCGTTAACGTTCCGTCCTACCAGGTTCGTGCTGGTGACGTGGTCGCTGTTCGCGAGAAAGCAAAAAACCAACTTCGCATTGTCCAAGCTCTCGATCTGTGTGCCCAACGTGGCCGCGTAGAATGGGTAGAAGTAGACACTGAGAAGAAGTCGGGCGTTTTCAAGAACGTTCCAGCTCGCAGTGATCTGTCCGCCGACATCAACGAAAGCCTGATTGTCGAGCTCTACTCCAAGTAAGGGCTAGAAAATAGGTGCATCCATGCAGATTTCGGTAAATGAGTTCCTGACACCTCGCCACATTGATGTGCAAGTTGTCAGTCCAACCCGCGCCAAGATCACGCTCGAGCCTCTCGAGCGTGGCTTTGGCCACACCCTGGGCAACGCGCTGCGCCGCATCCTGTTGTCCTCAATGCCCGGCTGTGCAGTAGTCGAGGCCGAGATTGACGGTGTGCTCCACGAGTACAGCGCCATCGAAGGTGTACAGGAAGACGTAATTGAAATCCTGTTGAACCTTAAAGGTCTGGCTATCAAGCTGCACGGCCGTGACGAAGTTACGCTGACCTTGTCGAAGAAGGGTTCGGGGGTGGTTACCGCTGCCGATATTCAGCTGGATCATGATGTCGAGATCGTTAATCCCGATCACGTAATCGCTAACCTGGCGTCTAACGGCGCCCTGAACATGAAGCTCGTAGTAGCTCGTGGTCGTGGTTATGAACCGGCAGACTCGCGTCAGAGCGATGAAGACGAAAGCCGCAGCATCGGTCGCTTGCAGCTTGACTCTTCGTTCAGCCCGGTTCGCCGTATCGCATACGTGGTGGAAAACGCCCGTGTCGAACAGCGTACTAACCTGGACAAGCTGGTTATTGATCTGGAAACCAACGGTACCCTGGATCCTGAAGAGGCTATCCGCCGTGCTGCAACCATCCTGCAACAGCAGTTGGCTGCGTTCGTCGACCTCAAAGGTGACAGTGAGCCAGTGGTTGTCGAGCAGGAAGACGAGATCGATCCGATCCTGCTTCGCCCGGTTGACGATCTGGAACTGACTGTACGTTCGGCTAACTGCCTTAAGGCGGAAAACATCTACTACATCGGCGACCTGATTCAGCGTACCGAAGTAGAGCTGTTGAAGACTCCGAACCTGGGCAAGAAATCCTTGACTGAAATCAAGGACGTTCTGGCCTCCCGCGGTCTGTCCCTCGGCATGCGCCTCGACAACTGGCCGCCTGCAAGTCTTAAGAAGGACGACAAGGCGACTGCCTGATCGTCGTAATCACCGAACGTAGTGTTTGGTAAGGAATGAACCATGCGTCATCGTAAAAGTGGTCGTCACCTGAGCCGCACCAGCTCGCACCGCAAGGCCATGTTCCAAAACATGGCGGTGTCGCTGTTCGAGCACGAGCTGATCAAAACTACTCTGCCAAAAGCTAAAGAACTGCGCCGCGTTGCCGAGCCGCTGATCACTTTGGCCAAGACAGATAGCGTTGCTAACCGCCGTCTGGCTTTCGACCGTACTCGTTCGAAAGCTATCGTTGGTAAGCTCTTCAACGACCTGGGCAAGCGTTACGCTACCCGTGAGGGTGGCTACCTGCGCATCCTCAAGTGCGGTTTCCGCGCTGGCGACAACGCGCCTATGGCGTACGTCGAGTTGGTTGATCGTGCTACTGCTGGCGAAGCTGTATCTGCCGAGTAAGACGTCAGTCTGAAACAAGGAACCGGGCCTAGTGCCCGGTTTTTTGTGCGCGTTCGAAAAGTCCTATTAGGTATTCTCTATCGATTGCCATGGGTTAATGAATTGGAAGCTGTCATCTAGTTCGTCAATACTCCCTCTCAGCCGATTAGCCGGCCGTTTGAGACTGACAAAGGATGAGATCCCATGAGCCAAAGCAAAACGCTAACCACTGCAAGTGGCGCACCCGTCGCTGACAACCAGAATTCTCGCTCCGCCGGCCCGCGTGGCCCGCTGCTGCTCGACGATTTTCACCTGATCGAGAAGCTGGCCCACTTCAACCGCGAAAATATCCCGGAACGCCGTGTGCACGCCAAAGGCTCAGGCGCCTACGGTACCTTTACCGTTACTCGCGATATCACCCAATACACCAGCGCCAAGTTGTTCGAGACAGTTGGCAAGCAAACGCCAACCTTTCTGCGGTTCTCCACTGTCGGTGGTGAGCGCGGTTCGGCGGATACCGAGCGCGATCCGCGCGGTTTTGCGTTGAAGTTCTACACCGAGGAAGGCAACTGGGACATTGTTGGCAACAACACGCCGGTGTTCTTCATTCGTGATCCGCTGAAATTCCCGGACTTTATCCACACCCAGAAGCGCCTGCCGCAAAGCAACCTGAAAAGCGCACAGGCGATGTGGGACTTCTGGTCGCACTCTCCTGAGGCGCTGCACCAGGTCACCATCCTGTTTTCCGATCGAGGCATTCCCGACGGCTACCGTCACATGCACGGCTTCGGTAGCCACACCTACAGCCTGATCAACGCCAATGGCGAGCGTCATTGGGTCAAATGGCACTACAAGACCAAGCAGGGGATCAAGAATCTCGCGCCTGCAGAGGCCGCGCGCCTGGCAGGTACCGATCCGGATTACGCCCAGCGCGACTTGTTCGAAGCCATTCTGCGTGGTGACTTTCCGAAATGGCGTGTGTGTATCCAGATCATGACCGAGGCCCAGGCTGCAGCGCACTACGAGAACCCATTCGACGTGACCAAGACTTGGTCGCAGAAGGAATTCCCGTTGATCGAAGTCGGCGAGTTGGAACTCAATCGCAATCCACTGAACTACTTTGCCGAAGTCGAGCAAGCCGCGTTCGGCCCAAGCAACATGGTGCCAGGCGTCGGTCTGTCGCCAGATCGCATGCTGCAAGGTCGTGTGTTCGCTTACGCGGATGCGCACCGCTACCGTGTCGGCACCAATCACCAGCAGTTGCCGGTCAACGCGCCACGAAGCCCGGTGAACACCTATCAGCGCGATGGCTCGATGGCTTTCGGCAGCAATGGTGGGGCGGCACCGAACTACGAGCCCAATAGCTACATCGAGTCGCCAAAACAGGCGCCTCGTTACGCCGAGCCTGCGCTGGCCTTGAGCGGTGCGGCCGATCGCTACGATCATCGTGAAGACACCGACTACTACAGCCATGCCGGCGCGCTGTTCCGCCTGATGAGTGACGAGCAGAAAGCGCTGCTGGTTCATAACATCGCTGGAGCCATGTCGGGTGTTTCAAGCGACGTCGTCGATCGCCAGTTGCAGCACTTCTTCAAGGCCGATCCCGCGTATGGAGAAGCAATTGCAACGCTGCTCAACGTACAGCTTAACGAAGTCTAAATGAGAAGCAGAACCGCCCTTGTTTGGGCGGTTTTTGCGTTATTTAAGCTGCTTTTCTCAGAATATCTTCGCTTTTATTGCGTCTTCCCAGTGACGTTATGGTCAGGTTGGTTCAAACTACAGACTTTCAAGCAGGGAGATGTAGGGCGATGCAAGGCCACCCAGACGTTATCGATTACCTCAACACGTTGCTGACCGGCGAACTGGCCGCGCGTGATCAATATTTCGTCCACTCGCGGATGTATGAGGACTGGGGTTTCACCAAGCTCTACGAACGAATCAACCACGAGATGGAAGAGGAAGCAGGGCACGCTGATGCACTCATGCGCCGAATCCTGATGCTCGAAGGCACGCCGCGGATGCGTCCGGACGATCTCGATGTGGGCACCACGGTGACAGAGATGCTCGAAGCTGACCTGCGCCTGGAGTACAAGGTCCGTGCCGCGCTGTGCAAGGGCATCAAGCTCTGCGAGCAGCACAAGGACTATGTCAGCCGCGAAATGCTGCGGGTCCAGTTACACGACACCGAAGAAGATCACACCTACTGGCTCGAGAAGCAGTTGGGCCTGATCAAGTTGATCGGTCTCGAGAATTACCTGCAATCCCACGCCTGATTGCGGCGAATACAAAAAGCCCCTGTCACTGATGAAGTGACAGGGGCTTTTTCATGGGGCCCGATTAAGCCCGGTCGCGCTCCAGCAAAGGCTTGAGGTAGTAACCGGTGTGAGACTGTTTCATCTCGGATACTTCCTCAGGCGTACCGACGGCAATGATCTGCCCGCCCTTGGAACCACCTTCCGGCCCCAGGTCTACCAGCCAGTCAGCGGTCTTGATCACGTCGAGGTTATGCTCGATCACCACCACGGTGTTGCCGTGGTCGCGCAGGCGATGCAACACGTCCAGCAATTGCTGGATGTCCGCGAAGTGCAGGCCGGTAGTGGGTTCGTCGAGGATATACAGGGTCTTGCCGGTATCACGCTTGGACAGCTCGCGGGACAGTTTCACCCGCTGGGCTTCACCGCCGGACAGCGTGGTCGCCGATTGCCCCAGCTTGATGTACGAGAGGCCGACGTCCATCAGTGTTTGCAGCTTGCGCGCCAGGGCCGGTACCGCATCGAAGAACTCCCGGGCTTCCTCGATGGTCATCTCGAGGGTTTCATGGATGCTCTTGCCCTTGTACTTGATCTCGAGGGTTTCACGGTTGTAGCGCTTGCTCTTGCAGACATCGCAGGGCACATAGATGTCCGGCAGGAAGTGCATTTCCACCTTGATCAACCCATCACCCTGGCAGGCCTCGCAGCGTCCGCCCTTGACGTTGAAGGAGAAGCGCCCAGGGCCATAACCGCGAGAGCGGGATTCCGGCACGCCGGCAAACAGCTCGCGAATCGGAGTGAACAGGCCGGTGTAGGTGGCCGGATTGGAACGCGGCGTACGACCGATGGGGCTCTGGTCGATGTCGACGACCTTGTCCAGATGCTCCAGGCCCTTGATGCTGTCGTGAGCGGCAGCTTCGAGGGTGGTTGCACCGTTGAGTGCCGTGGCGCTCAGCGGAAAGAGCGTATTGTTGATCAGCGTCGACTTGCCTGAACCGGACACGCCGGTCACGCAGGTCAGCAGGCCGATCGGGATCTCCAGGTCGACATTGCGCAGGTTGTTGCCACGGGCGCCCTTGAGTGTCAGTGAAAGCTTCTTGTTGCGTGGCGTACGCTTGGCCGGCACCGCGATCTTCACCCGGCCCGACAGGTACTTGCCGGTCAGGGAGTCGGGATGCGCCATTACCTCGGCCGGCGTACCTTCAGCGACGATGTGCCCACCGTGAACCCCCGCGCCCGGGCCGATATCCACGACATAGTCGGCCAGGCGAATCGCATCTTCATCGTGCTCGACCACGATCACCGTGTTGCCGATGTCTCGCAGGTGTTTCAGGGTGCCGAGCAACCGGTCGTTATCGCGCTGGTGCAGGCCGATCGAGGGTTCGTCGAGGATGTACAGCACGCCGACCAGGCCGGCGCCAATTTGGCTGGCCAGGCGAATGCGCTGGGCTTCACCACCGGACAGGGTGTCCGCGCTCCGATCCAGCGACAGATAATCGAGGCCGACGTTGACCAGGAACTGCAGGCGTTCGCGAATTTCCTTGAGGATCTTGTCGGCAATCTCGCCACGACGGCCAGTCAGCTTCAACCCACCGAAATAGTCGCAGGCATCGCCGATGGGCAGGTTGGTCACCGCCGGCAGGGTTTTCTCGCCGACCCACACATGCCGTGCCTCGCGACGCAGGCGGGTGCCGCGGCAATCTGGGCAGGACTGGGTGCTGAGGAACTTGGCCAGCTCTTCGCGCACCGAGGCCGACTCGGTTTCGCGGTAGCGACGTTCCAGGTTCGGCACGATGCCTTCGAACGGGTGCGAGCGCTTGACGATATCGCCCCGGTCATTCAGGTACTTGAAGTCGACATTTTGCGAACCGCTGCCGTGCAGGATGCTCTTCTGCTGATCGGCCGGCAGTTCGTTGAACGGCACTTCCAGGCTGAACTTGTAGTGGGAGGCCAACGAGCCGAGCATCTGGAAGTAATAGACGTTGCGCCGGTCCCAACCGCGAATCGCACCTTCGGCCAGGGTGAGTTCACCATTGACCAGGCGCTTGATGTCGAAGAACTGCTTCACCCCCAGGCCGTCGCAGGTCGGGCAGGCGCCGGCCGGGTTGTTGAAGGAAAACAGCTTGGGTTCAAGTTCGCTGATGGCATGCCCGCAGATCGGGCAGGCGAAGCGTGCGGAGAAGATCATCTCTTCACCCGGCTCGTCGTCCATCGGCGCCACCAGGGCGATGCCGTCTGCCAGCTTCAGCGCGGTCTCGAAGGATTCGGCCAGGCGCTGTTGCAGGTCGGCACGCACCTTGAAACGGTCGACCACGACATCGATGGTATGTTTTTTCTGCTTGTCGAGCTTGGGCGCTTCATCAAGCTCATACAGCTTGCCGTTGATCCGGGCACGGACGAAACCTTGGGCGCGCAGCTCTTCGAAGACTGAGAGGTGCTCACCTTTGCGCTCGCGGATGACCGGGGCCAGCAGCATGAGCTTGCTGCCTTCAGGTTCGGCGAGGACCAGGTCGACCATCTGGCTGACGGTCTGTGCTTCCAGGGGAATGTCGTGATCCGGGCAGCGTGGAATGCCGACGCGTGCATACAGCAGGCGCAGGTAGTCGTAGATTTCGGTGATGGTGCCGACGGTCGAGCGCGGGTTGTGCGAGGTCGACTTCTGTTCGATGGAGATCGCCGGCGACAGGCCTTCAATGGTGTCGACGTCAGGTTTTTCCATCATCGACAGGAACTGCCGGGCATAGGCCGACAGCGACTCGACATAACGGCGCTGGCCTTCGGCGTACAGCGTGTCGAACGCCAGGGAGGACTTGCCGGAGCCGGACAGGCCGGTGATGACGATCAGCTTGTCCCTTGGCAGGGTCAGGTCGATGTTCTTCAGGTTGTGGGTTCGGGCCCCACGAATCAGGATCTTGTCCAAAGTGGCCTCGCTCGGCGGGCGTCGAAAACGTAGGAGTATACGGCCAAATACTGGATGGATGCACACTATCGAATACTGGTTTTGTCGCCTTACATGAAAGCTCTGTCATCTACACGTGGCAAAGCGTCGCGATATACCCTGTCAATCGATGGGACTGGTAGAATCGCCGCCGGTTCACATGAGGTTTTTCCATGCACGATCCCCACAGCGAGCGCATGAGTGGCAGCGAGACCCGCGCGGCAAGCGGTCTGGCCCTGGTGTTCGCCTTCCGTATGCTTGGCATGTTCATGGTGTTGCCGGTTCTGGCGACCTACGGCATGGACCTGGCAGGAGCGACCCCGGCCCTCATCGGGCTGGCGATTGGCGCTTACGGCCTGACCCAGGCGATTTTCCAGATTCCCTTCGGTTTCATTTCCGACCGTATCGGCCGCCGCCCGGTGATTTACCTGGGGCTGATCGTTTTCGCCCTCGGCAGCGTCCTGGCGGCCAACGCCGACTCGATCTGGGGCGTGATCGCCGGGCGCATCCTGCAAGGCGCCGGGGCGATTTCCGCGGCGGTGATGGCGTTGCTGTCAGACCTGACCCGCGAGCAGCATAGGACAAAAGCGATGGCCATGATCGGCATGACGATCGGCCTGTCGTTTGCGGTCGCCATGGTGGTAGGGCCGTTGCTGACCCGTGCTTTCGGCCTGTCCGGATTGTTCCTGGCTACCGGTGGCATGGCGCTGTTCGGCATTGTCATTGTGATGTTCATGGTGCCGCGTTCCACGGGGCCGTTGCAGCACCGTGAATCCGGTGTCGCCCGCCAGGCGCTGATACCAACGCTCAAGCACCCGGACCTGCTGCGCCTGGATCTTGGTATCTTTGTGTTGCACGCGATGTTGATGTCGAGTTTCGTTGCCTTGCCCCTGGCGCTGGTCGAGAAAGCCGGGCTGCCCAAGGAGCAGCATTGGTGGGTGTACTTGACCGCGCTGCTGATTTCCTTCTTCGCCATGATTCCGTTCATCATCTACGGCGAGAAGCGACGCAAAATGAAACGAGTTTTACTCGGCGCCGTCGTGACGCTGATGCTCACTGAGCTATTCTTCTGGCAGTTCGGCGACAGCTTGCGGGCCCTGGTGATTGGAACCGTGGTGTTTTTCACCGCCTTCAATCTGCTGGAAGCTTCGTTGCCGTCGCTGATCAGCAAGGTTTCACCGGCAGGCGGCAAAGGCACGGCGATGGGGGTCTACTCCACCAGTCAGTTCCTCGGTTCGGCACTGGGCGGCATACTCGGTGGCTGGCTGTTCCAGCATGGCGGTCTGTCGGTTGTGTTCCTTGGATGCGCCGGTCTGGCTGCCCTCTGGCTGGCCTTTGCTGTTACCATGCGTGAACCTCCCTACGTGACAAGCCTGCGCTTGCCATTGTCGCCCGAGGCGATCCGCGAAGCGGGGCTGGTTGAGCGCCTGAAGGCCGTCGTAGGGGTAACAGATGCAGTGATAGTCGCTGATGAGGCGGCCATTTACATCAAATTGGACACCGAACTATTGGATCGCACCACCCTTGAAAGCCTGGTGAACAACCCGGCCGGGGCAGCGTGCGTAGCCTAGGAGAACGTAATGGCCCGTGGGGTTAACAAAGTCATATTGGTCGGCACTTGCGGCCAGGATCCTGAAGTTCGTTACCTGCCGAATGGCAACGCCGTGACCAACCTGAGTCTGGCAACCAGCGAACAGTGGACCGACAAGCAAACCGGTCAGAAAGTCGAAAAAACCGAATGGCACCGTGTGTCGATGTTCGGCAAGGTCGCAGAGATCGCCGGCGAGTACCTGCGCAAAGGTTCGCAGGTCTACATCGAAGGCAAGCTGCAGACCCGCGAGTGGGAAAAAGACGGTATCAAGCGTTACACCACCGAAATCGTGGTCGACATGCAAGGCACCATGCAACTGCTGGGCGGTCGTCCACAGCAGGGTGACCAGCAAGGCCAGGGCGGTGGTAACAACTACCAGCAATCCGCCCCACGCCAACAGGCTCCGCGTCCACAGCAGTCGGCCCCGCAGCAGTCGCGCCCGGCTCCTCAGCAGGCCGCTCCGCAGCCGGCCCCGGACTTCGACAGCTTTGATGACGATATTCCGTTCTAAAACAGCTGTAAGCCCTAAGCTACAAGCGGCCAGCTGAAAAACAAAACCCGCGCTTCGATCTGAAGTGCGGGTTTTTTTTGCGGTGAAGTTTCTTTAAATGGAATTTCAGTTCGCGAGGAATTCGTCCGTCGACACCACATTGGCGTAGGCAAAGCCCAGGGCCGACATGAACGCCGCATGTACATGCGCTGCCGGAACGGTCACGCCGTTGAACTCCAGGTCCCGGGACGCACAGGCATCATGGATTACCGTGACGCTGTAACCGAGGTCGTTGGCGGCGCGGGTGATGCCGTCGACACACATGTGGCTCATGCTGCCGACCACCACCAGCTCCTTGATGCCTTGCTCGTCGAGAATGGACTGCAGTTCGGTTTCACGGAACGAGTTGACGAAGTGCTTGAGCACTACCGGCTCATTGGCCTGGTTGAGGACTTTAGGGTGCAGCTTCGCGCCGTCGGAGCCCGGGGTGAAGAACGGTGCGTCTTCGGAAGTGAATTCGTGGCGGATGTGCACCACCGAATCGCCGGCATCACGGAAGGCCTTGAGCAGGCGGACGGCGTTGTCCGCGGCGGCATCGGCGCCGGCCAGCGGCCACTTGCCTTGTGGGAAGTAGTCTTTTTGGATATCGACTACGATGAGTGCTTGCTTGGCCATGACTGTTTCCTCGGAGTGCGGTTTGGGTGTGGAATGGAGTATTGACCCTGGCCGACCGTCCGGGGATTGGCCGCACCGACAATAGAAGGGGGAAAACTGACAATGGATGCACAAAGGGCGATCGCCGAGCTGGGCGTGTTGATCTATCCCGGCGCGCAGATGGCGGCGGTGCATGGTTTGACCGACCTGTTCGGTGTGGCCAACCGGATCGCCGCCGAGCATCAAGAGGCTCGCTTGCCCTTGCTGCGGGTCAGCCATTGGCAGGTCGATGGCGAGCAGGCGCCAGTTCGTGTCTATGACAGCCATCCCGCGACCGACGGCGCATTGGTGGCGGTATTGATTCCCCCGTCGATTGCCGGGTTTACCGAGGGCCAGGCGCCGCAGACGCTGCTTCACTGGTTGCGCCAACAACACGGCAGAGGCGCGACCCTCGGTGGCGTCTGCGTGGGGTCGCTGTTGTTGGCTGAAAGCGGACTGCTCGACGGTCGCAGCGCCACCACTCACTGGACTTCGGCAAAGTCCTTCAGCGAGCGTTACCCGGCAATCAAACTCAAGGCCGACACACCCATCGTCGATGACGGCGACCTGATTACCACAGCCGGGCTAATGGCCTGGTCTGAATTGGGTCTGCGCTTGGTGGATCGTCTTTTGGGGCCATGCATTGCCACTGGCACTGCGCGTTTTCTGGTGGTGGAGCACAGCGACAGCGCCAGTGAGTGCGGCAGCAATTTCGCGCCGATTCTCAACCATGGCGATGCCTCGATCCTCAAGGTTCAACACTGGCTGCAAAGCACCGGGGCCACGGATGTCTCGCTGGCGACGATGGCTGAGCGGGCAGGGCTGGAAGAGCGTACGTTCCTGCGCCGTTTCCGCTCGGCGACCGGGCTCAAGCCAACGGAGTACTGCCAGCATCTGCGAGTCGGCAAGGCCCGTGAAATGCTCGAATTTACCAACGGCACCATCGATCACATAGCCTGGACCGTGGGGTATCAGGATCCGGGGGCGTTTCGTTCGACGTTCAAGAAGATTACCGGGCTGGCGCCGAGTGATTATCGGGCACGGTTCGGGGTTACGCCGAGTGTTGCAGCCCGTTAGAAGCAGCATGGACCGTGCAAAATGCCAGAGTGTCGAAGTGGGTCGTGCAGAATAAAGCAGGCGAGTTGCCACTATCGTTTCTGCGACAGGCTGATTTACATAGCATTTTTCTAAAGAAGCGGTTGGCCTGAACCCTGCACCCCATCCGCTACATTCATATCGCGACAACTGAAGGGGGACGCATGACCCCAACAAACCGCAAGAAACTGCTCGTCGCCCATTCGGTGCGCGCCGATGCACCGGTTCACGAAGTCGAAACCAATCGCGCGCTGGCTCGTTGGCTTGCGCAAATCCTCGGGCTCAAATTCGGCGGCAGTTTCGACCCCCAAGTGCACAGCGACCGAGACATCTATCTGTTGCCGACCCAGACCCTGGTGGGTGCCGCTGCCGCCCTGCAGTTGGGCGTCAAGGGACCGGAGGATTTGTGGGGCGGTTACGTCGAGCATGATTTCATCTGCACCAAAGCCATCAGCCATGGTTTGTTGAATAGACATGCCCATGCACCGCCAGGCTGGGCGCCGTTGTTTTCCGAGCGGGTGCGCACCGTGGTGCTTGATGGTCTCAGTGTTTTCTCGTTCGACGATGCGCGGCCGGCGGCGGAGCATCTGCTCTACAACGGAACGATCCGCATCAAGCCGATTCATGCCTGCGCCGGGCGTGGTCAGGAAGTCATCAAGAGCCTCGACCAGTTCGACGAAATCCTCGCCCGTCCCGAAGCGAAAGCGCTATTCAGTGAAGGCGTGGTGCTGGAGCAGGACCTGGACCAGGTGATTACCCACAGCGTTGGGCAGAGTTTCATCGGCGAAAAGGTGCTCAGCTACTGTGGTGATCAATACTTGACCAAAGACGCCCACGGCGAAGAGGTCTATGGTGGTTCCAACCTGTTGGTGGTGCAGGGTGGCTACGACGATCTGCTGACCCTGGATTTGCCCGACGGTGTGCAACTGGCGATCCGGCAGGCCCAGGTGTTCGACGATGCCGCAGACGAAGCCTATCCCGCTTTCTACGCCTCACGGCGCAATTACGACATCGCCCAGGGCATCGCCAGTGATGGCCAGCAACGCAGCGGCGTGCTCGAGCAATCCTGGCGCATGGGCGGCGCCAGCAGCGCGGAAGTGGCGGCCTTGCAGAGCTTCGTCAACGATCCGGGGATGCGCGCGATTCGCGTGTCTTCGGTGGAAACCTACATCGATCAACCGCTGCCGGCGGACGCCATCGAGGTGTACCGCGGGCCGGCGGAAAACAGTGACTTCCTCCTCAAGTACGTAACGGTCAAATCCTATGACGGCTAGAAGCGAAAGCATTCAAATCGACATCGACGACGAACAGATGAGCGGGACTTTTCTCAGCCCCAAATCGAAAGTCCCCGGCGTGTTGTTTGTGCACGGCTGGGGCGGTAGCCAGGAGCGCGACCTGGAACGGGCGAAGGGCATCGCCGGATTGGGTTGTGTGTGCCTGACCTTCGACCTGCGCGGACACACCGGCGGTACAGGTATTCCGCTGACCCGGGTAACCCGCGAAGACAACCTGCGCGACCTGCTGGCAGCCTACGACCGGCTGCTCGCGCACCCGGCGCTGGATACGTCAGCGATTGCCGTGGTCGGCACCAGCTACGGCGGTTACCTGGCCGCGATCCTTACCTCGCTGCGGCCAGTACGCTGGCTGGCGTTGCGGGTTCCGGCGCTGTACCGCGACGATCAATGGCACACGCCCAAGCGCGATCTGGACAAGCTCGACCTGCGCGATTACCGCAGCACGCTGGTGCGCGCCGATAGCAACCGGGCGCTGCATGCCTGTTCTGAATTTACCGGGGATGTTTTGCTGGTGGAGTCGCAGACCGATGACTACGTACCCCACGCGACCATCATGAGTTATCGCGCGGCGTGTCAGCAGACCCATTCGCTGACCCACCGCATCATCGACGGTGCCGATCACGCACTGAGCGATCCTGTATCACAGCAGGCCTACACCTCGATCCTGGTGGACTGGATCACGGAAATGGTGGTGGGTGAGCGGTTGAGCATCATTCAGTCCTCATAAAAAAAGCCAAAGATCGCAGCCTGCGGTGCAGGAGCTGCCGCAGGCTGCGATCTTTTGATCTTGCGATTAACTCTTAGGTTTTCTCGAGATCCGCAACGACTTGGCCTTGGCCTCCACCAGCAGGTACATCACCAGCGTGATCAACAGCGGCAACAGGAAATAGATCGCCCGATAGGCCAGCAACCCCGCCACCAGGCTGCCCCTCGAGACCTCGTGTTGCAGCAGTGCCACGAACACCGCTTCCAGCACACCGAGCCCGGCCGGAATGTGGGTGATGACCCCGGCGATGGCGCTGATCAGCAGCACGCCCAGCACCAGCGGATAATCCAGCTTGCTCGGCAGCAGGGTGAAAATCACCGCGGCCATCAGCGACCAGTTCAGCGCCCCCAGGGCCAGTTGCAGGATCGCCATGCGCAGCGACGGCAGGTTGATTTCCACCCCGCGAATCGCCCACTCCCGACGTTTGGAAAACTGGCACGCCACCAGATACCCCGCACTCACCAGCAGCAGCAACACACCCACCGCCTGTAGCGCGCCGCTGCTCAGTTTCCAGCCTGGTGGCATGCGCACCAGCCCGCTGCTGAACACCGCCCCGGCAATCACCATGTAGCCAAACCAGTTGGTCGCCAGGCTCAGGCCGAGGATTTTCGCAATGTTGGCTTTGCTCACACCGAGCCGCGAGTACAGGCGATAGCGCATGGCGATGCCGCCGACCCAGGCGCTCAGGTTGAGGTTGAAGGCGTAGCTGATGATGCCCACCGGCAGGATCTGTTTCCACGTCAGGTCCTGGCGGATGTAGGTGCGGCCAATCAGGTCGAAACAGGCGTAGACCAGAAAACTCACCAGGGTCAGGCCGGACGCGATGATCAAGGTGCGCACTTTGAAATCGGCCAGGGTGTCGAACACCTCGTTCCATTCGATGCGTTGGGCGAACATCGTCAAGAGGATGATCAACGCCAGGAAAAACAGCATTGTCAGCGGTCTTTTCCAACGGCTCCAGCGCGACTTGGCCGAGTGCTCGGCGTGGGATGCCGCCTGTGCTTCAGTGCGGCTCATGTTGATTGCTCCCGGTCGGTGGGGTGAATGCTTTCAAGCGTGGTTTGTGCGCGGGCAACCAACCGGCCCATGCCGGAAAATGCCGCAGGAAGTGGAACACCAGGAAGCCCACGGTCATGTGCCAGATTCGCCCCCGTGGGGCCTTGTCCACCGACATGGCCTTGCAATGGTGATCGGCGAGTGCTTCGAGCCGTTCGAACAGGTCCCGGTTGAAGGCACGGTCACGGATCAGCACGTTGGCCTCCAGGTTCATCGACAGGCTCAACGGGTCCAGGTTGCTGGAGCCGACGGTGCTCCAGTCTTCGTCCACCAGCGCGACCTTGCCGTGCAGTGGCCGGTCGCAGTATTCGAAGATTTTCACCCCGGACTTGAGCAGGTAGTCGTAGGTCATGCGCGCCGCCAGCTTGGCCACCAGCATGTCCGGCTGCCCCTGCAAAATCAGACGCACTTCAACGCCGCGGCGCGCAGCGTTGCGAATTTCGCGCAGCAACCGGTAGCCAGGAAAAAAGTAGGCGTTGGCGATGACCACGCGCCTTTGCGCCGTGCGCAGCGCCAGGCGGTAAACCTCTTCGATGTCGGTCGAATGCTCGGCGTTATCGCGGTACACCAGCCGCACCTGGCCATCGTGATCGGTAACGACCAGTTCCGAGCGCCGTTGCCGACGGCGTTGCCACCAGTATTTGGCGCGGGCCGGGCGACCGCATTGCAGCAGGGCAAAGTGATGGATGTCGGCCACCGCCGGGCCTTGCACTTCCACCGAATAGTCCTGCTTGGCTTCCGGGCCGAAGTCGGCCAGATGATCGGCGGAGAAGTTGATCCCGCCAATGAATGCAAGCGTTCCGTCTACCACCACGATCTTGCGATGCAGGCGGCGGAACCAGTTGGTGCGGATGCCCAGGCGCTTTGGGGCCGGGTCGAACATCTGCAAGTGCACGCCAGCAGCGCTCAAGGCGGTGAGATACCCGGCAGTCAGCTCGCCGCAGCCAAACCCGTCGAAGCTCGCGGTGACGCGTACGCCCCGTTGAGCCGCCTCGATGAGCACGGACTTCAGTTCTTCGCCGACCTTGTCCTCGAACACAATGAAGGTTTCCAGGAGAATCTCGGTTTTAGCCTGGCGCATGGCCTCGAATACCCTGGGGAAATAGGCTTCGCCGTTTTCCAGCAGTTCAACCCGGTTGTTGCCTTGCCAGCCGTACTCGACGTCGACCCTTTGCGGCTCGCTCATGGGCGGCGCGGCTATCGTTTTTTCCAGCGCGGCTTTTTCCATCGACGGGCTGCTCATAGCTCAATCTCCACCGACAACGGTGCGTGATCCGAAAGGTGGGACCAGGGCCGGGTGGCCAGAACCTGCGGACGGCTGGCCTTGAGGTTGCGCACATAGATGCGGTCCAGGCGCAGGGTCGGCAGTCGTGCAGGAAAACTGCGTGCCGGCTTGCCATGGTGCTCGGCGAACACTTCGCGCAAACCGCAGGGTTTGAGCAGGGCATCGGCGCGTTGGCGCCAGTCGTTGAAATCACCGGCCACGATCACCGGCGCATCGGCAGCTAACGACTCAAGACGGCGCCCCAGCAATTTGAGCTGTTCATTACGATGGGTTTCGCGCAAGCCAAGATGGACGCATATGGCGTGCACCTCCGGGCCTTCGCCCGGCAGGCGCAGCACGCAATGCAAAATGCCGCGGTTCTCGTGGCCGCTGATGGACACGTCGAGGTTATCGTGGCGAACGATCTGGAATTTCGACAGCAAGGCGTTACCGTGATCGCCGGCCGGATAGACCGCGTTGCGGCCATAGGCAAACTGCGGCCAGAGCGTGTCGGCGAGGAATTCGTACTGGGGTATCGCCGGCCAATTGTCGTAGCGCTTGGGGTGTTGTTCGTGGGTGCCGTGAACCTCCTGCAGAAACACCACGTCGGCAGACACGCTGCGCACCGCTTCGCGCAGTTCAGGCAGGATGAAACGCCGGTTCAACGCCGTGAAACCCTTGTGGGTGTTGACCGTCAGTACGGTGAAGCGGTGCACCGTGCTATCGATGGTCGCCTGCTCGTCGGTGGTGCCAACCGGTTCGGAAATGCTCATGGCAACACTCCTTCGGCAGCCGGTTCACCGGGGGCGGTGAGCAGCTCTTTGTCGAGGTCGAAGCGTTCCAGCAAGCGACGCGCATCGAAGGGTGCACGGACCTTGATGTCGTTATCGAAATAGCAGAACACTTCCCGGGACTTGCGCGCCCTGGGTTTCAGGCGCGGCGCGATCAGATGCGGGTCAGCCGGTTGCCGTCCATGGTGCCAGGCCTCGATCCGGTCGCCCCAACGCTTCAATGCCTGAGGGGTGTAGCCGCTGGCGTAGAGCGCTTCGGCACCGTGCAGGCGAAGGTACACGAAGTCGCTGGTGAGGTCCTCGCGATACGGCCATTTGCCGGCGGTATCGGCGATGACCAGGGCCGTATTGTGGCGTTTGAGCAGGCGGACAAATACCGGGTCGATGAAGCTTTCGTTGCGGATTTCCACGGCGTGTCGCAAGGGCTGTTTCCTGCTCGCCTTCAGGCTGGCGTGGCCGTTCACATGCGAGTCGTGCTGGCGGGCGAGGGCGGCGGCCTGTTCGGTGTCGTGGGGCAGTTGCTCGAGGAAAGTATCGAACAGTTCGGCGTCGAATTTGAAGTTGGGTGGAAACTGCCAAAGAATCGGGCCGAGTTTTTCCTTGAGTTCCAGCACTCCGGAGGCGAAGAAATTCGCCAGGGGTTTGTGGATGTCACGCAGGCGCTTGATGTGGGTGATGAAACGCGGGGCTTTGACGCTGAACACAAAGTGCGCCGGGGTTTCGGTATACCACTGGGCGTAGCGTTCGGGCCGTTGCAGGGCGTAAAACGATCCATTGATCTCGATGCTGTTGACCGCCCGTGAGGCGAATTGCAATTCGCGCTTCTGGGCCAGGCCCTTCGGGTAGAAATCCCCCCGCCAGGGCGTGTAGCGCCAACCTGAAATGCCGATGTGAATCGCCGCCATGTCGCCTCCCGTCTGACTGCCCCCTGATCTTTTGATGACTGTGGGGCGGGGGCGAAAGTTTCGGCGGGGCTACGGACGGTATTTCTCGAGCCACCACGACGCCCGTGGGAGCCGGCTTGCTGGCGATAGCGATATGTCGGACACACCCGTGTCGAATGTGCCGCCGCCATCGCCGGCAAGCCGGCTCCTACAGGGGGATCAGTGACCGGCGATGACGTGGTTTGAACCCGTGGCATAGACCGGGCCCAGCCGATCCAGGCGACCGCTCCAGGCCGTCAATGCCAACGCTACCAACACCACCAACCCGCCGATCCACGCGGTATGGATCAAGCCCATGTGTGCGACGATCAAGCCACCACCCCACGCGCCCCCTGCGATACCGAGGTTGAACGCGGCGATGTTCAGGCCGGAGGCCACGTCCACCGCATTCGGCGTGTGATGTTCAGCCTGGCGCACCACATACACCTGCAACGCCGGCACGTTGCCGAACGCCACGGCGCCCCAGACGAGTACGGTCGCCAGTGCCAGCCATGGATTGCCGGCGGTGAAGGTCAGCACGAACAGCACGGCGGCGAGCAGGGCGAAGATGATTTTCAGGGCGCTGATCGGGCCACGCTTGTCCGCCAGTTTGCCGCCCCAGAGGTTGCCGACGGCCACCGAGATGCCGTAGACCAGCAGCACCAGGCTGACGGTGCTGGCGCTGAAGCCGGAGATATCCTGAAGGATCGGCGCCAGGAAAGTGAAGGCGATGAACGAACCACCGTAACCGACTGCCGTCATGGCATACACCAGCAGCAGGCGCGGTTGCTTGAGCACTTGCAGCTGCTGCAACAGTGAGGCGGGTTTGCTGTGGGCGATGTTTTTCGGCACATAGAGCAGGCTACCGATAAAGGCGATCACACCCAGGGCCGATACGGCGAGGAAGGTTTCACGCCAGCCGAAATGCTGACCGATGAAGGTCCCCAGCGGGACGCCGGTGACCAGGGCCACGGTCAGGCCGGTGAACATGATCGCGATCGCGCTGGCGGCTTTTTCCTTGGGCACTAGACTGGTGGCGATGGTCGAACCGATCGAGAAAAACACCCCGTGCGCCAGGCCGGTGACGATCCGCGCCAGGATCAGCGACTCGTAGCTGGGCGCCTGCCAGGCCAGAAGATTGCCCAGGGTGAACAGCACCATCAATGACAGCAACAGCAGTTTACGCGGGACTTTACCGGTCAGGGCGGTCAGTATCGGGGCGCCGACGGCGACGCCCAGCGCATACAGGCTGACCAACAGGCCGGCCGACGGCAGGCTGACACCTAGGTCGGCGCCAATGGTAGGTAACAGGCCAACGATGACGAACTCGGTCGTCCCGATGGCAAAGGCGCTGAGGGTCAGCGCGAGCAAGGCAATGGGCATGACTGCAACTCCGGTGGGATGATTTGATGGAGCGCAGTGTCAGGGTTCCGGTTGTGCGGAAAAATACAGGGATGAGCATTTGATATTTGTCTTGAGCGCAAAGATTGCCGGGTATTGGCCGGCCAGCAGCGAACTAGTCCGGCATTTCTCGATCAGTTCCTTACAGTCCTATCCAGAGGAGCGGATGCCTTGATCAGGCTCAAGACGGCGATATTAGTGGGGGCGCTGTTGTTGTTCGGCAGCGAGGAACTGCAGGCGGCGGCCATACCGGGCGTGCCGGCCGCCGCCACGCCGGCGGCACACCCTGAGCCTTTGGTCCAGGGCGGGTTGCTGGGTGCCATCAGTTCGAGCATCGACGACGTCCAGAGCAAGCTCAATCTCGACAGGGACCTGCTCGACGCCTGGCGTTTGCGCGCTGACCGTGCGGCCGATGAGGTGGATCAACTGGTCAATCGCCCATCGGCGCGCTCAAGCTGGAGCGTGGCGGGGGACTTCCTGTTGCTGACGGCAGTGTGGGCGGGTGTCTTCGGCCTACTCTGGATGTTCGGCAAGTTCTTGACCGAACGCCTGTGCCGCCATCGGGTGCTGCTCAGCCGAGAGCGTGGGCAGGCCTTGCTGGGTTATGTCTTGCCTTACAGCATCCCGGCGGTGATCAGCCTGCCGTTGACGATTTATGCCAGCCAGTTATTGCCGGTATCGGCCGGCAGGGCGCTGGCGTTGTGTTTTGCCTATGCCACCAGCAGCGGCGTGTTCGCTTCGTCATTAGTGATGTCCCTGGTGGTGCTGTTCAATGTCGGTCACAAGCGCCGGGCGGTGCAGATCATTCGCCAGGACAGCCCACGACCACTGTTCGCGATCGGCTTCCTGGTCGCCCTGAGCGACGCCTTGACCAGCCCGCAGATCGCCCATCAACTGGGCAACAACCTCACCAGCAGCATCGCCGTGTTCACCGGCCTGGCCGCCTCGATTTCCTTTGGTTTGCTGGTATTGCGCATGCGCCGTCCGGTCGCCCAGGTGATCCGCATCCTGCCGCTGGCCCAACGGCGGGCACAGCCAGCCTTGCGCGAAACCCTGCGGATTTTTTCCGGGCTCTGGTACTGGCCGATCCTGTTGATGGTGCTGGTCTCGATCATCAACCTGATCGGCATTGGCGATGACAACCAGCAAGTGCTGCGCAGCGCGCTGTTGACCACGGTGTTGCTGATTGCCACGGTGTTTCTCAGCACGACGCTGCATCACCTGTTCAAGACCCGCAGCGAGTCCGACGTGCGCCGCAGTGGCGCCTACAAGGAACGCTTCCTGAGCCTCTCCCACGCGTTGTTGCGCATTGCCATGGCCATCGTGTTCATCGATGTCCTCGGACGAATCTGGGGTGTGTCGCTGTTCGATTTTGCGGTGAGCAATGCCGTGGGGCGGGCGATCAGTGATTCCTTGAGCCATATCGGCCTGATCTTCCTGGTGACGTGGATGGTCTGGGTGGTGCTCGACACGGCGATCCAGGAAGCCCTGAAACCACCGGCCAGCAAACGCGGGGCGCGCCAGCCGAGTACGCGGATCAAGACCATCCTGCCGTTGCTGCGCAATGCGATCAAAATCATCCTGGTGGTGATCTGCGCCATCACCACCATGGCCAACCTTGGCATCAATGTCGCGCCGTTCCTGGCCGGTGCCGGGGTCATTGGCCTGGCCATAGGTTTCGGCTCTCAGCAACTGGTGCAGGACGTGATCACGGGATTGTTCATCATCATCGAAGACACCCTGTCCATCGGTGACTGGGTGGTGCTCGATTCCGGGCATGCCGGCACGGTCGAAGGCCTGACCATCCGCACCTTGCGCCTGCGCGACGGCAAAGGCTTCGTGCACTCGGTGCCCTTTGGCCAGATCAAGGCCGTGACCAACCAATCACGGCAATTTGCCTATGCGTTCTTCTCCGTGCAGTTCACCTATGACACCGATGTCGACAAGGCCATCGAGCTGATTCGCGAGGCCGGGCATTCGATCAGTGAAGACCCGTTCCTGCGGTACAACCTGCAAGGTCCGCTGGATGTGTTCGGCGTCGACAAGATGGACCTCAATGGCGTGGTGCTGACGGCACAGTTTCGCACCGTGTCGGGCGGGCAATATGCGGTGAGCCGGGCGTTCAACCAGCGTTTGAAAAAGCTTGTGGATAACAGTCCGTGGGTGCATTTCGCGCAGACTTATCCACAGCAGGTTTTAGTGCAGAGGCCGGCGGCGGAGCCTGTGCATGATGGGGCGGCTGAGCCGGAGCATGCGGCGGTGTTGATGCCGGATCGGCCTCGGCCCCAATAAATTTGTCGGTTTTGATGGCCCCATCGCCAGCAGGCTGGCTCCCACAATGGATCTGGGTACACCGGTCCATTGTGGGAGCTAGCCTGCTGGCGATAGGGCCCGCCCAGACAACCTCAATGCCGGATCAGCTTGTTCTGCACTTCAGCCATGGCCTGCTGATCCAGCTCAAGCCACATATACTGCTTGCCCGCAATCTGCGCCGCAGCCGGCAGGCCATCGCGATACACCAGCCGATTACTCGCCAGCGCCGGCACTTTCGCACCGGGCAACAGGGTGCCGGCGAGGTTCAGCGGATCGACCCCGCACACCGAGATCAAGCTGCCGTCATGGGGTCGACGGCGGACTTCGCGCAGCAATGGAATCGCCTCCGGCAGCGCGAATTGCTCGCCCGCCAGGCCACTGACAAAACGTCCGCCACGAATCTCACCCCGCGCTTCCAGCCGATGGAAGGTGCGCAGCAATTCCCGCCAGCTCGGCAGCCAATCGGCTTCACGCTCCAGCAAGCGCCAGAACACCACGCCGTAGCGGCGCAACAAGGTCATGGCGATGTGTTCCAAGGTGTCGGCGGGGGTTGGCGTTGGTCGCGGGTTATCCACAGCCGGCGTCACCACCGCGCGTCGCAAAAGTGCCCAGCGCCCGGCGTCGTCCATGCCGCCGACAAAGGCCCCGCGCCCGCGTCGGCTGCTACGCTGCTGGCGCTTGCTGGCCGGTGTGATCAGCGCCCGCAGGCCGGCAAAACTGTCGGCGTTCACCAACCCCGCACCCACCAGTTCCTGCAGGGCGATTTCCAGTTCTGCGCGCAGCAGGTGTGCTTCGTGGATCAGCTCATCGAAAAACAGCGCGCCGTGCTGGCTGAGGGCGGCGTGAACCTTCTGGGTCTTGGGCGACAGTTCGCTGACCGGCGTCTGCTCGGTCAAGTCGCTCCAGATACCGACCCGATTACGCGGCAACAACACGATCGGCGTGCTGCGCAGGGCGGTGCCGGTGCCGCGATTGCGCGCGGTCAGTCGGGTCCAGGCCAGCTTTCCGCTGCGGCACGCATCATCGAGCCAGGTGGGCGAATAGTCCTTGAGCCGCGCGGGCAGCAGTTCGCTGTCCCAGGCCGAAGCGGCGGCGGGGTAGCCTTCGAGCTGAGTGACGATCGCCGGCAACACCGCGCTGCCCTGGCCGCGGGTGGCGTTGGACAGGTGCTGCCAGTCGAACAGGAATCGCATGAAGTCCTGCAAGGCCACGGGCTCGATTTCCCGGCGCAGGCGCTTGACGGTGTAGCGATGAATCCGCGCCAGCAAATGACGCTCGCACCATTCTTCCTCGGCGGTGCAAGGGGTGAAGCGCCCGCGCAGCACATACCCTTCGCCTTCCAGTTGCGCCAGTGCCTGGCTGACGTCCATGGCCGGCAATTCGAGGGGTTCGGCAATCGCCTGCAGTGGCAGTGGACCAAAGGCGCTGAGCCGCGCTCGAATCACTTCAACCACTGCGTCGTCCGGTGCCCAGGCCAGATCGAAACCTGGCAGAGCCTGCAAGTGTGGAGACAGATCCGCGTGTGGATAAATCGCCTGCAGGCACGTCAGTCGTTCCAGCGCCAGCCACAGTGACCGGCTGATGCGGCAGGCTCGACCGCTGTCAGCCAGGTCATTCAGCCATTCCAGCCAGTGCGGGTTGGCGCGGGCCTCGGCGTCGGTGATGCAGGCCAGGCTCATCAAGGTCTCGTGCATCTCATCGACGTTGCCGGGCGTGGGCCAGGCCTCTTCACGCACCGTGTCAATGGCTTCGGCGTCCAGCGCCCCCAGGTCGTCAGTGGACTGCGGCTCGCTCCAGCGACGGTTGAGCACCGCCTGGGTGCGGCGTTCCTCCAGGGGCGCATCGTCGAGAAAGGTGTAGGGCCTGGCGCTGAGGATTTCCGCGGCCAGGGGCGAGGGCGCGGGCAGGTCGCGGCTGATCAGGCGAATCTCGCCGCGTTCCATGCGCCGCAACAGGTCCAGCCAACCGTTGCTGTCCATGGCGTCGTGCAGGCAATCGTCCAGGGTCTGCTCCACCAGCGGATGGTCGGGGATGTCGCGCTCGCCTACGAGGTTTTCCACGCAGGCGATCTGGTCTGGGAACACGCTGGCGGTGAGGTCTTCGCTTTTCATCCGCTGGATCTGCGGCGGCACTTTGCGCCCACCGCGATAGCGCGGCAGCGCCAGCGCCACGCCGGCATTCCAGCGCCAGCGCACGCCAAACAATGGCGCATCGAGCACGGCCTGAATCAGGATGTGCTCGGCGGTGTTGCTGTGCAGGTAGCGCCACACGTCAGTTAGTTCAAAACTGTGGCTGCTGGACATCGACAACACGATGGCGTCCTCGCTGGCGGCGGCTTGCAACTCGAAGTTGAAGGTACGGCAGAACCGTTTGCGCAAGGCCAGGCCCCAGGCGCGGTTGATACGACTGCCGAACGGGCTGTGGATAACCAGCTGGGTGCCACCGGACTCGTCGAAGAAGCGCTCCATCAGCAAGGTGTCTTGGGATGGCAACGCGCCCAGTGTCTGCCGCGCGCGGGCGAGGTATTCCACCAGTTGTTCGGCGCTGGCCAGGTTAAGGCCCAGGGTCTGGGTCAGCCAGTCGAGGGCGGGCTGCAAGTTGCCCGGCGTCTCGCCGAGCAGGGTATCGAGCCGGGCCTGCAAGCGCGCCACGGCAAACGACAGTTCGGCGCTGCGACCCGGTGCCTCGCCGAGCCAGAACGGAATGGTCGGCGGCTGACCCTGGGCATCCTCGACCCGGACCTTGCCGGTTTCGACCCGCAGGATCCGGTACGACGTATTGCCCAGCTGAAATACATCCCCGGCGATGCTCTCCACCGCGAAGTCTTCGTTGACGCTGCCGATGTTCAGCCCTTGGGGCTCGAGCAGAACGCTGTAGTCGGCATTGTCAGGGATGGTCCCGCCGCTGGTCACCGCCGTCAGCTTGGCGCCCCTGCGACCGCGCAGGGTGCGGCTCACGGCGTCGCGATGCAGATAGGCACTGCGGATACCCTGGCGCCCGTCAAAGCCCTCGGCGAGCATCTGCAGCAGCGCCTGATAGTGTTTTTCGTCGAGGCCGCTGTAGGGCGAGGCGTTGCGCAGCATGTCCAGCAACGCCTGCTCCGGCCATTCCTGGCAACTGACTTCGGCGATGATCTGTTGCGCCAGGACGTCCAGCGGCGCCTCGGGGATCAGCAGGGTGTCGAGCTCACCCCGGCGCACGCAGTCGAGCAGCGCGACGCATTCGATCAGGTCGTCGCGGGTAGTGGCGAACAGGCGGCCCTTGGGTGTACCGCCGACCTGGTGCCCGGAACGTCCAACCCTTTGCAGAAAACCGGCAATCGAGCGCGGCGAGGCGATCTGGCACACCAGGTCGACATCGCCAATGTCGATGCCCAGCTCCAGCGACGCGGTGGCGATCAACACCTGCAGCTCGCCACGCTTGAGCCGCTGTTCGGCGTCCAGGCGAAACTCCTTGGCCAGGCTGCCGTGGTGGGCGGCCACTGCTTCTTTGCCGAGGCGTTCGCTCAGGTGTCGGCTCAGGCGCTCGGCCAGACGTCGGGTGTTGACGAAAATCAGCGTAGTTCGGTGCTCGCGGGCAAGGGCGGCAAGACGGTCATAGACCAGCTCCCAGACATCGTTGGCCATCACCGCCGACAGCGGCACGGGTGGCACTTCGATGCCCAGGTCACGCGGGCGGGCGTGGCCGATATCGACGATCTCGCAGGGGCGATCACGACCGACCAAAAAGCGTGACACCGCCTCGATGGGTTTTTGCGTGGCCGAGAGGCCGATGCGCACCAGCGGTTTGGCGCACAGCGCCTGCAGGCGTTCGAGGCTCAGCGCCAGGTGGCTGCCGCGCTTGCTGGCGGCGATGGCATGGATCTCATCGACGATCACCGTACCGGTGGTGCTGAGCATCTGCCGCCCGGAGTCGGAGCCGAGCAGCACGTAAAGCGATTCCGGGGTGGTGACCAGGATGTGCGGGGCGGTCTTGCGCATCGCCGAGCGGTCTTTTTGCGGGGTATCGCCGGTGCGCACGGCGGTGCTGATCCGCAGTTCGGGCAGGCCCATCACCCGCAACTGTTCGGTGATGCCGGCCAACGGGTCTTGCAGGTTGATCTGGATGTCGTTGGACAGCGCCTTGAGCGGCGAGACGTAGACCACCAGGGTTTCGTTTGGCAGGCCTTCAGAGTTTTCCAGGCCACGGTGGACCAGGTCGTCGATCACGGCGAGAAAGGCGGTAAGGGTCTTGCCGGAACCTGTGGGGGCGGCAATCAGGGTCGAGCGGCGCTGGCGGATCAACGGCCACGCCCGAGCCTGGGCGGCGGTGATCGTCGCAAACGTCTTGCTGAACCAGGCGCTGACGGCGGGGTGGAAGCCGGCCAGGGCACTGTCGGCGGGGATAGGCAGGTTCATGGGGCAATTTATGCGGGTGGGGGCGGGAAGTTGCAAGTACCGCTGAGGGATCTCTGTGGACTGACAGGGCCCCTTCGCAGGCAAGCCCGCTCCTACAATGGGCCGGTGTACGTAAATCCATTGTGGTGCGAGCCTGCTCGCGAAGAGGCCAGTAGCAGCACCACAAATCCCGCACATCTACACTTTACGGATGACGGTTGCGCACTAAACCCGCAAAATGCAACGATTCCGGCAACTATCGATGACATCGCCCGCGGGCGCTGTCGATAAAACCATTGTTCCAATCAGACTGGGCCTGCTGACTCTATGCGAATGCGCCTTATGTTACTGGGCGGCGGAAATGCCCTTGGGCAGGCGCTGATTCGCCTCGGTGCGGAGGAAGACATCGGTTTCCTCGCCCCCCGCCCACCCCAAGACGGCTGGGATGCCGCGAGCCTGACTCAACTGCTCGACGACACCCGCCCGGACGCGTTGATCAACCTCGCCTACTACTTCGACTGGTTCCAGGCGGAGACGGTCAGCGAACAGCGCCTGGCCGGGCAGGAGCGGGCGATCGAGCGCCTGGCTGAACTGTGCCAGCATCATAACATCGTCCTGGTGCAGCCCTCGAGCTACCGCGTGTTCGACGGCTCCCGGGCGACCGCCTACAGCGAAAAAGACGAACCGCTGCCGCTGGGCCTGCGTGGCCAGGCCTTGTGGCGGATCGAGCAAAGCGTGCGCGCCACCTGCCCGCAACACGTGCTGTTGCGTTTCGGCTGGCTGCTCGATGACAGTCCCGACGGCACGCTCGGGCGGTTCCTCGGTCGCGCCGAGCAACCCGAGGAACTGCTTCTGGCCGACGACCGCCGGGGCAATCCGACTCCGGTGGACGACGCGGCACGGGTGATCATTTCGGTGCTCAAGCAACTCGACTGCAGCGCGCCGCTGTGGGGCACCTACCACTACGCCGGGCATGAGGCGACCACGCCGCTGGCCCTGGGCCAGGCGATTCTCACCGAAGCCCGCGCCTTGCACCCGCTGGCCATCGAAGCGCCGACCGCCCAGGCCCACGCCGCGCGCCCGGACGCCGCGGAAGAACCGCAACACGCGGTGCTGGCCTGCAAGAAAATTCTGCACACCTTCGGAATCAAGCCACGCGCCTGGCGTGCGGCCCTTCCGAGCCTTCTGGACAGGTTCTATCGTCATGGCTGATCGCCCCGTTCTGATTACCGGGGGTGCCGGTTTCATTGGCTCCCATCTCACCGACGCCTTGCTCGCCAAGGGCTATTCGGTAAGGATTCTCGACGATCTGTCCACCGGTAAACCCGGCAATCTGCCGCTGGACAATCCCAAGGTCGAGCTGATCGTCGGCGACGTAGCCGATGCCGCCCTGGTCGCCCGTACGATGGCCGGTTGCAGCGCCGTGGCGCACCTGGCGGCAGTGGCGTCGGTACAGGCGTCGGTGGACGACCCAGTGAAAACCCACCAGAGCAACTTCATCGGCTCGCTGAATGTCTGCGAAGCCATGCGCCAGTCGGGCGTCAAGCGCGTGCTGTTCGCCTCCAGCGCGGCGGTGTATGGCAACAATGGCGAGGGCGAGTCAATCGATGAAGACACGCCCAAGGCGCCGTTGACGCCCTACGCGGTGGACAAGCTGGCGAGCGAGCAGTACTTCGATTTCTACCGGCGCGAGCATGGGCTGGAACCGGTGATTTTCCGCTTCTTCAACATCTTCGGCCCACGCCAGGACCCGTCCTCGCCGTATTCCGGGGTGATCAGCATTTTCAGCGAGCGCGCGCACAAAGGCTTGCCGATCACCGTGTTTGGCGACGGCGAGCAGACGCGGGACTTTCTCTACGTCGAGGATCTGGTCGATTTGCTGGTGCAGGCCATCGAGAAACCCCAGGTGGAAGAGGGCGCGGTCAACGTCGGCTGGAACCAGGCGACCAGTCTCAAGCAGATGCTTGCGGCCCTTGAGGTCGTGGTTGGCCAGCTGCCACCGGTGAGCTACGGCCCCGCGCGCTCAGGTGACATTCGGCATTCCCGGGCTAACAACCGGCGTCTGCTGGAGCGCTTCCGGGCGCCCGAGCCGACACCGTTGAGCGTCGGGCTGGCACGGTTGCTGGGACAATAGAAAAAGGCGCCGGTTGAGGCGCCTTTTTTTTGTTGCTGATCATTCCCGTCCACAGAGCATGGGAACGACCCATCCACCACCACGTGAATACTTAGAACTTGTAACCCAGACCGACCATGTAGATGAACGGATCGACATCCACGTTCACCCGTGCCCGGGTGCCCGGTGCCACGGCATCGTTTTCCACGGTCGCGCGGGTATCGATGTCGATGTAGCGCACTTGGGCGTTGATCATCACATTGTCGGTCAGCATGTAATCCGCACCGACCTGGAACGCCATGCCCCAGGAGTTTTCTGCCTTGAAGTTGCTGAAGCCGTTGGCCTGGGCTTGGCTGCCGACATGCTCGTCGTAGATCCAGGTGTAATTGATACCGGCGCCGAGGTACGGCTGGAAGTCGGATTTGGCATCCAGCGGGTAGTACACCACGCTGAGGGTAGGTGGCAGGTGTTTCAGCGTACCGAGTTTGCCGTTGGCTGCACTCAAGGCGGTGCCCTTGAGTTTGACGTCATGCTCGAACGGCGTGGCCGCGAGCAACTCGATCCCCCAGTTGTTGGTGATCATGTAGGCAACGTTCAGACCCAGTTGCGTGTCGCTGCTCATGGTCGCCTTGCCACCCAGGTCGGCGCCGCTCAGCGGACCCTGATCGACCTTGACCGTGGAACTGTCGGCCTCCGGGTTGACGGTAATCGCACCGGCACGAAGGATGATGTCACCGGCTTCGTGGGCGTGGGCGAACGGGGCTGCAAGCGCCAGCGCTACCAGCGAGGCACCGAGCAAGGACTTGTTCATGGGGGGCTCCAGAGGACGTTAAAATTCTTCGATGTCCAATGGTAAGGCGGCTAACGATTCGGTCTTTTGACTCAGCTCAATGAAATCGTGATGGGTTTGGTATTTGTGGTGTTTTCGATGGCCTCATCGCCAGCAGGCTGGCTCCCACAGGGACAGGCGATTCCTTGTGGGAGCTAGCCTGCTGGCGATGACTATCGACCAAACAACACACGACCACCGGATTCACTCCGGTAATTCATACAGGTAGATCTTGTCCGCCTCCATCTGGTACCCGGCATCCGCCAACTCACTGGTGGACGACTTGACCTGCATCGCCCCCTCGATCCAGTACGGCTGATACAGCTCGTCGAGCTTCACGCCGACTGCGCTTTTGACATGCACGATCTGGTTCGACGGCGGTGGCGGCACGTGGATGCAGGCGCCGAAATACGGCACCAGCAGAAAGTCCGTGGTACGACCTTCTTCACTCACTTCCAGCGGCACGATGTAGCCCGGCAAACGAATGTTCTGCCCGTCGAGGGCCTTGACCACCGGGGCGTTGGGCATGTCCTGCTTCGCCGCTGGTGCCGATTCGGCGGCCAGTGCATCGCTGATCTTCGACAGGTCGTGCAGCGGCGTCATGTTCGGCACTTCTGGCGCCGCATCCGGCGGAATCATTTCCGACCAGGTCAGCTCTTTCGGCTGGGCCGCCCACAACGGCAGGGCGACCAACATCAACAGCGCAAAGACAGCGCGGGGCATTTCAACGTCCTCATAAACGGATCGACAGGCCATCGGCCAGGGATTGGCGATAGGCGCGCCAGGCTGGCACGCTGCCCATCAGCAACGCAGCGATCAGGATGCCACCGAGTAGCGTCCATTCATATTCACTCGGCCACGCCAGCGGCAGAAACAGGCCGTAATTGGCTTGCACGTAACCCTGGGCCGCCGCGATACCAACGTAAAGCAATGCCACGCCGGCCGCCACACCGGCCAACGCCAGGGCAAACGCCTCCAGCACCAGCAGCGTCGCGACGTGCCACGGCCGCGCGCCCACCGACCGCAGGATCGCCATCTCCCGCCGGCGTTCGTTGAGACTGGTGAGAATCGCCGTGAGCATGCCGATCAACCCGGTCAGCACCACGAACAGCGACACCACGAACAACGCTTTTTCCGCAGTGCTCATCAAGCTCCATAGCTCTTGCAGCGCCACGCCCGGCAGGATCGCCAGCATCGGTTCGCCGCGGAATTCGTTGATGTCGCGCTGCAGGGCAAAGGTCGAGATCTTGCTGTTGAGGCCGAGCATGAACGCGGTGATCGCCTGGGGTGTCAGGTCCATGTTGCGCGCCTGATCGGCGCTGATCCGCCCGTTGCCACGGGCCGGCACGCCGTTGTGCCAATCGACGTGAATGGCTTCCATACCGCCGAGGCTGATGTGCAGCGTGCGGTCCACCGGGGTGCCGGTGCGCTTGAGGATGCCGACCACGGTGAATGGCTTGTCGTCGTGCTTGACCAGGCTGATCACGGCCACGCCATGGGCCAGCACCAGTTTGTCGCCGAGTTTGTAGTGCAGCGCGTCCGCGACTTCGGCACCGAGCACCACTTCGAAGGGGTCGGTGGCGAAGGCACGGCCCTCGGCCAGTTCCAGGTGTTGCTGGCGGCCGTACTGATAGTGTTCGAAATACGCCTCGGTGGTGCCCATCACCCGATAGCCGCGATGTGAATCGCCTAGGGACATCGGAATGGCCCACTTCACTTTCGGGTTGCTGGCGAAGTGTTCGAAACTGTCCCAGCGGATGTTGTTGGTGGCGTTGCCGATGCGAAATACCGAGTACAGCAGCAGGTTGACCGAACCGGAACGCGCGCCGACGATCAGGTCGGTGCCGCTGATGGTGCTGGCGAAACTGGCCTTGGCCTCGGTGCGCACCCGCTCCACGGCCAGCAGCAGGCACACCGACAGGGCGATGGCGAACGCGGTGAGGATCGCGGTGAAACGGCGGTTAGCCAGGCTGGCCATGGCTAAACGAAACAGATACATCTCAGACCTCGGACGGGGTGGCGGCGCGATTGAGCTCGGCCAGCGACAGGTTGCGATCGAACAGCGGCGCCAGGCTCTGGTCATGGCTGACGAACAGCAGGCTTGAGCCGGCCTCGCGGCATTCGGCGAACAGCAGGCGAATGAAGTTCTCCCGGGCGTCGTAGTCCAGGGCCGAGGTCGGCTCGTCGGCGATCACCAGTTCCGGCTGGCCGATCAGCGCGCGCGCGGCGGCCACTCTTTGCTGCTGCCCGATGGACAGGGAGTCGGCGCGGCGCGCGAGGATGTTGTCATCCTTCAAGCCCAGATGGGCGAGCAGGGTGGCGGCTGCCTGGTCGATGCTGCCGTGGCGCTGTTTCGCCCGCTCGGCGCGCAGTTTCGAGAAGTGGCAGGGCAGTTCGACGTTCTCGCGCACAGACAGAAACGGCAGCAGGTTGAACTGCTGGAAGATGTAGCCGGTGTGATCGACACGAAAGTGATCGCGGGCACCGGCCGAGAGTTCGGTCAGCTCCTGGCCGAGCAGGCGAATGCTGCCACGATCGGGCTTTTGCACACCGCCGAGCAGGCCCAGCAGGGTGGTCTTGCCGCTGCCGCTGGGGCCCTTGAGGAACAGGGTTTCCCCAGGTGAAAGGCGAAACGCCGGGATATCCAGCAAGGGCGGATGACCGGGCCAACTGAAGCCCAGGTCGGACAATTCGATGAGTGCTTGGGTCATGGTGCCGATTTCATGAACATTGATGACCTGTAGGAGGTAGATTCAGAATTTGAGGGAGGCAGCCGTGGCCGTCACTTCAACCCCTTGCTGCCCGTTCGGGCCGATCAGTTGTACTTCAATTTTCTGAGTTGCCGGGAAGCTGTTGAAGATATTCGCCAGATCCAGAGTCTTCAGCGCGCTCGGCGTGGCGCAGGTGAATTGATAACGGGCGTGGATCTCGCTGTGTTCATGGTGGTGTTCATCGGCGGCCTCTGGCGTGTCGCCAAACAACGGGCTTTCCAGCTCCTGGTTTTCCACCATACAACCCGCGGCCTTCGGCAGGCTGAACAGCGCCAGCGGTTGCTCGAGTCGAGCTCGGGCCGCAGTAACCTTGGCTTTGTCGACGTCGGTCGCGGCGACGTGCTCGAAACCCACCAGGTTCATCGCCGGACTGTCCAGCTCCAGCGCCAGGGTTTGGCCGTCCAGCGCCGCGTTCAGGCGAGCGACACCGTGCTCGTGCGCGCCAAGGCTGCCGTGTTCATGGTCGTGATCATGTTCGTCGGCGGCGTGGGCGACAGCCAGCGGCAACAAGGCAAACGGCAGGGCGAGAAGCAGGTGACGCATGGCGAGTCTCCGAAAGACAAGATGAAAAAAATGTTATGTAATCTTATAACATGATGCGCAGAGTGTGACTGCCTGCTTGGCGTTGCACAAGCCCCATGGGAGCATGGGTGCGAAGAATTGTTCGGGAGCTGACTCATGTTGCGAATTCGCGGAAGCATCGGCGACTGGCCGGTGGACTTGACGCTGGAGATGGATGAAGCCGATTGGGCGCGGCTGGGCGCGCAGTTAAAAGTGGAAAAGACCGAGGTCAGTGCACCAGCGGCGAAACCACTGAATCAGGACGATGCGCTGTGGCAGGTTGCCCGGGATTTGCTGCGCAAGGCGGGGCAATTGAGCGGGCCGGATCTGCTCGATCAACTGGAAGGGCTGACCGGCAGCGCGGCGGCGGGCAAGCGCCTGTTGGTACGCTTGCGGCACAGCCCGGATGTGAAGGTGGAGAGCGGCGCAGATACGCCGATTTACCGCTGGCTGTAGGAGCGAGCATGCTCGCGATGGACGTGATGCCTGGCGCGTTTCTACAGACAGTACGCGTCATCGTTGACGCCCATCGCGAGCATGCTCGCTCCTACAGGGGCTTGTTAATACAACGCGGCGAATAACTTGCGGCGGTAAGTGGTCACCAGCGGATGGTCATTACCCAGCAACTCGAACACCTGCAGCAAGGTCTTGTGCGCCAACCCTTCGCTGTAGCTGCGATTGCGGATGAACAGCTTGAGCAGTCCATCCAGCGCCGCGTCGTATTGCTGGCGGGCCAGTTGTTGAACGGCCAGTTGGTAGACCGCTTCATCGTCCTGCGCGTTTTTCGCCAGGCGTGCCTTCAGGTCGGCGGCATCCGGCAAGTCCTTGGCCTGGCCGAGGAACTTGATCTGCGCCTTGGCGCCGGCCAGGGCAGCCTTGTGTTCATCGTTCTTGACCGCGTCGAGCACGGCTTGCGCTTCGCCCAGCTCACCCCGCTCGGTGAGGCAGCGGGCGTAAAGAATCAGCGCCTTGGCGTTGGTGTTGTCTTCGCCCAGCAGTACTTTGAGCAGGGCTTCGGCATCGGCGAAGCGGCTGTCGTCGAACAAGGCCTGGGCCTGTTCGAACGGATCGGCGGCGGCCGGTGGCGGCATTTGCACATGGGGCTCGAGCAGCGCGCGCACGGCCGACTCCGGCTGTGCACCGGCAAAACCATCGACCGGCTGGCCATCCTTGAACAGCACCACGGTCGGCAGGCTGCGAATACCGAAGCGGGCGACGATGTCCTGTTCAAGGTCGCAGTTGACCTTGGCCAGCAGCAGCTCGCCCTGATAGCTCTCGGCAATGGTCTGCAGCATCGGCATCAGCACCTTGCAGGGCGCACACCATTCGGCCCAGAAATCCACCAGCACCGGTTTGTGGAAGGAATTCTCGATCACCGACTGGTCGAAATCGGCAGTCGTGGCGTCGAAGATATACGGCGTTTGCTGACTCATGGGCAATCTCTTGGAAGCGTGAATGTGCTCACTATAAGGTCTGGCGCAAAAGATCGCAGCCTGCGGCAGCTCCTACAGGTAAACCGCATCCCCTGTGGGAGCTACCGAAGGCCGCGATCTTTTGGCGGCTTCAGCCGCGCCGCGCGTGGTAGAGGCTCACATGCCGAAACTCTTGCGGCTCGGCCAGGTCCGGCAGGGTCATGGCTTCGAGCATTTCAATGCGCCGGTACAACGGATGACAAAAATCCCGCACCCGCGAATCCGCAACCAGCGCTTCCCGACCGCGACTGAGGAATTCATCCAGCAACGGCAGGTTCGCCCGGTCATACAGTACGTCCGCCACCAAAATCAGATCAAAGCGATCGGCCTCGGCAAAAAAATCCGTCGAGTAATCAAGCTGCACGTTATTGAGCTCGGCATTCGCCCGACAGGCGGCAATCGCCAGCGGATCCAGGTCACAAGCCACTACCTCCAGCGCACCGGCCTTCACCGCGGCAATCCCTGCGACTCCGGAGCCAGCACCGAAATCCAGCACCCGTTTGCCCTCGACCCAGTGCCGATTCTCGGCGAGGTAGCGAGCCACGGCCAGCCCGCTGGCCCAGCAGAAACTCCAGTACGGCGGATCATGCAGAATCCGCCGGGTTTCTTCCGGGCTGAACGCGCGGTCCATGTTGTCGCCATCGATCAGCCACAACTTCAAGTCGGTCCCTGGTAATTCACAGGCGACCAGGCGCGCATCGCCCAGCAGTTCACCCAAGGCCTGTTGCAGGTCGTGCGGTGCACTCATGGTGCTTTGACAAACTGCAGCTGGCCCAGGGCCTGGGTGGTCGGCTGGGAAATCCGCTGTGACGGCAGATGCAGGATCAACTGGCCGGACTGGCTGGCGCGGCCACGCAGTTCTACACGGGCACCGGCCGGGAACGAGTCCGGGTTGAAGCGCAAGTGAAACGGCAGCACCTGGTTGTTGCCGATCAGGCTCGAACTGGCCAGCAATTGCTGTGGACGGTCTTTATCGTCGATCACCAGCAGCGCCAGCTCCACTTCAGCACCTGCTGGCACACCTTGCAGCGTACCGCTCAGTTCGCGCTGATACGCCGGCAGCGGGCCGAGGTTCGCCGATTCCCGGGCTTTCTTCTGCGCTTGTTCCGGTGCAGGGCCTGATGGCGGCTGCGGCTGGGGTGCATCGCTGCTGCAGGCGACCAACAGACTGAAAAAACTGAGCAAAACGAGTGGTCTCAGGGACATTTGCGGCTCCGGCAACACGTGATCCATATATAGCCAATCTGTATACCGCAAACCCTATGGCTTGTCTTGCCACCGGGATGCGCTACCATGGCCCTCCCTTTTTTTGTTGCCTGCCACCATGCACTGTCCCTTCTGCGGTGCCAACGACACCAAGGTCATCGACTCGCGTCTGGTCGCCGAGGGCGAACAGGTGCGCCGCCGGCGTGAATGCCTGGCCTGCGGCGAGCGTTTCACGACGTTCGAAACCGCTGAACTGGTGTTGCCGCGCCTGATCAAAACCGACGGTAGTCGCCAGCCGTTCGACGAAGAAAAACTCCGCGCCGGCATGCAGCGTGCGCTGGAAAAGCGCCCGGTGAGTGTCGAGCGCCTCGAATCGTCGCTGGTGCACATCAAACACAAACTGCGCGCCACCGGCGAACGCGAGGTCAAGTCCCTCGTGGTCGGTGAGCTGGTGATGGCCGAGCTGCAAAAGCTCGACGAAGTCGCCTACATCCGCTTCGCCTCGGTGTATCGCCGCTTCCAGGACCTCAATGAGTTCCGCGAAGAGATCGATCGCCTGGCCCGGGAACCGGTGAAAGAATGACCACCTCCGCCGAACTTGCCATCCTCGACGCCCATTACATGGCCCGTGCCCTGGAACTGGCGCGCAAAGGTCATTACACGACCCACCCGAACCCGCGAGTCGGCTGCGTGATCGTGCGCGACGGGCAGATCGTCGGCGAAGGCTGGCACGAACGCGCCGGGGAGCCCCACGCCGAAGTCCACGCCTTGCGCGCCGCCGGTGAGCTGGCCCGGGGCGCGACCGCTTACGTGACCCTCGAACCCTGCAGTCACCACGGTCGCACGCCACCGTGCGCCGACGCGTTGGTCAATGCCGGTGTGGCGCGGGTCGTGGCGGCGATGCAGGACCCGAACCCGGAAGTGGCCGGTCGTGGTCTGCAACGCCTGGCCGAGGCCGGTATCGCCACGATGAGTGGGGTGCTGGAAGGCGAGGCGCGCAAGCTCAATCAGGGCTTCCTCAAACGTATGGAACAGGGCTTGCCGTTCGTGCGGGTCAAGCTGGCCATGAGCCTGGACGGTCGCACGGCGATGGAAAGCGGCGAAAGCCAATGGATCACCGGGCCCGCGGCGCGTTCGGCGGTGCAACGCCTGCGTGCCCAGGCCAGCGTGGTGCTGACCGGTGCCGACACCGTGCTGGCGGACAATGCCCGCCTGACCGTGCGTGCCGACGAACTGGGCCTGGACGCTGCACAAACCGCGCTGGCGATGAGTCGTCCGCCGCTGCGCGTGCTGGTCGACGGGCGTCTGCGGGTACCCCTGGATGCGCCGTTCTTCAAGGCCGGCCCGGCGCTGGTCGCCACCTGTGTCGCGGTGGAAGAGCAATACGCCAATGGCCCGGAATGCTTGATCGTGCCCGGCTATGACGGCCAGGTCGATCTGCGTCAGCTACTGGTCGAGCTCGCCAACCGTGGCGTCAACGAGGTGTTGGTCGAGGCCGGTCCGCGGCTGGCCGGCGCTTTCGCCCAGCTGGGGTTGGTGGACGAGTTCCAGATTTTCATCGCCGGCAAGTTCCTCGGCTCTTGCGCTCGGCCGCTGCTGGATTGGCCGCTTGCGCAAATGAAGGATGCGCCGCAACTCAAGATTACTGAAATTCGCGCGGTGGGCGATGACTGGCGAGTCATTGCCATTCCTTCCCCAACAGCGAGCGTATAATTCTCGGCCATCGTTTCAGCGCTGGCCCTGTTCTCGAGGAGGACTCCATGTTTACCGGCATCATCGAATCCATCGGCAGTATTCGTGCATTGACCCCTAAAGGCGGAGATGTGCGGGTCCACGTCGAAACCGGCAAGCTCGACCTGAGCGACGTCAAGCTGGGCGACAGCATCGCGGTCAACGGCGTGTGCCTGACGGCAGTTGAACTGCCGGGCAACGGCTTTGCGGCTGACGTCAGCCGTGAAACCCTGGACTGCACTGCCATGAACGACCTGAAAAGCGGCAGCCCGGTCAATCTCGAAAAAGCCTTGACCCCGACCACTCGCCTCGGCGGGCATCTGGTCAGCGGTCACGTCGACGGCGTGGGCGAAGTGGTTGCCCGTACCGAGAACGCGCGGGCCGTGGAATTCCGCATTCGCGCGCCGAAGGACCTGGCCAAGTACATCGCCCATAAAGGCTCGATCACCGTCGACGGCACCAGCCTGACCGTGAATGCGGTCGATGGCGCCGAGTTCCTGCTGACCATCATTCCGCACACCCTGAGCGAAACCATCATGGCGTCGTACCAGCCAGGTCGCCGGGTGAACCTGGAGGTGGACTTGCTGGCGCGTTACCTGGAGCGCCTGCTGTTGGGCGACAAGGCCGCAGAGTCGACCGCTGGCAGCACCATTACCGAAAGCTTTCTGGCCCAAAACGGCTACCTCAAATCCTGAGCTCTAATTTCGAAAGAAGGGGGGTGCCTTGTGGCGCTCAATAGCATCGAAGAACTGGTTGAAGACATCCGCCAAGGCAAGATGGTCATCCTCATGGATGACGAAGACCGCGAGAACGAAGGCGACCTGATCATGGCCGCCGAGTGCTGCCAGCCCGAACACATCAACTTCATGGCCAAGCACGCCCGTGGCCTGATCTGCATGCCGATGAGCCGCGAGCGGTGCGAACTGCTCAAGCTGCCGCTGATGGCACCGCGCAACGGCTCCGGCTTCGGCACCAAGTTCACCGTCTCGATCGAAGCGGCCACCGGCGTCACTACCGGCATCTCCGCCGCCGACCGCGCGCGCACCGTGCAAGCGGCAGCCGCCCGTGATGCCAAGGCTGAAGACATCGTCAGCCCGGGCCACATCTTCCCGCTGATGGCCCAGGCCGGCGGCACCCTGGCCCGCGCCGGCCACACCGAAGCCGCATGCGATCTTGCGCGCATGGCCGGTTTCGAGCCGAGCGGGGTGATCTGCGAAGTCATGAACGACGACGGCACCATGTCCCGTCGCGCCGAACTGGAAGCTTTCGCCGCCGAACACAAGATCAAGATCGGCACCATTGCCGACCTGATCCACTACCGGATGATCCACGAACGTACCGTTCAGCGGATTGCCGAGCAGCCTCTGGACAGCGAACTGGGCCAATTCAACCTGGTGACCTATCGTGATTCCGTGGAAGGCGACGTGCACATGGCCCTGACCCTGGGCAACGTGTGCGCCGAAGAACCGACCCTGGTGCGCGTGCACAACATGGACCCGCTGCGCGACCTGCTGATGGTCAAGCAACCGGGCCGCTGGAGCCTGCGCGCCGCCATGTCCGCGGTTGCCGAGGCCGGCAGTGGCGTGGTGCTGTTGCTCGGCCACCCGCTCGATGGCGACGTGTTGCTGGCGCATATCCGCGAAACCGCCGATCACGCGGCCGTGAAAAAACCGACCACCTACAGCACGGTGGGTGCCGGTTCGCAGATCCTGCGCGACCTGGGCGTACGCAAAATGCGCCTGATGTCGGCACCGATGAAATTTAATGCGATATCCGGTTTCGACCTGGAAGTTGTAGAATACGTGCCCTCCGAATAATGACCGGTCGTATCCGGCCCTGTATTCGCGGTTCAAATATCACTGAGGGGCGCGTACGAGACGCGTCCCGGCTCTTTAAGAGATCTATCGAATGACCCTGAAGACCATCGAAGGTACCTTCATCGCCCCTAAAGGCCGCTATGCTCTGGTAGTGGGCCGTTTCAACAGCTTCGTCGTTGAAAGCCTGGTCAGCGGTGCTGTTGATGCCCTGGTTCGCCATGGCGTGAGCGAAAGCGACATCACCATCATCCGCGCCCCTGGCGCCTTCGAAATCCCGCTGGTTGCGCAGAAAGTCGCTCAGAAGGGCGAGTTCGCGGCAATCATCGCCCTGGGCGCGGTCATTCGTGGCGGTACTCCGCACTTCGAATACGTGGCTGGCGAGTGCACCAAGGGCCTGGCCCAGGTGTCCATGGAGTTCGGCGTTCCGGTCGCTTTCGGCGTGCTGACCGTTGATTCCATCGAGCAAGCCATTGAACGTTCCGGCACCAAGGCCGGTAACAAAGGTGCCGAAGCTGCCCTGTCCGCTCTGGAAATGGTCAGCCTGCTGGCGCAGTTGGAGGCCAAGTGATTAGCGACGAAAGCGATCGTTTCAACCCGCGCGATCCAAAACCTGCGGATGCTGGCAAGCCATCGAAAAGCGTCAAGCGTCGCGAAGCCCGTCAGCTCGCGACCCAGGCGCTGTACCAATGGCACATGGCCAAGCAGTCGCTGAACGAGATCGAAGCGCAGTTCCGGGTCGATAACGATTTCACCGATGTCGACGGTGCCTACTTCCGCGAGATCCTGCACGGGGTGCCGCAGTTCAAGACCGAAATCGACACGGCGCTCACGCCTTGCCTGGACTTGACCATCGAAGAGCTGGACCCGGTTGAACTGGCGGTTCTGCGCCTGTCCACCTGGGAGCTGCTCAAGCGCGTCGACGTGCCGTACCGCGTTGTGATCAACGAGGGTATCGAACTGGCCAAGGTCTTCGGTTCCACCGACGGCCACAAGTTCGTCAACGGTGTACTCGACAAGCTGGCCCCACGTCTGCGTGAAGCTGAAGTGAAGGCGTTCAAGCGCTAACAGCGCTTGGATCTGCGATGGGTGAGTTTGAGCTGATCCGCAATTTCTTCGCCGCCGCGCCTTGTGCGCAGGGCGGCGAAGGCGTTGCCCTCGGAATCGGCGACGACTGCGCCTTGCTGGCTGTGCCCCCCGGGGAGCAGTTGGCGATTTCTACCGATACGCTGGTGGCCGGTGTGCATTTCGCCGACCCCTGCGATCCGTTTCTGCTCGGTCAGCGCTCGCTGGCCGTGGCCGTCAGCGACCTGGCCGCCATGGGCGCCACTCCCGTTGCCTTTACCCTTGCCCTGACCTTGCCGACGGTGACTGCCGATTGGTTGCAGGCCTACGCCCGTGGTTTGAACCTCATGGCACAGAACTGCGGCGTGGCGCTGGTGGGCGGCGACACCACCCGCGGCCCCTTGAGCCTGACCATGACCGTGTTCGGTCGGGTGCCGGCCGGCCAGGCCTTGACCCGCAGCGGTGCGCGGCCCGGCGACTTGCTGTGTGTCGGCGGCGAGCTGGGCAATGCCGCTGGCGCCTTGCCGCTGGTGCTCGGTGAGCGTGGCGCTGAAGCCGCCATCGCCGATCCGTTGCTGGCGCATTACTGGTCACCCCAGCCGCAGCTTGGCCTGGGGCAGGCGTTGCGCGGCAAGGCCACTTGCGCCATGGATATCTCCGACGGTCTGCTCGCCGATTGCGGGCATATCGCCCTGGCTTCGAAGGTCGGCGTGCTGATCGAACGGGATCGCTTGCCGCTGTCCAAGGCACTGCTTGCCTTCCTCGGCCAGCCGGGTGCGCAGAGCGCAGCCCTGAGCGGCGGCGACGATTACGTCCTGGCCTTCACCTTACCGTCCGTCGAGTTGCCGCAATTGGTGGCCGATGGCTGGCCGATCCATGTGATTGGGCGGATCGTGGCGGGGCAGGGCGTGACGCTGCTGGACACCGATGGGCATGACATCACCCCGCAAACCCGGGGCTATCAACATTTTCGGGAGACACCGTGACAGATCATCCCAAACAGGTCCCGGCGGAATTCGTCCCGCCATCGGTCTGGCGCAATCCGTGGCATTTCCTGGCGTTCGGCTTCGGCTCGGGCACCTTGCCAAAGGCTCCGGGCACCTGGGGATCGCTGGTTGCGCTACCCTTTATCCCGTTATGGCAGATGTTGCCCGACTGGGGTTACTGGCTGATGCTGGGCATCACCATGCTGTTCGGCTTCTGGCTGTGCGGCAAGGTGGCCGACGATTTGCGGGTACACGACCACGAAGGCATCGTCTGGGACGAGATGGTCGGAATGTGGATCACCCTGTGGCTGGTGCCGGAAGGCTGGCAGTGGTTGTTGGCGGGGTTCCTGATGTTTCGCTTCTTCGATATCCTCAAGCCGTGGCCGATTCACTGGGTTGACCGGCATGTGCATGGAGGCGTCGGCATCATGCTTGATGATGTATTGGCCGGGGTGTTTGCCTGGTTGGCGATGCAGGGGCTGGTATGGATTTTCGCCTGAGGGATTAATTAGGGAGAACTAGGGATGGCTCGACGCTGGTTGGTAGCGATGGTGTTTGCGGTGTTCGGTGCACTTGCCCAGGCGCAGGAGGCATCCACCCCGCCATCCGTGATTCATCTGGCCAGCGAAGACTGGGAAGACTATACCGCTGCCGACGGGCATGGCCTGGGCTGGGACGTATTGCGCAAAGTCTTCGAGCCGGCGGGGGTCAAGCTGGACATCCGCAGCGAGCCCTATGTGCGCTCGCTGGGGTTGGCCGAGCGCGGTGAGGTCGACGCCTGTGTCGGCTCCTACCATGGCGAATCCAGCGATGTGCTCTACCCACGCTGGAACTTCGATACCGACCATATCTATGCACTGGGCTTGGCCAGCATCGCGCAACCGACCCCGCAAACCCTGGGCAATTACCGGTTGGCGTGGGTGCGAGGCTACGATTACCAGGATTATCTGCCCAATATTCGCCGCTACAACGAAGTGCTACGGCGTACCGGCATCGTTTCGATGCTGACGCAAAACCGTGCCGACTTCTACATCGATGCACTGACCGAAGTCGATTGGGTGCTCAGTCGGGCGAAGGACCCTTCCCAGTTCCGCCGCACGCATATCGCCGAATTGCCGCTGTACCTGTGCTTCGCCAAGACCCCGGCGGCCCGCAGCCTGATGGAACTATTCGACCAGCGCATGGCGCAATTGGTGAAAAGCGGTGAGCTCAAGCCGATCTTCGAGCGCTGGAAACAACCCTATCCGTTCGATGAGAATGAGCAGCTATCCGGTCAGTAATCAAACTTTTAGATTGTTATGGCCGATAATTCAGCCTAAGCGTCGGTTGGAACCTGCTGTTACAATGCCGGCCTGCGAATCTTCAGACTTTTAGATCAGGAGCACACAGGTGCCTGTCGTTTTTGTCGCCGCTTCCAAGCTGCCAACGCCTTTTGCGCAATTCATCATGCACGGATTTCTCGATGAGGCCACCGGTCGCGAGCACGTCGTGCTGAGCCTGGGTGAGATCGCCGACGGCGCCCCGGTACTCGGCCGGCTGCACTCCGAATGCCTGACTGGCGATGCCTTGTTCAGCCAGCGTTGCGACTGCGGCTCGCAACTTGAGGCCGCACTGCAAGCAATCGCCCGTGAAGGTCGGGGCGTATTGCTGTACTTGCGCCAGGAAGGCCGTGGCATTGGCCTGCTGAACAAGATCCGTGCCTATGAGCTGCAGGACGGTGGTGCCGACACCGTTGAAGCCAATGAGCGCCTGGGCTTTGCCGCCGACCAGCGTGACTACGCCATGTGCCTGCCGATGCTCGAGCACCTGGGGGTGAAATCCCTGCGCCTGATGACCAACAACCCGCGCAAGGTCAAAGCCTTGACCGACATGGGCATCGTGGTCGCCGAGCGCGTGCCGCTGCACACCGGGCACAATCCGCACAACAAACTCTACCTGGCGACCAAGGCCAGCAAACTCGACCACATGATGGGCAACGAACATCAGGGCGAGGTAGGCCGGGCGTGACCCGCGGCCAGGTGCGGCGGCGACTGTCCGTCAACTGGTGGCAATACCTGGCATTGGCCTTGTTGCCGCTGTTCGTGATCAACGCGGTGTTCGGCCAGAGTGAGGCCATCCTGCCGGTGCTGGCGATGCCCTTGTTCATCGCCGGTGTCGCCTCGATGTTTGTCAGCCTGAAGTTCTTCGGCGGCTACAAACATGCGTTGATCGCCACCCAGAAAGCCCTCGACACCCCTGAAGAACCAAGCGCCTGGATCAGTCTGGCGGCCAAGCGGCGCACGGCGTTCCTCGCCGCAGGCCTGCCGGCGTGGATCGGTGCATTGGCGGTGTTCGTCGGCCTCGAAGCGGTGCCGTTGATGCTGCTGGCGCTGTCTACCGCCGTGCTGTTCTACCTCTACCGTATCCCGCGTCAGCTCGGTTGATGCGTCCTGCCTGGCTGGCAGTGTTGCTGCTGGCCATCAGCGGCTCGGTCGAGGCGGTCGAACGGGTTGTCAGTCTCGCGCCGTCACTTTCCGAAATGGTTGTCGAACTGGGTTCGGCCGACTTGCTGGTCGGCGTGCTGGACGCTGGCGAGCGTCCCGCTGAACTCAAGGATTTGCCCTCCGTGGGCCGTTACGGCCAGCTGGACATGGAGCGGCTGCTCAGCCTCAAGCCCGATTTGCTGCTGCTCTGGCCCGGCAGCGTCGGCCCGGCCCAGCGCGAGCAACTCAAGCGTCTGGGCATCCCGACCTACGTCGCCGAACCCCATGATTTCGAACAACTCACCGCGCAGATCGAGGCGATTGCGTTGCAGCTTGGCCGGCCTGAACGTGGGGCGGCGTTGGCCGGTGGTTTGCGTCAGCGGCTGGCTGAGCTGCGTCAGCGCTATAGGCGCGACCAGCCGTTGCGGGTGTTTTATCAGGTCTGGGACCGGCCGCTGTATACCGTTGGCGGTGGGCAGATCATCAGCGCTGCGCTTGAAGTGTGCGGGGCACGAAACGTGTTCGGCGACCAGGCGCTGCCGGCACCGCAGGTCAGTGTCGAAGCGGTCCTGCAGCGCGATCCCGAGGTAATTCTGGCCGGTGATCAGGCGCAATTGGCTGCGTGGAAGGTGTGGACGCAGGTGGCGGCGGTGCGGCAGGGGCAATTGCGGTTGGTGACGGATAAAGGCCTGGAGCGGCCGAGCGGGCAGATGATCGAGGCAACTGCAACCCTGTGCCAGTCAATCGCCCCCGATCGCTAAGACCGCGGCGTCTGTAATCGCGGGCAAGCCATCCGGTTCAACCGCAAACCTGTAATCAACCACAAAACCTGTGGGAGCGAGCTTGCTCGCGATGGGGCCAGCGCAGACACCATCAGAGCCCAGGCGTCCAAGTCACTCCGAACATCCATGCCCGACCCTCTTCGCGGTACCCGTACTGGCTGCCTTCATGGCTGTACAGCGCTCGGCTGTATCCTTTATCGAGCAGGTTATCGACCTTCAACTCCAGGCTGACCCCGCGGTTAAGTGCCCAACTGCTACGCAATCCCAGCAACCCATAACCACCCAATGGCTGTTGATTGTTCAAGTCATCATAGCTGCTGCTCACGGCTTGCCAGCTGGCACCCAGGCCCAGGCGGTCGAACTGTCGATCCAGATCCCAGCTCAAGGTACGCCGGGCACGACGGGCCAGGGTGTGCCCCGTGTCGCGGTCCCGCGGGTCGATGATCGCCACGCCAAGGTTGCTCTGCCAGCCGAACAACTCCTGTTTCAACGCCGCTTCAAAGCCGTTGATCCGCGCCGAGGCGACGTTTTCCGGTCGTGAGTTGCTGCCGAAGATGATCGCGTCTTCGAGGTCCGTGCGGTACAGCGAAGCTTCCAGGCGACTGTTTTCGGTCAGTTGGCTGCGCCATTGCAGCTCATAGCTTTTCGAGGTTTCGGGTTTCAGGTCCGGGTTGCTGAAATCCGGGTAGTACAGGTCGTTGAAGGTCGGTGCGCGGAAACCTTCGCTGTAGGTCAGCAGCACATCGTTGTCCGGGTTCAGCGGCAGGGTGAAGGTGCCGCTCCAGCTGTTCTGGCCGCCGAACTGCTGGTTCTGGTCGCGGCGCAGGCCCAGCTCGGTGGAGAAACTCTCGGCCTGGTAGCGATGCTGGATAAACGCCGCGCGGTTCCAGCGGCTGTCCTCATCGAACGGTGTGCTGCTGTTGACCCGGTCCTCGTACCAGTCACCGCCGAGGATCAGGCTGTTGTGCTCGTCGAGTGTCAGGTCGTTCTGCCAGTTCACCGAGTCGCGGTAAGTGTTGAACACGCTGCGTTCGTCGCTGAGCTTGTCGAACGTCTTCTCGCGGTTTTCGCTGTGGCCGAATTCGACGCGGGTTTTCCACAAGTCGTTGACCCGTGCGTCGACGTAGCTGCTGACACTGCTCACATCGAATTCGTTGTAGGGCTGCTGCTGGACTGATTCGAAGGTGTTCAGGTCGAAGCGGCCGAACGGATTGTCGAACTCGCTCTTGCCACGGTTATCCAGCAGGTTGGCGCCGATCTCGACGTCGTCGCTGAGGGCGTGACTCAGGCTCAGGCTCAGGGATTTGTTACGGTACGCGTCGTGATCGCCGTCGCTGGGGTAGGACTCATGGGTGCGGTCACTGCCAGCAGTTTCATCGAGGCTGGCGCCGAGGTTGAAACGGGTCTGCTCATCGCCACCGGACAAGCCTATGCTTCGCTCCCAGGTCTGGTTGCTGCCAAAGCCAACATGCAGGCGTGGCTGCAGGCCGGGTTCGCTGCCACGCCGGGTAAAGATCTGGATCACGCCGCCAATCGCATCGCTGCCGTAGATCACTGAACGGGAGCCGCGCAGCACTTCCACGCGCTCGACCTGTTCGATGTTGATGTGTTGCAGGTTGCTGTCGCCGGAGGACGAGTTGCCGATCCGTTGGCCGTCCACCAGCACCAGGCTCTGGGCCGACTGCGTGCCGCGAATGTAGATCCCCGGCAGGCTTGCGCGCCCGCCGGTTTGTGCCACTTGCACCCCCGGTACGCGGCGCAGCAGATCGGTGACGCTGTTCGGTTGCAGCCGGTCGATGTCTTCGCGGGTGAACACCGTGTTGGCGGCGCTGCTGTCGTTGCGTGCTTCAACCTGGCGGTTGGCGCTGATCAGCATGTCGGGCAGCTTCAGGGCCTGGTCGCGTTCGAAGGAGTCGGCCAGCAGGTGTCCGGACGGCAGAAGAGTCAGCGTCAGGGCGAGGCGAGAGAAATTCATGGTCAATTTTTGTGCATCAAGGACGGCGCGGTCCTTGTAGGAGCTGGCTTGCCAGCGAAGCTCTTGGCGTCCTTGAGGGCGCCTTCGCCGGCAAGCCGGCTCCTACAGGGGATGGGGTTTAGGCGTTGAGCAGTTGCAGACGTTCGCGGATCGAGGCTTCGATCCCGGCTTCATCCAGCCCACACTCAGCCAGCATTTGCGCCGGTTTGGCGTGCTCGACGTAAATATCCGGCAAGCCCAGGTGCAGCACCGACTTGAGGATGTTCTCGCGGGCGAGGAACTCACTGACCGCACCACCGGCGCCGCCCATGATGGCGTTTTCTTCGACGGTCACCAGCAGTTCGTGGCTGCCGGCAATTTCTCGAACGAGCGCCTCATCCAGCGGTTTGACGAAACGCATGTCGACCACGGTCGCGTCCAGCGTCTCGGCGACTTTCAGCGCCTCGGCCAGCTGTACGCCGAACACCAGCAGGGCGACCTTGCTGCCCTGGCGGCGAACCACGCCCTTGCCGATTTCGATCGGTTCGAGGTCTTTCTCGATGGTCGCATTCGGACCATTGCCGCGCGGATACCGCACGGCTGCCGGGCCGTTGTACAGATGGCCGGTGGTGAGCATCTTGCGCAGTTCGTTTTCGTCACTCGGGGTCATCACCAGCATGCCGGGGATGCAGCGCAGGAACGACAGGTCGAAGCTGCCCGCATGGGTCGGGCCGTCTTCGCCTACCAGGCCGGCACGATCGATGGCGAACAGGACGTCGAGGTTTTGCACTGCGACGTCGTGCACCAACTGGTCGTAACCGCGCTGCAGGAAGGTCGAGTAGATCGCCACCACCGGCTTCGCGCCTTCGCAGGCCATGCCGGCCGCCAGGGTCACGGCATGTTGCTCGGCAATCGCGACGTCGAAGTAGCGCAGCGGGAAACGCTCGCTGAAGGCCACCAGGTCCGAGCCTTCCTTCATCGCCGGGGTGATCCCGACCAGGCGCGGGTCGGTCGCCGCCATGTCGCACAGCCATTCGCCGAACACGCCGGAGTACTTCGGCCCGCTGGCTTTTTTCGGCGGGTTGGCTGGCGCATCGACAGGTTCGAGCTTGGTGATGGCGTGGTAACCGATCGGGTCGACTTCTGCCGGAGCGAAGCCTTTGCCTTTCTTGGTGACGATATGCAGGAACTGCGGGCCCTTCAGATCACGCATGTTGCGCAGGGTGGCGATCAGGGTGGGCAGGTCGTGGCCGTCGATCGGGCCGATGTAGTTCCAGCCCAGCTCTTCGAACAGCGTGCCGGGCACCAGCATGCCTTTTGCGTATTCTTCGGTGCGACGGGCGATTTCCCAGGCGCCGGGCAGGCGCGACAGCACTTTTTTACTGCCTTCGCGCATGCTCGCGTAGGTGCGGCTGGAAAGGATCTTCGCCAGGTAGTTCGACAAGCCGCCGACGTTGCGCGAGATCGACATGTCATTGTCGTTGAGGATCACCAGCATGTTGGCGTCCACTTCCGGGGCGTGGTTCAGCGCTTCGAACGCCATGCCGGCCGTCAGTGCGCCGTCGCCGATCACGGCAATCGCCTTGCGCTCGCTGTTCTGCAGGCGGGCGGCAATCGCCATGCCCAGGGCTGCGCTGATCGAAGTACTGGAATGGCCGACACCAAAGGTGTCGTACTCGCTCTCGGAGCGGCGCGGGAAGGCGGCAATGCCGTCCTTCTGGCGCAGGGTGCCCATGCGCTCGCGACGACCGGTGAGGATCTTGTGTGGATAAGCCTGATGACCCACGTCCCACACCAGCCGGTCGTCCGGGGTGTCGAAAACGTAATGCAACGCGATGGTCAGCTCGATGACGCCCAGGCCTGCACCGAAATGCCCACCGGTCTGGCCGACCGTGTAGAGCAATTCCAGGCGCAACTCATCGGCCAGGGTTTCCAGCTCGGCTTCGCCTAACCGGCGCAGGCCGTCCGGCGTGTTCGCGCGGTCGAGCAGGGGCGTGGTCGGGCGCTTGCGGGGAATCTCATGGAACGTCGTGGGCATCAGGCGAATCGTTATAGGTATAAAAGATGCGGCAGTTTACCTGATGCATCGGCCCCTGCCCACGCGTTGGTCTTTTTTGGCGGATACGCCGTCAGCTGCGACGCGAGACGATGTAACGGGCCAGCTCGCGCAGGGGCTCGGCAGCCGCGTCAAACGGTCGCAGCGCATGCAGCGCCTGATCGCGCAGTTCCAGGGCGTAGGCCTTGGCGGCGTCGAGGCCGAGCAGTGCCGGGTAAGTCGGCTTGTCTCGGGCAATGTCGGCGCCCTGGCGTTTGCCGAGGGTTTCGGTATCGCTTTCGACGTCGAGAATGTCGTCCTGGACCTGGAATGCCAGGCCGATAGCCTGTGCATAAGTCTGCAGGGACTTGAGTTCGTCCTTCTCGGCACGACCACTGGCCAGGGCGCCGAGCTTGACGCTGGCTTCGATCAGCGCGCCGGTCTTGTGCCGGTGCATGTATTCGAGCGCCTGCTGATCGAGCTTCAGGCCGACCGAGCCAAGGTCGATGGCCTGGCCGCCGACCATGCCCGCCGGGCCTGCCGCCAGTGCCAGCGCACTGACCATTTGCAGGCGTATCTCGGCGTCGGCATTGCTCAGGCGCGGGTCGAGCAGGGCGCTGAACGCCAGGCTCTGCAAACCATCGCCAGCGAGGATCGCGCAGGCTTCATCGAATTTCTTGTGCGTAGTCGGCTGGCCACGACGCAGGTCGTCGTCGTCCATGGCCGGCAAATCGTCGTGCACCAGCGAATATGCGTGGATCAACTCCACCGCGCAGGCCGCGCCGTTGGCTTGCTCGGCCTTTCCGCCCAGGGCTTCGCAGGCAGCGTAGGCCAGCAGCGGGCGCACGCGCTTGCCGCCATTCATCACGCTGTAGCGCATGGCCTCGTACAAACGAGCGAGCTCAGGGCTCGGCGCGATGAACAGGGTTTCCATGGCGGCGTTGACACGGGCCTGGCTGGTCGCCGAATACGCTGCAATCATTCTGGTTGATCCGCGTCGAAGGGTTCCTCGGCCAACTCGCCGTCACGCTCGAGCAGCACCTGGACCTTTTGCTCGGCCTGGGCCAGCGCCGCCTGGCAATCGCGGGTCAGGCCGATGCCTTGCTCGAAAGCGGTCAGCGAGTCTTCCAGCGATAATTCGCCATTCTCCAGACGCTCTACCAGCGTTTGCAGGTCAGCGAGGGATTGTTCGAAATCCAGTGCAGCTTTTTTGCGGGCCATGGCGGCGATTTCCGGTTGACGTTAAACCGGCGCGACACTAGCAGATAGGGGGTTTATGGGCAAATACACTGGCGTCGCAAGCCCCCTGCGGCAGCCCCTACAGCGGGTCAGGATAATTGATCTGATACCGGGTACTGCGTCCGCCACCCGGTAGTCGTATCAGGCAGCCCTTTGCCAGCAGTTCAGTCAAGTGACGGGTCGCGGTCGCTTTGGATACTGTCGCCACTGCTTGATATTGCGCGGCGCTGATCCCGCCCTCGAATCCTCGCTCCCCGCCATCGAGCAAGCGATTGAGCACCTTGGTCTGCCCGGCCGACAGCCCGGATTGCCGGTGAGCCTGCCAGAACCGCGCTTTGCCCAGCACCGACCCGATCCGCGTCATGGCCTGCTGCAAGCTGCGCAACAAGGTCTGGAGAAACCACTCCAGCCATTCAGTGATATCCAGAGTGGCTTTCTGACTGTTTTCCAATGCGCGGTAATAGCCGGAGCGATCTTCCAGGATGCTCGCCGACATGGCGTAGAAACGAATCGCTTGAGCCTCGCCCTGAGCCAGTGCAAGGTCGGTGATGGTTCGAGTCAGGCGGCCATTGCCGTCATCAAAGGGGTGAAGCGTGATGAACCAGAAATGCGCGATCCCGGCCCGCAGTAACGGGTCGAGCCCCGCCTGATTCCGGCTGCTTTCAAACCAGCCCAGGAAGCTGTCGACCTGGCGCTCAAGGCCATGGCGCGGTGGCGCTTCGAAGTGGACGGTCGGCCTGTCGAGGCGACCAGGCACGACTTGCATCGGATCATCGCCACGCAATGCGCCGACCCGGATGCTGCGGCTGGCGAGGTCGGTGTCTTGATCAGGAAACAACCACTCTTGCCACCCAAGCAATCGTTGCAGTGTCAGTGGTTCAGCGAGACGCTGCGTCGCATCGAGCATCAACTGCGCCAGACCTTCGCTGCGCTGGCTGACATGGTTGCCATCAAGTTGCTCCAGCCCCAGCCGTCGCGCCAATGAAGAACGCACCGAGCCTACATTCAACTGCTCACCTTCGATGGCGGAGGAGGTGACGATGTTTTGCAGCAATGCATCCAGTTCACTTTGCGCACTAAGCGAGCCGCCCACGGAACTGGCCATGCCCATCAATCGACCTTGTGCCTGGACGCACTCGCGCAGCAACGGTGCCAGTCGTTCGGCGTTCCAGGTGAAACTCGGCCAACCGGGCTGCTGCCAGATCCAGAAAGGAGCCATGAACTCGTTACTCTTGAAGGTGTGAGCCGATTACAAAGGATATTCGGCTCACATAATGAGCCGAATATGATCTTTATTCGGCTCACCGTCCAGCCATCGGCGTGATTCACAGCGCATTTTCAGCGTTCTCCGATTGTTAGGAACAGCCCCAGCGTCTAACCTTCGCGCCATCTACGACCCGCGAGTAGGGGTCTTTCAGACGAAACGCAGTATCCGTATCTGTAACGTGCCGAGGATCAGGCGCAAGGTTTCGTCATGCATGGCAGGAGGCGTCACATGCGCTCATTTCTTTTGCTGCTGATCGGCTGGGTCAGTGCGTCCGCCCTGGCCGCGCCGAATGCCGAGCTGTCGGAACCGGTGGGCGGCTGGCGCTTCAACGGTTTGCTCGACCGTACGGAAAACTCCCAAGTCGCCTATCCCACGCCACCCATCGACCGTGGTGTGCAGCGCAATCGCACGATGATCCAGGGCCAGCTCAAGGCCATCGGTACGCAGCGCGGGCCCCACACGTTGGCGGTCAACGGCAATCCGTTGAACCTGTACACCGACGATCAGGGTCGTTTTGCCCGGCCATACGCATTCGGCGCCGGTTCCAACAGCGTCGAAGTGCGCAGCGCTGAAGGCCAGTCGCTCAAGCGCGTGCAGTTCTATGAAGCCAATAACCTGCGCACCCCGGCGCGGATTCGCGTGGTGCTGGGCTGGGACGATCCGAAAGCCGAACTCGACCTGCACATCGTGACCCCGGACGGCCAGCACGCGTTCTGGGCACGGCCGGCGATGAGCAATGGCGGCGGCCTGGACCCGGACGGCGTCGACGGCCCGGGTCCGGAAATGTTCACCATGACCGCGCCACTGCATGGCACCTATCTGGTTTACGTCAACTATTGGGGCAACTTCGGTAGCGGCGGCTATAACTTCGATGAGACCAGCAACCAGAACGAGGTCATCACCTCGCAGATCAACCTGGTGCTCAACGAAAACACCGTCGACGAAAAACGCGAAACCTTCATCGTGCCCCTGCGTGCGATCGGTGACCTGCTGCTGGTCAAGACTTTCAACTATTAAGCATCCCGCTCCACGGATGAACTGGGTTTTGTGAAATGAGCGATAGCACTATTTTACCGGCGGCCGAAACACCGAGCGCCAAGCCGTCCCGCCGTTGGCCGGTCATTGTGGCCGGGCTGTGTCTGGTCGCGGGTGTGGCCGCTGGCATGGGCTGGTTGATGCATAAATACAAAGCCCCGGCCCCGCAACTGGCGGCTGAAAAGCTCGGCATGAGCCGCCCCGATGGCCTGCTCGAAACCCATTCCCTGAGCCAGTTGCCCAAGGACCTGCTGGCTGTGCCGTTCCTGAAGGAAACCCTGACCGAAGATTTCGTTTTCTATTACCAGGCCCACGCCGATCGCCTCGGGCTGATCGGCAGCCTGCGGCGGATCATTTACGAACATGACCTGAAGTTGCAGGACACGCTGATCGAGCAACTGTTCGATCAACCGGCGGACGTTGCGTTGTGGCGCGGGGCGGACGGCCGGCTCAAGGATTTTCTGCTGGTGATGGATCGCGGTGGCCTGGCCAAGGTACTGGAGCCGCTGGCCAAAGTGGCGCTGGATGATTCGCAGTTGAGCAAACTTGCGGACGTGAAAGTCGGCAATGACGACGTGGCGCTCTATCAGCTCACCTACAACGCCAGCAAGGCGCTGCTGTTTGCCTCCCACGGCGACAAACTGGTGGTGCTGTCGAATCCGGCCAAGCTCTACGATCCGCAAAGTGGGGCGGAGCAGGAAGCGGGCGGCGTCTCGACCCAGGCCATCGCAGCGCTGCTCAACGGCGACAAACTGTTCCCCGAAGCCTTTGGCCTGCAGCCCCGCGCGCCAGAGGTGAAACAGCGGCTGTCGGTCAATGCCAGCGTGCTGGCCCTGGGGTATCAGCGCTTCATTCCGAACTTCGCCGGGTTGCGCTTCGACATGGACGACAAGGGATGGCACAGCTTCCTCGCCATGGATGAACTGGACAATCAGCCGGACTTCGATTTCAAACCGATCTGGCAAGCCATGCCCATGGGCGCCAGCGCTTGCGTGGCCCTGCCGCTGGCGGCCGAACAACAGCAGCCGCTGCTGCTCAAGCTCGGTGCCGACGAGGCCGCCGCCCAAGCGCTGACCGAGCACATGGCCGGCGCGGCGGGCCTGTGCTGGTACGCCGATTCGCGGCTGTACACGCCGCTGCTGGTGGCTAGCCTCAAGGATGAAGACAGCGCCAGCCTCGATGGCGAACTGGGCAGGCTGTTCGGCTCGATGGTCGGCGCTTATGAGGGCAAGGTTGAGGAACATGCGTTCCCGGTGATCGAGAAACAGGAAGGCCTGAGTCATCAATGGCAGCGCCAGGTCAGTTCCAGCTTCGGTCCATATGCGGCCAAGGATGCATCCGATCCCGATCAGATCACCGGCAAGGCATTCATGAAAGTCAGCCTGGCGCGTCACGGTTCGACACTGCTGTTTTCCCTCGACGACAAGCTTCTGGACAAGGCCCTCGGCACCCTCGACAAACGCTTCCCGCCGATGGCCGACGTGGTGCCCAAGGACCTGCTGATGCCGGTGTATTTCGGCCCGGACTCCATGGCGCAACTGATGCAGCAGGAAACCCTCGACAGCCTGCCGCAGGACATGGAGCCGGTGTTCTACAACGCAGCGCAAACCTACCTGATCCCCAAACTGCGCAAACTCGGCGGTTACGGCAAGTACGCGTTGACCCTGCCCGAAGGCAGCGAGCCCGATGGCCACTGGCAATGGCTGCCGCTGGAGTGGAAAGCGCTGTGACAGCATTGATCCGAAGCCTCGGCCTGTTGGCGTTGCTGCTGGGCAGCCGCGTGTTCGCCATGGAAACGCAAGCGCTCGACCCACAGCAATCCCAGGTATTCCGCGCCTGGTTCGTGCGCATCGCCCAGGAGCAACTGAGCCAGGGCCCGAGCCCGCGCTGGTATCAGCAGGACTGCGCGGGGCTGGTGCGTTTCGCCGCCAACGAAGCGCTGAAAGTCCATGACGATAAATGGCTGCGCAGCAATGGCCTGTCCAATCGCTACCTGCCGCCGGAGTTGCAACTGAGCGATGCCCAGCGCGGCCTCGCCCAGCAGTGGCAGCAGGGCGGCGGCAAGGTCGGGCCATACGTCAACGCGATCAAGCTGATCCAGTTCAACAGCCATCTGGTCGGCCGCGATGTCGCACAGGCACGCCCCGGCGACCTGATGTTTTTCGATCAGGGCGACGACCAGCACCTGATGATCTGGATGGGCCGCTACATCGCCTATCACACCGGCACCACCACCCCCACCGACAACGGCATGCGTTCGGCAAGCCTGCAACAACTCATGACATGGAAGGACACCCGATGGATACCCGATGCAGCCAATCCCAACTTCATCGGCGTCTATCGACTGAATTTTCTCTCCCAATGACCGGTGCCCGCATGCTGCGTTTTCTGTCTCTGTTGTTGGTCTTGGTGCTGCCTTTATCGGTGGCCAACGCCGAAGACACTGTCGAGCCGAGTGGCTACACGCCGGTGGCCGGTGAGAGCTTTTTCCTGCTGGCCGACAGCAGTTTCGCCAGCGACGAACAGGCGATGGTGCGGCTCGAAGCGCCGGGTCGCGACTACCGCCGTTTGCGCATGGAGCCCTATGGCGGCGCCGACATTCGCGTGTATCGCATCGACAAGCCGCTGGACTTCCTCAAGCGTCAGAAGAACCTGCACCGGGTGGTCAGTGACGGCCAGTTCAAGGGCGAAGGCTTGTCGAATACGCTCGCCTACTTGTGGGACAACTGGTACCGCAAATCCCGCCGGGTGATGCAGCGGGCGTTTTCCTACGAGTCGCGTAAACAAGTCACCGAGCAAGTGCCGGAACTGAAAATGGGCAGCGCCATGGCCGCGCCAACGCCCTACGACGCGCAGCCACAATTCGCCCTGATCCCGGGCCTGCCGGTGGTCAGCCAGTTTCGCTATCCGCTGTGGCAAGCCAAACCAATCCAGCCACCTGAAGGCGTCAACCTCGCCGGGTCTTCCAGTGAATTCGTCAGTGTCGCGCCGGGCAACGTCTACATCCCGTTGGGCAACTTGAAACCGGGGCTGTATCTGGTGGAAGCGTTGATCGGCAAGTACCGCGCGACCACCATGGTCTTCGTCTCCAACACCGTGGCCGTGAGCAAGATTGCCGGGGATGAACTGCTGGTGTGGGCCGCGCGCAAGCACGAGGGCAGTTCGGTGCCCGAGGTCAATGTGCTGTGGACCGATGGCCTTGGAGTGATGAGCAGCGGGGCGACCGACGCCGATGGTTTGCTGCGCCTGAAACACGTCAGCCCCGAGCGCTCGTTCGTGATCGGCGAGGATGAAGAGGGCGGGGTTTTCGTTTCGGAAAACTTCTACTACGACAGCGAAATCTACGACACCAAACTCTTTGCCTTCACCGATCGCCCGCTGTATCGGCCAGGGGATTGGGTGTCGCTGAAAATCGTCGGGCGCGAGTTCAAGAATGCCAGGGATTCGGTGCAGCCAGCCGCGGCCGAGGTCAATGTGACGGTGCTCGATGCGACCGGTACGGCACTGCAAAGCCTGGACCTGAAACTCGATTCCAAGGCGGGCACCCAAGGTCGTTTCCAGTTGCCCGACAACGCCGTGGCCGGTGGTTATGAGTTGCGTTTCAACTACAAGGATCAGGCCTATAGCAGCGCCTTCCGCGTGGCTGAATACATCAAGCCACACTTCGAGATTGCCCTGAACCTGGCCAAGCAGGATTACCGCACCGGCGAGCCGGTCAAGGGCAACCTGGTGCTGCTGTATCCGGATGGCAAGCCGGTGGCCAACGCCAAATTGAGCCTGAGCCTGCGCGCCCAACAATTGTCGATGGTCGACAACGAGCTGCAATACCTCGGGCAATTCCCGGTGGAGCTGACCAGCACCGAACTGACCACCGACGCCAAGGGCAACGCCGTCCTCGATCTGCCGGCTGCGGAAAAACCGAGTCGCTACATGCTCACTGTGTTCGCGAGCGACGGCGCGGCGTATCGGGTCAAGACCACCAAGGAAATCCTCATCGATCGTGGCGCGGCGAATTTTCGCTTGAGTGCACCGCAGCGCTTCAGTGCGGTGGGCGACAAGGTTGCGTTCAGCTATGTCAATGAAAGCGAACAAAGTGCAGCGGTCACCCCGAGCAGCTATGGCTGGGTTCGCCTGGAAGACCAGAGCACGGGTAAAGGTAAACTCGCGGTAACCGACAAAGGTTTCACCCTGGCCTTCGAGCGGCCGGGGACTTACAACCTGACGCTCAAGGATGACCACGGCCGCACCCTCGGCGCCACCGGCCATTCCGTCACCGGAGAGGGCGTCAAGGCCGTACCGGGAACCGTGGAAATCGTCCTCGACAAACCCGAGTACAAGGCCGGTGATGAAGCCTTGGCGTTGATCACTTTCCCCGAGCCGATCAGCGATGCGCTGCTGTCGCTGGAGCGCGACAAGGTCGAGGCCACGGCGTTGCTGTCCAAGGGTGGCGCCTGGTTGAAGCTGGAAAAACTCAGCGACACCCAATACCGCGCGCGCATTGCGGTGCAGGACAGCTTCGCGCCGAACCTGACCTTCTCGGTGCTGTACACCAAGGGCGGCCAGTACAGCTTCCAGAACGCCGGGATCAAGGTGATCACGCCGCAGATCGACGTGGCCATCGCCACTGATAAAGAGACCTACCGCCCCGGCGACACGGTGTCGGTGGACCTGACCACGCAGTTCGCCGGAAAGCCGATTCCTGCGCATCTGACGGTCAGTGTGGTCGACGAAATGGTCTATGCCTTGCAGCCGGAAATCGCCCCGAGCATCGACCAGTTCTTCTACCATCCACGCCGCAACAACGTGCGCACCAGCGCCAGTCTGTCGTTCATCAGCTACGACGTCGCGTTGCCAGGCAGCCCCGGCGCTCCGGGCAAGGCCAACCGCAGCGAGCGCGGCGTGAAGGTGCTGGAGCGGCCGCGTCGCGAAGACGTCGACACCGCCGCCTGGCAACCGGAGCTTGTCACCGACGCCAACGGCAAGACCCGGTTCACCTTCAAGATGCCGGACTCGCTGACTCGCTGGCGTATCACCGCCCGGGCGATCGCCGATGACGGCCAGGTCGGGCAGAAGAAGCAGTTCGTGCGCTCGGAGAAACCGCTGTACCTGAAGTGGAGCGGGCCGAACACATTCCGCGCGGGTGACAAACCGGATCTCGGCGTATTTGCTTTCAGCCAGGCGCAAAACCCGGTCAAGGCTGAGCTGGTGATTCATTACGCGGGCAGCGAACAACGGGTGCCTGTCACGCTCAACAGCGGCATCAACTACCTGCCGTTGCCGGCGTTCGAGTGGGTCAATGGCGAGTGGACTGCCGAACTGGTGCAGGACGGCAAAACCGCCGATGCCCTGGCCGTGCGCCTGAGCGTTACCGGCGAAGGCTGGCAAGTCACGCAAAGCCAGCGCCTGGACGTGGCCGGCGCAGAGACGCCGCTGACCTTGCCGGCGGATGCCACGGATATTCGCCTGCGCCTGGATGACAGCCCGCAAGCGCTGTTCCGTGCTGCCCTCGATGACTTGCTGGGCTACCCGTACGGCGGCGTCGAGCAAACCGCCAGTGGCTTGCTGCCGTTGAGCATCGCCTATCCAGCCCTGTCGCCGAACCCGCAGGTTCGCGATCGCCTGCGCCTGATCATGCAGAACAGTCGCCTGCGCCTGGTGCTAATGGCCGGTCCTTCGGCGAGCTTCACCTGGTGGGGCATGGACGGCGAGCCGGATGCGTTTCTCACCGCCTACGCCTATTACGCCGACTGGCACGCCAGCCGGGTGCTGGAACTGAGCCTGCCGCCGGAGCATTGGCAGCGGGTGTTGGAGGTGTACGCGAAACAGGCGAAGAACACGCCGCTGCTGCAACGGGCACTGATCCTGTCGTTCGCCAAGCAGATGCGGTTGCCGGTCAATACCTTGCTCAGCGGATTGATGGAAGACCTCATGCAGGCAGGTGAGGGACGAGCCGCGAACGTCACGGACGTGACGGGCGATAGCCTGGTCATGGGGGATCCGGATTCGGCGTTGGGCCTGGCCGCTGCCCGGGTCTTGACCGCCTCGTTGGCCGGGCAATCGAAGGTCGCTTTGCCGGACGCGTTCAAGCGGCAACTGGCGGACGCGCAGCAGCGCCTGGCCACCAGTTCCGAGCCGTTTGCCGAGGCGCTGGATGCGTCGCTGCAGCCTTTCGATCAGGCCCATGCGCAAGCGTTGTTGCAACGTTTGCTGCCACAGCAGTCCACCCTGGAGCGTGCGCTGGCACTGACCTGGTTGCAACGCAGCATCGAACAAACCGCGCCAGCCGTGGCCCTGAAACCGGGTGACGGCTGGAAGCAGGAGCAGGGCGCCACGGGTGAGGTTTATTGGACATGGCAAGGCGCGCAGGTCCCTGCCGTACTGTCGCTGAGCGGTGCGCAAGAACGTCCACTGAGCGCCGCGTTGAGCTTCCAGAGCCAGCAGCCAGCGGTCGATCCGCTGCCCGTGACCATCACCCGTCGCCTGTCGCGACTGGTGCCGGGAGATGAAGCGTTTACCTTCAAGCTGCAGCCGGTCGGCAATGCGCCGCTATCCAGCGACAGCCTGTACCTCGACGAAGTGATCCTGACCAGCAAAGCCGCCAGCCCCCTGCGCTATGGCTTGCTCGAAGTGCCGCTGCCACCGGGCGCGGATGTCGAACGCACGACTTGGGGCATCAAGCTCATGGGCAAGGCCGGGACTGAACCGACGGCGCTGGAGAAGGCCCGTTTCGAGCCGGGACAAATGGCCTACGCCGTGCCGGTGGATGCCTTGAGCGGCGAACTGCGCCTGCGTCACCTGGTGCGTTTCTCGCAAAAAGGCCAGTTCAACCTGCCGCCGGCGCGCTTCACCCAGGTCTACGCGCCGCAGCATCAGGCCCGGGAGCAGAAACCGGCGCTGGGTCAGGTGACGGTTCACTGACATGTATCGGCCTTGGGTCTGGTTGCTGCTGAGTCTGATTCCCGCGCTGGCCACCGCGCAGGAGGAACCGCTGCGGCTGGCCTTCAAGGACCAACTGCTGACGTTGAGCCACACGCAGCTGCTGTCGCGCGAACCCTTGTCCGACAGTCTGCAGGCACCCCTGGGCAGTGTCTGGAAGCTGTTTGTGTACGCCTGGCTGGTGGATACCGGCGCGCGTGAGCCGGCGTATGAGTGTCGCGGCCAGTCGAAAGAGGAAGTTTATTGCTGCGCTGTTGGTGGCAAGGTCGAGCGGGATCAGGCGTTGGTGAAGTCTTGCGGGCTGTATTTCGAGCCGGCGCGACTGGCGCTCGACCCTGGCGCCTGGCGTGAATATTGGCAGGAACGACAGGCGCCCGAATGGCTGCTGGACTTGCCTTCACTGCAGCCCGCCACCCGGGTATCGGTGGTTGAATTGTTGCGCGCGCTGGCGCTGATGCCAGCGCAGGACCAGGCACGTCGCGTGTTGCTGGATGTGGTGCTGAACGCGGCGGATGGCAACGTCGTGGGCGAGCTCGGTAGCCGCTTGCGGGTAAAGACCTGGAGCTGGCTGGGGGATCACGATGCTGCCTCGCGTCAGGGTGGTTTCGCCGGTTGGACGTCGGATGGCACGCCGATCTGGGCAGGGGGACGCGGAACCAGCCAGCGGGTCCTGCGCGATTATGCTCAGGCGCTATCGGCGGTGGTGCCGACGTCCTGGCCGGCGGAAGCGGGGCAGTGTGTCGAGGTCGATTTGTTCTCGCGCTATCCACTTCAACGGGTTTTGTCTGGTGATGGTGTGGTGTCCTCCGCCCAGTTGCAGGGCGACTACCGCGTCGAGTTCGTCAATGGCAACCAACTGGATATCCACAGTGACGGCGAACTGTTTTTACTCAAGGACAAGCTGGTCGCCCGACTGGATCGCGAAGAGTATGTCGCCCGAGTTCTCCAGCGTGAGGCCAGTGCCGAACCCGCGGAAGCCGCCAAGGCCCTGACCGTGGCCATCCGCACTTACCTGCTGCAAAACGCCACGCGTAACGGTGATTGCCTGAGCATCGACGACAGCAGCCAACGCCAACGGGTTGCCCCACGCCCGGCCACCGCACAGACGCGCGCCATCGCCGCCTGGACCAGCGACCTGGTGCTCGCCGGCAGCACGGTGACTTACCACTCCACCCAGCCGGGCCTGGACAAATTGTCCTGGCAACAAGCCGTGGAACAAGCCAACGCCGGCCAGCGTTACGACGCCATCCTGCTCCACGCCTACCCACGCGCCAGCCTCAGCCGCTGGGACAACCCGGTTGCCTCCTGCGAAGCGCTGCCCGCGGCGCAAGACTGGCTGCAAAAGCAGCGCCGCAGCTGGCGCCCCCGTCTGGAAGGTGAAGCCGGCTACAACGAAGTCAGCACCTTCGCCGTATGCCGCCTGGCGTTCGGCCGTCCCTTCGTCGACCGCGAACGCCAGCGTATATACGTGCGCGGCGTGCGCTCGCTGCAAGACCGCCTCGACCTGACCCACGAATACCTGCACCTGGCCTTCGAAGCGCACCCCAACGGCCAGGATGAAACCTACATCGAAGGGCTCGCCCGTCACCTCTTGCTGGAATAGACCATGAACCATCGTTATCCACAGGTCTTGCTGCTGCTCTGCGCGTTCGCCATGCTATCGCCGGCAACCGCCACCGACAGCGTCAAACTCGACACCCCTTCAGGTGGCTGGCGAACCGGCGCCGCCGAAGGTGAAGGCGAGAGTTTTCGCCAGGTCGTCAACTACCCGGCCTCGTCGGTGAACACCCCGGCAGGCCAGGCCAACACCGCGCGCATCGCCGGCCAGATCAAAGCCGCGCCGAAGAACGGCGAACCCGGACGGCTGATCGTCAACGGCGTCAGCATGCCCCTGAAAATCGACCCGGCAGGTGGCTTCGATCGACCGTTCTCCTTCCCCAACGGCAGCAACAGCGTCGAAGTCCGCAGCCCAGACGGCCAGCAACGCCACCGGACACAATTCCTCAACGCCAGTGGCGGAGCAACCCCAGCCAAACTGCGCGTGCTGCTGGCCTGGGACAGCGACGGCACCGACCTCGACCTGCACCTGATCACCCCGGACGGCGCCCACATCTGGTACGGCGACCGCGTCGTGGCCAATGGCGCCGCACTCGATGTCGACGTCACCACCGGCTACGGCCCGGAAATCTTCGCCATGCCTGCGCCGATCAAGGGGCAGTACCTGGTGTATGTGAACTACTTTGGCGGAGGGTATCGCAGCGATGAAGAGGGGCAGGAGGATGCGGTGCAACCGCTGACGACGGCGCAGGTGACGGTGATTACCGAGGAGGGGACGCCCAGCGAGAAAATGGAGACGTTCCTGGTGCCGATGCGGGCGGTGGGGGAGTTGACGCTGGTGAAAAGCTTCAGCTATCCGTGAGTCAGGCTCGCCCCACCGCTCTTTGCATTACTTCGCGACCACCAGCGGGGGTGGCTGCCAGCTGCCGTTGCCAGCTGGAAGAATTGAAGGCGGAGTGGTCTTCGGCCAGTAGAGGCGCATCACCATATAGACCGTATCGTCAGGCGCCGGCAACCAGTTGGCCTCCTTCGCTTTGCCCGGCGAATCCTTCTGGATGTACAGGGTCAGCGAACCATCCGCGTTCTTTTTCATGCCCGACAGCATCGGTGAATTGATCAGGTAGCGGTTGATCGGGTTCTTGATCAGCAACTGGCTCTTGCCGTCGTACAGGGTCACCGACCAGAAGGCATTAACCGGTGGCAGTTTGCCGGCGGGGAAGGTGAGCGTGTAGTTGTGTTTGCTGGTATCCAGCGTCTGGCCAGTGCCGTCGGTGCGCGTGTAGGGGTACATCGCCTCGGCGGCGTCATTGCCGTACAAGCCACCCTTTGCAGCGCCGGCCCGTTTCAGCCAGTCGGTCTGGTAGAACGCCTGGTCACCGAAGAACGCGCCGATGTTCCAGCCGTTGATATTCTTCATGCCGCCAGAGAGAAACTTGTCGACCTTTTCGTCGCCGGCCTTCATCCCGAGCAGGACCGCGGCCTTGTGCTCGAGCGAGAGGTCCTTGAATTCAAAGTTCCGGCCGGGACCTACCCCGATGCTGGCCAGCCTGGCCCGGATCGCCTTGTCGTCAGCCGATGCTGGCACATACTGCATCGCGGCCGACAGGTACTCGAAGAAGTTGGCCTTGATGCCTTCCGTGGTAGCCGGTACGAAAGAAATCTTCGGCGCAGCGGGTGGCGCGGGTTGATGGAGGAAGGCGGACAACGGCTGGATCTTGTAGCCTGCTTGCACCTTCTCGACATTTGGCATATCGGCCGGATTGAACAGCTGGGTCCGAATCAGTGTCAGGCCGAAAGGGGTCGTGGAGGTGAACACCTTGTCGATGCCTGGAGGTGTCGTGCCCTTCCAGTCGGGGCCTGCAACCAAATAGCTCCCGGGCGCACTGGCAGTTGCCCGACTGCCGATGTAGCCATAGTTATAGGTGTTGCCGTCGATCAGTTGAATCGAGTAATAGCGCTGTTTGGAGACTGCCGGCACCGTGATCACCAACGGCTCCGCGCGCAGGTCGGCCCAGAGTATCGAGTACGGGGTGTCGCTGTTCGGCGTAATGACAGCGGTATCTGCAGGCGTCGCGACCCGATGCTCGTTGTGCAGTTGATTGAAGGGAGCCTTGAACTGACTTGAATTGGGGTCCACCGCGAACTCGTTCATCACGGCGTAGTTCATGACCAGCGGCAAGCCGTAGATAAAGCCTTCCTCGGCGATCGCCTTGGTCTGCTCAAGACTCGGCGCGGCCACGCCCTTAACCACATCCGCCTTGTCTGCCTGCGCAATCGGATCGTTCTTGCTCGCGCACCCCGCGAAAAGCGTTGAACCCGCTACGACAACTGCCGCAGCCATCGTCCAGCCCCTGTATGACATCCTGTTCATTTTCACCTCGTTAGTTTTGAGCAACTGCAGGTTATGGGCAGTCGCAAAAAAAACCGGGAATCAGGTCCGCGGACAGCATGCAGACATCAGAAATGCATCTTGCATTTTCGGACAGCCAGCGAGAGGTATAGCTCGGATTTTCGGGCAGTGCATACGAGGGGGTGATATCTCGCCAGGCGAGCCAGGACGGCTTCCACTCAAAAGCCCGGAGGGCGTTACCCCAAGTTTCTTCAGGCAGGTATGTTTTTTGGCGGGCATTAAAAAGCCGGCTTGTGGCCGGCTTCTCGGGGACTGGCTTGGTTCATTTTTGGTAAACCGCGCCAGCCTTCAAAACGTACACCCGGATCTTGCGTCCGGCTGTGGGACTTGGCGAGAAAGTCATCTGCCTTGTCGGTGCGATCAGGGCCGCTTGGCGGGGTGATGCGCAAATGTGGGGCGCAGCATACTGATTTTTTTGCAGAATTCCCAGCCTGGTGTGTGAGGTTGGGGTTCCTGGGTGTTCGGGTTGGGTGGTCTGGTGGTTGATCACTGGAGCGGCCAGAACCTTTTGTAGGAGCGAGCATGCTCGCGATGGACCCGAGAACGCTGCGAGGTGCCAGGCTTCCTGCGTAATCGTTGACGTCCATCGCGAGCATGCTCGCTCCTACAGGAACGGTAGCGGTGGCCGTCGTTTGTTGAGTGTCGACCACCAGAACACCCAGCCCAGTACCCGGATGTTCTGTTCTTCGATTTGCGCGGGGCGAAAGATTTCATCGGGGTAATCGGCGCGGTTATGGCTGCGCAAGCGCAGGGCATTGCCCGGCATTCGGTGCAGGTATTTGATGCGCAGCATGCCGTCGTGTTCGATGGCGTAGATCTGGCCATCGACAATCTGGGTCAGCCCGCGGTCGATCGCCAGGGTAGAGCCGTCATCGATTTTCTCGGCCATGCTGTTGCCGATCATGGTGGCACAGATGGCATCGGCGTGATTGATTTCCAGGGAGTCGAGGTGGCTGCGGGGCAGGCTCAGGCATTGTGCGCGGTCTTCGATGACGTGGGTCTTTTTGGAGCCGGGGGCTGTAATCACTTCCTTGTAGAAGGGCAATTCGATGTCGGTGGGCTCGAGCACCGTATAGACACCACGGATCGCCTGGGCGTCGAAGGTATTGCCGGTGTCGTCGACCAGGCGCAGGTGCCTGGCATCTTTCGAGCCGTCGCCGGTTTTCAGCCAGTCGCTGTTGACCGAGAGTTTTCGGGCGACTTCTTCCATGCAATGGGCGGGCACGCCGCGGGTGTACCAGTTGTGTACATTTTGCGGAGCCGTATCCAGGAATTCGGCGAATCCTGTCGTCGTGATGTTCGCTGCTTCAAGGAGCGCTTTAAACCGTGGGCCGCTAGTGTTTTTTTTCATGAACGGGAGTCTACTGGCGCCGGTCAGGGCTTTGAATAAACGGCTCGTTCAAATTTCGCGGGAAATTTACGACTGGATGTGAGACGCGTTGGGTGAAAAATAAACAGGAAAACCCGAAAAAGCCGCGCATTAAACAAATCGTTTAATCAGCCATAGGCGCGCAGAAAAAACCCCGGATCAACCGGGGTTCTTCTTGAAGCCTGCAGTTGCTCTTAACCTTTGTAGGCAGCAACCGACTTGGTGATCGCTTCGCGGGCGGCGTCTGCGCCGGCCCAGCCTTCGATCTTGACCCATTTGCCTTTTTCGAGATCTTTGTAGTTCGCGAAGAAGTGCTCGATCTGCTGGATCAGCAGCGGCGGCAGGTCGGTGTATTCCTTCACGTCGACGTACAGCTGGGACAGCTTGTCGTGTGGAACCGCGATCACTTTGGCATCGCCGCCGCCATCGTCGGTCATGTTCAGGATGCCGACTGGACGCGCGCGGATCACCGAGCCTGGAGCAACCGGGTAAGGAGTTACCACCAGCACGTCGAGGGGATCACCGTCGTCCGCCAGGGTGTTCGGGATGTAACCGTAGTTGGCCGGGTAGAACATTGGGGTGGCCATGAAACGGTCAACGAACAGGCAATCGCTGTCTTTGTCGATTTCGTATTTGATCGGCGCGTGGTTGGCCGGAATCTCGATCGCGACGTAGATGTCGTTCGGCAGGTCTTTGCCAGCCGGAATCTTGCTGTAGCTCATTGGGCGTTGCCCCCGTTAGTTGACCAGAAACACTTGGCCGGATTGACCAAAAAGTGGCGGCGATTATAGGCATATTCCTACGTCGGCGCCACGTACCAGAGGTCGTGTAGACCTTAGTCGTGTGCCTGATAGACCGGGTTCTCGGCCAGAAGTTGCCGCAGCCTTGCCAGTGGGTCCTGGCGATAGAACAGCTTTAGTTGCTCATAGACCTGTGGATAAGCCTCGTGCAGCAAATCCGGGGCACTGAAGAAGTATTCGCTGGTGACGGCGAAGAACTCGGCAGGGTTTTGCGCCGCATACGGATCAATGGCGGTCTCGGCGTCCGGATTGCGTTCCAGTTGACGGTCGAGATCGTCGTAGGCTTCCTGCATGACCCTGGCCCAGTCGCTGACTCGCATGTCGGGGTGCAGCGGTGGCAAGCCGTTGGCGTTGCCATTGAGCATGTCGAGTTTGTGCGCCAGTTCGTGGATCACCAGGTTGTAACCTTCCCAGCCGCCGCTGGCCATGACGCCCGGCCAGGCCAGGATGATCGGCCCTTGCTGCCAGGCTTCGCCGCTGTGCTCGCCGTCCCATTCGTGCTCGACACCACTGGCATCACGATGGCGCTGGGGGCTGAGGAAATCGTCGGGGTAGAGCACGATTTCGTGAAAGCCCTGGTACCAGTTCAGGTCACCCAGGTGCAGCAACGGCAATTGCGCCTGGGCGGCGAGCAGCAGGCGTTGTTCCTGATGCAGTTCGACACCGGGCAGGGCGGTGAGGTGTTTGTCCTGCAGGAACAGTACGCAGGCTTCGCGCAGCCATTGGTCTTCGGCGGCGCTGATGCCATCGAGAAAGCTCAGGTGATGGCGCACCCGCTGCCACATTCCATCGGCTATCGGGTGCTTGGCCAGGATGCGCCGGCGTCGCCAGGCGCCAAGGGACCACATGCTGTCAGCGTGATGCGGTTTTGGAGTTCGAGCCGCCAAAGCGGCTGCGCACAATGCCAATGATCATCGGCACCAGCGACAGCAGGATGATGCCCACCACCAACAGCGACAGGTTGGATTTGATGAACGGCACGTTACCGAAGAAGTAACCCAGGGTGACCAGGCCACCGACCCAGAGAACCGTGCCCAGCACGCTGAAGGCGAAGAAGCGCGGGTAAGGCATTTTCGCGACGCCGGCGACGAAGGGGGCAAAGGTGCGAATGATCGGCAGGAAACGCGCCAGGGTCACGGTTTTGCCGCCGTGCTTGTCGTAGAAGTCGTGGGTTTGCTGCAGGTAGTCGCGCCGGAAGATCTTCGAGTTCGGGTTGCTGAACAATCGCTCGCCGGCCGTTCGTCCGATGATGTAGTTGGTGCTGTCACCGAGGATCGCCGCCAGCATCAGCAAGCCGCCCAGCAACACCGGATCCATGCCACCACCGGCCGCAACGGCGCCGGCGATGAACAGGAGTGAATCGCCGGGCAGGAAGGGCATGACCACCAGGCCGGTTTCACAGAAGATCACCAGGAACAGAATGGCGTAGATCCATGGCCCGTAGTTGGTGACCAGCAAATCGAGGTAGACATCGAGATGCAGGACGAGATCGAGCGGGTTGAAATCCATGGACGGCACCTGTGGTAACGGCCCGACTCAGCAGGCCTACGGATGACTTCGCGTAAGACTACAGACAGGAGGTAGTTTTTCTTACAAGTCGGAAAGAACGGGATTATACGGGCTGGGAAGTGAAAAGCGCGTAGGGTTTGTAGCAGGGGATTTCGGCTTGTATTGAAGAAAAGACCGCAGCCTTCGACCGAAAGCTGCGATCTTTTTGACCTTACAACTCGTCGCTGATCGGCAACACGTAGTTCTTGAACTCGGTGTCTTCCTTGAATCCGATGGATTCGTAGGTTTTCTGCGCCACTTCGTTGTTGCTGCTGGTGGAAACGCGCATGCGTACGGCATTGGTTTCCTTGGCCATTTTCTTCGCGGTGCGGATCAGGTTGTCGGCCACCAACTGGCGGCGTGCATCTTCGGCGACATAGATATCGTTGAGGATCCACACGCGTTTAAGCGAAAGCGAAGAAAAGCTCGGGTACAACTGACAGAAGCCCAGCAGTCTGTTGCTGTCATCGTCGGACAGGGCCAGGTAGATCACCGATTCCTTGCGGCGCAGGCGCTTCTCGAGGAACGCCCGGGACGAGTCCGGATAGGCCAGGGAGCCATAAAACTCGCGATATTTGACGAACAACGGGGTCAGCTGGTCCAGGTGTTCGAGGGTCGCTTGAATAATCCGCATGGTAGGTCTCGTCTTCAAGTGGCTGTCTTCACGTGCTTTGGCGGCAAAGGGTACTCACTGGCAGCCGTGCGTCGATCCTGCCTGAAAAGGGTGAGAAAGTGCAATGCGGAAGCGGTTCAGGATTGGGGCGTATCAAGTAGGAAATTTCCCTTCATGTCCGCTCCTGCGTCCGATTCCAGCGTTTGCACCTGCGCTTCGTCCTTCAGATTGACCCCGGATAACTGTCGCCGGCATGCCTCGCGCATCAAATACAGCAAACGGTGTGCCGCCATGCCGTAAGTCAGGCCTTCAAGGCGCACATTCGAGATGCAGTTGCGATAGGCGTCGGTCAGGCCGACCTTTGGATTGTAGGTGAAATATAATCCCAGGCTGTCTGGAGAGCTCAGGCCAGGGCGTTCGCCGATCAGGATCACGGTCATTTTTGCACCCAACAGTTCGCCGATCTCGTCGGCTACAGCGACCCGGCCCTGTTCCACCAGCATCACGGGCGCCATGGACCACCCGTCGGTGGAACTCTGCTCTGCAAAGCGCGCCAGGAACGGCAGAGTATGGCGATGCACCGCCAATGCCGACAATCCATCGGCTACCACGATGGCCAGGTCGACCCCGCCAGGATTGGCTGCTGCGTATTCGCGCAGGGTTCGGGCCGACCCATCGCTCAATTTGCGCCCCAGATCGGGGCGCTGCAGGTAGCTGTTGCGATCAGGTGCTGCGCTGTGCAGCAACAGGCTCTGACGGCCCCGTTCGGCCAGTTGCTCGCTGAGGGAGGCATGATCAAACGGCAAGTGCACCGCGTCTCGCGCCTGGGCGTGGGCAAATTGAAAGTCCAGCTGGGCACGGGTGGGCAGGCTGGTACCGGTGCGGCCCAGGGCAATGCGTGCGGGCGTCAGGCGTCGCAGCTCCAGCCACGGGTTGTGCGGATCGAAGGGTGGTTTTTCCATATCACTCATCCCAATTGCGCCAAGGCCTGGCGGAAGGCCGGCGGCAGGCTGTTACCGAACAGGACCTTGCCGTCCGCCTGAGTGAAGATGCCCATTTTCGCCAGCCATTGCTCGAACTCCGGCGCAGGCTTGAGCCCCAGCGTCTGCCGGGCGTAAAGCGCATCGTGGAACGACGTGGTCTGGTAGTTGAGCATGATGTCGTCGGAACCGGGAATGCCCATGATGAAGTTGATCCCGGCCACTCCGAGCAGGGTCAACAGGGTATCCATGTCATCCTGGTCGGCCTCGGCGTGGTTGGTGTAGCAGATATCGCAACCCATCGGTACGCCCAGCAGCTTGCCGCAGAAGTGGTCTTCGAGGCCGGCGCGGATGATCTGTTTGCCGTTGTAGAGGTATTCGGGGCCGATGAATCCGACAACGGTGTTCACCAGGAACGGATTGAAATGGCGGGCCACTGCGTAGGCCCTGGTTTCGCAGGTCTGCTGGTCGATGCCGTGGTGCGCATTGGCCGACAGGGCGCTGCCCTGGCCAGTTTCGAAATACATCAGGTTCTTGCCAAGCGTGCCGCGATTGAGGCTCAAACCGGCGTCGTAACCTTCCTTGAGCACATTCAGATTGATGCCGAAGCTGGCGTTGGCCGCCTCGGTGCCGGCAATCGACTGAAACACCAGGTCCAGGGGTACACCGCGATTGACCGCTTCGATTGAGGTGGTGACGTGGGTCAGCACGCAGGCCTGGGTCGGGATTTCGTAGCGCTGGATGATCGCATCGAGCATTTCCAGCATGGCGCAGATCGAGGCGATGCTGTCGGTGGCCGGGTTGATGCCGATCATGGCATCGCCATTACCGTGCAGCAGGCCATCGAGGATACTCGCGGCGATACCGGCCGGTTCGTCAGTGGGGTGATTGGGTTGCAGGCGGGTGGACAGGCGACCGCGCAGGCCGAGGGTGCCGCGGAATTGCGTGACGACGCGAATCTTCTGCGCCACCAGGACCAGGTCCTGTACGCGCATGATCTTCGAGACGGCCGCCACCATTTCCGGGGTCAGGCCGGGGGCGAGGGCGCGAAGCACCTGTTCGTCGGCGGCGTCGCTGAGCAACCAGTCGCGAAAACCGCCGACGGTGAGATGGCTGACCACCGCGAAAGCCTGCTTATCGTGGGTGTCGATGATCAGTCGGGTAACTTCATCGTCCTCGTAGGGGATCAGCACTTCCTGGACGAAGTGGCTCAGTGGGATGTCGGCCAACGCCATCTGCGCCGCCACGCGCTCGCCGTCATTGAGGGCGGCGACGCCGGCCAGAAAGTCCCCGGAGCGGGCCGGGGTGGCCTTGGCCATCACTTCCTTGAGATTCTCGAAACGGTAGGTCTGGGCGCCGACGGAATGGGCAAATACGGCCATGGGCGGTGTCCTCCTGATTCTGTAGATGACTCAAATTCATTGTGCACTTCAATATGGCGTTGCCGGGCAATGCGCCCGGCGCCGGTGCAACTAGATACCTTCGAGCATAGCGTCCGCCGGTGCTTCGGAGCGTTGCCGCGCGGTCAGTTGGAAATACAGGTAACCGGCGGCCATGAAGCCGAGGAAGACCAGGCCGATCAAGGTGTTGAACCACGCCATCGCGACCAGGCACACCAGCGCCAGGAACAGGGCAATCCCCGGTACGATCGGATAGCCCGGCGCGCGGAAGGTGCGTTCGAGGTTCGGCTCGGTTTTACGCAGCTTGAACAAGCTCAGCATACTGATGATGTACATCACGATGGCACCAAATACCGACATGGTGATCATTGCCGCCGTCAGCGACATGCCTTGCAGGTTGACCAGGCCATCGCTGTAGATGGCGGCAATGCCGATCACCCCACCGGCCAGGATCGCCCGATGCGGGGTCTGGAAGCGCGAGAGCTTGGCCAGGCTGCGCGGCAGGTAACCGGCGCGGGCCAGGGCGAAGAACTGGCGCGAGTAGCCGAGAATGATCCCGTGGAAACTCGCCACCAGGCCGAACAGGCCGATCCAGACCAGCATGTGCATCCAGGTTGAATTGTTGCCGACCACCGTTTTCATGGCCTGGGGTAGCGGGTCGTTGATGTTTGCCAGCTGGCGCCAGTCGCCAACGCCACCGGCCATCACCATGGTGCCGATGGCCAGGAACACCAGGGTCAGGATGCCGCTGACGTATGCCCTGGGAATCGTGCGTTTCGGGTCCTTGGCTTCCTCGGCGGCCATGGCTGCGCCTTCGATGGCGAGAAAGAACCAGATGGCGAAGGGAATGGCCGCAAAAATGCCGGGAATGGACGCGATGGTGAACTCACTGGAGCCCGACCAGCCATTGAGTACGAAGTTGCTGAAGCTGAAGCCTGGCGCGACCACGCCCATGAACACCAGCAGTTCGGCAACGGCCAGCACGGTCACCACCAGTTCGAAGGTGGCGGCGATGCTGACGCCGAGAATATTGAGGGTCATGAACACGAAGTAGGCGCCCACCGCGGCTATTTTCGGGTCCAGTTCCGGGTATTGCACGTTGAGATAGGCGCCGATGGCCATGGCGATGGCCGGCGGTGCGAAAACGAATTCGATCAGGGTGGCGATGCCGGCGATCAGTCCGCCTTTTTCACCGAAGGCTCGCCGACTATAGGCAAACGGACCGCCGGCATGGGGAATGGCTGTGGTCAATTCGGTGAAACTGAAGATGAAGCAGGTGTACATCGTTGCCACCATCAGTGCGGTGACGAGGAACCCCAGGGTCCCTGCGGTGCCCCAGCCGTAACTCCAGCCGAAGTATTCGCCGGAGATCACCAGGCCAACGGCAATGCCCCATAGATGCAGGGTGCCGAGCGTGGGTTTGAGCTGTGTGGAAGAAGTCATAAGTCCTCGCTGTCTTTTTATTTTTTGATTTTGTTGGACTTTCGGGAGCTGCGTTTGGGTGTGTAGCGGGCACGCAAGGGCCGTGCCAGAGCGGCCAGGCCTTGAGTGGTTGTGTCATTCAGGACGCCATCGCTGGCAAGCCAGCTCCTACAGGTGCGGTGTGATCCCTGTAGGAGCTGGCTTGCCAGCGAAAGCCGTTACACGGTGTCGGGCCGGGTTAGAAGAAGCCCAGCGGATTGATGTCGTAGCTCACCAGCAGGTTCTTGGTCTGCTGATAGTGGTCGAGCATCATCTTGTGGGTTTCACGGCCGACGCCAGACTTCTTGTACCCGCCAAACGCGGCATGCGCCGGGTACAGGTGGTAGCAGTTGGTCCAGACACGACCGGCCTTGATCGCGCGGCCCATGCGGTAGGCGCGGTTGATATCGCGGGTCCAGAGGCCGGCGCCCAAGCCGAACTCGGTGTCGTTGGCGATGGCCAGGGCTTCGGCTTCGTCCTTGAAGGTGGTGATGCTCACCACCGGGCCGAAGATTTCTTCCTGGAATACGCGCATCTTGTTGGTGCCCTTGAGCAGGGTCGGCTGGATGTAATAACCGGAGGCCAGGTTGCCTTCGAGTTTTTCCACCTTGCCACCGGTCAGCAGCTCGGCACCTTCGCCCTTGGCGATTTCCAGGTACGAAAGAATCTTGTCGAATTGCTGCTCGGAGGCCTGGGCGCCGACCATGGTGTCGGTGTCCAGCGGGTCGCCACGTTTGATTTGCAGGACTTTCTTCATCACGACGGCCATGAACTCGTCGTAGATCGATTCCTGCACCAGTGCGCGGGAAGGGCAGGTGCAGACTTCGCCCTGGTTGAAGAACGCCAGCACCAGGCCTTCAGCGGCTTTTTCGATGAAGGACGGTTCGGCCTTCATGATGTCTTCGAAGAAGATGTTCGGCGACTTGCCACCCAGCTCCACGGTGGACGGAATGATGTTTTCGGCTGCGCATTTCATGATGTGCGAACCGACTGGGGTCGAGCCGGTGAAAGCGATCTTGGCGATGCGCTTGCTGGTGGCCAGGGCTTCGCCGGCTTCTTTGCCGTAGCCTTGCACGATGTTCAGTACACCGGGTGGCAGCAGGTCGCCGATCAGCTCGACCAGTACGGTGATGCCCAGTGGGGTTTGCTCGGCAGGCTTGAGCACCACGCAGTTACCGGCGGCCAGGGCCGGGGCGAGTTTCCAGGCGGCCATCAGGATCGGGAAGTTCCACGGAATGATCTGCCCGACCACGCCCAGGGGTTCATGGATGTGATAGGCCACGGTGTTACCGTCGATTTCGGCAGCGCTGCCCTCCTGGGCGCGGATGCAGCCAGCGAAGTAGCGGAAATGGTCGGCGGCCAGCGGGATGTCGGCGTTGAGGGTTTCACGCACGGCTTTGCCGTTGTCCCAGGATTCGGTGATCGCCAGCAGTTCCAGGTTCTGTTCGATGCGGTCGGCAATTTTCAGCAGCACCAGCGAGCGAGCCTGGGCGGACGTGGCGCCCCAGGCATCGGCGGCCGCGTGGGCAGCGTCCAGGGCCTTGTCGATGTCTTCGGCCGTGGAGCGTGGGAATTCGGCAATGGGTTGGCCATTTACTGGCGAGGTATTGGTGAAGTACTGACCTTTGACAGGCGCGACGAACTCGCCGCCGATGTAATTTCCGTATTTGCTCTTGAACGAAACGATAGCGCCTTCAGTACCGGGGTGAGCGTAACGCATGATGGTTTCTCCTTGGTTCTTGTGCTTATAAGGAAGACGCGCGTGTGCGCTTGCTTTAAGCGTAGAGCAAGGGTCGGGCCACTGCCTTGCAGGTCATGTAAATCAAGGCCTTGCGCGGTTTTTGTCGGACGGGCGGAGAGTGCATGTGACGGTATCGGTACAGTGCTTGTGACACTTTGTACCGTTTCTGGCACAGGATGTGACTGGTCGGTCTTGCCAGCATTGCAATGCAGGCCCGGCTGGAGGATGCTCGGCATCACCGCATGCACGGGTCGCCGAGCCCCGGGGAGAATAATAAGAAATGCACGACAACCATTTGAGCCGCCATGCCCAGCAGGTGTTGACCGTAGCCCAGGGCAAGGCCCACCTGCAGGGACCTGGCAGTGACCCGTCCATCGCCCGTTCCTGGCTGCGCTGTCTGGAGGACTATCACCTCGACCCGGCCCTGACCATGGCACCGACGGTGCTGGAGCATGGCCGCGTCCTGGAAAGCCGCGAACGCTTGCAGCAGGTGCTGCACATCGCCGGCAATGAAATGACCAGCCTTCACCAGCAACTTTCCGGTGCCGGCCACGCCGTGCTGTTGACCGATGCTCGTGGGGTGATCCTCAACTGCGTGACGGCACCGGCCGAACGCAAGATTTTCGAACGTGCCGGCCTCTGGCTCGGAGCCGACTGGAGCGAGGCCTGTGAAGGCACCAACGGCATCGGCACCTGCCTGGTGGAGCGCCAGTCGCTGACCATTCACCAGGACGAGCATTTCCGCGGGCGACACACGGGCCTGACCTGTTCGGCAAGTCCGGTATTCGATCCGCACGGCGAGCTGCTGGCGGTACTCGACGTGTCCTCGGCGCGGCACGAGGTATCGCGCCAGAGTCAGTTTCATACCATGGCCCTGGTCAATCTTTCGGCGAAGATGATCGAGAGCTGTTATTTCCTGCGTTGTTTCGATAATCAATGGCTGCTGCGTTTTCATCTTCAGGCCGAGTCCGTCGGTTTGTTCAGCGAAGGGCTGCTGGCGTTCGACGGTGAAGGGCGAATCTGTGCAGTCAATCAGAGTGCGCTGAACCTGCTGGGGCATATCCGTGGCGGCTTGCTGGGCAAACCGGTGGAGGCGTTTTTCGACTGCTCGCTGGACGAACTGCTCGGCCGCGCCAGCATCAATGCCAGCGCCAGCTGGCCACTGCGCACCCGGGACGGACGCAACCTGTTCGCCGTGTTGCGCGGGCAGTCGCGTAAAGTGCCGGTGCCGCTGGTGCCGGGCCCGGTGTTTGAAGAGCGCCCGCGTTTGTCGGGCATCTGCCTGGGCGATCCCACGTTGCAGGCGGATTTCCGCAAGGCCCTGCGCGTGTACGAACGGGACGTGCCCTTGCTGATCAACGGCGAAACCGGTTCTGGCAAGGAAGCCTTTGCCAAGGCCGTGCACCAGGCCAGCCAGCGCGCGGAAAAAGCCTTCGTCGCCCTCAACTGCGCGGCGATCCCCGAAAGCCTGATCGAGAGCGAGCTGTTCGGCTATCGCGGTGGCAGTTTCACCGGTGCGCGCAAGGAAGGCATGCGCGGCAAGCTGCAGCAGGCCGATGGCGGGACCTTGTTCCTCGACGAAATCGGCGACATGCCCTTGGCCATGCAGACCCGTTTGTTGCGCGTGCTGGAAGATCGGCAAGTGGTTCCGATCGGCGGCGAACCGGAGTCGGTCAACGTGCGGATCATCAGCGCCACGCACCGCAACCTGCTGGAGCGGGTGCAGGACGGCAGTTTCCGCGAGGACCTGTATTACCGGCTCAATGGGCTGGAAGTCGCGTTGCCGGCGTTGCGCGAGCGCAGTGACAAATCGCAGTTGCTCGACTTCTTGCTGGCTGAAGAGGCGAGGGGGGAGACCGTGCTGATCGACGAGCCGGCGCGAGAGGCATTGTTGGGATTCGCCTGGCCGGGCAACGTGCGGCAGATGCGCAATGTGTTGCGTACGTTGGCCGCGCTGTGTGACGGCGGACGGATCGGGTTGGATGACCTGCCGGCGATGATTCGTCAGGCGCGGCCGGTGGTTGTGCCGGCCATTGAAGCGCCTTGCGAACATCCCCTGGAAGATGCCGAGCGCCTGGCGCTGTTGAATGCGCTGGAGCACACGCGCTGGCATATGACGAATACGGCTGAGCAGCTGGGGGTCAGTCGCAATACCCTGTATCGAAAGATGCGCAAGCACGGTATCGCCCGCTAGACCGCGTCGCACCCATTCGCGAGCAAGCCCGCTCCCACAGGATATGGGCTGAATTCACAATTGTGGAACTGCCGCAGGTCTACTGTGGGAGCTAGCCTGCTGGCGATGGCGTCCTTGGGAGCGAAACAAAGGTGCGATTTTCCCCTCCCTAAGCTAACCTGCGGCCATGTTTTACGAGGTCGACTATGCACATTCATATTCTGGGTATCTGCGGCACTTTCATGGGTTCGATGGCGGTCCTGGCCAAAGAGCTCGGCCATCACGTGACCGGCTCCGATGCCAATGTCTACCCGCCGATGAGCACTCAGCTCGAGGCGCAGGGCATTGAGTTGACCCAAGGCTACGACCCGGCGCAACTGGACCCGGCCCCCGATCTGGTGGTCATCGGCAACGCCATGTCGCGCGGCAACCCGGCGGTCGAATACGTGCTGAACAAAGGCCTGCCGTATGTCTCCGGCCCACAGTGGCTGGCCGACCACGTGCTGCAGGGCCGCTGGGTGCTGGCGGTCGCCGGTACGCATGGCAAGACCACCACCAGCAGCATGCTCGCCTGGGTGCTGGAGCACGCGGGCATGAGCCCGGGCTTCCTGATCGGCGGCGTACCGCAGAATTTCTCGGTGTCTGCGCGCCTAGGTGGCACGCCGTTTTTCGTGATCGAAGCCGACGAGTACGACAGTGCGTTCTTCGACAAGCGCTCCAAGTTCGTTCACTACCGTCCGCGCACGGCGATCCTGAACAACCTGGAGTTCGACCACGCCGATATCTTCCCGGATCTGCCGGCCATCGAGCGGCAGTTCCACCATCTGGTGCGGACCATCCCGAGCGAAGGCCTGGTGATTCATCCGACTACCGAGCCGGCTTTGTTGCGGGTCATCGAGATGGGTTGCTGGACCCCGGTGCAAACCACCGGTGCCGGCGGGCAGTGGCAGGTCAAGCTGCTCAGCGAGGATGGCTCGAAGTTCGAAGTGATGTTCGAAGGCGTCGCACAAGGCGTGGTCGATTGGGACATGACCGGCCAGCATAATGTGGCCAACGCCTTGGCCACGCTGGCTGCGGCGCGCCATGTTGGCGTGGTGCCGGCCATGGGCATCGCCGCATTAAGTGCCTTCAAGAGCGTGAAACGACGGATGGAAAAAGTCGCAGAGGTGCGCGGCATCACTATCTATGACGACTTTGCTCACCACCCGACGGCCATTGCCACCACGCTCGATGGCCTGCGCAAGCGCATTGGCGATGCGCCGTTGATTGCGATCATCGAGCCGCGCTCCAACTCAATGAAGCTTGGCGCGCACCGTGACGGCTTGCCGGAGAGCGTGGTCGATGCCGACCAGGTGATCTGGTATGCCCCGGCCAATCTCGGCTGGGATCTGGCCGGCACCGCCGCACTCTGCACGGTGCCGTCGATTGTCAGCGACTCGTTGGAAGGCATCATCGAGCGGGTTAAGAGCCAGGCCCAGCCGGGCACCCACGTAGTGATCATGAGCAACGGTGGCTTCGGCGGCCTGCACGGCAAGCTGGCCGAGGCGCTCAAATGAGTAACGGCCCGGACCGCATCACGCTGGCGATGACCGGCGCTTCCGGCGCCCAGTACGGCCTGCGCCTGCTCGATTGCCTGGTGCGCGAAGAACGCGAAGTGCACTTCCTGATTTCCAAGGCCGCGCAACTGGTGATGGCCACCGAAACCGACGTCACGCTGCCGGCCAAGCCACAGATGATGCAGGCCTTCCTCACCGAATACACCGGTGCCGCCGCCGGGCAGATCCGGGTCTACGGCAAGGAAGACTGGATGTCGCCGGTGGCCTCGGGCTCCGGCGCGCCGGCGGCGATGGTGGTGGTGCCGTGCTCCACCGGGACCCTGTCGGCCATCGCGACGGGTGCTTGCAACAACCTGATCGAACGCGCCGCCGATGTCACGCTCAAGGAGCGTCGTCAGCTGATCCTGGTGCCCCGTGAAGCGCCATACTCGAGTATCCACCTGGAGCACATGCTCAAGTTGTCGAACATGGGTGTGACGATTTTGCCGGCATCGCCGGGTTTCTATCATCAACCACAAACCATCGACGACCTGATCGATTTCGTCGTGGCGCGGATCCTCAATCTGCTGAACATTCCCCAGGACATGCTGCCGCGTTGGGGCGAATACCATCTGACCAGCGATGAGTAAGTGGCTGGCTATAGTGCTGGCGTTACAGCTGGCGGGATGCGCCACGGCGCGTACGCTGGATGCGGCCAAGCCGGGAGCGCCGGTGGTGTACTCCGGGACGCGGCTGGATTTGTATGCGTTGAATGGCGGTTGCTGCGCGATGGACCGTTTTGGCGCCGAGGCACCGAGCTATCCGGGCGTTGATCTGCCGGCCAGTGCGTTGCTCGACACGCTGCTGTTGCCGTTGTCGATACTGACGGTGATCGGCGTGAGTTTCCAGGCAACCGGCGGGTTGTAGGAGAGCGCTTCGCGCTCTATTCGCGGGCAAGCCCGCTCCCACAGGGTTGTGTGTGATCCACATATTTTGTAATCACTGGAAAACTGTGGGAGCGGGCTTGCCCGCGATGAGGCTCGCCCAGGCAACACACAATTATTTGCCGAGCTTCCTGAGCTCATCCGACTCGACAATCCGCACCCCATCCTGCTCCTCCAGAGCCAGGCGCCACATCGCGCGGGCCAACTGGCACGCTTCTATGCCTCGGTACTTGCCGGGAATCAATTTGGACAAGGGCCCGGCGAACTGCTCGCCCAGGCGTGGCTGGGTGCGCTCGCCCAGCAGCAGCGATGGACGGCAGATGGTCAGCTGCGGCCAGTCCTGCGCGCGCAAGGCATGCTCCATTTCGCCTTTGACCCGGTTGTAGAAAATCGAGGATCTGCGATCGGCGCCCAGGGCGCTGATCACGATCAGGTGCCGTGCGCCCATCTCCCGGGCACGTTTGGCGAACGCCACCACCATGTCCAGGTCCACCGCGCGAAACGCTTGTTCCGAGCCGGCCTGCTTGATGGTGGTGCCCAGGCAGCAGTAGGCGATGTCGACGCGGCCGTTCAATTGCGGCAGGAACTCAGTGGGATCGCCCACCGGGTTTTCCAGGTGCGGATGCGCGGCCAGTGGCCGGCGCGAGGGGGCCAATACTCGCGATATCGTTGGCTCGTTGAGCAAGCGATCGAGTAAGTGTTCACCGGTCAAACCCGTGGCTCCGGCAAGTAACACGTGCTGAGGCGTCAAGTACATAGTGTTTCTCCCTTGATACTGTTCAGCTTAGTTGTTCTTTGCATCCTTGCTGTCAATGGAGACACTTTGCAGGGCTTTTCGTGCCTGCTGCTTACGTAACAGTTGCCAGTGGGAGAGCACGGTTTTCGGTGCCCATATCTGCGGCTCGGAGGCTTCGAAACCGTCTGCCAGCTCGCGCTCGGCGACGGTGGCCTTGGCCAGTTTGAAGGCTTGTTCCAGGTCATCGGTCTGGTTCAGCGCCTGGGCGAACAGGGCGTCGCCGAAGTAGGTGAAGTTGGCTTCTTCGGAACAGCCGAAGGACACGCGGTCAGCTCGCGAGGCGGTCATGATCAGGGTACGTTCGTCCTTCAGGGCAGGGATGAAACCGCCGGAGTAGCAGGACGAAATCACGATGATCTTGTCGCGGTTTTTCAGTGGTGCGAGGACGGCGGCAAGCTCATCGGCCGGCAGGTCCGCAAGCTCCATGCGCGGTTGGTCGAGCACCAGTTCGTGCTCGCTGCTGCCGTGGCTGGTCAGGTAGATGAACACCAGGTCTTCCGGGCCGCTGCGTTCGGCCAGCGTCAGGGCGGCACGGCGCAGGTTTTCCCGAGTGGCCATGGGGCGGTCGCCGAGGTGGTCGCGATGGTTCACCAGGCGGATCTGGCCATAGGCGCCGAAGCGACTGGTGAGCATGTTCGCAACATAGTCGGATTCACGCAGGAATACGCTCTGCTTGCCGTCGCCGCCGAGGGTCAGGGTGTAAAGCTCCACTGCCGGGGTCGAGGCTGGAACGTTGGTCAGTGCATCCTCGAGCAAGCGCCCCTGGGCCAGCAAGCCAAGTTCGAGGGTGTCGGGCAGCAATTTACCCTCGGCGTCGCGCACGCGCTGGCCGTTGATCCAGGTGCCACTGAGCACGGCGCCGTCGGTGAGGACCAGGGTGCCGCGCCCGGAATAACTGTCGTTGTCGAACTGGCCGGTGTAGAAGCTGCCATCGGCCAGGTTCAGGCGCCCTTGGCCGGTGAAACGCCAGTCGCTGAAGTGGCCGATGTAATGGCTGCCGTCGGCGCCGATCAGTTCGCCCTTGCCGTTGAGCGAACCTTCCTTGAATTGACCCAGCCATACGTCGCCGTCGGCGTTTTCATAACGACCCTTGCCGTGCAACTGGTTGCTTTTGAACCCGCCGACATAGATGTCGCCTTCGGCGCTGTTGAAGGTTCCGTTGCCTTCCAGCTGACCGTCGACGAAGTGTCCGGTGAACTGATTGCCGCTGCCGTCGCTGCGTTGGCCATCGCCATTGGGCTTGCCGTGGGCGAACTGGCCCTGATAGGCGCTGCCATCTTCGAGCTCCAGGCGGCCGAGCCCTGAATACTGATCGGCCTTGAACTCGCCGCGGTAGAGCATGCCGTGTTCTTTGAGAGTGCCTTCGCCGTCGCGTCGGCCCAGCTTGAAGCCACCGGTGTAGCTGCCGCCGCTGGTGGTCAGGGATCCCTGGCCATCGAACAGGCCTTGCTTGAACTGCCCGCGATAGACCTCGCCATTGCTGCCATGCCATTCACCCTGGCCATGCCACTGGCCCTGGTCGAACTCGCCGGCGTACCAACTGCCGTTCGGGTAGTCGATGCGGCCCTGGCCCTGCAGCAGTCCGTTGACCAGCTCACCGCGATAGCGTCCACCGTCCGGCAGGCGGGCGTCCGCGGGCAATAGCGATTCGCCGTCGCCGCAAGCGGTGAGCATCAGGGTCAAGGCGAGGAGTGCAAGTGGGCGCATAGCGGGTTCCGGGCAATTAGGCGACCGAGTATGCCGCAGCTATGAGTCCATATACAGCCGGTAGAAAAGCAGCAGGTGCGAAACAGCGTGTGCTGCTTCGCATCCGTGAGGGTTTACACGAAGCAGAGCGACAGGGATTCGGCGACGTACGCCGGTTTGTCCATGCCTTCGATTTCCAGTGTGGCGATGGCCTTGAGCAGCCATTGGCCAGGTTTTTTCTCGGTGACCTCGGACAGTTCGACCTTGAGGCGCACCCTCGAATCGACCTTGACCGGCTGAATGAACCGCACGCTGTCCAGGCCATAATTGACCACCATCTTCAAGCCTTCCGGCATGACGAGGATGTCTTCCATCAGTTTCGGAATCAGCGACAACGACAGAAAGCCGTGGGCAATGGTGCCGCCAAAAGGTGTTTGCGCAGCTTTGACCGGGTCGACGTGGATGAACTGATAGTCCCCGGTGGCTTCGGCGAACAGGTTGATGCGCTCCTGATCGATGGTGAGCCATTCGGAACGTCCGAGTTCCTTGCCGATATGATCTTTGAGCTCTGCGACGGGTACGTAGGGCATTGAGACTCTCCTTGGGTTCATCGATTTTATAGTTTTTAGGTGGGGGGATTTGACCTCCCGGATTTACCACTTTAGATCACCATGGCAAAACGCTGCGGTCAACAGACCATGCTTATGGCGAATGCCGATCCATAGCGCAAGCGTGCTTATAATGCGCGGGCCAATGCGGTTGACGGATTTTTGCGGGAGATCTTTGATGTTGTTACGTGGCCTGACCTGGCTGGTGCTGTTCCAATTGCTCGGCACCGCGATCAATCATTTGTTCTTGCCCTTCCTGCCGGGGCCGATCATCGGCCTGCTGTTGTTGCTGATATTTCTGATCTGTCGTGGCCAGGTCGGTGAGCCGCTGAACCTTGCAGCCAGCAGCCTGCTGCGCTACCTGCCGTTGCTGCTGGTGCCACCGGCCGTCGGGGTGATGGTGTACGCCGCGGATATCGCCGCCGATTTCTGGGCCATTGTCGGCGCGCTGGTGTTGTCATTGTTGCTGTCGATGGCGTTTGCCGGAGTGCTCATGCAGCGCATGGTCAAGCGCCATGTTCACCCTGGGGACGGCCAATGATCCTTGACTGGCACGGCGCCTGGACGTCGGTGATTCATCATCCATTGTTCGGCATCGGCATCACGCTCGGCGCCTATCAGCTGGTGCTGGCGGCGTTCGAGAAAACCCGCTGGATCTTTTTGCAGCCCGTGCTGGTCTCCATGATGCTGGTGATCGGTGTGCTGGTCGGCTGCGGCCTGACCTACGCCGAGTACCGCAAGAGCACCGAGATCCTCAGTATTCTGCTCGGTCCCGCGACGGTCGCGCTGGCCGTGCCGCTTTACCTCAATCTACGGCGGATTCGACAGTTGTTCTGGCCGATATTTACTACGCTGGTGATAGGCGGTGTAGTCGCCACGTGCATGGGCGTGCTGCTGGGCTGGTGGTTCGGGGCCGAACACATGATCCTGATGACCATGGCGCCGAAATCGGTGACATCGCCTATCGCGATGCTGGTGGCCGAACAGATCGGCGGCGTCGCCGCGCTGGCGGCGGTGTTCGTGTTGATCACCGGGGTGATCGGGGCGATCTTCGGCCCGAGCCTGTTGACCCGACTCGGTGTCCACAGTCCCGAGGCCCGCGGCATGGCACTGGGCATGACCGCCCATGCGGTTGGCACCGCGGTGGCGATGCAGGAAAGTGACGAATGTGGCGCCTTCGCGGCGCTGGCGATGAGTTTGATGGGCGTGGCCACGGCAGTGTTCCTGCCGTTGGCGGTGTCGATGGTGGTGTAAGGAATATGTCTATGAGTCTGCCGCTTTTTCCGCTGAACACGGTGCTGTTTCCGGGTTGCATCCTCGACCTGCAGATTTTCGAGGCGCGCTATCTGGATATGATCGGTCGCTGCATGAAACAGGGCGGCGGTTTCGGCGTGGTGTGCATCCTGGACGGGAGCGAAGTCGGTATCGCGCCGCAGGGCTTTGCCATGGTCGGTTGTGAAGCGCGCATCACCGATTTTCAGCAGCAGGACAATGGCCTGCTGGGGATCAGGGTAGAGGGCGGGCGTCGGTTCAACGTGTTGACGACCGAAGTCCAGCGCGACCAGTTGATCCTTGCCGAGGTCGAATGGCTGGAAGACGAGCCCGAGCAGCCGCTGCAGGACGAAGATGCCGATCTGGTGGCCTTGCTCAAGGCCCTGGCCGAACACCCGATGGTCGAGGCGCTGAGCATGGGCACCGAAGCGACGGGGCAGCAATCACTGGCCAACCAGCTGGCGTACCTTTTGCCCTTTGCCGAAGTGGACAAGATCGATCTATTGCAGCTTGATGATCCGCAACAACGCCTGGATGCGATTCAGGCGTTGCTGGATGAGTTGCAGGGCGAGTTGTTTGCCTGACATCACCAGAAGATCGCCGCCTTCTGTAGGAGCTGCCGCAGGCTGCGATCTTTTGATCTTTAATACGCATACCTCAACATCGTATGCGGCAAATGTCTCAATACGAAAAACCCGAACAACGCCACCAGCGATGGCAACACCAGCCACCAGACCCTGGGCGGCATGGCATTGAGCGAAGTCTGGCGCTGGCTCAGCCACAAACTCGCCGCACAAACACACGACGCCAGCATCGCGCCCGCCAGCACATCCGTCGGCCAGTGTGCGCCGAGGTATACCCGGGACAGGGAAATCGCCAGCGCCGGCAGGCACGCCACCAGCAACCAGGTCAGGCGCATCCGTGGCGGTTGCCCGCGACCGGCGAGTACGGCGAGGGTCAGGAACAGTGCAAACGCCCCGGATGCGTGCCCGCTGGGCATGCTGTAGCTGGTCAGCGGGTCGCTCAATACCTCCGGGCGCACGCGGGCAAAAAAGTGTTTGGTCAGGGTGTTGCCCAGCGCGGTGCAGAGCAGGGTGGTGGTGGCGAAGATCAGCTGGCGCCATTGCCGGGTTATCAGTAGCAGCACAACCAGCAAGGCGCTGAAAATCAGCATGTTGCGGAATTCGCCAATCAGGGTGAAGACCACCGCCACCTCATCGAGCATTGGACTGCGGTGTTCCTGTACCAGGGTCATCACCCCCTGATCGAGGGCGTTCAGGTGCGGGTAGCCGATGAACAGTCCCGCCAGGATCAGGAAGCTCATGCCGGCAATGAACACTGTGGCCTTGCGATGGCGGCGCAGGCTGCTGGTCGCGCTCAGCCCGACCATGACCGCAATGCTGCCGGCAACGATGCCGGCCTCAAGCCAGAAGCCTTCGGGCAGTGGCAAGCGAATCGCCGCGCCCGTGGCCCAGCCCGGCAGCAGGTATGCCACGGACCAACCCGCGCCAGCCAGCAGGCTCACCGCGAAGAACCGCGGGAAGGGCATGTCGAACATCCCGGCGACCATCGGCAGCATGGGGCGCAAGGGGCCGATGAAGCGCCCGACCAGCAGGCTGGCGATGCCGTAGCGCTGGAAATAGGACTCTGCCCCGGCGATCCATTCCGGGTGATGACGCAAGCCGGGCAGGCGTCGGATGTTCTGATGGAAGTGCCGGCCAAGGAAATACGAAACCACGTCGCCGAGCACGCCGGCGAGAAATCCCAGCAACAACGTTTCGCTCAACGACAGTGCGCCGCTGCCAGCCAGTACCGCCACGGCGAACAGCAATACGGTGCCAGGCACGATCAGGCCGGCAATCGCCAGGCATTCCACAAAGGCCACGATGAATACCGCCGCGGCCAGCCATTGCGGGTTGACCGTCAACCAGCCGGTCACGCTATCGAGCCATGGGCCCATAAAAACAACTCCATTGAATGTTCGATTGGCCCTTGTGGGAGCGAGCCTGCTCGCGATGGCGCAACTTCAGTCAGTAATGATGTTGAATATACTGGCCTCATCGCGAGCAGGCTCGCTCCCACAGGGTATTCCTTCAGTTTCGGGTTCCGGGCATTGTCAGGTCAGCAGGATGTAATCGCGACCTTCGACCTGGCCCCGTCGCAGCGGGTTCCGCGTGCAATAGGCGGCATAGGCCGCGTCGACGAAGCGGTACATCAAGTGTTCATCGCGCCCGTGGGGGATGCCCAGGCGGGTGGCCTGGATGATGTGTGCGGGTGTCTGCCCAACATCTTCCACCAGCAGCACCTCATGATCGAAGCGCTTGGCGTCCCAGACCGGCACCTTCAGACCCAGGGACTTGCAGAGCAGTGTCTGCCCCGCGCAGAGCTTTTGCGAGGGGCGAGGGCGACCTTTGGCGTCGGGGTTGTTCAACAGCATCTGCGCCAGGCTTGCCGGCCCGCTCAATTCGTCGACCCAAGGGTAGGCGGATTTGATCAGCACGGCATTGCCCGGGCCTTGAGCGCTGAAGTTGAGGGAATCGCCACCGCGGGCGTAATACATATAGATGTGCCCGCCGTCCAGAAACAAAGCTTTACGCTTTTCTGTGTAGCCGAGGGAGGCGTGACTGCCTTTTTCTGCGCAGTAATAGGCTTCGGTCTCGATGATTCGCGCGCTGAGCCACAGGTCGCCGACTCGATGGCGGATGACTTTTGCGAGTAAATCGCGGGCGAGAATTTGCGCGTCGCGGTTGAAAAACGCGTCCGGGAGGCCCTTGGGCAGACTCGCGGCGGACGCACGAACAGTCAGGTTGGTCATGATAACGACGTTTATCAGGGCTGATTGAGTCGTGATGATAACAATTTGCAGCTTAATCCCGGCTGAACGTCGGCAAATTGCCCTCGATTTCGACCATCCGCCCGTCACCGCTGTTAGTCGGCGGACGCGACAGCTATAATCTGCCGCTTTACTCTTTACCAAGACCTTAGCAAAGACCACTCCAGACCATGACTGAGTCCGTTCTTGACTACATGACCCGCCTGGGTCGCGCTGCCCGCGAGGCTTCCCGCGTGATCGGCCGTGCCAGCACCGCGCAGAAAAACCGCGCGTTGCAGGCGGCTGCCAATGCGCTGGATGCTGCCCGCGGCGAATTGACCGCTGCCAATGAGCTGGACCTGGCGGCTGGCCGCGCCAATGGTCTGGAGCCGGCCCTGCTCGAGCGTCTGGCGCTGACCCCGGAGCGGATCGACGGCATGATCGTTGGCCTGCGCCAGGTCGCTGCGTTGCCCGACCCGGTCGGTGCGATCCGCGACATGAGCTATCGTCCGTCGGGTATCCAGGTGGGCAAGATGCGCGTGCCGCTGGGCGTGATCGGGATCATCTACGAGTCGCGGCCGAATGTGACCATCGATGCAGCCAGCCTTTGCCTGAAGTCCGGCAACGCGACCATCCTGCGCGGCGGCTCCGAAGCCATTCATTCCAATCGTGCCATCGCCGCCTGCATCCAGCGCGGCCTGGCGGAGGCCGATCTGCCGGCCGCCGTGGTACAGGTGGTCGAAACCACTGATCGCGCTGCCGTTGGCGCGCTGATCAGCATGCCTGAGTACGTCGACGTCATCGTGCCCCGTGGTGGCCGTGGCCTGATCGAACGCGTCAGTCGTGACGCCCGGGTGCCGGTGATCAAGCATCTGGACGGGATCTGCCACGTTTATGTGAGCGAACACGCGGACCTGGCGAAAGCCCAGCGCATCGCGTTCAACGCCAAGACTTACCGCTATGGCATCTGCGGGGCGATGGAGACGCTGCTGGTCGATCAAATCGTTGCTAAAGATTTCCTGCCGGCGATGGCGGCCCAGTTCCGCGAAAAAGGCGTCGAACTGCGCGGTTGCGAACGCACGCGGGCAATCATCGATGCCGTGGCGGCCACGCAAGAGGACTGGAGCACCGAGTATCTGGCGCCCATCCTGTCGATTCGCGTGGTCGACGGGCTTGACCAGGCCATCGAGCACATCAACCATTACAGCTCCCATCACACCGATTCGATTGTCAGCGAACACCAGGGCGACACCCGGCGTTTCGTGGCTGAAGTCGATTCTTCGTCGGTGATGATCAACACCCCGACCTGCTTCGCCGATGGCTTCGAATACGGATTGGGTGCCGAAATCGGCATTTCTACTGATAAGCTGCACGCCCGCGGTCCGGTCGGTCTCGAAGGCCTGACCTGCGAGAAGTACGTCGTGGTCGGTGATGGCCAGTTGCGCGGACAGGAGCCGGTCTGACTTGGGCGACCTCGACCCGTCAGCCCCGGTAACCGCCAGCGCGCCTGCACCTCGACGCATCGGCGTCCTGGGCGGGACCTTCGACCCGGTGCACGTCGGCCATTTGCGTGGTGCGCTGGAAGTCGCCGAATCGTTGGCGCTCGATGAGCTGCGCCTGACACCCAGTGCCAGGCCACCCCATCGGGGTACGCCGCAAGTCTCGGCGAAAGACCGTCTGGCGATGGTCGAGTGCGCGGTGGCCGGTGTGGCACCGTTGGTGGTGGACGCCCGCGAATTGCAGCGGGACAAGCCGTCCTACACCATTGATACCCTGGAGTCGATGCGTGCCGAAATGGCTGCCGAGACCCAGGTTTTTCTGCTTTTGGGCTGGGACGCATTTTGCGGCCTGCCCACTTGGCACCGCTGGGAAGAGTTGCTCCAGCATTGCCATATCCTGGTGTTGCAACGCCCGGATGCCGACAGCGAACCGCCGGATGCCTTGCGCAACCTGCTGGCAGCGCGCTCGGTGAGCGACCCGCTGGCCCTCAAGGGGTCGAGCGGACAGATTGCATTCGTCTGGCAGACACCGCTCGCGGTATCCGCCACCCAGATCCGTCAACTGCTGGCCAGCGGTAAGTCGGTACGTTTCCTGGTGCCCGACGCGGTCCTGGCCTACATCGATGCGCACGGGCTTTACCGTGCGTCGAACTGAATAGGAGTGCTTCAAGGCACGTAGCAACAACGTGTAAAGAAGCGCCCGAACATACGAGCAAAACGAGTTTTATATGACGAGCAACAACGAAAGCAAAGTAAAACGCAAAGGCACGTTCAAGAGCGCCCCGCTGCCTGAGAAGGTCCTGGCTGCCGAGCCGCCTAAAGGCGACGAGCTGGTCAAGATCGCCGTAGCCGCCCTGGAAGACGTCAAGGCCCAGGACGTGTTGGTGATCGATGTTCGCGACAAGCAGAGCATCACCGACTACATGATCATCGCCACCGGTACCTCCAACCGCCAGATCGGCGCGATGCTGGACAAGGTCCGCGAGGCCGTCAAAGCCCTGGGTATCAAGCCGCTGGGTGAAGAAGGCAAGGGCGACAGCGACTGGGTATTGTTGGACATGGACGATGTGATCGTCCACATGATGACCTCCAATGCCCGCCAGTTCTACGACCTGGAGCGCCTGTGGAAAGGTGCCGAGCAGAGCCGTGCCGCTGACGGCAAACATCACAGCCCTGAAGTCGGTCATGAGCATTTCACCAAGCTCAACAAAGACCAGGAATAAGGAACGGCTGTGCGACTGCGACTGATCGCCGTCGGTTCACGCATGCCAAAATGGGTGGAAGAAGGCTGGCATGAATATGCCAAGCGTCTTCCGTCCGAACTGGCGCTGGAACTGGTGGAAATACCGCTCAATACCCGTGGCAAGAACGCCGACGTGGCGCGCTTCATCCGTCAGGAAGGCGAAGCCATGCTGGCCAAGGTCGGGCCGAACGAGCGCGTTGTCACCCTCGAAGTCCACGGCAAGCCCTGGAGCACCGAGCAGTTGGCGGTCGAGCTCGATCGCTGGCGGCTGGACTCGCGCACGGTCAACTTCATGGTCGGCGGCCCCGAAGGGCTGGCGCCGGAAGTCTGCGCCCGTGCCGATCAGCGCTGGTCGCTATCACCGCTGACGTTGCCGCACCCGCTGGTGCGAATCCTGATCGGCGAGCAGCTGTATCGTGCCTGGACAGTGCTGTCCGGTCACCCTTACCACAAGTAGTTGTGCCCTCATGTCCCAACCGATCCGCATCAAGGACCACGAAAAAGACGCCCGTCTGGTGCGTGGCCGCGTCGTGTTCGGGGCCATTGCAGTGGTACTGCTGATCGGTGTACTGATCGCGCGCCTGTATTTCCTGCAGGTAATCCAGTACGAGTATCACTCGACCCTGTCGGAAAACAACCGCGTCCATGTGCAGCCGATTCCGCCGACTCGCGGCTTGATTTTCGACCGCAACGGCGTGGTGATTGCCGACAACCGGCCCAGCTTCAGCCTGAGCATGACCCGCGAGCGCTCTGGCGACTGGCAGCAAGTGCTCGATGTGATCGTCGAAGTGCTGGAGCTGACGCCCGAGGACCGGGTGATTTTCGAGAAGCGCATGCGCCAGGGGCGACGGCCGTTCGAACCGGTGCCGATCCTGTTTGAATTGACCGAAGAGCAGATCGCCCGCATTGCCGTGAACCAGTTCCGCCTGCCCGGGGTGGAAGTGGTCGCGCAACTGGTCCGTCACTATCCGCAGGGCGCGCACTTTGCCCACTCGGTGGGTTACATGGGGCGCATCAACGAGAAAGAGCTGAAGTCTCTGGATCCGGTGAGTTACAGCGGTACCCATCAAATTGGCAAAACCGGCATCGAGCGCTTCTACGAGCCGGAGCTGCACGGTCAGGTGGGTTACGAGGAAGTCGAGACCAACGCGCGGGGCCGTGTATTACGGGTACTCAAGCGTACTGAACCGATTTCCGGCAAGGACATCGTCCTGAGCCTGGATATCAAATTGCAGGAAGCCGCTGAAGCCGCGCTCGGTGGTCGTCGTGGTGCGGTGGTGGCCCTGGACCCGAAAACCGGCGAGGTGCTGGCGATGGTCAGCCAGCCGAGTTTCGATCCGAACCTGTTCGTTACCGGCATCAGCTCCAAGGCCTATTCCGAGTTGCGCGATTCCATCGATCGGCCGCTGTTCAACCGTGTCCTGCGGGGCCTGTACCCGCCGGGTTCGACCATCAAGCCGGCGGTAGCGATCGCTGGGCTGGATGCGGGCGTGGTGACCGCTTCATCCCGGGTGTTTGACCCGGGCTACTACATGCTGCCCAACTACGATCACAAATACCGCAACTGGAACCGTACCGGCGACGGTTTTGTCGACCTGGATACGGCGATCATGCGTTCCAACGATACCTACTTCTATGACCTGGCCCACAAGCTGGGAATCGATCGGTTGTCGGCGTACATGACCAAGTTCGGCATTGGCCAGAAGGTCTCCCTGGACATGTTCGAAGAATCGCCGGGGCTGATGCCGACCCGGGAATGGAAGCGTGCGACCCGCCGACAGGCGTGGTTCCCGGGAGAAACGCTGATTCTCGGGATCGGCCAGGGCTACATGCAGTCGACGCCATTGCAGCTGGCCCAGGCCACGGCGCTGGTGGCCAACAAAGGCATCTGGAACCGCCCGCACCTGGCCAGGACCATCGAAGGCCAGAAGCCGGTGGATGAGAACCCGATACCGGACATCATCCTGCGTGACCCGTCCGACTGGACCAAGGTCAACCACGGCATGCAGCAAGTGATGCATGGTGCCCGTGGTACGGCGCGCAAAGCCTCGATCGGTGCGCAATACCGGATCGCCGGCAAGAGCGGAACGGCCCAGGTGGTTGCCATCAAACAGGGCGAGAAGTACGACCGTTCCAAGGTCCAGGAACGTCACCGCGACCACGCCCTGTTCGTTGGCTTCGCGCCGGCCGACAATCCGAAGATCGTGGTATCGGTGATGGTCGAGAACGGTGAATCCGGTTCCGGCGTGGCCGCGCCGGTGGTGCGTCAAGTCATGGACGCCTGGCTGCTGGGCCCGGACGGCCGCCTGAAGCCAGAATACGCCGACCCTATCAGTGCAGAGGCAACCGCCCGTGATGAATAATTTTGATCGCATGCTCTCCAGCGAGGATGTGATGCGTCGTCGTGCGACGCTGCTGCAACGCCTGCACATCGACGGCCCGCTACTGATCCTGCTGCTGACCCTGGCTGCCGGCAGCCTGTTCGTCTTGTATTCGGCCAGTGGCAAGAGCTGGGATTTACTGGCCAAGCAGGCGACGTCGTTCGGCATCGGCTTGGTGTCGATGATCGTTATCGCTCAATTTGAGCCACGTTTCATGGCTCGCTGGGTGCCGATCGGTTATGTGATCGGCGTGCTTTTGCTGGTCGTTGTCGACGTCATGGGCCACAACGCCATGGGTGCCACGCGCTGGATCAATATTCCCGGAGTCATACGCTTCCAGCCTTCGGAATTCATGAAGATCCTGATGCCGGCGACCATTGCCTGGTACCTGTCCAAACGCACCTTGCCGCCGCAGCTCAAGCATGTCGGCATCAGTCTGATGCTGATCGGCATCCCGTTCATTCTCATCGTGCGGCAACCGGATCTCGGCACGTCGCTGCTGATCCTGGCTGGCGGCGCCTTCGTACTGTTCATGGGTGGCCTGCGCTGGCGCTGGATTCTCAGCGTGCTGGCGGCCGCCGTGCCCGTGGCGATCGCCATGTGGTTCTTCATCATGCACGACTACCAGAAGCAGCGAATCCTGACGTTTCTCGACCCCGAAAGCGATCCGCTGGGCACCGGCTGGAACATCATCCAGTCCAAGGCCGCGATCGGTTCCGGTGGCGTGTTCGGCAAGGGCTGGCTGTTGGGTACCCAATCACACCTGGATTTCCTGCCGGAAAGCCACACCGACTTCATTATTGCGGTAATGGGGGAAGAGTTCGGCCTGGTGGGCATTTGCGCGTTGCTGTTGATCTACTTGCTGTTGATCGGTCGAGGGCTGGTGATTACCGCCCAGGCGCAGACATTGTTCGGCAAATTGCTGGCTGGCTCCTTGACCATGACATTTTTTGTGTATGTTTTCGTCAACATCGGTATGGTCAGCGGCCTGTTACCAGTAGTGGGGGTGCCGTTGCCGTTCATTAGCTACGGAGGAACTTCGCTGGTGACACTGCTGTCAGCGTTTGGGGTTTTGATGTCGATCCATACCCATCGCAAGTGGATCGCGCAGGTTTGAATAAGGTGAAGAGTTCAATGCAAGCAATGCGTGGCTGGGCGACTCGATACGCGCCATGGGTCGGCCTGGTAAGCATCCTTGGTACTGCGCAGCACGCGTTGGCCGGCGATTACGAAGGCTCGCCCCAGGTGGCCGAGTTCGTCGGTGAGATGACCCGCGACTACGGCTTCGCCGGTGAGCAACTGATGGGCGTGTTCCGCGAGGCGCAGCGCAAGCAATCGATCCTGGACGCGATTTCGAAACCCGCTGAACGGGTCAAGCAGTGGAACGAATATCGGCCGATGTTCATTACCGATGCACGTATCGCCCGCGGTGTGGATTTCTGGCGCCAGCATGAGGCGGTACTGGCCCGTGCCGAGCAGGAATACGGCGTACCGGCGCAGGTGATTGTTTCGATCATTGGCGTTGAGACCTTTTTTGGGCGCAATACCGGCAATTTCCGGGTAATTGATGCCTTGTCGACTCTCGGATTCGACTATCCTCCCCGTGCCGAATTTTTCCGCAAGGAATTACGTGAGTTCCTGCTGCTGGCCCGGGAAGAGCAGGTCGATCCGCTGACCCTCAAGGGCTCCTACGCTGGCGCCATGGGCTTGCCGCAGTTCATGCCCAGCAGCTTTCGCGCCTACGCGGTGGACTTCGACGGTGACGGCCACATCAATATCTGGAACAACCCGGACGATGCCATCGGCAGCGTCGCCAGTTATTTCAAGCGACATGGCTGGGTCGCCGGCGAGCCGGTGGTCAGCCGCGCCGATGTGCGGGGCGAACAGGTGGACGAAGGTTTGACCACCGGTATCGAACCGACTAAAACCGTCGGAGAGTTGCGGGCCCTGGGCTGGTCAAGTCATGATGCGCTGCGCGATGATATGCCGGTTACCGCATTCCGCCTGGAAGGCGACAATGGGCCTGAGTACTGGATGGGCCTGAAGAATTTCTACGCGATCACGCGTTATAACCGCAGCGTGATGTACGCCATGGCCGTACATCAACTGTCTGAACAGCTGGTCCAAGCACGGGGCGTCAAGTAATGCGGGCATTGCCTATGAATAAACCCCTGAAGCTGATGGCATTTGCCGCGTTGGCAGTGCTGGTCGCCAGTTGTTCGACCAGCCGCGCGCCGGCCCAGAAATCGTCCCCCGCCGTGCGCTCAGCGCCGGGGCTGGACATCAACCGTGCGCACAAGGATGGCGCGCCATGGTGGGACGTCGACGTTTCACGCATCCCGGACGCCACGCCAACCCTGCACACCGGCCCGTACAAGGCCGCCCCTTATTCGGTACTGGGCAAAACCTACTTTCCGCTGCAAGAGTCCAAGACCTACGTGCAGTCGGGCACGGCGTCCTGGTACGGCACCAAGTTCCACGGTCAGAACACCGCCAACGGCGAAGTCTATGACCTGTACGGCATGAGCGCCGCCCACAAGACTCTGCCATTGCCAAGTTACGTCCGGGTGACCAACCTGGACAACAACAAGACAGTGATCCTGCGGGTCAATGACCGCGGGCCGTTCTACTCCGACCGGATCATTGACTTGTCCTACGCGGCCGCCAAGAAGCTCGGGTATGCCGAAACCGGTACCGCACGGGTCAAGGTCGAAGGCATCGATCCGCAGCAATGGTGGGCGGCCAAGGGCCGTCCGGCGCCTTTAATGCTCAACGAGCCGCAAGTCGCGCAGAATAGCGCCCCGGTCATTACGGCTTCGGCCGGCACCGTCGAGCAATGGACTCCGCCGCCGCAGCAACACGCCGCCGCTGTCGTTCCTGTACAAATCGATGCAAAAAAAAGCGCTTCTGCACCAGCGTCTGGCCAGTATCTGCAGGTGGGCGCGTTCGCCAACCCGGACGCTGCCGAACTGCTGAGATCCAAGCTCAGCGGGATGGTGAGCGCTCCGGTGTTCATCAGTTCGATCGTGCGCAATCAACAGACGCTGCATCGGGTGCGCCTGGGGCCGATCGGTTCTCCGGGTGAAATCCAGCAAGTGCAGAACAGCGTGCGCCTGGCCAACCTCGGTTCGCCAAGCGTAGTGACCGAGTAAGCCACTGAGTAATACGTAGAACTTGATTGACGGTTCATCTGCGGTTTTGGGGGATGAACCAGGTTGTTGGCTCGTTGAAGAACAAAAGCCCGGCAAGGGTTACAGAGTGAGCAGCTGAACACGCGATGGCCCGTTAGAAGGCTGTCTGAATAGTTTTGCCCTCGGGCAAGTTTCCATTAGCGATTTCGAGAGACGGATGAACATCACCACCTTTGCCAAACGCCTGTGCCTTCTAGTCCCGCTGCTCCTCTCGCCTGCCGCATTCGCGGTCGAGATGATGCCGTCGCCACCACAACTGGCCGCCAAGGCCTACGTGCTCATGGACGCCAGCAGCGGCAACGTGCTGGTCGAAAACAATGGTGACCAGCGTCTGCCGCCAGCCAGCCTGACCAAGCTGATGACCGCCTACATCGCGACCCTCGAAATCCGTCGCGGCCAGATCGGTGAAAACGATCCGGTGACCGTCAGCGAAAACGCCTGGCGTACCGGCGGTTCGCGCATGTTCATCAAGGTCGGCTCGCAAGTGACCGTCAGCGACCTGCTGCACGGCATCATCATTCAGTCGGGTAACGACGCCAGTGTTGCGCTGTCCGAGCACATCGCCGGCAGTGAAGACGCGTTCGCCGACGTGATGAACAAGACTGTTGCCGACCTGGGCATGACCAATACCCACTTCATGAACCCGACCGGTCTGCCGAATCCTGAGCACTACTCGTCGGCCCACGACATGGCGGTGCTGGCTCGCGCGATCATCCACGAAGATCCGGCTCACTACGCGATCTACTCGCAGAAAGAGTTCTTCTGGAACGGCATCAAGCAACCTAACCGTAACCTGCTGCTGTGGCGCGACAAGACCGTCGACGGCCTGAAAACCGGTCACACCGATGAAGCCGGCTACTGCATGGTGTCTTCGGCCGTACGTGATGGCATGCGTCTGATCGCCGTGGTGTTCGGCACCAACAGCGAAGTGGCCCGCGCCGCCGAAACCCAGAAGCTGCTGACCTACGGTTTCCGTTTCTTCGAAACCCAGACCTTCTATCAGAAGGGCGCCGAGCTGGCCCAGGCTCCGGTCTGGAAGGGTTCGACCAACCAGGTCAAGGCCGGCCTGGCTGAAGACCTGACCATGACCCTGCCAAAAGGCCAGCTGAAAAAGCTCGCCGCCAGCATGACCATGAACCCGCAACTGGTTGCGCCAATCGCCAAGGGCGACGTGATCGGCAAAGTCGAAGTCAAACTGGAAGACAAGGTGGTGCACAGCGCCGACCTGATCGCTCTGGATGGCGTCGAAGAGGGTGGTATCTTCCGTCGCATGTGGGATAGCATCCGTCTATTCTTCTACGGCTTGTTCAACTGATAGTGTGCACCAGCATGGCCCCCGCGCTGATCCGGCGTGGGGCTATGCCCGTCGCCACGGCTTACGCTTACGAGGCCGTTACGCCATGACCGATACCGAAGTAAAGGCGCCTAAGATCGAATTCCCCAACGTTGATTACCCGGTTAAGGTGATCAGCGATACCGGTGTGGGCAACAAGGACAAGATCATCGCGATCGTCAAGAAACACGCGACGATCAACCATGACCGCGTGGATGAGCGCCAGAGCACCAACGGCAAATACACCACGATCCAGTTGCACATCGTCGCGACCGACCAGGACCAGCTGTACAACATCAACAGCGAACTGCGGGCCACCGGTTTCGTTCACATGGTGCTGTGATGTCCGCCGCGGTGGGTTTTCGCGAGCTTGGCCAGATGGCTTACGAGCCGGTCTGGCACGCCATGCAGCGCTTTACCAACGAACGCGGCAGCGATGCCGCGGACGAGATCTGGCTGGTCGAGCACCCGCCGGTCTTCACCCAGGGCCAAGCCGGCAAGGCGGAGCACTTGCTGCTGCCGGGAGATATCCCGGTGGTGCAGGTCGATCGCGGTGGCCAGGTGACGTATCACGGCCCCGGTCAACTGGTGGCCTACCTGTTGCTGGACGTACGCAAGCTGGGTTTCGGCGTACGAGACCTGGTCAGTCGCATGGAGTCATGCCTGATCGAGCTGCTCGCCAGTTACGGGGTGACCGCCGCGGCCAAGCCGGATGCTCCGGGTGTGTATGTCGATGGAGCGAAAATCGCTTCCCTGGGTCTGCGGATCCGCCACGGTTGTTCCTTTCATGGCCTGGCCCTGAACGTGGACATGAACCTGGAACCGTTTCGACGGATTAATCCCTGCGGCTACGCCGGGCTGGCGATGACCCAGCTGAGCGATCACGCAGGATCGATTGAATTTGCCGAGGTAAGTGCCCGGCTGCGCGCGCAGCTCGTCAAACACCTCGACTATGCTGAGCAGACGACCCTGACGGGCGGAATCGACTGATATGACTACTGATGCAGTGCAAACCATGATCCCGACGCTCGATGTCACCGAGCGCCCGGCCCCACGTGCCAAGGTTGAAGCCGGCGTCAAGCTGCGCGGCGCCGAGAAGGTTGCACGCATCCCGGTAAAGATCATTCCGACTACCGAACTGCCGAAGAAGCCTGACTGGATTCGCGTGCGCATCCCGGTTTCTCCGGAAGTCGACCGCATCAAGGCCTTGCTGCGTAAGCACAAGCTGCACAGCGTGTGCGAGGAAGCGTCCTGCCCGAACCTGGGCGAGTGCTTCTCCGGCGGCACTGCGACCTTCATGATCATGGGTGACATCTGCACCCGTCGTTGCCCGTTCTGCGATGTCGGCCACGGCCGTCCGAAGCCACTGGACGTCAACGAGCCGCAAAGCCTGGCGATTGCCATCGCCGACCTGAAGCTCAAGTACGTGGTGATCACCTCGGTGGACCGCGACGACCTGCGTGACGGCGGTGCCCAGCACTTTGCCGACTGCATCCGCGAAATCCGCAAGCTGTCGCCGAACGTACAGCTCGAAACCCTGGTCCCGGACTACCGTGGCCGCATGGACATCGCCCTGCAAATCACCGCCGCCGAGCCGCCGGATGTGTTCAACCACAACCTGGAAACCGTGCCGCGCCTGTACAAGGCTGCGCGTCCGGGTTCGGACTACCAGTGGTCGCTGACCCTGCTGCAACGCTTCAAGCAGATGATGCCGCACATTCCGACCAAATCCGGCCTGATGCTGGGCCTGGGCGAGACCGACGAAGAAGTCATCGAAGTCATGAAGCGCATGCGCGAGCACGACATCGACATGCTGACCCTGGGCCAGTACCTGCAACCGTCGCGCAGCCACTTGCCGGTACAGCGTTTCGTACACCCGGACACCTTCGCCTGGTTCGCCGAGGAAGGTTACAAAATGGGCTTCAAGAACGTTGCTTCCGGCCCGCTGGTACGTTCTTCGTACCACGCCGATGAGCAGGCGAAGCTGGTCAAGGCCGAGTTGATGTCGTCCTGATCCGGCCATGAAAAACACAGCCCGCAACGTTCAATCGGCCTTGCGGGCTTTTTTTGCCTGTCTCACAGCGACATCAGTCTTTTCCTGCGACATCGCGATGCTTGATCCGCTTCTGTTTGTCTTCGTTCCTGACTAATGTGTGCTTGATGCTTTCACGCAGGGAGATCCATGGATGAACGCAAGACCCGACCCGACGCTCATTCCCCACACGCCCGTACCGGCCTTGCCGATGCAAGGGCTGATCGCTGTTATCGCGCCTGCAGGTCCGGCCGCGCTGGACACCAAGAAAGCCATCGCCTGGATGCGTGCTCGCGGGTATTCGCTGCGGATTTTTCCCGGGGTGTTCGAGAAGGACGGCTACCTGGCCGGCAGTGATGATGTGCGACTCAATGACCTGCACGCCGCGTTCACCGACCCTGAGGTAGACGCCATCATCTGCCTGCGCGGCGGATACGGCACCCCGCGGTTGCTTGATCGTATCGATTTCCAGCTGCTGCGCCACAATGCCAAGCCATTCATTGGCTATAGCGATATCACCGCACTGCATTTGGCGATCAGCCGCTATGCGGGATTCGTGACCTTCCATGGCCCGCTGCTCAACGCCGATCTGCTGGGTGAGCGGCTGCCACCGACCGAGTCCTCGTTCTTCAACATGCTCAGGGGGCAGTGCAGGGCCGGTATGGTGCTTGCCCACCCGGTTGGTCGCCCCTTGACCACAATCGTGCCAGGCGTAGCTTACGGGCGTCTTCTAGGTGGCAACCTGTCGATGATCGCCGCGACCATGGGCACGCCTTACGAGATCGATGCCGCGGGTGTCATTCTGTTTATCGAAGACATCAACGAGCCGCTGTATCGCATCGACCGGCTGCTGACCCATCTGCGCCTGGCGGGCGTGTTGCACAAGCTGCGTGGGGTTCTGGTGGGCGATATTGCGGGTGTAGAGGCGCAGGCCCTGGACCGACTGCTCAAGCAGACCCTGGAACCCTTGTGCATCCCGGTGCTGTCCGGGTGGCGCAGCGGGCACTGCAATCCGAACCTGACGCTGCCGATGGGCGCGCTGGTGAAATTGGATGCGGGTAACCAGCAATTGGCGTTGGAACAGAATGTCGTAAGGCGCTAAACCTCGCCCCCTGTAGGAGCGAGCTTGCTCGCGATGGACTCAAGAGCGCCGCGTTTAGCCAGTTAAAACGCGTTATCGTTGACGACCATCGTCGGAACGCCGCCCGGAGCAAGCTCGCTCCTACAGCAGTGGATAAAGCCTTCAGCGGTTGCGCAATCCTTCCAGCAACTGGTGCGTCGGATACCCATCCGCCGGCCAGCCAAACGACTGCTGGGCGCTGCGTATCGCCTTGCGGGTATTGGCGCCGATGATTCCGTCGGCAGTGCCCGCGTCGTAGTTCTGCGCGCTCAGCAGGTTCTGCAGTTCGATTCGCTCGGTGCGGCTCAGCGGCAGATCATCCTTGGGCCACGTGCCACTGATCAATCCTGCGCCATTGAAGCGCTCGGACAGCAGGCTCACCGCCAAGGCGTAGGACGACGAGTTGTTGTACTTGAGAATTGCCCGGAAGTTGTCGAGCACCAGGAAGGCTGGACCGCGATAGCCTGCCGGCAACAGCAACGCCGCCGACAGTTGCTCGGAGCCTGCCGGGAACTGGCCGCCGTTGGGCAGCACCACGCCCAGTTGCCGCCATTCGGCGACGCTCTTGCGAATCGAGCCATCGGCGAGGATGTAGTTGAAACTGCCCGGCAGCTGTACTTCAAAGCCCCACGGCTGGCCTTTTTGCCAGCCGGAGCTTTGCAGGTAGTGGGCGGTCGACGCCAGGGCGTCGGTGGCGCTGCCCCAGATATCGCGGCGACCGTCGCCATCGAAGTCCACGGCGTGGGTGTTGTAGGTGGTCGGGATGAACTGGGTCTGGCCCATGGCGCCCGCCCAGGAGCCAAGCATTTTCTCGGGTTCGATATCGCCTTGCTGGAGGATCTGCAGGGCGGCGATCAATTGCGCGTGGGCGAAACCAGGGCGGCGGCCTTCGTAGGCCAGGGTCGCCAGGGAGTTGATCACCGACTTGCTGCCCTGGAACTGGCCGAAGTTGCTTTCCATGCCCCATACCGCGACCAATGCCTGGCGGTCGACGCCGTAGCGCTGTTCGATGCTTTGCAGGATGGCGGCGTACTGGTCGACCAGTGCCTGGCCTTTGCGAACGCGCAGCGGTGACAGGGCGCCATCGAGGTATTCCCACACCGGTTTTGCGAATTCCGGTTGGCTGCGGTCGGCGCGGATCACGCTCGGATCAAAGCTGACATTCGCGAAGGCGCGGTCGAACAGGTCGGCACGGATTCCGGCGGCCAGGGCGTCCTTGCGAAAACCCGCTTGCCATTCGGCGAAGGTCTGGGTTGGCTGGATGTCGAGATTTTCGCCGGTCGGAGTTACAGGTGGAACGACCGCAGGGGCGGTGGCGACAGGCAAAGTCTGAATCGGCTGGGCGTCGGCGGCGGTGGGTTTTTCGGCGCAGGCGACTAGCAAAATGAGGCTGGAGGCAGCAATCAATTGGCGAAACTGCCAACGGCGGGAAAGACAAAGGGGCATGCACGGGTCCAGGGAAAACGAATCAGGTACAGACCTTAACATGTTGCGCGGATGCTTGCCTTTCAGGCCGCCAGAAAGTAAGAAGCCTCCCAGTTGTCAGACTGGAAGGCTTCGCGGCGGTAGCTGCCTTTACCCTTGCCTGCTCGTTCCTGACGGCTGCGGAACAATGGCTGGGCGATGATGGATTTGGCCTTGTTGGGGCCGTGTTTGGACGGCTTTTTGCTCATGATGGGCTCTCGCAAGTGAGGGGGGGCGGGGCAAATCATCGGCCGAAGTTGGGTTTCTGTCTATAGGGCGGATGGATGTGGTTTTTGTAGGAAGAAAGATCAAAAGATCGCAGCCTGCGGCAGCTCCTACAGAGGCTGCGATCTTTTGATCTTATTCAGCAGGCAACGACAAACGCTGGCCAGCCATCAACAGCGTCAGGCGACTCAAGCTCATCCACGGCGAACCCGCCGCCTGGCCCTTGATCTGCGCGTCGATGCGTTGGGCCTCGAGCAACAATTGCGCCCAGCGTTGTGCCGAATAGCGTTGCAGGGCTTTGCTCATCAGCGGTTTGCGCTTGTCCCAGACCGGCGGCCTGGCCTGGCTGAAAGCTTTGTCCAGTGGCGTGCCCTGGCTGTACTGCAATGAAATGTTGGCCAGCAGGCGCAGTTCCCGGGCAAGGGCCCAGAGAATCACTGGGGGCTCGACGCCCTCACCGCGAAGCCCTTCGAGCATCCGCAGGGCGTGGGCGGCTTCGCCATTGAGAATGGCGTCGGTCAAGCCGAAAACGTCGAAGCGCGCACTGTCGGCCACCGCCGCCTGTACGGTTTCGATAGTGATCTGGCCGCCTTCGGCCATCAGCTTGAGCTTTTCGATTTCCTGGGCGGCGGCCAGCAAGTTGCCCTCGACCCGAGCGGCGATCAGCTCGACGGCGTCCTGGCTGGCGGACAGCCCGGCCTGGGACAAACGCTGACGGATCCAACTGGGCAACTGGTTGGCATCCACCGGCCAGATCTGCACGAACTGGGTCTGTTGGCCTTCGACCAGCGCCTTGCCCCATTTGGTTTTCTGCGCGCTGCCATCGAGCTTCGGCAGGCTGATCAACAGCAGCGTGTCTTCGGCCGGCCGCGAGCAGTACTCAATGAGTGCGGCAGCACCTTTATCGCCGGGTTTGCCGGAAGGCAGACGCAATTCCAGCAGGCGTTTTTCGGCGAACAGCGACATGCTGGCGCCGGCTTGCAGCAAGGTGCCCCAGTCGAAACCAGCATCGGCGGCGAACACCTGGCGTTCATCGAAGCCTTGTTGGCGAGCGGCCGTGCGGATGGCGTCGGCGGCTTCCTGGCATAGCAAGGGGTCATCGCCACTGATGACGTAGACCGGCGCGAGGGCGCCTTGCAGGTGTTTGGCGAGTTGGGCGGGAGCGAGCTTCATAAGAGGGGGCGAACGGGGCGCCAAGGCGCCCCGTAAGTCTTACTGCCGAGGCAGTTCGATGGGCGACTGACGCGGCGTTTGCGCTTCAGCTTTCTGCGCCGCTTCCAGTGCTGCGGCTTCTGCCTTGGCCTTGGCTGCAGCCGTCTGCTGCAACTGGTCCAGCTGGGCCGGGGTGAATTGCTGCAGGCGCAACATCATGCGTTGAACCAGCTCGCGTCGCATTTCCCGGCGGGCATCGCTGGCCTCCTGGTCGGAACCTACCAGGTTGTTGCCGTCATGGATGAACACCTTCTGCACTTCGATTTTGTCGCTCAGCAGGGGCAGGTTGCCCTGGCCACGAATGTCATAGTTGAGCACGGTGTTCAGTTGATATTCGCCCGTACGACCGGCGCCAGCGTAGCTGAGGATGCGCTGGGATTCCTGCTGGTTGGTCAGGATGAGTTCGTACGGGGCGCCTTTGTAGACCTTGACGCCACTGCTGACCAGCGTCTGGCGCAATTGCGTCACCGTTTCGCCGTAAGCGTCGCGGGCGCTCAGGTCGAGTTCCGTGATCGCCAGTTCGGTGGTGCCGGTGCCACGCAGCTGGAAGCCGCAGGCGCTCAACAGGACCGCGAGGCCTATCACCAGCAAGTTGCGTTTGATCATTGTGTAGCTCCCCTTGAAACCATGTGGGCCAATCAAGTGGCCCGAAAGGTTTTGTTCGGCGCCCGGCATGGCCAGGCGCCTTATCCAATTAGCTGGCGACGATGTTGACCAGTTTCCCGGGCACCACGATCACTTTGCGAATGGTCAGACCATCGACGAAACGCAGCACGTTCTCGTTGGCCCGTGCGGCGGCTTCGACTTCTTCGCGAGTGGCGCTGGCCGGCATTTCGATCTGGCCGCGCAGCTTGCCGTTGACCTGGATGACCAGCGTCAGGCTGTCCTGCACCAGCGCGCTTTCGTCCAGCTCCGGCCAGGCGGCGTCGATCACCGGATCGGCGTGACCCAGGCGATGCCACAGCTCGTGGCTGATGTGCGGGGTGATCGGAGCCAGCAGCAGGGTTACGGTTTCCAGGCCTTCCTGAACCAGTGCGCGATCCTGCTCGGTGCCTTGCGCGGCTTTTTCCAGCACGTTCATCAGCGTCATCACCTGGGCGATGGCGGTGTTGAATTTGTGGTTCTGGCCGACGTCGTGGCTTGCTTGCTTGATGGCCTGGTGGATCGAGCGGCGAATGACTTTCTGCTCGTCGTTCAGGCTGGCGACGTCCAGTTTGCCGGGCAGGCCCTGGGTGACGTGCGCTTGAGCCAGGCGCCAGACGCGCTTGAGGAAGCGGTGCGAACCTTCAACCCCGGAGTCGGACCATTCCGCGCTCATGTCAGGTGGCGAGGCGAACATCATGAACAGGCGGCAGGTGTCAGCGCCGAACTGGTCGATCATCGACTGTGGGTCAACGCCGTTGTTCTTCGACTTTGCCATCTTCTCGGTGCCACCGATTTCCACCGGCAGGCCGTCGGCGATCAGCTTGGCGCTGATGACCTTGGCCTTGCTGTCGCGTTCGAGCTCGACGTCCGCCGGGTTGAACCAGGTGTAGGCACCGTTGGCTTCGCGACGATAGTAAGTCTCGGCGATCACCATGCCCTGGGTCAGCAGGTTCTTGAATGGCTCGTTGGAGCTCACCAGGCCTTCGTCGCGCATCAGCTTGTGGAAGAAGCGCGCGTAAAGCAGGTGAAGAATGGCGTGTTCGATGCCGCCGATGTACTGGTCCACCGGCAACCAGTGGTCGGCCGCGGATTTTTCCACCAGGCCGCCTTCGAAGTGCGGCGAGGCGTAGCGGGCGTAGTACCAGGAGGACTCGACGAAGGTGTCCATGGTGTCGGTTTCACGCTTGGCAGGCTGGCCGCATTTCGGGCAGCTGCACTCGTAGAACTCGGGCATGCGCGCCAGTGGCGAACCGGCGCCATCGGGTACGACGTCTTCCGGCAGCACGACAGGCAATTGATCTTCCGGCACCGGCACGTCACCGCAAGTATTGCAGTGGATGATCGGGATCGGGCAGCCCCAGTAGCGCTGACGGCTGATGCCCCAATCGCGCAGGCGGAACTGGGTGCGCGAGGCACCGAGATTTTTCTTGATCAGCGCGACTTCAATCGCGTCGAAGGCGCCCGCGAAGTCCAGGCCGTCGAACTCGCCGGAGTTGATCAGCGTGCCGTGTTCGCCATAGGCGTCTTGCCACGGGGCCGGGTTGGTGTCACCAGAGCTGGTACGCACTACCGATTTGACCGGCAGGTTGTACTTGTGGGCGAATTCGAAATCGCGCTCGTCGTGGGCCGGAACAGCCATCACCGCGCCGTCGCCGTAGTGCATCAGCACGTAATTGGCGACCCATACCGGCAGCTTTTCGCCGGTCAACGGGTGCTCGACGAACAGGCCGGTTGGCAGGCCTTTTTTCTCCTGGGTGGCGACGTCGGCTTCGGCGACGCTGCCGCCCTTGCATTCAGCGATGAACGCTTGCAGCTCAGGGTTGTTCCGGGCGGCGAGGGAGGCCAGGTGGTGCTCGGCGGCCACGGCGACGTAAGTCGCTCCCATGAGAGTGTCCGGACGGGTGGTGAAGACTTTCAGTGCACCGGCTTCGCCGATGGAGTCGACGTTGTACGGGAACTGCACTTCCATGCCGCGGGATTTGCCGATCCAGTTGCGCTGCATGGTCTTGACCTGTTCAGGCCAGCCAGTCAGTTCGTCGAGGCTCTCCAGCAGCTCATCCGCGTAGGCGGTGATCTTGAAGTAGTACATCGGGATTTCGCGCTTTTCGATCAGCGCGCCGGAACGCCAGCCGCGCCCGTCGATTACCTGCTCGTTGGCCAGGACGGTCTGGTCGACCGGGTCCCAGTTCACGGTGCCGCTTTTCTTGTAGATCACGCCTTTTTCGAACAGGCGAGTGAACAGCCATTGTTCCCAGCGGTAGTAATCGGGTTTGCAGGTGGTCACTTCGCGCGACCAGTCCACCGCCAGGCCCAGGCTGCGCAGCTGGGATTTCATGTAGGCGATGTTCTCGTAGGTCCACTTGGCGGGCGCTACGTTGTTCTTCATCGCGGCGTTTTCCGCCGGCATGCCGAAGGCGTCCCAACCCATCGGTTGCAGGACGTTCTTGCCCAGCATGCGCTGGTAGCGGGAGATCACGTCGCCGATGGTGTAGTTGCGCACGTGCCCCATGTGTAGCTTGCCGCTGGGGTAAGGGAACATCGACAGGCAGTAGTAGGTCTCCTTGCCTGGCTGTTCACTGACTTCAAAGGACTTTTGCTCGTCCCAGAACGACTGGGCGGCGGCTTCGATTTCACGGGGCTGATATTGTTCGTGCATGGCTACTTTTGAACTGAATAGGGGTGGCCTAATCCTCTTCAATGCGACCCTGGATGGTGAGTGCGCCAATTCGGCGTTTCGGTGTCCAGAGGAGCTGGAAGTGGAGTTACAGGAAGCGCCGTAGCATACATGACCGCACTCTATCGAGGGAAACCCTGATTACTGTCGCGCGTCTCGCAAAAACCGCTGCGAGGGCCGTTGGTCGCGGCGTCCAGCCGGTTTGTCGATGGAAGCTAAGCTCTAAATGGGGAGTAGGTCTTATCTTCCAATGAGGTGAGGGATGGTTGAGTCACGGCAAAAAGCTACGAAACCGGAGTTGTACGAAAGACTGATCGATCGTTTGGGCATGGCCCTTGATGCAGCCAAAACAGCTGGTCGGCTGCGCGATGAACGCCCTTTGGAACTGGAGTTGCGTGGCCTCAGCCCCGCAGAGTTTGCACTGGTCAAGGCGTACCTCGATCGCAGTGAGCGTGAAACGCAGGGATGCTTGTCTGAAGCAGTGAAGCAACTCGACGCACCACGTTCGGCCAAGATCATCTGGCTCAAGGACAAAATACCTGGCAGAGACGCGGTAAAGGTCCGGTCCCTGCAGTTCAAATAGCGCATAGAGCCATGCTCCACGGTTTTTTGAAGCATAGTCCTTCCGTATTTATTGTCGCATTGCGTCAACCCACTTAGGCTTCGGGCATCTTTGAGGAGATGCCCGATGCCTTTTCGCTATTTCGTGAAACACCTTCTGATGCCGCCTGGCGTTCTTATTCTGTTGCTGGTGCTCGCCTGGTGGTGGCGCCGCTCAAGACCGCGCCTTGCCGGTGGGTGCTTTGCGCTGGGCGTGGGCGGTTTCTGGTTGATGAGCCTGCCGGTGATGGTGCAGTGGGGGGCCGGGGTCCTTGAGCGTGAAGTACCGTTGGCTGTCGACGAATGGGCAACCCTGGCCAGGCGCGCCGATGCGATCGTGGTGCTGGGGGCCGGGCGCGAAAGGGGTGACCTGGCCTGGGGCAGTGATCAACCCACCGGAATGGCCCTGGAGCGAGAACGCTATGCCGCTCGCCTGGCAAAGGCCTCGGGCTTGCCGATCCTGACCAGTGGTGGCTTGCATTACGGCTCGCCACCCACCGAAGCCAAAATGATGGCTGACTCAATGCGCGATGATTTTGGCGTGGCTGTGCGGTGGCAGGAAGGGCAAAGCCGAACCACCTGGGAAAACGCGACATTCAGCGCCGAAGTCCTGTTGCCTGAGGGCATCAAGCGCGTGGTGGTGGTCACCCAGGCCTGGCACATGCCGCGCGCGGTCTGGAGTTTTCAGAAGGCCGGGTTTGAAGTGGTCCCGGCGCCAGTCGGATTTCTGGGCGTGGACAACGCCGAGCCGCTGGGCGGCTGGATGCCGGAATTCAAGGCGATCTGGCGTAGCGGGCAGTTGTTGAATGAGGCAGCGGGGCAGGTCGCCTATTGGCTTTTCTACCGTTGACCCGTTCTGTAGGAGCCGGCTTGCCGGCGAAGGCTTCTTCGCTGGCAAGCCAGCTCCTACAGGGTTCATGCGTCGTCGGTCTAGACGGTCTTGGCCATCCGGCTGGCATTCAACGCCCAGCCAAACAACAGCACACAAACAATGATCAATGGCCACGACCGCCATTGCAGGTACGGTGTGAGGTTGTGCATCGGCACCACTTCGCCGTACAGGATGCCGCGTTCGAACTGCGGGATCTGCGTGGTGATCTGGCCAAACGGGTTGATCAGGCCGGTCACGCCATTGTTGGTGGCGCGGATCATCCAGCGACCCGCCTCGAGCGCGCGCATCTGCGCCATCTGCAAGTGCTGCAGCGGGCCAATGGACGTGCCGAACCAGGTGTCGTTGCTGATGGTCAGCAGCAGTTCGCTTTGCGCGGCAAGGCCGGCGGCGAACTCCGGGTACACCACTTCGTAGCAGATGAACGGCGCAATCTGGTAACCCTTGGCTTGCAGCATGGCCTGGTCGGAAGGACCGCGGGCAAAGTCCGACATGGGCAGGTCAAAGAACGCGATCAGGCCCCGCAATACATCTTGCAACGGCACGTATTCGCCGAACGGCACGAGCTTCTGCTTGAGGTAGGTGCCATCGCCTTCGCCGACCACGGTAATACCGTTGTAGAAGCGTTTCTGCTGGTGGACGACTTCGCGGATAGGCACGCCGGTAATCATCGCCGAATCGCGCTCGGCGGCAAATTTCCCCATCATGTCCAGGTAGCCCTGGGCAGACTCCTTGAGCACCGGGACCGCGGTTTCCGGCCAGATCAGCAAGTCGACCCGTTTCGAGCTGAAGCTCATGTCGCGGTACAGCTCCAATTGCGCGTTGAGCTGCGCCGGGTCCCACTTCATGCTCTGTTCGATATTGCCCTGGATCGCCGCGACACTCAGTGGCGCGCCTGCCGGGCTGGTCCAGGCGTGTTGCTTGAGTGCCATGCCGGCCACCCACGGGCCTGCCAGCAGCACAACGCCCACGGCGATGAAGCCTTTGCGTGCGGTGCGCACCAGGCGCATGGCGTTGTAGATCAATGCAGCTGTCAGGGCCAGGGTGAAGGATATCAGCCACATCCCACCAACAGGCGCGAGGCCGGCCAGGGGGCCATCAAGTTGACTGTAACCGGAGTAGAGCCATGGGAAACCGGTCAGGAACCAGCCGCGAAAGGCTTCCTGGCCGACCCACAGCGCCGCAAATGCCAGGGTGTCCGCCAGCGGCGCTTCGTTGCGCCGCAGCCAGCGCGCCCAAATCCAGGCGGGCAGGGCGAAGAACCAGGCAATCGCCGCCGTGAAGATCAGCATCAGGAAGCCAGCGAGCAGTACTGATGCGCCACCGAAGTGATGAATGCTGTAGTAGATCCAGCTGGTACCGGCGCCAAACAGGCCGAAGCCGAAACACCAGCCACGTCCCAGGGCCTGGCGTGGATTCAGTTCACGCAAGCCGGCATAGAAAAGCCCGACCGCCAGCAATGCCAGTGGCCAGATATCGAATGGCGCCAGGGCCAGGGTGGTGATTGCACCGGCCGCCACGGCCAGCAGGTTACCGGGCCAGCCGGGGCGGGTTGTCCAGCGCATTTCGATCCTTAGGTTTTACCGGGCGATAGGTGTCAGTCGCAGCAAATGAATCCGCCGACTGTCGGCGTTCAGGATGCGGAAGCGATAGGCGCCGATTTCAGTGATTTCGTTGCGTTTTGGCAAGTGCCCGAACGCGCTCATCACCAGGCCGCCCACGGTGTCGAACTCGTCGTCGGAAAATTCGCTGTCGAAGAACTCGTTGAAGTTCTCGATCGGCGTCAGGGCCTTGATCAGGAAATCACCGCTGGGCAGCGGCTTGATGTAGCTGTCTTCCTCGACGTCGTGCTCGTCTTCGATGTCGCCGACGATTTGTTCCAGCACGTCTTCGATGGTCACCAGGCCCGCCACGCCGCCGTATTCGTCAATGACGATGGCCATGTGGTTGTGGTTGGCGCGGAACTCACGCAGCAACACGTTCAGGCGCTTGGACTCCGGCACGAAAGTGGCCGGGCGCAGCAGGTCCTTGATGTTGAAGCTGTCGCCGTTCTCCCTGAGGATCAACGGCAGCAAGTCCTTGGCCAGCAACACGCCCATCACGTCATCGTGGCTTTCGCCGATCACCGGGTAGCGGGAGTGGGCCGAATCGACCACGGCGGGGAGGAACTCGCGAGGTGTCTGGGTCGCCTTGATGCTGATCATCTGCGAGCGCGGAACCATGATGTCCCTTACTTGCAGGTCGGCAACCTGGATGGCGCCTTCGACGATGGCCAGCGCTTCGCTGTCCAGCAGTTTGTTCTGGTGTGCATCGCGCAGCAGCTCCAGCAGCTCCTGGCGGTTCTTCGGCTCGTGGGCAAAAGCCTGGGTGAGTTTACCCAGCCAAGACTTCTGCCCGTTGCTCGATCGATCTTCGCTCATAGCGATTACTCTGAATCCTTTGTTGTTTCGGTAGGGGGTGCTTCGATTTCGTCGTCCGCGTACGGATCCCGATAGCCCAGTTCTGCAAGCAACGTTCGTTCCAGTGCTTCCATCTCTTCGGCTTCGTCATCTTCTATATGGTCGTAACCGAGCAGATGCAAGCAGCCGTGGATCACCAGATGCGCCCAGTGGGCCTTGAGTTCCTTGCCCTGCTCGGCGGCTTCGCGCTCGACCACCGGCACGCAGATCACCAGGTCGCCCAGCAGCGGGATGTCGAGAAACTCGTCCGGCACATCGGCGGGGAACGACAAGACGTTGGTGGCGTAGTCCTTGTGCCGCCAGGTGTTATTCAGTTCGCGGCCTTCGTCTTCGTCAACCAGGCGAATGGTCATTTCCGAGTCGGCGATGCGCTGGCGCAGGGCCAGTTCGCACCATTGGCGGAACTCGGCTTCACTGGGGGCGGGCGCTTGGGTCGCGATTTGCAGATCAAGCTCAAGCATCGCGGCGGCTATCCCTGGCGGCGGCATCATCGGCCGCTTTGGTTTCGAAGCGCTCGTAGGCTTCGACAATCCGTTGCACCAATGGATGACGCACAACGTCCTTGGGCTGGAAGTGCGTGAAGCTGATACCCGGCACATCCTTCAAGACTTCGATCACGTGGTGCAGCCCGGACTTGGTGCCGCGCGGCAGGTCGACCTGGGTGATGTCACCGGTGATGACGGCCGTGGAGCCGAAGCCGATCCGGGTCAGGAACATTTTCATCTGTTCGACCGTGGTGTTCTGGCTTTCGTCGAGGATGATGAAGCTGTTGTTCAGCGTCCGGCCACGCATGTAGGCCAGTGGCGCGACTTCGATCACCTGGCGCTCGATCAGCTTGGCGACGTATTCGAAGCCGAGCATTTCATACAGCGCGTCGTAGAGCGGGCGCAGGTACGGGTCGATTTTCTGTGACAGGTCACCGGGCAGGAAGCCGAGTTTTTCACCCGCTTCGACCGCCGGACGCACCAGCAGGATGCGCCGGATCTGCTCGCGTTCCAGCGCATCAACCGCACAGGCAACGGCCAGGTAGGTCTTGCCGGTACCGGCCGGGCCAATGCCGAAGTTGATGTCGTTGCCGAGGATTTCCTTCACGTAACGCAATTGATTCAAGCCGCGAGGGCGAATCATGCCTTTCTTGGTGCGCAAGGCGACGGAGGCTTCGGCGGGCGAGTGGTTGTCCAGCGCTTCGACGGCGGATTCCTGCAGGAACAGGTGCACCATGTCCGGCGACAGCTCGGTACCCTTGGTTTCGCGGTACAGGCGGCGCAGGAGGTTTTCCGCGGAGGTGGTGTGTTTTGGCTCGCCGATCAGTTCGAACTGGTTTCCGCGGTTGCGGATCTCGATGGTCAGGCGCTGTTCGATCAAGCGCAGGTGCTCGTCGAATTGCCCGCACAGATTGGCGAAGCGGCGGGCCTCAAAGGGCTCGAGGATGAAACGATGTGGTTCGATGGGTGCGTTCAAGGTCGTATTTAGCCGCCCTGGGGCAATTGGGATGATTCAAGGATAGCGCCAGTGGCGCGGCTGCGAAAGCTCTTAAATGAGGCAACCCGATTCCTGCCTTTGGCGCGGACTTTGTAGGAGCGAGCTTGCTCGCGAACGCGGTGTGTCAGCTACATCAATGTCGACTGACGGCCTCTTCGCGAGCAAGCTCGCTCCTACAGGGGGATCCAGTGTTATTGGATCAGCGAGCCCCGCAGCGAGTGTGGCTGTGCGGCATCGATGTGCACATCGGCGAACTGGCCGATCAGGGTCGGATTGTCGCAGCGGAAGTTGACGATACGGTTATTCTCGGTCCGGCCTTGCAGCTCACCGGGGTCTTTCTTGGAATAATCGGTTACAAGAATCCGCTGAATCGAACCGACCATCTGTCGGCTGATCTCGAAACCTTGCTGGTTCAGGCGATGTTGCAGGGCGTTGAGGCGCTCTTTCTTCAGCTCTTCCGGCGTGTCATCGGCCAGGTCGGCGGCGGGTGTACCCGGGCGCTGGCTGTAGACGAAGGAGTAGGAGAAGTCGAAGCCGACGTCCTGGATCAGCTTCATGGTCTGTTCGAAGTCTTTTTCGGTCTCGCCGGGGAAGCCGACGATGAAGTCCGAACTGATGCAGATCCCCGGCACGGCGGCGCGCAGCTTGCGCAGTTTGGATTTGTATTCCAGCGCGGTGTGGTTGCGCTTCATCGCCGCGAGGATGCGGTCCGAACCCGATTGCACCGGCAGGTGCAGGTGTTTCACCAGTTCCGGCACGTCGGTGTGGGCCTGGATCAGGCTGTCGGAGAATTCCAAAGGGTGCGAGGTGGTGTAGCGGATGCGGTCGATGCCATCGACCGCGGCGACCACGCGGATCAGTTCGGCCAGGTCCGCCAGGCGACCGTCGTGGGTCTTGCCGCGATAGCCGTTGACGTTCTGTCCGAGCAACGTCACTTCGCGCACGCCGTGTTCGGCCAGGTGAATGATTTCGGCAATCACGTCGTCGAACGGCCGGCTGACCTCTTCACCACGGGTGTAGGGCACTACGCAGAACGTGCAGTACTTGCTGCAACCTTCCATCACCGACACGTAGGCGCTCGGGCCGTCGATGCGTGGTTCGGGCAAATGGTCGAATTTTTCGATTTCGGGGAACGAGACGTCGACCTGCGGCAGCTTGCTGATGCGCGCGGCGTCGATCATTTCCGGCAGGCGGTGCAAGGTCTGCGGGCCGAACACCACGTCGACATAGGGCGCGCGATCGCGAATGGCGGCACCTTCCTGGCTGGCCACGCAGCCACCGACGGCGATCACCATGTCCGGGTTGGCCAGTTTCAGTTCGCGCCAGCGGCCCAGCTGGGAATAGACGCGGTCCTGGGCGCGCTCGCGGATCGAGCAGGTGTTGAGCAGAATCACGTCGGCATCTTCAGCGCGCGCGGTGACTTCCAGGGCCTGGTGTTCGCCCAGCAGATCGACCATGCGCGAGCTGTCGTACTCGTTCATCTGGCAACCGTGGGTTTCGATGTAAAGCTTCTTGGCCATGGACAGGGTCATCACGTGATTCAAAGAACCGCGCATTATAGGGAACATGTACTCAGGTTCCTACCGCTGCGCGTCCGGCGGCTATGCTATAGTTCGCGCCCTCATTTTTATCCCCGATGTGTTTCGCCTGCCATGACCAAACGTGAAGCTCCAATCTACAAGGTGATTTTCCTCAACCAGGGCCAGGTGTTCGAAATGTACGCCAAGCAGATCTATCAAAGCGATCTGTGGGGCTTCCTGGAAGTGGAAGAGTTCGTCTTTGGCGAGCGCACACAGGTAGTCGTAGACCCGAGCGAAGAGAAGCTCAAGGCACAATTCGAAGGGGTCGTGCGCAGCTTCGTGCCGATGCATTCGATCGTGCGCATCGACGAGGTCGAGCGCCTTGGCACACCGAAAATCAGTGAAGCCCGCGGCACGGTCGGCAATGTGATGCCGTTTCCGGTGCCGATGCCTGAGAAGTAGGCCTTGTAGGAGCGGGCTTGTCGGGTCGCCGCATCGCAGCGAAGGGGCCGGAAAGGTCGATGCAGAAATCAGGGCAGCGGCGCGAACGGCGTCCGCCCATCGGCGCTCTGCAATTCCATCAGGTATTTTCGGAAAATTTGCCCCAGCACCTGGGTGGCGACTTCCAGTTCCTGGCGGGGCATTTGCTCGGCGACTTCGTCGGCGGTGTCCAGCGCTTCTTCCGCGCCATTGACCGCGGCCATCTTCAGCACGATATACGCCTGAATGTTATTGGCGGGTACGCCTTCGCCATGAAAGAACATGGTGCCGAGTTTGAATTGAGCCTGGGCGTGGCCTTGCAGCGAGGCCTTTTCGAAGTAGCTAAGGGCCTTGTTGAGATCGCGTGGCGCGTTTTTACCGTCATAGTAGAACTCACCCAACTCGTATTGCGCTTGAGCATCCCCTTCATCCGACGCTTTCTGGCAGGCGGCGAGCGCCTGGGCCAGGTCTTGCGGCTGGGTATTGAGGGTGCAGCGACCCATCGCTGGGATTAACAACGAGTTACCGCCTGCTTGTGCGAGCGCGAGCAGTGGCTGAAGGAGCAACAGGCAGCCCAGTGAAAGGGCGCGGCCGGTGCGGTTCATGGGAATCGACTTACCTCTGAGGGGCGCGCGGACCCATCGAGGGGATCCAATAAGCGCGCATTATGAAATAAGCAGGGCCAACCTTACAAAGTCTTTACTCGTTTTTCTGCTGCGCGGGAAATATATCGCCCACTTTGCTCGGGATTATTAGCCGATAAGTAGGAAAAAGGGCAGGAGTGTACGAAAAAGCTGACGCCGGCAATGGCCAGCGTCAGCGATATGGCGTTACTTCAGTGCAGCAAATGCGCGCTCGGCGGCATCCAGGGTCAGTTTCAACTCGGCGTCGCCGTGGGCGATCGAGGTGAAGCCGGCTTCGAAAGCGCTTGGCGCCAGGTAGACGCCACCTTCCAGCATCAGGTGGAAGAAGCGGCCGAACAAGGCTGCGTCGCTGGCCATCACGTCATCGAAGGTCACGATGTCGTCGGCGCCACTGAAGTACAGGCCGAACATGCCGCCGGCCTGGGTGGTCACGAAGGGAATACCTGCCGCATCGGCACGCACTTGCAAGCCGTCGAGCAGGCGAGTGGTGTAGTCGGTCAGCTCGTCGTGGAAGCCCGGGCGGCTGATCAGGCGCAAGGTGGTCAGGCCCGCCGCCATCGCCAGCGGGTTACCCGACAATGTACCGGCCTGGTAGACCGGACCCAGCGGGGCGATGCGCGACATGATTTCGCGCTTGCCGCCGAAGCAACCCACCGGCATGCCGCCGCCAATGATTTTGCCGAAGGTAGTCAGGTCCGGTGTCACGCCGTAGTGAGCCTGGGCGCCGCCGAGGGCAACGCGGAAACCGGTCATCACTTCATCGAAAATCAGCACCACGCCGTGCTTGTCGCACAGGCTCCGCAGGCCTTCGAGGAAGCCTGGGGCGGGCGGCACGCAGTTCATGTTGCCGGCGACCGGCTCGACGATGATGCACGCCACGTCCTGGCCGACTTCGGCGAGCATGGCCTCGACGGCATCGATGTCGTTGAACGGCAGGGTCAGGGTGTGTTTGGCGAACGCCGCCGGCACACCTGCCGAGCTCGGCACGCCCTGGGTCAGGGCGCCGGAACCGGCCTTGACCAGCAAGCTGTCGGAGTGACCGTGGTAGCAGCCCTCGAACTTGATGATGCTGTCGCGACCGGTGAAACCACGGGCCAGGCGGATTGCGCTCATGGTCGCTTCGGTGCCGGAGCTGACCATGCGCACCATTTCCATCGACGGTACCAGCGAGCAGACCAGATCAGCCATCTGGGTTTCCATCTCGGTCGGCGCGCCGTAGGACAAACCATGTTCAAGCTGCTTGCGCACGGCATCCAGGACGTCCGGGTGGCTGTGGCCGAGGATCATCGGGCCCCAGGAACCGACGTAATCGACATAACGCTTATCGTCTTCGTCGGTGACATAGGCGCCTTCGGCGTGCTTGAAGAACAACGGCGTGCCGCCAACGCTCTTGAACGCGCGAACCGGCGAGTTCACGCCACCGGGAATGTGTTTCTGGGCATTGGCAAACAGCGTTTCGGAACGAGACATGATCGGGCTCTCAAATCAGATTTTCAGTAATTCGTTGAAGGCGCGGGCGCGGCGGGTCACTTCAGCCGTGCTATCGGCACCAAACAGGCCATGCACCACCGCCAGCAGATCGACGCCGTGGGTCACCAGCGCAGCGGCGTTGTCCAGGGTGATGCCGCCGATCGCGCAGATCGGCAGGTGCAACTGCTTGCGGGCCTGGTCGAGCAGGTCGAGGCTGCAGGTCGGTGCGCCGGGCTTGGTGTTGGAATTGAAGAAGCGGCCGAAGGCGACATAAGTGGCGCCCTCCCTGGCAGCTTGTTCGGCCAGTTCGAGTTGCGCGTGGCAGGTCGAGCCGATGATGGCTTTGGAGCCGAGCAGGGCGCGGGTCGGCGACAGCGGGCCATCGGTCTGGCCCAGATGCACACCCACATTCAGGCGTGCCGCCAATTCGGCGTCGTCGTTGATGATCAATCGGGTCTTGTAGCGCTCGCACAGATCGCGCAGGGCCTCTGCCTCGCGGAGTCGACGGGCCTCATCGCTGCTTTTGTCGCGATATTGGAGCAGGGTGACGCCGCCTTCCAGCGCCGCCTCCACGTACGAAAGAAATTTACCGGCCAGCAACTGGCTGTCGGTAATGGCGTACAGGCCACGTAGTTTCATCGAGCAGGCCTCATGGCGTTACGAACAGAAGTCCAGTGGCAGGCGGCGTGGCACGAATTGGCCTTTGCCCAACTGCTCCGCATCGCGCAGGGTGCGCCACGTGTAGTTAAGTGCAGTCTGTACGGCGCTGGCGAGGTTTTCACCTTGGGCCAGACGGCCGGCAAGTGCACTGGCCAGGGTGCAGCCCGAGCCGTGATAACTGCCGGGCAGGCGTTGGCAGGTGTAGGTTTCGCGCAAGCCATCGCGGCTGTACAGGCGGTTGTGGATTTCGGTTTCGTCGCCATGGCCGCCGGTGATCAGCAGGTGCTTGACGAACGGCAGGAGTTTTTCAGCGCACTGGTCTGCGGTGCCTTCAGGCAGTTCGGCAAGGATCCGGGCTTCGGGAAGGTTGGGTGTGGCGATGATCGAGAGCGGCAGCAGGCGTTCGCGCATGGCATAGCCGACTTCGTCCTTGCCCAGGCGACCACCACCGCCGGCGCGCAGCACCGGGTCACAGACCACCGGCAAGTGCGGGTGCGCCGAGAGCAGTTCGACCACGGTGTCGACCATTTCCAGGGAACCGAGCATGCCGAGCTTGACGGCTGCGACTTCGGAATCGTTGAGCACGGCATTGGCCTGGGCCAGCACCCACTCACGGTCGAGGACGCGGAAGTCAGTGACATTGACGGTATCTTGCACGGTCAGGGCGGTGACGGCCGGAGCCGCATGGCAACCCTGGGCGAGCAAGGCTTCGATATCTGCCTGCAAGCCGGCGCCACCACTTGGGTCGTGGCCGGAGAGACAGAGGACAACGGGGCGAGAGCTGTAGATATTCATGGTGCGCGAGCTTACCACCAAACATCTTTTTTCGGTGCGTGCGCATATAGGAGGCAGCGGTGCGACGGTCAAAAGATCGCAGCCTTCGGCAGCTCCTGCGTGGACGGCGGGCTCTATCTCAATAATCTTCGCTGGAACGCCCGTGCTAGAGCCTTTGTTGGAAAAATTTTGGTAGTGCTCATTAGCCATCAACGGCTATGCTAGAGTGGATCCAAACCAATAACAGGTAACACCGGTCTTACGTCTACTCAAAAGGAATGGGGGGCTTCCTGACAGGACCGGAAAGTCCACGCTGGGGCATAAATGCGCTATTTGCTGATGTTTGTGTTGTGTTTGCCCCTCTTGGCGAACGCCGTTGAGTTCAATGAACTCACCCAAAGCCTGCCCCTCGGGCGAACCCTGCAAGTGTTTGAAGACGCGGGCGGTCAAGCGACTCTCGCGGACGTCCGTGCGCAGGCGGCGGCCGGCAACTTCAAGGCGCATGATAAAGACACCCTCAACGCCGGATATTCGCGCTCGGTGTTCTGGCTGAAAATCGATTTGCAGTACCGCCCGACCAACCCGGCTGCGCAACGGACCTGGCTGCTGGAGTTGGCGTACCCACCGCTCGATCACCTTGACCTGTATCTGCCTGATGCCAGCGGCAACTATGAATTGGCCAGGCAAACCGGCGATGCCTTGCCGTTCGCCAGTCGCGAAATCCGCCAGAACAACTACCTGTTCACTGTGGATTTTACCCCTGACCAGGCGCAAACGCTGTACCTGCGCCTGCAAAGCCAGGGGTCGATCCAGGCACCGGTCACGCTGTGGTCCAGCATTGCGTATCTCGAAGACCAACCGGTGCGGCTCTATGTGCTGGGGCTGATCTACGGTGTATTGCTGGGGATGCTGGTCTACAACCTGTTCATCTACCTCAGCGTGCGCGATACCAGTTATCTCTACTACATCTTCTACATCGCCTCGTTCGGCTTGTATCAGCTGTCGGTAAACGGCGCCGCGGTGCAGTACTTCTGGCCGGACAATCCCTGGTGGGCCAACGCCTCGACGCCGTTTTTCATCGGTTGCGCCGGTTTGTTCGGCAGCCAGTTCGCCCGCAGCTTCCTGCAGACCGCCACCCTCAGCCGCTGGATGGACCGCTTGCTGCTGGCGTTGGTGGCCTTCGGTGCACTGGTGGTCGGGTTGTCCCTGATGACCAGCTACGCCCTGGCCTTGCGCCTGGCCACGACACTGGCACTGACCTTCACCGTGGTGATCTTTGCCGCGGGGATTTTTGCCTGGCTGCGTGGCTTGCGGGTCGCGCGCTATTTCATCATTGCCTGGTCGGCGTTTCTGCTCGGCGGCATCATCAATACCCTGATGGTGCTGGGTTACCTGCCGAATGTGTTCCTGACCATGTACTCCAGCCAGATTGGCTCGGCGATCGAGGTGGCGCTGCTGTCCATGGCCCTGGCCGACCGCATCAACGCCATGCGTGAGCAGCAGGCGCAAACCCTGCTCGACGCGGGTCAAAAGCTCGAGGTGCTCAACCAGCAACTGGCACACAGCAACAAGCTCAAGGACGAATTCCTCGCCACCCTGACCCACGAGTTGCGCACGCCCATGAATGGCGTGATCGGTTCGCTGGAGCTGATGCAAACCGTCGAGATGGACCCTGAGCTGGAGCAATATCAGCAAACGGCCGCGGGGTCGGCGCGGGACATGATGCGCATGGTCAATGGCATTCTTACCTTGACCGAGTTGCAGGCGGGCAAGCTCAAGGCGACCCCGGCCACCTTCAGTTTGCGCGCTGTGGTGGAGGCATTGCGCGCACAGTTCGATGGCAATGCCTCGAGCAAGTCGCTGGATTTCAAGGTCGACGTGGCGTCGGGGGTGCCGGATCGCCTGCACGGCGACAGCGCCAAGTTGGCGCAATGCCTGGAGTGTCTGCTGGATAACGCGATCAAGTTCACCCGGGTCGGCGGACTGGCGCTGCGGGTCACGGGAAAAACGGTCAACCCCGAGCGACTGACGTTGTCCTTCGCGGTGATCGACACAGGCATCGGCTTCACCGACCTTGGTGAGGCGACGCTGTATCAGCGCTTCTTCCAGCTCGACGGTTCGATGACGCGCGAGTACGGCGGCCTGGGGGTCGGCCTGGCCATCTGCCGACAATTGGTGGAGTTGCTCGGCGGGCGCCTGACACACCGCTCAGAGCCTGGGCGTGGTAGCCGTTTCCAGCTTGATGTGGAGTTCGACGTGACGGTGCCGGAGCGGCCTGCCACGCCGCTCGCGACGCGGGATTTGGCACAAATGCGCCTGCCTCAGGATTGCAGCGTATTGCTGGTGGATGACAACAACGTCAATCAGTTGGTGATGCGCGGTATGTTGCTCAAGATCGGTTTCCGCGTGCGCACGGCTGACAGCGGTCTCGCCGCACTCGATTTGCTGCAGCGCGAAACGTTCGATGCGGTGCTGGTCGATTGCCAGTTGCAGTCTTTGGACGGCGTTTGCGTGTGCTGCCAGATCCGGGCATTGCCTGGTTGCGCGCAGTTGCCCGTGTTCATGATCGCCTTGGGCACCGACCGGGAGCGCTGTCCGAGCGGCGCGCAGATCGACCATTTGAGCAAGCCGGTAAAGTTCGAGGACTTGCAGGCCGCGCTCTATCGTCGAGTGCTCTGTGCTGAGCAGGGCGAAAGCGCCGACAGTTAGGCGGATATGACACTTTGAACGGTCAAGGGGCGGTGCTTAACTGAAGTCCCTTGGCTGACCAAAGGAGCCCCCGTCATGAACCTGCATCAGTTCGCCGAAACCCACGAAGTTACCAACCAGCCGCCCTCGCTGGACGGTGCCAACCTGTATCGCATCGACTTGCCTCTGCAGGAGTGGTCACGGCGTTTCGGGGCCGGTTGGGCCGAATCGCGGATCGACGCGTACGGTGCACTGGCCGGCGGACCACTGATGGAAGCGGGTTTTCTGGCCAACCAGAACAAACCGGTGTTCAGCAGCCATGATCGCTACGGTCATCGCATCGATCTGGTGGAATTTCATCCGGCCTATCACGAGTTGATGCGCACGGCGGTCGAGCATGGCCTGACGTCCTTGCCATGGGCTCATCCGCAGGACGGTGCCCACGTCGCGCGCGCCTCCATGACGTACTTGCACAGTCAGGCTGAAGCCGGCAGCGGCTGCCCGCTGACCATGACGTTCGCCAGTGTTCCGGCGATGCGCTTGCAACCGGACCTGGCGGAAAAATGGCTGCCGAAGATCCTCGCCACGAAATACGATCCGCGCAACGTCGGCATGGCCCACAAGGCCGGGGTCACCATCGGCATGGCGATGACCGAGAAGCAGGGTGGCACCGATGTCCGCGCCAACACCACCAAGGCTTATCCGGTGGGCGCCAGCGGTCCTGGCCAGGCGTACGAACTGGTGGGGCACAAGTGGTTCTGTTCGGCGCCCATGTGCGATGCCTTCCTGACGCTGGCGCAGACCGACAAAGGGCTGACCTGTTTCCTGTTGCCGCGGCATCGTCCGGACGACACGCGCAATCAGTTCTACATCCAGCGCCTGAAAAACAAACTCGGCAACTGCTCCAATGCGTCCAGCGAAGTGGAGTTTCGCGGTGCCCTGGCGTGGATGGTCGGTGAAGAGGGGCGCGGCGTGCCGACGATCATCGAGATGGTCGCCATGACCCGCTTCGATTGCATGGTCGGCTCAAGTTCGCTGATGCGCCAGGCACTGACCCAGGCCAGCCATCACTGCGCCCACCGCCAGGTGGGCGGCAAGTTGCTCAGTGAGCAGCCCTTGATGCAGAACGTGCTGGCCGACCTGGCGCTGGAAAGCGAAGCCGCCCTGGCCTTGAGCCTGCGCATGGGCCGGGCGCTGGATCATCTGGATGACGCGCAGGAGGCGAAGTTCGCCAGGCTGGTGACGGCGGTGGGCAAGTACTGGATCTGCAAGCGCGCGCCGGCCATGATCAACGAAGCCGCCGAGTGCATGGGCGGTGCGGGATACGTCGAAGACAGCATCCTGCCACGCCTTTACCGCGAGGCGCCGGTGAACTCGACCTGGGAAGGCTCCGGCAACGTGCAATGCCTCGATGTGCTGCGAGCCCTGTCCAAGGAGCCGGGCGTGCTCGATGCGCTGTTCAGCGAGATGGGCGACGGGCATGGCGACAAACGCCTGGCCGCGCACATCAGCCAGCTGCAGAGCGCTTTCAAGGACACCAGCGACATTCAGTACCGTGCCCGGCAGTTGACCGAAGACATTGCGCTTGGGTTACAGGCCAAGCTGTTGCTGGAGGCGGGGAATGCGGCGGTGAGTGACGGGTTTATCGCCAGTCGTCTGAACGGCGGCGGCCGGGTGTACGGTGGGTTGCCGCGCGGGGTGGATGTGGAAGTCATTATCGCCCGGTCCACCCCGCAAGGATTCTGAATACGGTAAAAAACTGTGGGAGCCAGCCTGCTGGCGATAACGGTGCCACAGCCAGCAGACTTGGTGACTGTTACCGCGCTATCGCCAGCAGGCTGGCTCCCACAGTGGTTTTGCATACACCGCGATTCTTCTGCATTGCCAATACGCCACTGTTCCCGTGAAGCGACGATACAGGCAAGATGAAGGCCTGCAAGTCAGAACACAGGATGCTGATCGTGACCGAAGCTTTTATTGTCGTTCAAACCGCCGAGCAAGCTGTAGACCGGCTTGCGCTCTTGCACAATCGTGCAACTACCGCGCTGAACCAGGCGCTCAAGCGTTATCTCAAGGATCGTGTCGAGCCGGACGCCGAACAACGGGCGATGTTTCGTTATCCCGAACTGCGTCTGACCTACCACTGCCAGGGCGAAGTCCCGCAGACCACGCGTGCCTACGCCAAGGTCCAGTTGCCGGGCACCTACAGCGTCACCGTCACCCATCCCGCCGCCTTCCGTAAATACCTGCTGGAGCAGCTCGTGCCGTTGATGCACGACTTCACCGTAACCGTCGAGGTCGGTGTCAGCCAGCAGAACATTCCTTATCCGTACGTGGTCGAGCAGGGCGACGAGTTGGCCGGTTCCGGTGTCACCGCCGCCGTGCTGGCGCGGGTGTTCCCAAGTACCGACCTGTCGGCGGCGACCGACGGCATTGCCGACGGTCTGTACGATTGGGAAAACACCGATCCGCTGCCCCTGGCGCTGTTCGATGCTGCCCGGGTGGATTTCTCCCTGCGCCGCCTGGTGCATTACACCGGCAGCGACTGGCGGCATGTGCAGCCATGGATCCTGCTGACCAACTACCACCGTTACGTCGACCAGTTCATCGTCCATGGCCTGGAGCAATTGCGCAAAGACCCGCGCTTCGTGCGCATGGTGCTGCCGGGTAACGTGATCATCGAAAAGAGCATGGATCACGGCGAAGCCTCGGCGATTGCCGCTGGCGTGGTCTGGCATCGCTACCAGATGCCGGCCTACCACCTGATCGCCACTGACGGTCACGGCGTGACCCTGGTCAATATCGGCGTCGGGCCATCCAACGCCAAGAACATCACTGACCACCTGGCGGTGCTGCGTCCGCATTGCTGGCTGATGATCGGTCACTGTGGTGGCCTGCGCCAGTCGCAGACCATTGGCGACTACGTGCTGGCCCACGCCTATATGCGCCGTGACGGCATTCTCGACCGGGTGGTGCCGCCGAACATTCCGATTCCGGCCCTGGCTGAAGTGCAACTTGCGCTGCAACAGGCGGCGGCCAACATCACCGGCGAGAAGGGCGACGAACTGAAAAAGCGCCTGCGCACTGGCACCGTACTGACTTACGACGATCGGAACTGGGAGCTGCGCTGGGCCCAGGAACGGCCGCTGATCAACCTGTCCCGCGCGGTGGCGGTGGACATGGAAAGCGGCACGATCGCGGCCCAGGGTTATCGCTTGCGGGTGCCTTACGGCACGCTGCTGTGCGTGTCGGACAAACCCCTGCACAGCGAGATCAAGTTGCCAGGTTCGGCCAACGCCTTCTATGAGCGCGCGGTCAGCCAGCACTTGAAAATCGGCATCGAAGCCGTGGATTTGCTGCGCACCGAGCTCAATTCGTTGCACTCGCGCAAGCTGCGCAGCTTCGACGAGCCGCCATTCCGCTGATTTGCCGATGGTCATTTAACGGTCGGGCTACTAGCATTGGCAGCCCTGACCGTTAGATGTTTGTTCGCCATGTCCCGTCCGCAACGTCCTGTTTCCCGCCGCCCTGGCGCAAAGCCAGCCCCGACAGCCCCGCGCCGAGTCGCCAAGGCGCCACCCGCTGTGCCCAAGTTGATCCTGTTCAACAAACCCTTCGATGTACTGACGCAATTCAGCGACGCAGAAGGGCGCGCGACCCTCAAGGACTACATCGATGTTCCAGGGATCTACCCCGCGGGACGGCTTGACCGCGACAGCGAAGGTCTGCTGTTGCTGACCAACGATGGCCAGTTGCAGGCGCGCATCGCCGACCCGAAACACAAGCTGGCCAAGACCTACTGGGTGCAGGTCGAAGGCGAGCCGAGCGCCGAGCAGTTGCAGCGCTTGCGTGACGGAGTCGAATTGAACGATGGCATGACCCTGCCTGCCGAGGCGCGGCAACTGGATGAGCCGCAGTTGTGGCCGCGCAACCCGCCGGTACGCTTTCGTAAAAGTGTGCCGACCCATTGGCTGGAGCTGGTGATTCGCGAAGGCCGCAACCGGCAGGTGCGCCGCATGACCGCGGCGGTCGGGCTGCCGACGTTGCGTCTGGTACGGGTCAGGATCGGTGACTGGTCGATCGAGGGGCTCGACCAGGGCCAGTGGAAAGAGGTGCCGGCGCGCTTATAAAGTGCCGGATTCGATCAGGCCGATCACCACGCTCTTGATGACGAACGCGGCTACGCCAAGCCCCAGCACAAAAAACAGGATGAACGAGCCGAACCGCCCGGCCTTGGACTTCTTTGCCAGATCCCAGACGATGAAACCCATGAAAATGATCAGGATGCTGACCAGGCCGGTCATCATCCACTCTTCAAAAACTGCAGGATCCATTGAACATCTCCGGCGCGGGCGAGGCTAAAAGGGCGCGGCGAGTATACGCCAATGGATATTGGCTGGGAGTTGACCTGCGGCAGTGTGTCGCAGCTATTCGTCGCCTGTGCCGGCCCCATCGCTGGCAAGCCAGCTCCTACAGGACCTGTGTCGGCCACAGAATTGTAGGAGCTGGCTTGCCAGCGATGGCGTCCTCAGCTACGCAGATGAGTCAGCGGCAATTCAGTGCTGTTCAAAACCTGGTTCAGCACAAAACTCGACCGCACACTGGTCACACCCTCGATCCGCGTCAAATGCCCCAGCAGCAACTTCTGATAATGGTCCATGTCCGGCACCACGACCTTGAGTTGGTAGTCGGCATCCATTCCGGTCACCAGGCTGCATTCCAGCACCTGCGGCAAGGTGCGGATGGCGGCTTCGAAGTTTTCGAAGCGCTCCGGCGTGTGCCGGTCCATGCCGATCAATACGTACGCCGTCAGGCTCAGGCCGAGCATCTTGCGGTCGAGCAGGGCCACCTGGCGGGTGATGTAGCCATCGTCCTCCAGTTGCTTGACCCGCCGTGAGCAGGGTGAAGGCGACAGGCCGATGCGTTCGGCCAGCTCCTGGTTGGAGATGCGCGCGTCGCGCTGCAATTCAGCCAGAATGCTCAGGTCGTATCGGTCGAGTTTGCTCATCAAACGGTCCCTTGTCATAACTATTGCGAGAGATTATCTATCTAGGGTTAAAAATTGCGCAAGTGATGTTTATTTGAGCAATCTTCGCAATCCTCTGCCGGCGCTCCAAGCCTATTCTTATCACCAGAATCACTGCTCGGACAAACAGTCCAATGCGGCCCGCCGAATCAGGCCCGCCGCGGTCGCCACCCCCACAGGGGATGTGCTGGCCCCCGAGCTGCACACTGTCCAGAAGACGGCGTGAGGTGAGCCGACGTCAAAAGCGTCGAGCACGGACGAAGTTCTCAAGGGGAGGCCGACGGGTCTCCCCTTTTTCTTGCGCGCAATTTGCCACACCCGCCCTCAATAAATAAGTTGCGCGACTGATAACCTGTTGCAGAACCGGCCTGTGCATTTCCAGTCTTACGTACAAGCCCTGACCCCCCATCGAGGAAAAGCATGAGATCGCGCATCTGGCGTTTGGCCGGTGTTGGTTTGTTGTGTGCCAGTGTCAGCGCGCAATCGCTGGCCGATCAGCCGCAAAACCGCGGCCCCGATAGCGGGCAACACGGGGACGGTGGGCATCAGGGCAACAATCAGGGCCATGGCGGCAACAACCCGCCGCACCCACAGAATGGCCAGCAACAGAATCAGGACAGCGGCCAGAATCAGAATCCGCACAACAATGGCCAATGGCAGAACCGTCCGGCGCCGGATTACAACAGCCGGGTGCGTTCACCGCCACCACCACCGCAATTGCCGGCCAACGACCTGCCCATCCAGCCTCGACCGGACACGGTACGCCAGACTCAGCCGCCGCGGCGTGGTTACTATCAGGACCAGCCACGGCGCGACGATCCCAACCAGCACTGGAATGGCTACATAGGCGCACCCTCCAATGACAACAACCGCTGGCAGGGGCGCCCCAGTGGCCATGGCAATGGCTGGGGCCCCGGCCCGCAGTATCGGCCAGGGCAGGTGATCGACCGCTTCCCCGACCGTGACTACCGAGTGCCCTATGGCGGCCGGGATTACTACTATTCCGGCGGCTACTGGTATCGCCCGCAAGGCCCGCGTTATGTGGTGGTGCAGCCGCCGCGGGGGATTCGCATCCAGTATCTGCCCGATTACGCCCGTGAAGTCTGGATCGGTGGTTCGATGCTATTCCTGGCGGCCGGGTCCTATTACGCCTATCAGGAGAGCACCCAGGATTACGTGGTGGTCGAGCCGCCCGGCCAACCGCTGGCGACCGGTAATGGCATCGACGTGGAGGCTTATCCCGCCAACGGCCAGTCACCGGAGCAGGTCAACCAGGATGGCTACGATTGCTACCGCTGGGCGGTCGAGCAGAGCGGTTTTGACCCGCGGGTCGATACCTACCAACCGGACCCGACGGTGGTGCAGACCTACCGTCAGGCCCAGGGCGGTTGCCTGAGCAGTCGCGGTTACCGGGTGACGTTCTGAGCCCTGGCGGCTTTGACGACTTCCTGCGGATCGGCGTGCACCAGCACTTCGGCTCGCGGGTAGGCGGCATGAATCGCATCGGCGGCCTGATCGCTGATGCCGTGGGCGACTGACAGGGTCAACTCCCCCGGCAATTCCAGGTGCAACTGCACAAACCACTGGTTGCCGGAGATCCGCGTACGCAAATCATGGGCGCCCAACACCCCAGGCACACTGCAGGCGAGTTCCAGCATGTGCTGGCTGACATCCGGCGGCAGTTCTTCATCCATCAACACCGCAAAGCTTTCCCGGGCGATCGTGATCGCGCTCCAGAGGATGTACGCGGCAATTGCCAGGCCGAACCAGGCGTCGACCTGATGCCAGCCAAAGCCGGCGAGCACCAGCGCCACGAGGATGCTGCCATTGAGCAGCATGTCCGAACGGTAGTGCAGGGAGTCAGCGCGCACGGCATTGGAGCCGGTGGCCTTGACCACTCGATGCTGCAACGTCAGCAGCGCCAGGGTGAGGGCCAGCGAGAACAGGATCACGCCGATGCTGATCCAGGGTGCGCCCACCGGTTCCGGATGCTTGAGCCGGTCAAACGCCTGTAATGCAATCAACACCGCACTGCCGCCAATGAACAGCGCCTGGGCCATGCCGGCCAGTGACTCGGCCTTGCCATGCCCGTAGCGATGATCGTCGTCGGCCGGGCGCAAGGCGTAGTGCACCGCCAGCAGGTTGAGCAGCGAAGTCACGCCGTCGAGTGCCGAGTCGGTCAACCCGGCGAGCATGCTCACCGAACCGCTCAGCCACCAGGCGATGGCTTTGGCGACGATCAGCGTGCAGGCCACCGCCACCGAGGCACGGGTCGCCAGCCGCAGCAGGCGGGCGTGTTCGACGCTTGAGATCATGGGTGCGGATGTTCCTTGTCGTGCCCCGATTACGCGGCGGGTTGCAGGCCGAACATGGCCAGTTGCTGTGCGCTGCCCTTGGACTGGATCAGGCGTGGATCGTCCAGCGGCAGGGTGCGGCCCAGTTCACGCTGCAGAATAGACTGCAACTTGAGGTTATCGACCTTGCCGTCCGCGCCGATGGCATCCTTGAGTTTTTCCGGATCGACCTGGGCAGTCTTGCCGGGTTCGAAGTAGATCGCACCGGTGGCGAAGTCCACGGCAAACGCGATCAGGCCGGGGATGATGTAGAACAGCAGGCCCACGGCATCGAGCACGGCAATGGCCGGGTCGATCTTGCCGTCGATCTGGCCACGGCGATCCGGATAGAAGATCGAACCGCAGGCAGTCACTTGGGTCAGCAAGGTCGCGACCAGAACACCGCCGATCAGGCGAAAGGGAACACGCATATGAAATCTCCTGGGTAATCTCAAAACGAAGCGTCGTCGATAAGAATTAGGACCGCAACGAACGCCAAGCAGTTCGCCGTTATACTCGCCGCTCTGTTTGGGAGCCAGCATGATTTCTTTGCCGATTGATGAAGTTTTACCCGCCCTGCGTGAAGCCCTGGCGACACGCCACGAAGCCGTGCTCGAAGCACCGCCCGGCGCCGGTAAGACCACCCGTGTGCCCCTGGCCTTGCTCGACGAGCCATGGCTGGCCGGGCAGACCATCCTGATGCTCGAACCGCGCCGCCTGGCCGCGCGGGCAGCGGCGGAGCGCCTGGCCAGTGAGCTGGGCGAGAAGGTCGGCGAAACCGTGGGTTATCGCATTCGGCTCGATAGCAAGGTTGGCCCCAACACTCGTATCGAAGTGGTCACCGAAGGTATTCTCACCCGGCGTTTGCAGGACGATCCGGCGCTGGAGGGCGTGGGCCTGTTGATCTTCGACGAGTTCCACGAGCGCAGCCTCGACGCCGATCTGGCGCTGGCCTTGAGCCTCAATGGCCGCGAACTGTTCCGCGACGATCAGCCGCTCAAAATCCTCTTGATGTCGGCCACCCTGGAAGGCGAGCGGCTGGCCGGGTTGCTGGACGACGCGCCGATCCTGCGCAGCGAAGGCCGCATGTACCCGGTGGCGATGCGCTGGGGTCGGCCGTTCCAGGCCGGTGAATTCATCGAACCACGGCTGGTGCAGACCATCCTCGAAGCCCTGAACGATGAAACCGGCAGCGTGCTGGTGTTCCTGCCGGGGCAGGCCGAGATCCGGCGCGTGCATCAACAACTGGCCGATGCGCTGGGCGATAACCCTCAGGTCTTGCTCTGCCCGTTGCACGGTGAACTGGACCTCGCCTCGCAACGGGCGGCGATCGATCCGGCGCCGCCGGGCCAGCGCAAAGTAGTGCTGGCCACCAACATCGCCGAGACCAGCCTGACCATCGACGGCGTACGCGTGGTGATCGATGCCGGGCTGGCGCGGGTGCCACGGTTCGATCCCGGCAGCGGCATGACCCGCCTCGACACCCAGCGAATTTCCAAGGCCAGCGCGACCCAGCGCGCGGGCCGGGCAGGGCGACTGGAGCCGGGGGTGTGCTATCGCTTGTGGTCGCAGGATCAGCACGAACAACTCGCGGCCTACGGCAGTGCGGAAATACTCTCGGCGGATCTCGCCGGGTTGGCGCTGCAGCTGGCGCGTTGGGGCGTGACACCGGGGCAGCTGGTTTGGCTGGATGTGCCGCCGACCGCCGCTTATGCACAAGCCCAGGATTTGCTGGTTCGCCTTGGCGCCCTGGAGGGCGAAGCACTGACCCGTCACGGTCAGGCCATGGCCGAACTGCCGGCGCATCCGCGCATCGCGCACTTGTTGTTGCGAGGGCAGGCGCTCGGCCTGGCCGAAATGGCCTGTGATGTCGCGGCGTTGCTTGGCGAGCGCGATATCTTGCGTGGCGCTGGCGCCGACTTGCACAGTCGCTTGGCGCTGTTGTCCGGCGAACAGCGCGTCGCTCGCGGTGCCCAGGGTGGCGTGCAACGCGCCCGGCAACTGGCGCGGCAATATCGCGGCTATTTGCGCGGCAAGGCGTTGGAACCGGTCAGCGACCTCGACCATCCACGCTGGCTCGGAGCGCTGCTGGCGTTGGCCTATCCCGACCGCGTCGCCCAGCAACGCCGTGCCGGCGGCGCCGAGTATCGCCTGGCCAACGGCCGCGCCGCGCTGTTTGCCGAAGCCGACAGCCTGATGAAGCAGCCGTGGCTGGTGATCGCCGATCTCGGCAGCCGCCAGGGCCAGCGTGAAGAGCGGATTTATCTGGCGGCGGATTTCGATCCGGCGTTGTTCGATTCGGTACTGGCCGAACAGGTGCGTTGCGTCGACCAACTGGACTGGGATGAGCGCGAAGGCGTGCTGCGGGCCGAGCGCCAACGCAAGGTTGGCGAGCTGATTCTTAGCCGCGAACCGTTGACCGGCCTCGATGAAAGCGCCCGCAGCCAGGCATTGGTCAATCTGGTGCGGCGCAAAGGCCTGGAGCTGTTGCCGTGGACCCCGGAGTTGCGCCAGTGGCAGGCACGGGTGGCGTTGTTGCGCCAGCTGGACCTGGGCAGCAAGGGCGAAAGCGATTGGCCGGATGTCAGCGACGCTGCGCTACTGAAAAACCTCGAGCACTGGCTGATGCCGTATCTGGGCAAAGTCTCGCGGCTCAGTCATTTCGCCAATCTCGACCTCTCGAGCATCGTTCACAACCTGTTGCCATGGCCACTGCCGCAACGGCTGGACGAGTTGGCGCCCCATCACTTGAGCGTGCCGTCGGGTTCATCGATTCGGCTGGATTACAGCGAACAGCCGCCGATCCTGGCTGTTCGCTTGCAGGAACTGTTCGGCCTGGCCGAAACCCCGCGCATCGCCGGTGGCCGGCAAGTGGTCAAGCTGCATTTGCTGTCCCCGGCACGGCGGCCGGTGCAGGTGACCCAGGACCTGGCGAATTTCTGGCGCAGCACCTACGCCGAGGTGAAGAAAGACTTGAAGGGACGCTACCCGAAACATTACTGGCCGGACGACCCGCTGGTGGCCGAAGCCACGGCACGGATCAAGCCGCGCAAGCAATAACGCGGTGAGCTACGGCGCAGCGGGCAGCAGGAACCGCGCAATCACCGGCAGGTGATCGGATATGCGCAGCGTATCGTCTTGCCGGACCATCGCCTCGACCCGTTTGATCCGCGGGCTGTAGAACAGATAGTCGACGGTCCGGTCCGGACCGCTCAAACCGGCATCGTTCGGGTAATGGGTCAGCCAGCGCGCGCGGTCGATCCCGCCGGATTCGTTGTTGGTGGGGATCATCGGGTACTTGTCCCACAACAGATGCAGGGCGCTGTCGGCGGAGTAGGGGGTGCGTTGTTCGCTGGGCAGGCGCTGGAATTGCCCCAGCGGCAGCAGGTTGAAGTCACCACCGATCAGCCAGGGCGTGCCGCGGCTTTCGAACTTGTCGAGGACCTTGGCCACGGTCGCGATCTGGGCCTGCAGCGTCTCGTCAGGTTGGCTCGCACGGTCCAGATGGGTGTTGAGGACCGCGAGTTGACCTCCGTCGCTCAAGGGCAGGTACGTCACCAGCAAGGCGTTTTTCGGTTGGAACTGGCGACTGATCGGGTTGGCCGAAGTGAGCGGTAATTGCAGGCGCTCGGCGTGTTCGATCTGATAGCGGCTCAGGGTCGCCAGTTGCCGGCCGACGGCACCGAAAATGTGCGGATTCGGCACGAAGTCAGCCTTCCAGTCGAAGGCATGGGCACTGCAGGGATACAAATCGGCGAGCCGCTCCTGCAGCAGTTTGAGCTGGTTCTGGTAGTCGCTGGCCTTGGCGCCGTCATCGAGCTCCTGCAGCAGCACGACGTCCGGTTGCTCGTCACGAATCACCCGCGCCACTTCATCGAGGCTGAAGGCCATGTCTTCCGGCGTAGGGGAATCGTCGGTGCCGGCGGCCAGGTCATTCCAGAACACATAGCGTTTACCCGCCAGGTACTGGACGTTCCAGGTCATGACCTTCAGTGCCTGACCGGGTGCCAGGGTGGGCGCTTGAGCATTGCAGCTGATCGGCGCCACTTCCCGCGCCTCGGGGCGCCAGGTCAGGCTGTAGACCGTCACGCCGGTCAAGCCGATGACGATCAACAATCCCAGCAAGGTGTAGCGCAGCAGTCGGGTCATGGCTGGGCTTATCGCGTTACGGAAGTTGACCCCGAGCATACCCGACTGACGAGCGGTCGCCCACGGTCAACGTGGACCCTCGATTTTTTCCGGCACTTCACTGATGAGCATGAACAGGCGGAACAGCACCACGCTGGTGAACAGCTGCAGGAAGCTGTGGGCGCTGTCGATCAGCAGTGAGATCACCGGGTTTTGCGGCTCGGGGTACGCCGCCAATGTGGCGCCCTTGAGCAGCCACAACGGCCCCATCACACACAGGATGCACACCAGGATGCGCATGAAATGGCCGCGGGTCAGGCGCAGGCTTTCCTTCATGGCCGCAAGCGGCGCCAGGCCGCGCAGCACCAGGAGGTACTCGCCGAAGGCCAGGGTCACCATCAGCCAGATGCCCGGCAGGAAATACAGCGACAGGCCAAGCAGGATCAGCAGGGTGTTCAGGGCAGTCAACAGGGCGAAACGCGGCCACAGATAGGCGGACCTCGATAGCAGCTCGCGGTTGCTTGGTGATTCGCCGCGGCTGCGGGCGTCGAGGAACAGGATCAGGGCGGCGGTGTACAGCGGATAAACGAGCAAGCCGACGATCACACTGATACCGGGAAAGCTGTCCGGCTCGGTGGAGCGGTCGACCACTTGTTGCAACAGGGCCTCGATGATCACCAGGGGCAGGCATAGCTGCACGATCTGGCCCAGATTGCGTTTGAAGAAATACAAGGAGTCACGCAGTACATCGAACGGATTCATCAGTTGGTATCGCAGGTTGGAAGCAGTGGCCCACTTTAACCGATGATGCGCGGGTCGGCGCAAACGTAAACGTTCGGTAAAAGTCATTGAAACAACTTGTTTCAGCCTCCATTAAGGTCGGGCACCTTATCCTTTGTGGGTAAAGGCAATGATTTCCCCGGCAATCTACGAGGTCGCCATGAACAGCGAAGAACAAACCCTGATCGATGGACTGTTTTCCCGGCTGCAACAGGCCGAAACGGACTCAGCCCCGCGCGACGCCCAGGCCGAGGCGCGGATCAAGGAACACCTGGTGCGCCAACCGGCGGCAGGTTATTTCATGACCCAGGCGATCCTGGTGCAAGAGGCGGCAATCAAGAGCCTCGACGGACAGAACAAGCAACTGACCGCGCAAATCCAGCAATTGCAGGCCGAACTGCAACAGGTCAAGGCGCAAACGTCCGCTGCGGCGCCGAGCAGCGGTGGCTTTTTGTCGAGCATCTTTGGTGGCAGCAGCCGTGATCCGCAGCCTGCGCCCGCGCAACCGGCGGCGTCGAGTGGTGGCGGCTGGCGTGAGCCGGCGCGCCCGTCGTTCAACACGCCGCCGCAGAACTTCGGTGCCGCTCCACAGCAGGGCTATGCACCCCAGCAACAGGCCCCGGCAGCGGCGGGCAGCGGCTTTCTCGGCGGTGCGCTGAAAACGGCGGCCGGTGTCGCGGGTGGCGTGATGCTGGCACAAGGCATCAGCAGCCTGTTCCACCACAATCAGCCGACCCAGGAAATCGTCGAAGTCATCAAGGAAGAACCGGCCCAGGTCAACGACCAGGGCAACAATGGCTGGGGCGATGACCAGCGCTTGGCCGGCAATGATACCAACGGCAACGACCAGGGCGGTTTTGCCGACGCCGACTACAGCGATGACAGCTCATCGTTCTTCGGCGGCGACGACGACTCCTTCGTCTGATACGCCATTCGTCCGGGGCGCTGCGGCGCTCCGGGCCGATTATTCGCGAAACTCACCTTTTGGCTGGCATACTGGGCGACTTTTCGGGCCTGGTGCCTGATCCTGCCTGCGCGTTAATGAGGTGTCCGGTGAAAAAAATCGCAGTGTTCGCCGATGTCCAGAACCTCTACTACACCGTGCGCCAGGCTTATGGTTGCCACTTTAACTATGCCGCGTTGTGGGCTGACATCAGCAAGCAGGGCGAGATCGTCGAGGCCTACGCCTACGCGATCGATCGTGGCGACAGCAAACAGCAGCAGTTCCAGCAGATCCTGCGCAACCTCGGTTTCACCGTGAAGCTCAAGCCCTATATCCAGCGCAGCGACGGCTCGGCCAAGGGCGATTGGGACGTGGGCATCACCCTCGACATCATGGATGCCGCCGACCATGTCGATGAGGTGGTGCTGGCCTCCGGCGACGGTGATTTCGACATGCTGCTGGAACGCATCATCAGCAAACACGGGGTGCAAGCGGTGGCCTACGGGGTGCCGGGCCTGACGGCCAACTCACTGATCCGCGCCGCCAGCCGCTATGTGCCAATCGAAGGCGCGTTGCTGCTCAAGAATTGATTTTTACGGAGTTGAAACAGGTTTGGAACGCATAGCAGTCATCGACTTTGAAACCACCGGCATCTCTCCGAGCAGCAGCTGCCGGGCCACGGAAATTGCCGTGGTGATCCTCGAGCAAGGGCGGATCGTCGAGCGTTACCAGAGCCTGATGAACGCCGGCGTGCGCGTCCCGGGCTTCATCGAACAACTGACCGGTATCAGCAACGCCATGCTGCGCACTGCGCCTTCGGCGGAGCAGGTGATGAACGAGGTCAACGAGTTCGTCGGCACCACGCCGCTGCTGGCGCACAACGCGGCGTTCGACCAGAAATTCTGGGACTTCGAGCTGGGGCGAATCAAGCGCACGCGCTTGCAGAACTTTGCCTGCTCGCTGCTGCTGGCGCGTCGCCTGATGCCCGCGGCACCGAACCACAAGCTCGGCACCCTCACCACCTTCGCCAACCTGCCCCACACCGGCAAGGCCCACCGGGCCATGGCCGACGCCGAGATGGCGGCCAACCTGATGACGCACTTGGCCGGGGAGTTGCGGCACAAACACGGATTGCGCGAGTTGTCCCATGACTTGCTGTGCAAGTTGCAGAAAGTCCCGGCGGCCAAAGTAACCGAGCACCTCCAGCGCTATCGCTGATCCCGAGTCCTGCAAGTAATCCTTGTGGGAGCTAGCCTGCTGGCGATTACGGTGTGTCATTCAACCTCTTGGTTGGCTGATCCACCGCAATCGCCAGCAGGCTGGCTCCCACATTGATATGTGTTGATTTCAGGTTTGTTTGCCATTGCCTTCGATATGCCCCAATGGCACCCGCTTTTCTATCGCACTCGACAACACAATCGACGTCTTGCTGAACCCAAACGTGGCAATCCGGTTGATCAGCTCTTCCAGCTCCGGCATCGACCCCACCGCCGCCTGCATGATCACGCACGGATCGCCGGTGACCCGGTGGCATTCGGTCAGCTGCGGGATTTTGATCAGGTCGTCGTAGGCCTTCTGGTTGCCATGCTGGTTCAGGCGCAATTCGATCACGCACTGGATCGGCAGCCCGAGCTTGGCCATGTCGACTTTCGCCTGGTAACCGGTGATCACGCCGTTGGATTCGAGTTTGGCCACGCGTTCGGCCACGGCCGGGGCGGAGAGATTGACCTTGCGCGCCAGGTCGGCGTAGGACGCGCGACCATTTTCCAACAGAGCGCTGAGCAGCATGCGGTCGTATTTGTCCATGGTCGAACTCCTGAAAATAACGAACTTTCGAAAACACGGTTTATAGCGCTGAACTCCGTGTTTTGAAAAGTGTACCGACGCTTTAAACAGGTTTTGTAACTTATTTTCCCGCTTCAGCCTTTCTAGAATAGCTATTCACTTGTCCTGCCTGTGAGCTGCCCCCATGCCTGGTCTACGTCGTTTTCCCTTACCGTTAATCGCTGCCTTTTTCGCGTTGTACGTGATTTGGGGCTCGACCTACCTGGTGATTCGCATCGGTGTGGAGTACTGGCCACCGTTGCTGCTGGCGGGGATTCGCTTCGTCATCGCCGGGACGCTGATGTATGCCTTCCTGCGCTGGCGCGGGGCGCCGGCGCCGACCTGGGCGCAATGGAAAGCCGCCGGGATCATCGGTGTCTTGCTGCTGGCTTGCGGTAACGGCGGGGTCAGCCTGGCCGAACACACGGGGGTGGCCTCCGGTGTCGCTGCGCTGGCGGTAGCGACGGTGCCGCTGTTCACCTTGCTCTGTGGTTATTTCTGGGGCGCGCGTAATACCCGTCTCGAATGGGCCGGGATTGCGCTCGGAATGATCGGCATTGCCATGCTCAACTTAGGCTCCAACCTGCAATCGAGTCCGCTGGGTGCGGCGTTGCTGATCTTTGCCGCGGCGACCTGGGCGTTCGGCTCGGTGTGGAGCAAGCACTTGCCGTTGCCTCAAGGCGCCATGGCCAGCGCCGTGGAAATGCTGGTGGGCGGCGTGGTGTTGCTGATCGGTAGCGCCGTGAGCGGTGAGCACCTGGAGCAGATCCCGCCCATCGAGGGTTGGGCGGCGCTGGCGTACTTGACCGTGTTCGGTTCGATCATTGCCTTCAACGCCTACATGTACCTGCTCAAGCATGTGCGTCCGGCGGCGGCCACCAGTTATGCCTACGTCAACCCGGCGGTGGCCGTGTTGCTGGGGATCGTGTTTGTCGGCGAAACCATTGGCATCGAGGAAGCGCTGGCCATGTTGGTGATCATCAGTGCCGTGGTGTTGATTGGCCTGCCTCAGTGGCGCCGCACACCGCAGCGGCCAGTGGTCAAGGCAGTGCCGACAGAAACCCGTGTGAATTAGGGTAAACTGCGCGCCATTGCATACTCGTTTGCACAACTGCGCTGAATTTTCCTACGGTACTCCCATGACTTTCGCCACCCTTGGCCTGATCGAACCCTTGCTGCGCTCCCTCGAGACGCTCGGCTACCAGACTCCGACGCCGGTTCAGGCGCAAGCCATTCCGGCGGTGCTGGCCGGTCGCGACCTGATGGCCGCCGCCCAGACCGGCACCGGCAAGACTGCCGGTTTTGCCTTGCCGCTCCTGCAGTTGCTGGCCATGGAAGGGCCGAAAGTCGCCGCTAACTCGGTACGTGCACTGATCCTGGTGCCAACCCGCGAGCTGGCCGAGCAGGTTCACGAAGCTGTGCGCCAATATGCCGAGAACCTGCCGCTGCGTACCTACGCGGTGTACGGCGGCGTCAGCATCAACCCGCAAATGATGAAGCTGCGCAGCGGCGTCGACCTGCTGGTGGCGACGCCGGGGCGTTTGCTCGACCTGTTCCGCCAGAACGCACTGAAGTTCAATCAGCTGCAAACCCTGGTGCTGGACGAGGCCGATCGCATGCTCGACCTGGGTTTCTCCGAGGAGCTGGCGAATATCTACAAGGCGTTGCCGAAGAAGCGCCAGACGTTGCTGTTTTCCGCCACCTTCTCCGACGACATCCGCCTGCTGGCCGGGCAAATGCTCAATGACCCGCTGAGCATCGAAGTCAGCCCGCGCAACGTCGCCGCCAATACGGTCAAGCAATGGATCGTGACGGTGGACAAGAAGCGCAAGCCGGAGCTGTTCGTGCACTTGATGCGCAAGGGCAAGTGGAAGCAGGTGCTGGTGTTCGCCAAGACCCGCAACGGCGTGGACGCGCTGGTGGAAAAACTCCAGGGCCTGGGCATCAACGCCGATGGCATCCACGGCGACAAGCCCCAGGCGACCCGTCAGCGCGCGCTGGATCGTTTCAAGCTCAGTGAAGTGCAGATCCTCGTTGCCACCGACGTCGCGGCCCGGGGCCTGGATATTGAAGACCTGCCATTGGTGGTCAATTTCGATTTGCCGATCGTGGCCGAGGATTATATCCACCGCATCGGTCGTACCGGGCGCGCGGGGGCGACCGGCGAGGCGATTTCCCTGGTGTGCGCCGATGAAGTGAACCTGCTGTCGGCCATCGAGATGTTGACCCGCCAGACGCTCAAGCGTCAGAACGAGCCGGACTTCGAGCCTGAACACCGCGTGCCGGACACCGATGCCAGCGGCCAGGTGGTCAAGAAGCCGAAGAAGCCGAAGAAACCCAAGGCTTCGGGCGGTGGCGGTGGCAAGCGCAATCTGGGCAAGTGGGTGGACAGCGGGGAAGTTGCACCAGCGGAGCCTTCGATCAAGCCTGTGCGCAAGGTGCCGGTGTTCAACACTGGGCCGCGTAAGCGTAAGCCTTGATTAACGGCGGCGTCTGTTAGGCCCCCATCGCCAGCAGGCTGGCTCCCACAGGTTTTTTGTGAGCGACACAAATCCCCTGTGGGAGCCAGCCTGCTGGCGATGGGAGCGGCGCTGTCTTCAGCCCGTGCGCTGCAACCACTCAACCATTCCAAGTCCCGCCGCTCGCCCACTGGCAAAACACGCGGTCAGCAAATAGCCGCCGGTTGGCGCTTCCCAATCCAGCATCTCGCCCGCGCAAAACACGCCAGGCATTTGCTTGAGCATCAATCGCTCATCCATCGCCTCGAACAACACACCGCCAGCGCTGCTGATGGCTTCATCCAGCGGTCGGGTTTTCACCAGCGTCATGGGCAACGCCTTGATCGCCTTGGCCAGCAATGCCATGTCGGTGAAGGTGTCGGCAGATGTCAGCTCGCGCAATAGCGCCGCTTTCACCCCATCGATTCCTAACTGGCTGTGAAGATGCTTGGCCATCGAGCGTGAGCCGCGCGGCTTGCTCAAGGCCGCCTGGATTTTATCCACAGGTCGGCCGGGCAGAAGATCGAGGTGAATGGTCGCTGAACCGTGCTGGTTGATCGCTTCACGGATCGGAGCCGACAAGGCATAGATCAGGCTGCCTTCGATCCCCGTGGCAGTGATCACACATTCACCGAGCCTCGGCACGTCGTCGTTGAGGCCGATGGCGATGTTTTTCAGCGGGGCGCCGGCGAATTTGCTGATCATCAAATCGCTCCAGGCCTGCACCTCGAAGCCGCAATTACTCGGTTGCAGTGGCGCGAGTCCTACACTCTTTTGTTCCAGTGGCAGCATCCACGCGCCGTCCGAACCCAGGCGTGACCAACTGCCGCCGCCGAGGGCCAGCAGGGTGGCATCGGCCTGGACGGTTTTTTCGCCTTCCGGGCTGTCGATGCGCAATCCTCCAGGCTCGCCCCAGCCCAACCAGCGGTGGCGGGTGTGGATAACCACGCCACTGTCGCGCAGGCGCTTGAGCCAGGCGCGCAGCAGGGGCGCGGCCTTCATGTCGGTGGGAAAGACCCGCCCGGAGCTGCCGACAAAGGTGTCGATGCCCAGCTCATTTATCCACTGGCATAGCGCATCGGCACCGAAGGCCCGCAACAGCGGCGCAATCTGCGGTGCCCGTTCCGCATAACGCGCGAGGAACGCCGGGTAGGCCTCGGAGTGGGTGATGTTCATGCCGCCGACGCCGGCCAGGAGGAACTTTCGCCCCACTGAAGGCATGCCGTCGTACAGGTCGACCTTGATCCCGGCCTGGCTCAATACTTCAGCCGCCATCAAGCCGGCGGGGCCGCCGCCGATGATGGCGACAGTAGAAGGGGAGGAGGCGGAGTGCTGGGTCATGGCGTGCGCTGTGGTTCTGCGAAAGAAGACGGGCATTCTAGCAGCCCAAACCCGGTGGGGCGGCGTATTCAAGCTCTGGTCAAAAAACAACCACCGCGCTGGAGCCTATACGGAACATAGCCTGCAGTCCCTTGCCCGCAGGTTATCCACAGGCAGTTCCACAGGCATTGTGGGTAAAGCATCCACAACTCAGTGACAGCCTGATGACTGCCAGACCCGCTCGGCGCTGTGATGGAGGATGCCGTGGCGGCGGGCGAGGGCCCTGCGGTCCTTGCTGTAGCCGCCGCCAATCACGCCGACTACGGGAATGTCCCGACCCAGGCAATGGCGCATGACGGCTTCATCGCGGGCGGCGACGCCTTCGTCTGTCAGCTTCAGGTAACCCAGCGCGTCGTCCTTGTGCACATCGACACCGGCGTCATACAACACCAGATCCGGTTGATAGAGGGGCAGCAGGTAGTTGAGCGCATCGTCCACCACCTTCAGGTAATCGGCATCGCCCATGCCGTTGGGGAGCGGGATGTCCCAGTCACTTTCGGCTTTGCGTGCAGGAAAGTTCTTTTCGCAGTGCAGGGAAACGGTCACCGCTTCCGGTGTGTTGTGCAGGATCCGTGCAGTCCCGTCGCCCTGATGCACATCGCAGTCGAAGATCAGCACCCGATTCACCCGACCACTCTCCAGCAGGAAACGGCTGATCACCGCCAGGTCATTGAAGATGCAGAAACCGGCGGGGAAATCGTAATGAGCATGGTGCGTGCCGCCAGCCAGGTGGCAGGCCAGGCCATGCTCCAGCGCCTGCTCAGCCGCCAGCAGTGAGCCGCCGACCGCCCGCACGGTGCGCCGGGCCAGGGCTTCGCTCCAGGGCAGGCCGAGGCGGCGCTGGTCCTCGCGGGACAAATCGCCGCTCATGTAGCGCTCGATATACGAAGGGTCATGGGCGAGGGCGAGAATCTGCGGCGGGCACAACTGTGGGCGCAGCAGGTCGGCATCGCGAGTCAAGCCGCTGTCCACCAGGTGATCGCGCAGCAGGCGAAACTTGTCCATGGGGAAGCGGTGATCCGCCGGGAACTCGGGACTGTAGTCTTCGTGGTAGATCAGCGGCAGCGGCATGATGATTTCGTTTCGGAATGAGTGAAGGATCCTACCAGCGTTGTAGACTGGCGACATGGAATTGGGGGAGGGGACGATGGAGCCGATACTGGAACTGGCGAGCGCGCGATTGCTGTTACGCCAGTGGCATGATGGCGACTTGGTGGAATTTGCCGCGATGTGCGCCGATCCACTGGTCATGCGCTATTTTCCGGCGCCCTTAAGCCGATCCGAAAGTGCTTCGTTGATTGACAGGGTGCGCGAACACTTTGCCAAGCATGGCTTTGGCCTCTGGGCGCTGGAGCGCAAGGACACCGGACAGTTCATCGGCTTTACCGGTCTGGGCGTGGTCGGTTTCGACGCGCCTTTCACCCCGGCCGTTGAAATCGGCTGGCGCCTGGCGCGCGAGCACTGGGGTCTGGGTTATGCCAGCGAAGCGGCATGGACCGCTCTGCGTTGCGGGTTTGATCGCCTGGCGCTGAACGAAGTCGTTTCCTTTACCGCCATCAGCAACCTGCCGTCGCAGAAAGTCATGCAGGCGATCGGCATGCATCACGATCCGGCCGATGACTTCGATCATCCAAGGCTGGCCCTCGACCATCCCCTGCGTCGCCACGTGCTGTACCGCATCAGCCGTGAACAATGGCTGCAAACCTTGCATGGATAACATGGCACGGACGTTTACAATGGCCCTTATGTTGGCACCCGACCGTCGCAGCCAGGACTGCGCGGCATTGCGTTGTGTGAGGAGAGTCTGAATGAGCCAAGTGTTGGATGATCTGGTCGACCTGCTGAGCCTGGAACCGATCGAAGAAAACCTGTTCCGTGGCCGCAGCCAGGACCTGGGCTTTCGTCAGCTGTTCGGTGGCCAGGTACTCGGTCAGTCGCTGTCGGCGGCCAGTCAGACCGTTGAAGAAGCGCGTCATGTGCATTCGATGCATGGTTATTTCCTGCGGCCGGGCGATGCCAAGTTGCCGGTGGTGTATTCCGTTGACCGGGTGCGCGACGGCGGCAGTTTCAGCACGCGGCGGGTGACGGCGATCCAGAAGGGCCAGCCGATCTTCACCTGCAGCGCCTCGTTCCAGTACGACGAAGAAGGTTTCCAGCACCAGAGCGAAATGCCGCAAGTGGTCGGACCGGAAAACCTGCCATCGGAACTGGAGCTGACCCAGCAACGCGCTCACCTGATCCCCGAGCACATGCGTGAAAAACTGCTGTGCCCGAAACCCATCGAATTCCGGCCCGTCACCGAGGACGATCCCTACAACCCGAAAGCCAGTGATCCGATCAAATACGTCTGGTTTCGCGCCGACGGCGCCTTGGCCGACTCCCCGGCCCTGCACAAATATTTGCTGGCTTACGCTTCGGACTTCGGTCTGCTGACCACCTCGATGCAGCCCCACGGCAAATCGGTGTGGCATAAGGACATGCAGGTCGCCAGCCTCGACCACGCGTTGTGGTTCCACGCCGACCTGCGCGCCGATGACTGGTTGCTGTATGCGATGGACAGCCCATGGGCCGGCAATTCCCGCGGCTTTTGCCGTGGCAGCGTGTTCAACCGCGCCGGGCAACTGGTGGCCTCGGTCACTCAGGAAGGCCTGATTCGCCATCGCAAGGATTGGGCATGAGCCTGGCCGATGTGCGCCACTGGGTGTTTGACATGGACGGTACCCTGACGGTGGCTGTGCACGATTTCGCGGCGATTCGCGTAGCGTTGGCGATCCCGCCTGAAGACGACATCCTGACGCATCTGGCGGCACTGCCGGCCGAAGAAGCCAGCGCCAAACACGCTTGGCTGCTCGAGCACGAGCGCGATCTCGCGCTGGGCTCGAAGCCGGCTCCGGGGGCGGTGGAGCTGGTGCGTGAATTGGCTGCCCGCGGTTATCGCCTGGGCATCCTCACGCGTAATGCCCGCGAACTGGCACATGTCACGTTGGAGGCTATCGGCCTGGCCGACTGCTTCGCGGTGGAGGATGTGCTGGGCCGCGATGAGGCGCCACCCAAGCCGCATCCTGGTGGCTTGCTGAAACTGGCCGACGCCTGGAAGGTGTCGGCCAGCGAGATGGTGATGGTCGGTGATTACCGGTTTGACCTGGACTGCGGTCGCGCGGCGGGAGCGCGTACGGTGTTGGTCAACCTGCCGGATAATCCGTGGCCGGAGCTGACCGATTGGCATGCGGCGGATTGTGTCGAGTTGCGGCAGATGCTGTCGGCTTGATTTGTCGAGAGCAAAAGATCGCAGCGGTTACTGAAACAACGCCTGCTGTCCCTGCGGCGATGTAAACATCCCGTCCCCGTTATGCCCGACCCCGGGCACTTCAATCAGTTGCTGCTGCAACCCTTGCGGTTGCAGCCGCTTCAGATAGTCAAAATAGTAGCGCCCCCGGGCCAATCGATACGGACCCTGGGCCTTTGCCTCACAGCTTTTATCCAGCGCCGGATGATTCGGATCGACGTCCTGCTGCCCCAGCAGATAAACGATGTCGCGTTTGAGGTACTTTTCCTGCAGCAGCGCGGCAGTTTGTCCTTCTGCGTAGGCAGGCAAATCTGTCAGCCCGTACTTCCAGCGGTTGAATTGCGGACAGCCTGCATGACTGAAGGCCACTGGCCGGCGCTCATCGAAATAGGTGTAGGACGAGGGGTTGGCGATCACATAGCGCAGCTGCACGCCGGCGGCTTCCAGGGCCGCCTTATCGTGGCCCAGCAAGGCGTAGCGCTGAACTACCTGGGCGCCTCCCGAGTGACCGGCAACGACGATTTGCTTCAAATCGGGAAACTGCTGGCGATCCCCCAGGCGAGCGATGATTTCGTCCAGCGCGTCGTAGGAACTCAGGCGAAAGGGGGCGGTGGATTCACCGCCAGCCATCCACTCATTGCCCTGCCAACGCAAGACGGTGTCCGCCACCGGGTGCTGCGCGACGTCATTTTCATTGAGAAACTGCGGGGCGATCACCAGGGTCGTGGCGCTTTGCCCGGCCAGTTCGGCTGCGTGCTCGCCACTGTGAAGATAGGTTTGCGCGTTGCGCAAGCGACCATGGACGATGATCAATACCCGCTCTATTTTTGCCGGGGCCGGGCTGATGCCCACCGCGATTTCACCGGACTTCAACAGCAGTCGCCCGGGGCTGAGTTCCTTGACAGCGTGCTCGGCCGCCTGGGACGTTGCGCATGTGAACAGTAGGACTAACCACCACTTCTTCATCTACAGATTTTTCGCCGCAAAGGTATCGCACTGGCCAACCTGGCCCTGGGCGAATCCGGTTTTGAACCAGCGCACCCGTTGCGCTGACGTACCATGGGTAAACGAGTCCGGCACCACGCGGCCCTGACCTTGTTGCTGCAAGCGATCGTCGCCAATGGCGTTCGCCGCGTTCAGTGCTTCTTCAATATCGCCGGGTTCCAGCCAGTTCAGACGCTTCTGTGCATTGTTGGCCCAAACCCCGGCCAGGCAGTCCGCTTGCAGCTCCTGGCGCACCAGCAAGCCACCGTCGCCTTCCATCTGCCGGCCTTGCTGGCGGGCGGCCTGAATCTTCGCCGACACTCCGAGCAAGGTTTGCACATGGTGTCCGACTTCGTGAGCGATCACGTAGGCCTGGGCGAAATCGCCAGCGGCAGCAAAGCGTTGCGACATCTCCTGGAAGAAGGCCATGTCCAGGTAAACCTTCTGGTCAGCGGGGCAATAGAAGGGGCCGGTCGCCGAGGTTGCCAGTCCGCAGGCCGAATTGACCCGGTTGCTGAACAACACCAGGGTCGGGTCCTTATATTGCCGGTCCGCCTGCTGGAAAATTTGCCGCCACGTATCCTCGGTGTCACCGAGAATCGAGCGGACGAACTCGGCCCCTTCATCATTGGCCGGTGGCGCCTTGCGCGTCTGGGACGTGGTCGACGCCGATTGCTCACCCATCTGTCCGGTCAGTTGTCCGAGAATCTGCAGCGGGTCCTGGCCGGTGATCCAGCCGATGCCTACGATCAGCAGGATCGCTGTCAGGCTCAGGCCTTTGCCACCACCAAAACGCATCCCGCCGCCACCGCCGCCGACATCATCGCCACGGGCATCGACCACGTTGTCGCTGCGTCGGCCTTTTTTCCATAGCATGTGGGAATCCTCTGATGTTGCGGGTAAAGAACTGTGCGATGAGTGTTGCTGCTGAGCAGGAGCGGCGCCAGTCCGGTCGTCAGACAGCCGGGAGCGGCAGCGGTTCTATCCAGGTGGCGACATCAGAGGTTTCATGGACAGGCGGGGTTTCACAGGGCCTCGGCGGTGAAGGTGTCACAGGCCTCCGGCAGCCCTGCGGCAAATCCTGTCTTGAACCAGTTCACGCGCTGGCTGGAAGTACCGTGGCTGAATGTCTCTGGTCTAATCCTGGCATTTCGCGAAGCTTGCAGTTGGTCGTCACCGAACACTGCCGCGGCGTGCAGGGCGGCTTCGATATCACCGGGTTCCAGCCAGTCCAGGCGCTGTTGCGCGTGGTGTGCCCAGACCCCGGCCAGGCAGTCGGCCTGCAACTCCGCGCGCACTTCCAGTCCGCCGTCGCCGCTGACCGCTTGTTGCTCAAGCAAGGCTTTTTCGAAGGGGTCGGAAAGTCCCAGTTCAATCTGCACGTGATGGCCGATTTCGTGAGCGATGATGTAGGCCCGCGCGAAGTCACCGACCACTGCGAACTGCTGCTCCAGCTTGTTGAAAAACTCGAGGTCGAGATACACCTGTTGATTGCTCGCGCAATAGAACGGGCCACTGCTGGAACTGGCGAAACCACAGCCGGAAACCACGCCGTTGTCGAACAGCGTCAAGGTGGGTTGCGGATAGTGCCGGCCCATTTGCGCAAACAGTTGTTGCCAGGTGTCTTCGGTATCGCCCAGCACCGACTGGATGAACATCAGTTGCAGATCTTCTTCAGGCTCGATCGAGGGTTGAGGGAGGGGACGGTTCAGGGTGTACGAGGGTGCGGGCGCAGTAACGTCCGCTGGCGTATCCAGCGTCGAATAGAGCCCTGCGCCGGCCAGCGCGACGGCGGCCAGCCCGGCAGCCAGTGTTGTCCCTGCAGGTAGGCGGGCATCCTTGCCCTCGCGAGTGTCGCTCACGTTTTTGCTGCGTCTTGCCTTGTTCCATAACATGTTGACGGTCTCTCATAGATGGGTGGGGCGTGTAGCGCCGGGTCTATGAATAACCGCACTGGCCAAGGCGTGTGGATGAAATGTGTAAGGTTTGGTAAGCCACAGTCATTGCGACGGGTGTCGCACATCGAAAGTGCCCTTTTCGCGGTTATCGATCGAACGCGTCCCACACGGGCGCAAAGTCCGGACTGACCTGGCGCTCACGCTTGGACAGGCCGGCGATCAGCGCACGATCCTGGTCATCAAGGTTGACCGAGAGCGATGCCAGGTTGGCCAATTGGTTGGCCTCGCTGCTGGCCTTGGGGATGGCGGCCACGTTCGGTTGATCCAGCAGCCATTTGAGTGCGACCTGGGTCGGCAATACCCCGTGTTTGGCAGCGATTTGCTGGATAGCCGGAATATCCGAGACCTTGTTGCGTGCCAGCGGCGAATAGGCCGTCAGCGCCAGATCGTGCTGACGGGCGTAATCGAGCAGTGCGTTTTGTCCGAGCAGCACGTGGTACTCGACCTGAATGGCGGACAGCGGCGCGCCCAGTTCCTCGACCACGGTGCGCAACAGCGGCAGCGGGAAATTCGCCACGCCGATATTGCGCGCCAGCCCCTGTTCCTTGAAGGACACCAGGGTTTCGATCGTCCGGGGCAAGTCCCAATCGGTGCTGGGCCAATGGATCATGAACAGGTCGATGTAATCGCTGTGCAGAGCCTTGAGGCTGCGGTCCATGGAATGGCGCATGGCGTCCGGTTGCAACTGGTCCCACCAGACTTTACTGGTGACGTGGATGTGTTCGCGGGGGATGGGACTATTCACCAATGCCTGACCGACAGCGTCCTCATTGTTGTAGGCCGCAGCGGTATCGATGTGGCGATAACCCAGCGCCAGGGCCTGTTCCACGGCCCGCGTGCATTCTTCACCGAGCATTGGCCAGGTGCCGAGGCCGAGCTTGGGCATGTTCAAGCCCTGTGCATTAACGATGTGCAGCATGGTCGATCTCCTTTTCATAAGCGCTGATGCCGGCGATATGGCGCGCGGCGATGTAGCCGAACGTCAGCGCCGGACCGAGGTTGATGCCGCCGGCGGGGTAGTGGCCGCCCATGATGCTGGCCATGTCGCCTCCCGCCGCATACAGGCCACTGATGGCCTGTCCCGAGTCATCGAGAACCTGGGCGTGCTGATTGACCTTGAGCCCGGCAAAAGTACCGAAACAGCCCGGTTCGACTTTCACGGCATAAAACGGCCCTTGTTCGATCGGCGCGACGCAGGGGTTGGGCTGGTGCAGCGCATCACCCTGTTTGCGGTTGTAGGGGGTTGATCCGCGGCCGAACTGCGGATCCTGGCCATTGCGGGCGTGCCGGTTGTAGTCCGACACGGTGGTGCGCAAGCCGATCGGGTCAATGCCGCAGGCCTGGGCCAATTCCTCCAGGGTCTTGCCGGTTTTCAGGTAACCGCTGCGGATAAAGGATGACAGCGGTACCGGAAACGGCCGGGAAATACCCAGGCCATAACGTCGCTGAAAGCCATGGCTGCAGATCAGCCAGGAAGCCACTTCTTCGCCGGGCGGGGCGCAGGCGACCATGGCCGTTACATAGTCGTAGTAGCCGTTGGCTTCGTTGACGAAGCGCTGGCCATTGCTCAACACGCCGATGATTCCCGGCTTGCCGCGTTCGATGATGTGCGGGAAGTGGCCGCTGTTGCCATCGCGGTAGGGCACGCGTGATACCGGTGCCCAGGCCACGGACGATACCTGATTGGTGTCGACCCGGGCGCCGACGCTTTCGCCCAGCCGCAGGCCATCGCCGGACACGCCGAGGGGTGGCAGTGCCAGGTGTTCGTGCCCGGTGGGCGTGCGGGGGAACAGGGCCTTGCGCCGTTCGATGTCATTGGCGAAACCGCCGGCTGCGAGCACCACCGCCCGGCGTGCCTTGATGCGTATCGATCCTTTGCCGGTGCAAACGACCGCGCCCTTTACTTGATTGTTTTCGCGCAGCAACTCGGTGACTGGTGCCGACTCCCACAGCAATACGCCAAGATCGTCGGCGGATTTCGCCAGGCGCGCCACGAGCGCCACGCCGTTGACCAACTGCATCGCCCGGCCATGCACGACGAGGTCGAGCAAATGGCGAGTGAAGCGCTTTGTAACGTGCCAGGCCGCCGACAACGACCGGGTCAGGTTGAGAAACGCAGTCAGGTCGGCCCCCGCCATGATCGGCATGCCCATGAAGGCTGTTTCGCGCATGGTTTTGCGCAGGCGCTTGAGCAGCTTGCCGACGTTGCGCGCGTCATAGGGCGCGGCGATCACCGAACGCCCACCGGTGCCGGCGCCGGGCGTGTCGCCATGAATGTCGGCGATCGCGTTGCCGTCGGCGAATTGCAGCGAGGTGTGTTGTTCGAAGAACGCCACCATGCGCGGAGCGGCCTCGAGGAAGGCATCGATCATCGCCGGGTCGTACCGATCGCCCAGTTCGTGTTTCAAGTAAGTGCGCGGTTGTTCAACATCCTCGACGATGCCGGCCCTCCGGGCCAGGGGATTGCAAGGTACCCATGCCCAGCCACCGGACCAGGCGGTAGCACCGCCCAATACCGGGTCTTTTTCCACCACTATCACCTTCAGGCCATGCCATGCCGCCGTCACGGCGGCGGCCAGTCCGGCCGCACCGGAGCCGACGATCAGCACATCGCAGTCGATGGCGGGAAGGGGTTGGGCAGGCATTGTTGAAACTCCGCTGGTTATTATTGTGGAATTTGGTTCCAGAAAATATATAAAGGCTGAAGAGGGTCGGCAAGTCGAAGCTGGGTAAAGCGGGCGGTTATCGGACAGTCAGTTCCAGATTTCGCATTCCTCAGGTTGTCTTCTAGAATCGAGCAAATTTTGCGTGGATACCCCCATGGCCGGCAGTCAGATCGAACGTGTTTTCAGTGTGCTTGAAAGCCTCACCAGCGACCCTCGCGGCCTGCCGATGCAGGTGTTGGCGGAACAACTGGACATTCCTAAAAGTGCCACGCACCGCTTGCTGGCCGAGCTGATCCGGCTCGGCTATGTGCGGCAGAATCCGGAGAACTTGCGTTATCACTTGTCGACCCGGCTGGTGGCGATGGGTTTCCGTTACCTGTCGAGCAGCGGTGCCGATATCGTGCAGCCGGTACTCGATCGGCTGGCTCAGGAAACCGGCGAACTGGTGCGCCTGGGTGTCATCGAAGGCGAGCGCCAGACCTGGATTGCCAAGTCCCAGGGGGCTCGTTCCGGGCTGCGTTATGACCCGGACATGGGCCGGGATGCGCCACTGTTCTACACCGCCTCCGGGCATGCCTGGCTGGCATGCATGAGCGATGCCGAAGCCTTGTCGCTGGTGGAGCGCCAGGCGGCGGACCGGCCATTGGAGCTGGGCCCGAATGCCCCACGGTCCAATATTGAACTGCTGGAACGCCTGCGCCTGGCGCGGGAGCAGGGCTACGCCTGTGTCGAGGAAAGTTCGGCGGTGGGCACTTCGGCCATAGCCGCGGTGGTGCGTCATCCCGGTGATGGGCGGGTGATCGGCGTGCTCAGCATTGCAGGGCCGAGTGCGCGGATGCCGGGGGCGCGGCTGCATGAACTGGCGCCTTTGTTGTTGGCATTTAGCGATGAGTTGTCGGCGGCGAGCCTGGCGTCGGAGCTATTTAGCTAAGTCCTGCACTACATCCCTGTGGGAGCGGGTTGAAATTGCATGACACACCGCTTTCGCGAGCAAGCCCGCTCCCACCTTTCAGTTGGTGGTGAGCTTGCTAAAGCTGTGCGCTGTTCGAACACTTTCAGTGCGCGCTTGTGTAAGAATCTGGAACCAGGTTCTAAATTGTTGAAATTCACCTTCCAACAATAACCACAAGAGGACCGCACCTTGAGTTCACCACTGCGCATAGCCCTGATCGGTACTGGCAACATGGGCCAGCAGCATTACCAGCAAATGCAAACACTGACTGAAGCGACCCTGTGCGCAGTGGCCGACCCCGGCCCGCAAGCGGCGGGCCTAGCTAGGGAATGGGGCGTGGGATATTTCGCCGATCATCGTCAGATGCTCGAGCAGGCAAAACCCGAGGCGGTCATTATCGCCAACCCGAATTCGCTGCACGTCAGCACCGCGCTCGATTGCCTGGCTGCCGGGGTGCCGGTGTTGCTGGAAAAACCGGTGGGTGTGCACCTGGATGAGGCCCGAGAGCTGGTGGCTGCCTCGAAGTCGAGCGGCGTTGCGGTGCTGGTCGGCCATCATCGACGCCACAACCCCTTGATCGTCCGCGCCCATGAACTTGTCCACAGCGGCGCGTTGGGCCGGTTGAGCACCGTCACCGCGCTCTGGCAATTGCGCAAGCCCGATAGTTACTTCGAAACGGCCTGGCGCCGCGAGCCCGGTGCGGGGATGTTGTTGACCAACCTGATCCACGACCTCGACCTGCTTCGGCATCTGTGCGGCGAAGTGCGCCAGGTGCAGGCCATCACCAGCAACGCCGTGCGCGAGTTTGCCAACGAGGATTGCGCGGCCGTGCTGCTGCAATTCGACAACGGTGCGTTGGGCAGCCTGACCGGGTCCGATGCGGTGGCGGCTCCCTGGAGTTGGGAACTGGGGTCCGGGGAGAACCCGGTGTATCCACGCCAGGCCGATCAACCGTGCTATTTGCTGGCGGGAACCGCCGGGGCGCTGAGCATCCCGCAGCTCAAGCACTGGCGCTACACGCAAGCGGACGGTGGCTGGCATCAGCCGCTGGTACCGACTGACGTGCCTTTCAGTGTCGAACCCGCGCTGCGCTTGCAGTTGCAGCATTTCGTGCGCGTGGCGCGGGGGGAGGTCGAACCACTGGTCAGCGCTGCCGATGCAGCCCGCACCCTGGCGCTGGTCGAGGCGATTCGCCACGCCGCTGAAACCGGGCGCGCCTGCGCACCGGCCTTGATCGAGGATTGAACATGAGTGAACGAATCTTTTCCCTGGCCAGTCTGACCGTGCTGGAGTTGTCACCGCCGGACATGGTCGAGGTCGCGGCGCGGGCTGGTTACAGTCATGTCGGCTTGCGCCTGGTGCCGGCGACGCCGCAGGAACATCATTTTCCGCTGGTGGCGGATGGCGATCTGCGGCGCCAGACCCTGGCGCGTCTGCGCGATACCGGCATTCGTGTCCTGGATGTTGAAATCCTGCGGCTGAAACCGGACACCCTGGTGGGCGATTTCGAGCAGGTGCTGGCGGTGGGCGCCGAATTCGCTGCTACTGAATTGCTGGTGGCGGGCAACGATCCTGACGAGCAGCGGCTGACGGAGAATTTTGCCAGGCTGTGTGATCTGGCGGCGCCTTACGGGCTGCACCCGCATCTGGAATTCATGCCCTGGACCGACGCTCGCGATCTGCAGCAAGCGGTGCGCATCGTTGAACAGGCTGGGCGTGAAAACGCGGCGGTGCTGGTCGATGCTTTTCACTTCGATCGCTCCGGGTCGCGGCTGGAAGATCTGGCCAGGGTTGCCCCCTCGCGGTTACGGTATGCGCAGTTGTGCGACGTGGCGGGGCCCAGGCCTGCCGACATGGCAGAGATCTTGCGGCAGGCGCGTAATGAACGGCGTTTTCCTGGCGATGGCGATTGTGATCTGCCAGGGCTGTTGCGGTGTTTGCCGGCTAACATTCCATTGAGCCTGGAGATTCCCACCGTGCAACTGCTGGAGCAGGGCGTGAGTGGGCTGGATCGGGCGCAGATGGCATTGAGCAAAACCCGTGAATTGCTGGCGCGGCTGACATAGGTCACGCGCAGCTTTTGACTTTGAACAAGGAACCCCAATGACCGTCAGCACCCCGCTATCCGGCGTCAATCAGCCCTTTAAAGGGATCCTGCTGATCGTTGTCGCAACCTTCCTGTTTTCCAGCCATGACGCCCTGTCGAAGTACCTTTCCGGGTTCTATCCGATTGTCATGGTGGTCTGGGCGCGTTATGTGGTGCACACCTTGCTGATGGCCGGGATATTCCTGCCGCAATCCGGGTTGCGCGTGCTGCGCACCAAGCGGCCGTTGCTGCAACTGATTCGGGCGTTGTGCCTGCTGGGCACCAGCCTGTTTTTCACCACGGGGCTGATGTACATCCCGCTGGCGGAGGCAACGTCGGTGAACTTCCTGGCACCGGTGCTGGTGACCGCGCTGTCGGTGCCGTTGCTGGGGGAGAAGGTCACTCGTGGCCAATGGCTGGCGGTGATTTGCGGTTTTATCGGCGTGCTGATCATCGTGCACCCCGGTGGTGATCTGTTCACCCCGGCGGTGTTATTGCCGTTGTGCTCGGCACTGTTTTTCTGCTTCTACCAACTGCTGACCCGCAAGCTCAGTGAGATCGACAGCCCGACCACCAGCAACTTCTTTGCCGGGCTGTGCAACACCCTGGTCATGAGTGCGCTGGTGCCGTTCTTCTGGCAGGTGCCGACCTTGCTGCATGGCGCGATGATGCTGGCGCTGGGTGCCTGCGGGATGACGGCGCACCTGTTCCTGACCCAGGCCTTTCGCCATGCGGCGCCGGCCTTGCTGGCGCCCTTCAGCTATTGCCAGATCGTGTTTGCCGGACTGCTGGGCTGGCTGCTGTTTTCCCACACGCCGACCCTGACCACCGTCGTCGGGATCGCCGTGATCTGCTGCAGTGGCCTGGCGGCGGCATGGCAACAGAGCCGTCGTTGAGAGAGCTTAAAACCTGAAACGCAGCACCAGGTTTTGCAGGCCTGCAGCCAATTGCGACAACTGCTGGCTGGTGGTGCTGGTGCGGGTCGAGGCGTCGGCACTTTGCAGTGACAGGTCGCGGATGTTCAGCAGATTCCTGTCCACCTCGCGGGCCACGGCGGCTTGCTCTTCCGAGGCGCTGGCGATCACCAGGTTGCGCTCGTGGATCTGCTCCATGGCGCGGGTGATTTGCGCTAGCGCGAGGCCGGCCTGTTCGGCAATCGACAGGGTGGCGGCGACGCGCTGACTGTTGCCATGCATCGACAGCACCACACTCTCGGTATCGCCCTGGACCCTGCCGATCATCTGTTCGATTTCCCGGGTCGATTGCTGGGTGCGATGGGCCAGCGCGCGCACTTCATCGGCGACCACCGCAAAACCGCGCCCGGCTTCCCCGGCGCGGGCCGCTTCAATCGCGGCGTTAAGCGCCAGCAGGTTGGTCTGCTCGGCGATGGCGCGAATCACGTCCAGTACCTTGCCGATTTCCCGGGATTGCTCGGCCAGGGTTTGCACTTGCTGCAGGGCCGTGCCGGCATCGGCGCTCATGGCCTGGATTGAGTCCAGTGTTTCGATGACCCGCGCCTGACCCTGACTGGCCTGCTGTGTCGACTGGCGCGTGCTGTCAGACGTCGACACGGCATTGCGTGCGACTTCTTCCACGGCAACCGTCATCTCATTGACCGCGGTGGCGGCTTGTTCGATTTCGTTGTGTTGCTGTTGCAGGCGCCCGGAGTCCTGATGAGTGCTCTGCTGCATTTGCTCGGCGGCTGCGTTCAGTTGGGTCGATGCAGCGCTGATCCGTTGCAGGGTTTCGCGCAGACTGGTCTGCATGATCGACAGGGCTGTGAGCAAGCGCGCGGTTTCATCGCCACCCTGGCTGTGTATCGGCGTGCCCAGGTCGCCGGCCGCCACTCGCTCGGCCACTTCCACCGCTTGGCGGATGGGCACCACGATGCTGCGAATCAACAGCCAGGCGAGCAGAACGGTCAGCAGCGACACGGCAAGCAAGGCCCCGATCACGGTGACCTTCACCTGGCTGTAGAGCGAGTCGGCTTGCGCGGCGGACTGACTGACTTCGTTGGCGGTGAGCGCCACCAGTTCGGCGAACTGGTCACCCGTTTGTGTCGAGTAATCCTGGATTTTGCCATTGAGCAGCGCGGTCATTTCTTCGACGCGGTTGGCCTGGGACAGGCTTTCGTATTGCGCCAGCGCCTGACGGTAAAGAGTGACCGTATCGACGAACTTTTCGTACGGTGCCCGGTTGTAGTCGCCTACGAGCGGGGTGAACTTTTCCAGTGCCTGGGCAAGCCAGCCCTGCACTTGATGCAGGCGCGTGACGGTCGCGTCGAGCACCTTGGGCTCACGGTTCAACGCCATGCGCAGGCTGAGCACGCGAATGCTCAGGACGTAGTCGCGGATCTCTCCCAGATAGCGGGTACTGGGCAGGGAGACGTTCTCGGTGTGCTGGCCGGTGGTGCGCACTTCGGCGACTTGCTTGAGGGAGAACAGGCCTTGCAACAGGACCAGCACGGCGATGAGTCCGAAGCTGATCACGGCGCGCTTGGCGATGCTCAGGTGACCTGGCGACATGGTTTGACCTCCTTGGCGTTGAGCGAACATTCATGGATTCATGAAAAGCAGGCACAAAAAAAGCGCAGGCCCGAAACCGGGCCTGCGCCGAGGGAACATCAGCCTTCTACTTTCGGAATCTTGCGCGGTGCCATGAAGTACAACCAGATCAGCGCGATGAAGTACATCGCCGGGATCAGGGTGAACAGCACGGTGTAGTTGTTGTTGGTGGCGGTCAGGATGTGGCCGACCAACTGGGTCATGAACATCCCGCCAATCGCCGCACACATGCCGCCGAAGCCGAACACCGTACTCATCATGTATTTGGGCGTGTAGTCCATCACCAGGCTCCAGATGTTCGCGGTCCAGGCCTGGTGTGCACCGATGGCCAGGGAAATGGCGAACACCGCGACCCACAGGTTGCTGGAGCCGGCCGCCATGATCACGCCGATGATGCAGCAGGCGAACAGGAGCATGGACATCAGGCGCGCCTTGATCGGGTTGACGCCGCGGCCGATCAGGAACGAGGAGAGGATCCCGCCACCGACACTGCCGAAGTCGGCGGTGAGGTAGATGATGATCAGCGGAATACCCATCTGGGTCACGTTGATGCCCAGGTTGTATTGCTGGTTGAGGAACGGTGGCAGCCAGTACAGGTAGAACCAGAACACCGGCGCGGTGATCGAGTAGGCCAGGGCGAAGGCCCAGGTGCCGCGCATGCGCAGGATTTTCGAGAAGGGTACGCGGGCTTGTTCCGGCTCCACTTCGTTCTGGATGTAGTCCAGTTCCGACTGTTTGACGCTCGGGTGATCTTCCGGGTTGAAGTATTTCAGGCCCCAGAACACCAGCCAGATCCCGCCCAGTGCCGACATGCACAGGAACGCCGCCTGCCAGCCCCAAACGTGGAGGATCAGCGGCAGCAGCATCGGCGTGAACATCGCCCCGACGTTGGTGCCGGCGTTGAAGATACCGGTGGCCACGGCGCGTTCACCCGCCGGGAACCACAGGCGCGTGGTCTTCACGCAGGCCGGGTAGTTGGCGGCTTCGGTCAGGCCGAGGATGAAGCGGCAGACCATGAAGCCGACCGCCGAAGTGGCCAGGCCGTGGGCGCCAGTCGCCAGGCTCCAGAGCAGCACGGCGCAGAAGAACACGCGCTTGACGCCGACCCGGTCGATCAGGCGGCCTTGCAGCACGAAACCGATGGCGTAGCCGACCTGGAACCAGAAGTTGATGTTGGCGTAGTCCATCGCCGTCCAGCTCATTTCCTTGGCCAGGATAGGCTGCATGACGCCAAGGGCGGCGCGGTCGATGTAGTTCAGGGTGGTGGCGAAAAACACCAGCGCCAGCATGCCCCAACGGGTTTTGCCAACAGCCATGGCGCCGCGGATCTTGTCGCCGATGCCGCCAGTGGCAGCGCTCATGGCCGGAGCCATGCGTGAGCTATGTGTAGGATTCATCTGTGCCATCCGTTCAATGACTGACAAGCGAAGCTCGTCGGGACTTCAAGGGCGCGTGATCAATCGAGGGCGACAGGCGCGGTTGGACTGATCGGCTGTGTTCGTCGGCTGACGAGTTATTCAGCGAGCGGCACGTGTGTGCCAGCGGTGCGCGGGGTTCGGATGGACGCCAGGCAAGGCGTAATGACGGTGGTGTAATCGAGCAAGGCGTTTAATGAGCGCATGAGCGTATACCCGTTTTTTGAAATTTTTATGTGGTGTTCAGGGTCTTGTTAACTGGAACCGATGATTCATGACCGGACCCAATGTGGTGTTGATGTTGCGCAGTGGACGAAAAATCGTCAATTCGCTAACGGCCATTCTGTTCGATAATCGCACGCAAAACTAACTGGATAGTACACTTTGAATTGCCGTGTGGAATCACCAGGCCAATAATTCAATCAAAGCTAAACGCAATCCCTGTAGGAGCCCGGCTTGCCGGCGATGGCGTCCGCGAGATCGCCATCGCCGGCAGCCGGGCCCCAGCAACAAGCGTGCGATGCCCCTAACAAGATTGTCTCCACCACCGGGAGTCGAAATATGCAGCGTTCCATTGCCACCGTGTCCTTGAGCGGTACCCTGCCGGAGAAACTCGAAGCCATCGCCGCCGCCGGTTTCGACGGCGTAGAGATCTTCGAGAACGACCTTCTCTACTACGACGGCAGCCCGCGAGAAATTAAACAGATGTGCGCCGATCTCGGGATCGCCATCACGCTGTTTCAACCGTTCCGGGACTTCGAAGGCTGCCGCCGTGACCGTTTGTCGCGCAATCTGGAGCGGGCCGAGCGCAAGTTCGACCTGATGCAGGAGCTCGGCACTGACCTGGTGCTGGTGTGCAGCAACGCCTCGGCCGATTCGATCGGTGATGAACAGATCCTGGTCGACGACTTGCGCCTGCTGGCCGAGCACGCCGGAGCGCGAGGCCTGCGTATCGGTTACGAAGCGCTGGCCTGGGGACGTCACGTCAATACCTGGCAACAGGTGTGGAATATCGTCCGTCAGGCCGATCATCCGAGCCTCGGCGTGTTGCTCGACAGCTTCCACACCTTGTCGCTCAAGGGCGACCCGAGCGCCATCGCCGAGATTCCCGGCGACAAGATTTTCTTCGTGCAAATGGCCGATGCTCCGATCCTGGCCATGGATGTGCTGGAGTGGAGCCGGCATTTTCGCTGCTTCCCGGGCCAGGGCGAATTCGATCTGCCGGGCTTCCTCGCGCCGATCATCAAGAGTGGCTACACCGGGCCGCTGTCGCTGGAGATCTTCAACGACGGTTTCCGCGCCGCACCGCCACGGGCCAACGCGGCTGACGGTTTGCGCTCGTTGCTATACCTGGAAGAAAAAACCCGTGAGCGCCTGGCCCAGGAAACCAAGCCAGCGGCCAACCCCGAGATTTTGTTCGAGACGCCGAAGGCCAGCGAATACAACGGCATCGAGTTTCTCGAATTCGCCGTGGACGAAAGCCTTGGCGCCAAGCTCTCTCACTGGCTGGAGCGGCTGGGTTTCGTCAAGGCCGGGCAGCATCGCTCCAAGAGCGTCAGCTTGCTGCGCCAGGGCGATATCAACCTGATCCTCAACTCCGAACCGTACTCGTTCGCCCACAGTTTCTTCGAGGCCCATGGTCCATCGCTGTGCGCCACCGCCGTGCGAGTCAAGGACAGTGCCAGTGCGCTGGCCCGGGCCGTGGCCTACAAAGGCCAGCCGTATCGCGGACTGGTTGGCCCCAATGAGCTGGAACTGGCCGCCGTTCGTGCGCCGGATGGCAGCCTGATCTACCTCGTCGATCAAGATGCCGATGTCTATGGTACCGACTTCAACCTGCAGCCGGCGGCGGTGACCGGTGGCGGCCTCAAGCGCATCGACCACATGGCCATGGCCCTGCCCGCCGACAGCCTCGACAGTTGGGTGCTGTTCTACAAGAGCCTGCTGGACTTCGAGGCCGACGACGAAGTGGTGCTGCCTGATCCCTATGGCCTGGTGAAAAGCCGCGCGCTACGCAGCCGTGACAGTTCGATTCGTCTGCCGCTGAATATTTCCGAAAACCGCAACACCGCCATTTCACACGCCTTGTCGAGTTATCGCGGCTCCGGTGTGCACCACATTGCGTTTGATTGCGATGACATCTTTGCCGAAGTCAGTCGAGCCAAGGCGGCGGGTGTCCCGCTGCTGGACATTCCGCTCAACTACTACGATGACCTGGCGGCACGCTTCGATTTCGACGACGAATTTCTCAGCGAACTGGCCTATTACAACGTGCTGTACGACCGTGATGCCCAGGGCGGTGAGCTGTTTCATGTGTACACCGAACCGTTCGAGGGGCGGTTCTTCTTCGAGATCATTCAGCGCAAGAACGGTTATGCCGGTTACGGTGCGGCCAATGTGGCGGTGCGCCTGGCAGCCATGGCCAAATCCCGCAGCGGCGCTGTGCGTCAGACAAAGTTGTAGGAAAATCGTAACCACTCCGACAAACCGCTGCCGCACGGCTTCCTTCGCTGTGCGGCGCGGCTCATAATCGCCAGCCTGTGCAGTGATGGCCGTGAGCCCGCAATGACAATGACTTCAGAACTCTCCGCAGCACCCGATCAACCGGTTGCCGAACCGCGCAAGAGTCGTAAGAACAATCCGGAAAAAACCCGCGAGAACATCCTGCAGGAGGCGATTGTCGAGTTCGTCCAGCAAGGGCTTTCCGGGGCTCGCGTCGATGCCATCGCCGAGCGCATCCACACCTCCAAACGCATGATCTATTACTACTTCGGCAGTAAGGAGCAGCTCTACGTCGAGGTGTTGGAGAAGCTCTACGGCGATATCCGCAACACCGAAAACCGGTTGCACCTGGCCGAACTACCGCCTGTCGAGGCGATTCGGCGGCTGGTGGAGTTCACCTTCGATCACCATGATCGCAACGTCGATTTCGTGCGCATCGTCAGCATCGAGAACATTCACAACGCCGAATACGTGAAACGCTCCGATGCAATCAAGGCCATGAACAACACCATCCTCGATTCACTGGGCGAGATCCTGCGTCGCGGTGCCGAGCAAGGGCTGTTCCGCACCGGCCTGGACCCGTTGGATGTGCATTTGCTGATCAGTTCGTTCTGCTTCTATCGCGTGTCTAACCGCCACACCTTTGGCGAGATCTTTCAGATCGACTTGCCGGACGAAAGCATCAAGCAGCGTCATCGGGAGATGATTTGCGAGTCGGTGTTGCGATACCTGCAGGCATAATCCAGCTGTGTGAATCGCCTTTGTAGGAGCGGGCTTGCTGGCGATAGCGTCTGCACGATCGCCATCGCCATCGCCAGCAAGCCGGCTCCTACAAGTTGTATCAACCGTTCATGCTTTGGAAATGCTCAAGCATTCGCTTGGCATCCGGCACCACGCCGCTGAACAATTCAAACGCCTTCACCGCCTGGAACACCGCCATGTTACCGCCATCCAGCGTCCGGCAGCCCAGCGCGCGGGCGTTGCGCAGCAGTTCGGTTTCCAGCGGAAAATAAACAATCTCCGCCACCCACAATTCAGCCCGAAGCAACTCGACCGGAACCGGCATGCCTGGCAGTTTCTTCATGCCCATGGGCGTGGTGTTGACCAGGCCATCGGCCTCGGCCAGGGTCAGTGCCAGATCATGGCCGGCCACCGCGCGGTTACTGCCGAAATGCTGATTGAGGTTGTCCGCCAGGCTCTGGGCGCGGCTGATTTCCACGTCGAAAATGCTCAGTTGCCGCACGCCTTCGCTCAACAGCGCGTGGGCCACCGCCGCACCAGCGCCACCGGCGCCCATTTGTACGACGCGCTCTACGGCAACGCCCTGCAAGCCACGCCGAAAACCCTCGGCAAACCCCAGGCAATCGGTGTTGTGGCCGATGCGTTTGCCGTCCTTCAGCACCACAGTGTTCACCGCGCCAATACCCCGGGCTTCGGGCGACAGTTCGTCGAGCAGCGGGATGATCGCCTGCTTGCACGGAAAGGTGATGTTCAGGCCGGTGAAGTTCATTCGTTCGGCGGCCAGCAGCAACTCGGGCAGGGCGTTGCTGTCGAGTTGCAGCTGATCGAGATCAATCAGGCGATACAGATAACGCAAATCCTGGGCATCGCCTTCGTGCTCGTGCAGGGCAGGGGTGCGGGAAGCCTGGATGCCGGCGCCGATCAGGCCGGCCAATACCGTCTTGGTCTTGTTCATCACGCTCACCCCTTCAGACGTTGGCTGAAATGTTCCAGTGCCAGGCGATAGCCATGGCTGCCGAAGCCGGCCATTACCGCAGTGGCAATGCCCGAGACGAAGGAGTGGTGCCGGAATTGCTCTCGGGCATGGACGTTGGACAGGTGCACTTCGATCACCGGCAGTTCGCTGGCAACCAGCGCATCGCGGATCGCCACCGAGGTGTGCGTCCAGGCGGCCGGGTTGATCACGATCCCGGCACAACGGCCGCGGGCGGCATGAATCCAGTCGAGCAGTTCGCCTTCATGGTTGGTCTGGCGAAACTCCACCGCCAGGCCGAACTCTTCGGCGGCACGGCCGCACATGGCGGAAATATCAGCCAGGGTTTCGTGGCCGTAAGTCGCCGGTTCACGGGTGCCAAGCAGGTTCAGATTCGGGCCGTTGAGCACCAGAATGATAGGGGACATCAAGGTTTCTCCACTTATTATTTTTGGCGTTGGCCGAGGTTTCGGCCTGTGGAGATAAAATGTACCAGATGGTTAATTTGGTCAATTGGACCGCCCGTATACGGTCCTTTTGTGTGCGGTGATCGGACGGTTTCGATTCAGCGTGGCAACTGCTCCACCAGGAAGTCGATAAACGCGCGCAATCGCAGGGGCATGTGGCGGCTTTGCGGGTAGAGAAGGGTAAACGGCCTTGATCGTCCCCCATAAGGCTTGAGTACTTCCACCAGCGAGCCATCGGCCAGTTCCTTCTCGACGATGAATCGATAGGTCTGAAACAACCCCGCACCATGTTTCGCCAAGGTCACGCCACCCAATACATCGTCGGAGCAACTGAAGTTGCCCTCGGCGAGAATTTCGCGCTGCACTCCACCGTCATTGAACAGCCAGGCAATGCGCCGGCCGCTGCTGGGCAGTTCGTATTGAATGCATTCATGCTGTTGCAGGTCGTCGAGGGTTTGCGGCATGCCGGCTCGCTTGAGATATTCAGGGCTGGCAATCATCACCAGCGCGGCATCTTCCAGCTGCCGGGCGATCAGCCCAGAGTCCGGAATGGCGCGCACACGAATCGCCATGTCATAACCTTCGCCGACGAAATCGATGTTGCGGTTACTGATATGCGACTCGACCTTCACCGCCGGAAAACGCGCGCGAAAGGCCGGCAGCAACGGCAGGATGCGGTGGTGGGCATAAGTGGTCGGGATACTGATGCGCAGGGTGCCTGAAGGTGCCTGTTGCTGGCCCATGACCTCGCGCTGGGCTTCGACCAGTTGCGCCAATGCCTGGCGGCATTCTTCGTAGTAGCGCCGACCGCTGTCGGTCAGCTTGACGCTGCGGGTGGTGCGCGCAAACAGCCGCACGCCCAGGCGTTCTTCCATGCGCGACACCGAACGGCTCACCGCGGCCGGCGTGACCCCGGCCACCAGCGCGGCGGCGGTGAAGCTGCCGGCTTCGGCAGCCAGGCAAAACAGCTCGATGCTGCCCAGTTGAAGATCGTCGAATTGTCGCTGCATGATTGATTACACCGAGGATCAAATGAAGTCTGTGAATCAGTATTTATCAAATGCCCGCACGCAGATACAGGCAGGCGTATTTAACGGTTGTGTGAAAGCAATGCTTACGATTTTGCCGGGACCTCCATCAGCCCAAGGCCCCGCTGAGCGCTAGTCTCAGAGGCGTGCTGACGATTGAGTGCCCGGCACCGGTCGTCAGCTTTTCCTGTAAATGACGAATCTTTCGACTCAATAACCTAACGGATGGGTTAGCATGAAAGTATGCAGCTACAAAGGGCTCTCGGTGGTGATCATGCTGCGTGATGAGCATTGCCCTCCTCACGCACATGTGGAAGCTGGTGCGTGGAGTGCGCGTTTCAGATTCAGCTTTTGGCACAACGGTGTCGAACTCTGGGATGTGGTTCCACTCTCGCGCCGGCCACCGATCGCAGTACTTGAGGGATTGCGCCAATCGCTCAAGCTGCCTGCCCATTTGCTGCGTGCCCGTCGCCTCTGGTGGCGAAAACTGCAAACGGCCTGTCTTGATAATCAATTGTGGGATTGGCAAACCAGTGAGGTCGTTGTGGTGAAAAGGATTGTCAGTACCACCAACATGATTGGTTCGGCTTGTTATGAGCCGCAAACGAACAGGACGCGGTTGTTCCTGATAGGTGCACAGGAATGTGTGGAGATCGAGTTATGAAAACGGTAAAAGCCAAGGTCCAGATAGATCGGCCGGTGACAGAGGCCCGTCTTGATCGAGCGATTGAACGCGGCAAGGCACGCCGAAGCAATGGGTTGCAGGCGACGTCGGTAACCTTTCAGGCTCCGTGTCTGGCGGTCAGCTTCGAAGACGGCAGCGGAGTGTTGCTGCCCGTTGGAAATTACTCTGAGTTCGATGGATTCGAGATCGAAGATTTTGCCGGTTTCGAAGTAGGTTTCACCGGTACCGCGCTCTGCCACGAAGGCAAGGACCTGCAGATCTCCATCGCCGGAATGATCTCGGTCAGCGAGCCGTTGATGGCGATGGCAGCGTCGGTGATAGCTTCGCGCAACGGACGGCAGAGCAGCGCCGCCAAGGCCGAGGCGGCAAGGGCCAACGGCAGGAAAGGCGGACGCCCACGCAAGGTCGATGTCGTGCTTTGAACAGGCACAAAAAAGCCGTCGCGATGACGGCTGATTTGTTTGTGGCCTGCGCAATCACCGGCGGGTCAACAACACCCCGGATTCCATGTGATGCGTCCACGGGAACTGGTCGAACATCGCGCATCGGGTGATGCGGTGGGTGTCGTGCAACTGGGCGATGTTGGCCGCCAGGGTTTGCGGGTTGCAGGAAATGTAGAGGATGTTGTCGAAGCGTCGGGTCAACTCGCAGGTGTCCGGGTCCATGCCGGCGCGAGGCGGGTCGACGAAGACGCTGCCGAATTCGTAGCTTTTCAGGTCGATGCCATGCAGGCGGCGGAACGGGCGCACTTCGTTCAAGGCTTCGGTAAGCTCTTCGGCGGACAAACGCACCAGCGTGACGTTATCCACAGCGTTTTCGCTGAGGTTGCTCAACGCCGCGTTGACCGAGGTCTTGCTGATTTCGGTGGCCAGCACCTTGCGCACGCGTGTCGCGAGCGGCAGGGTGAAGTTGCCGTTGCCGCAGTACAACTCCAGCAAATCGTCAGGGCGATCACCGAGGGCGTCGTACGCCCAGTTGAGCATCTTCTGGTTCACGGTGCCGTTGGGCTGGGTGAACGCGCCTTCCGGTTGGCGGTAGCTGAAGGTCCGGCCGCCGACGTCCAGTCGCTCGACCACGTAATCGTGACCGATGACTTCGCGCTTGCCCTTGGAGCGCCCGATGATGCTGACATTCAGATCAGCCGCCAGTTTGCTGGCTGCCGCATGCCAATGCTCGTCCAGCGGGCGGTGATAACACAGGGTGATCATCGCGTCGCCGGCCAGGGTCGTAAGGAACTCGACCTGGAACAGCTTGTGGCTCAGGGGCGCACTGGCTTGCCAGGCGGCCTTGAGCTGCGGCATCAACTGATTGATGCGCTGGCTGGCGATCGGGAACTCTTCGATCAGGATCGGCGTGCGTTTGTCTTCCTGGGAAAACATCGCGTAGTGGCGCTCGCCGGCCTCGCGCCACAGGCGGAATTCGGCACGCAGGCGAAAGTTCTGCAGCGGCGAGTCGAAGACCATCGGCTCGGGTGCGTCGAACGGGGCCAGCAGGTCACGCAGGCGCGTGACCTTGTCTTCGAGCTGGACGGTGTAGGCCTGGGAATCAAAAGTCATGCGTTGAACCAACCGAGCTTGATCACGAACAGAATCGACAGGATCACCAGCGCCGGGTTCAGTTCACGGCCACGACCGGACATCAGCTTGATGGCGGTCCAGGCAATGAAACCGAAGGCGATGCCATTGGCGATGGAATAAGTGAACGGCATGGCCAGCGCGGTGATGACGACCGGCGCGGCGACGGTGATGTCGTCCCAGTCTATTTCGGCCAGGCCGGATGTCATCAACACGGCGACGAACAGCAGCGCCGGTGCGGTGGCGAAGGCTGGAACACTGGCGGCCAGCGGCGAGAAGAACAGCGCCAGCAGGAACAGGATCGCCACGACGACAGCGGTCAGGCCGGTGCGGCCGCCCGCACTCACGCCAGCGGCGGATTCGATGTAGCTGGTAGTGGTCGAGGTGCCCAGCAGGGAGCCGGCCATCGCAGCGGTACTGTCGGCGATCAGCGCGCGGCCCATTTTCGGCATGTGGCCGTCCTTGCCCATCAAGCCGGCGCGCTTGGCGACGCCGATCAGGGTGCCGGAGTTGTCGAACAGGTCGACGAACAGGAAAGCGAAGATCACGCTGACCAGGCCGATGTCCAGTGCGCCCTTGATGTCCAGTTGCAGGAAGGTCGGGGCCAGCGACGGCGGCATCGACATCACGCCGCCGAACGGAGTGAAGCCCATGACGATGGAAATGATGGTCACCACCAGGATGCCGATCAGCACTGCACCACGCACGGCGAGGGCTTCGAGGGCGACGATCAGGGCAAAACCGAGGGTGGCGAGGATCGGTGCCGGTTGCTTGAGGTCACCGAGGCCGACCATGGTCGCCGGGTTGCTGACCACGATACCGGCGTTGTGCAGGGCGATCAGCGCCAGGAACAGGCCGATACCGGCGGCAATGGCCGAGCGCAGCGGCAGCGGAATACTGTTGATGATCCATTCCCGGATACGGAAGATCGACAACAGGAAGAAACACACCGCCGAGATGAACACCGCACCCAGCGCCACCTGCCAGGTATGGCCCATGTGCAGGACCACGGTGTAGGTGAAGAAGGCGTTCAGGCCCATGCCCGGCGCCAGTGCGATCGGGTAGTTGGCGATCAGGCCCATGACCGTGGAGCCAATGGCTGCTGCCAGACAGGTGGCGACGAACACCGCACCCTTGTCCATGCCGGTCTCGCCGAGGATGCTCGGGTTGACGAACAGAATGTAGGCCATGGCCAAGAAAGTCGTGACGCCCGCCAGAATCTCGGTCCGCACGTTGGTGTTGTGTGCCTTGAGTTGAAACAGCCTTTCCAGCATGTCTGCTCCCCGTGGCGCGCCCGGCGCCGTGAATGTATCGACCTCAACAGCAAAGCACAGACCGCTGAACGCGCCTGGGAAATTACTGTGGGCCGGAAAAAGCCGCGCATCATACCAGCAGCGTGGGGTTATGGCTGCTTATGGCGGTGATCGTCGTCGATGTTTTGCGTTCAGTCCAAACCAGCCATACTGCGCGTTGGTTTTTTTGGGGTGGCAAATGGATGAAAAAGCGTCTGACGATCATGTCCGCTGCCTTGATGGCGTTGTCGCTGGCGACACAATCCGCGTCGGCGGCATCGGCACCGCGGTTGACCCAGGTAAAAGTGCTCAAGGTCGAGTCGCCAGGCTGTGGTTTTGAGACGATTGACGAAGGACAGACGCAGACCCGCTGCAATCACGCAGGTCCCAACATCAGGATCTATGTGCTGGAACTGGGCTACGGTCGCAGCCAGCCCCATGTCGCGTTGGATGGCTTCGAAGTGGATGGCACCCGCACGCCGGTTTGTGCATATGACAACGGCAACCTGACCGACTGCTCGCAAAGGACCAAGGTCGTCGGCAACCTGTACATTTTCAATCTGGCGGGTAAGCAGGAGGGCACGTTCACCTTCAGCAATACCTCGATCAACGCGCCGGGCAACACGCTGTCAACCCAGCTTTACATCAAGTAACGACAGGGCTCGAACAGGTGTCAGGAAAGCTGACTACGCTTTAAGAACCATCCCCTGGATTGTTCCCATGACCTTTCGAGCCTTGATTACCCTCGCCGAGGGCGCCGATGACCTGCAGACCGTCACCTTGATCGATGTATTGCGCCGCGCCAAGGTCGAGGTAGTGGTCGCCAGCATCGAGGGGCGGCGCATGCTCACCTGTGCCCGAGGCACGCGCTTGACCTGCGATGCGATGCTGGTCGATCTGCTGGCCCAGCCATTCGATCTGATCGTCCTGCCTGGCGGTGCCACAGGGGCGCAACATCTGAGCGCTCATCAACCCCTGCAACAACTCGTCAAGGACCAGGCAGCAGCGGGTCGCCTGTTCGCCGGCATTGCCGAAGCCCCCGCAATAGCCCTGCAAACCTTCGGGGTGCTGCGCCAGCGGCGCATGACGTGCCTGCCCTCGGCTAGCCATCAACTGTCGGGCTGCAACTTCGTCGATCAGCCGGTGGTGGTCGACGGCAATTGCATCACCGCCCAAGGCTCCGGTGGCGCTTTGGAATTTGCCCTGACCCTGGTGGAACAACTGTGCGGCAAAGTCACGCGGACGGCGGTGGCGGGGGAGTTGATGATTTAGAAACTCAGACCTTCGCCTCTTCCACCGGCACATGCATCCGGTCGCGGTTGGCCAGGGTCGGGAAGAGTTTGATCCAGGTCCCTGTCACCACCAGCGTGCCGATACCGCCCATGACGACTGCCGGCACGGTGCCGAACCAGTGGGCGGTCAGGCCGGATTCGAATTCACCCAGTTGGTTCGAAGCGCCAATGAACAGACCGTTCACGGCGCTCACTCGGCCGCGCATTTCGTCCGGGGTTTCCAGTTGTACGAACGAGGCGCGGATTACCATGCTGATCATGTCGGCTGCGCCCAGGACCACCAGCACGGCCAACGAAAACCAGAACGAGGTCGACAGGCCGAAGGCGATCGTCGCCACGCCGAACACGCCCACAGCGGTGAACATCACCCGTCCGACATTGCGTTCCACGGCAAACCGCGCCAGGAACAGCGACATCAGCAGCGCACCCACCGCCGGTGCCGAACGCAGCAGGCCCAGCCCCCACGGGCCAGTCAACAGAATGTCCTTGGCGAACACCGGCAGCAACGCCGTCGCCCCCCCCAGCAGGACAGCGAACAGGTCAAGGGAAATAGCCCCGAGAATGTCCGGGCGACTGCGGATGAAGCGGATGCCCGCCAGAAGTGAATCCAGAGTGGCCTTGCCCTTGTTCAGAGGCGTTTGCCGGGCGGGCAGGTTCAGCATCAGCGCGCAGGCGATGATGTACAGGATCACCGTCGGGCCATACACCCAGACGCTGCCGAATGCGTAGAGCAAACCGCCGAGGGCCGGGGCAACAATCGTCGCTGATTGCTGGGCCGATTGCGCGGCGGCCACGGCCCGGGGAAACAGCGCGCTGGGCACGATGCTCGGCAGCAAGGCCTGAGTGGTCGGCATTTCAAAGGACCGCGCGGCGCCAAGCAGAAACGCGAGGATGAAGATCATTTCCCGGGTGACATGATCGGTCGCGCTACCGATGGCCAGCGACAAGGCTATCAGCGCTTGCAGCGACTGGCAGATGGCCGCGACCTTGCGCCGATCGTAACGATCGGCGACATGCCCGGTGTGCAGCATGAACAATACGCGCGGCGCGAACTCCACGAGCCCGACCAGGCCCAGGTCGAGCACGTTGCCGGTCAGTTGATAGAGGTTCCAGCCGATGGCCACGGTGAGCATCTGAAAACCGCTGGCGGTGAAGACCCGGGCCAGCCAGAAGGCGATGAAAGGGCGATGGTGACGTAACAGCAAGGGCTCTTGGCTGGACATTTGAAGGCAAGTCTGGAGAGGGAAAGGGCGAGATTATCACCAACCTGTAACAGGAAGTTGCGACCCGAGGAAATTTCGTTAGCCAAGCATCGATTCCACTGACTGTTTGGCCAACTGCCTTCCGGTACTTCATTTCAACCTGTGACTGAAGCCGTGAGGCAACTTGTCACGCGGCAAAAGACCACGCGGGTCATCCCCGCAAATGGGACTACTCTTTCATCGTTGATTGATCCAGATCAAAACCGACAAAAGGAATTGATCCGGCGGCCGTGAGGCCAGACTCCCTGCGTTGTGATGCGTACAAAAAAAGAACAAACAGAGATTCGCCACACTCCATATCCGTGGGGGCCGTGGGTGCAGGCTTCGAGCCCGCAGCCGTACTACCTGACAGAGGAAGACTTATGTTCGGTTTAGAGGCACTTGATCTCGCCCGAATTCAGTTCGCGTTCACTATCTCGTTCCACATCCTGTTTCCAGCCATCACCATCGGCCTGGCGAGTTACCTGGCGGTACTCGAAGGCTTGTGGCTGAAAACCCATAACGACACCTACCGAGACCTCTACCATTTCTGGTCGAAGATCTTTGCCGTCAACTTCGGCATGGGCGTGGTCTCCGGGTTGGTCATGGCCTATCAGTTCGGCACCAACTGGAGTCGCTTCTCGGACTTCGCCGGCTCGGTGACCGGTCCGTTGCTGACCTATGAAGTGCTCACGGCCTTCTTTCTCGAAGCCGGTTTCCTCGGCGTCATGCTGTTCGGCTGGAACAAGGTCGGGCGCGGCCTGCACTTCTTCGCCACGGTCATGGTCGCCATTGGCACGCTGATCTCGACCTTCTGGATCCTCGCCTCCAACAGCTGGATGCAGACGCCCCAGGGGTTTGAAATCATAAACGGCCAGGTCATTCCCACCGACTGGCTGGCGGTGATCTTCAACCCGTCGTTCCCGTACCGCCTGATGCACATGGCGACGGCGGCGTTTGTCGCCACGGCGTTCTTTGTTGGCTCCTCGGCGGCCTGGCATTTGCTGCGCGGCAAGGACAACCCGGCGATCCGTAAAATGCTGTCGATGGCGATGTGGATGGCCTTGATCGTTGCGCCGATCCAGGCGGTCATCGGCGACTTCCATGGCCTCAATACGCTGGAACATCAGCCTGCCAAAATCGCCGCGATCGAAGGCCATTGGGAAAACAAAGGCGACGAGGCGACTCCGTTGATCCTGTTCGGCTGGCCGGACATGAAAGAAGAGAAAACCAAATTCGCCGTCGAGATACCGTACCTGGGCAGCCTGATCCTGACTCACTCGCTGGATAAGCAGGTGCCGGCGCTCAAGGAATTCCCACCCGAGGACCGACCGAATTCGACCATCGTGTTCTGGTCGTTCCGGATCATGGTCGGCCTCGGCTTCCTGATGATCTTCACCGGTTTGTGGAGCCTTTGGCTGCGCAAGCGCGACAAGTTGTATTCCTCGCGGCCTTTCCTCTACCTGGCGTTGTGGATGGGGCCGTCCGGGCTGATTGCGATCCTCGCCGGCTGGTTCACCACTGAGATCGGTCGCCAGCCTTGGGTGGTCTACGGCCTGATGCGCACGGCGGATGCGTCCTCCAACCATAGCTTCATGCAGATGAGCATCACGTTGGTCCTGTTCGTGGTGGTGTATTTCGCGCTGTTCGGTGCAGGTCTCGGCTACATGATGCGCCTGGTGCGCAAAGGGCCGAAGATCGACGAAGGCAAGGAAACCAACGAAGGCGGTCCCGGCCAGAAACGCACACCGGCGCGTCCGTTGTCCGCCGCCGACGACGAGCACACCGATGACGACCACATCGTGACCAAGGAGATTTGAATCATGGGTATTGATCTTCCGCTGATCTGGGCCGTGATCATCATCTTCGGCATCATGATGTACGTGGTCATGGACGGCTTCGACCTCGGTATCGGCATTCTCTTTCCGTTCATTCCCGGCAAGACCGACCGCGACGTGATGATGAACACCGTGGCCCCGGTCTGGGACGGCAACGAGACCTGGCTGGTCCTGGGTGGTGCGGCGTTGTTCGGAGCTTTCCCGCTGGCCTATTCGGTGGTGCTCTCGGCCTTGTATCTACCGCTGATCTTCATGCTGATCGGGCTGATTTTCCGCGGTGTGGCGTTCGAGTTTCGCTTCAAGGCCAAGGACGACAAGCGCCATTTGTGGGACAAGGCATTCATCGGTGGTTCGATCGCCGCAACGTTCTTCCAGGGCGTAGCGCTGGGGGCGTTCATCGATGGCCTGCCGGTGGTCGATCGGCAGTTTGCCGGCGGCTCGCTGGATTGGCTGACCCCCTTCACCCTGTTCTGCGGCGCGGCGCTCGTAGTGGCGTATGCGTTACTCGGTTGCACGTGGCTGATCATGAAGACTGAAGGCAAGTTGCAGGAGCAGATGCACGATCTGGCGCGACCCTTGGCGTTCGTGTTGTTGGCAGTGATAGGTGTCGTCAGTATCTGGACGCCTCTGGCCCACGCCGAGATCGCCGCCCGCTGGTTCACCTTGCCGAACCTGTTCTGGTTCCTGCCGGTGCCGATCCTGGTGTTGGTGACGCTCTATGGCCTGATCCGTGCGGTGGCCCGCAACGCGCACTACACGCCATTTTTGCTGACACTGGTGCTGATCTTTCTCGGGTACAGCGGTCTGGGGATCAGCCTGTGGCCGAATATCGTGCCACCGTCGATCTCGATCTGGGACGCCGCGGCACCACCGCAAAGCCAAGGCTTCATGCTGGTGGGCACGCTGTTCATTATCCCGTTCATCCTGGGTTATACCTTCTGGAGCTACTACGTGTTCCGCGGCAAGGTCACCCACGAGGATGGTTATCACTAGGCCCCTGCTCGCGATGGCGCCAGCGCAGGCGCCATCCGACCTTTATTGGAGAAATGTGCCATGCCCGGCAAACATTCCCTGCACGACATTGAGCAAGCCGAAAAAAAACCGCTGTGGCAGCGGCTCGGCTGGTTGGCCTTGATCTGGGCGGGCAGCGTCGGTGCGCTGTTCATTGTGGCCAGCCTGATGCGCATGTTCATGAACGCCGCAGGCCTGACTACTCACTGAAAGACCTATGGCGAAAAAAAACCCTCCAGCTGGAGGGTTTTTTTGCGCGTTACTTGCGCGCCTTGAGGATTACGAATTTCGGGGTGGCAGCCACCTGCTCGACCCCGCGAAACAAACGCGCCAACTTGCTGTGATAGCCCAGATGACGGTTGCCGACGATGTACAGCGCACCACCCACCACCAGCGCCTCCCGGGCTTGCTGGAACATTCGCCAGGCGAGAAAGTCGCCGACCACCTGTTGCTGGTGGAACGGTGGATTGCACAGCACCACATCCAGCGACTGGGGTTCCTGCCCGGCCAAGCCATCGTCCGCCCGCACGATCACCTCGCGCTCACCCAGCGTGGCGCGCCAGTTTTCGGCGGCCGATCGCACCGCCATGAACGACTCATCTACGAGCGTGTAGCGGGCTTCGGGGTTTTGCAGGGCGCTGGCGATGGCCAGCACGCCGTTACCGCAACCGAGATCGGCGACCCTTGCGTTGCCGAGGTTCTTCGGCAGGTGCGGCAAGAAGGCTCGCGTGCCGATGTCCAGGCCTTCACGGCAGAACACGTTGGCGTGATTGAGCAGTTCGATTGCAGGATCATCCAGTCGATAGCGGCTCGGGTAGGGAGACTCGACGGCGGCTTTGGCTTGAGCCGTGGCGATCAACAGCCGGGCTTTTTTTACCGCCAACGAGGCCTGTACCGGACCGATATAGCGCTCCAGCAGATCGCCGGCCGCGCGCGGCAGGTGTTTGACCATTGCCCCGGCAATCACCTGGGCGCCGGGAGTCAATTGCCCTTGCAGGCGGATCAGTTGTTCTTCCAGCAGTGCCAGGGTCTTCGGCACCCGGATCAGCACCCGGTCGAACGGCCCCGAAAAGGATTCACTGGCCGGTACGTGGGGTACGGCGTCAAACGCCAAGCCATTACGGGCCAGATTCTTTTCCAGTCCCTGCAAGGCCAGGAACGAATCGCCACTGCTGGTCACATTGACCTTGCCTGCCAGGCTGACGGCCAATGCGCCAAAACTGTCGTTCAGCACCAGCACCCTCGTGTTCGCCGTGGGCAGCTGTTCAGCCAGGTGATTGAGCAGGTACTCATCTGCGGCGTCAAAAGCTTGCAGTGGTTCGTTCTGCTGTTCTGGCTGGCGAATCAGGTCGAGCTGGGCGAACGGGGTTTCGAGCAAGGGCATCGGGCAGGTGGCTCTGATAGGTAGGCGAAGATGTTCCGCGGCCCTGAGGCGTTGTTGCGGGCGGGACCGTCCGAGTGAACTGCGGCATGGTGTTTTGCACGTCATCACTCAAGAGGGATGCAAATGGTACGATTTTTTCTTTTGGATTACTCGCAGGTTTTGTGATCAGCGCAGTGCGTCGCTGCCGAGATATCCGGCCTTGACCGCGGCAATGACGGCCGAAATCTTGTTGTTGACGCCGAGTTTCTCAATCGCACTCTGCACATGGAAATTGATGGTGCGTGCACTGAGATTGAGAATCCTGGCACTCTCGTAGGCGGTCTTGCCATCGGCTGCGAGCTTCAGTACGTCGATTTCCCGCAGCGACAAATGCGCGTTAGCCAATTTTGGCGCGTGTTTTGGGAGTGATCGTGCGGCCAGTGCGTGCAAGTGCTGTCCCATGAAGATGGAAAAGCCGAGATTTTCGTAAAGCTCAAAGGCATTGATCGGACAATGACTCCTGGCCAGGCTCAGGATGCTGCACAGGCCGTTTTCATCGTCATGCACCGATTGCGACCAACCGTGCTGAAAACCCTGCATTCCAAGCGCCTCCCACATCGAGGGGACCTTGCAAAAGAGCTCTTCACTCCAGAGAACGGGCAGTACGGTTTGATGGCAGTGCGCCACTATTGGGTCGATGTCCCTGAACTTTTTTTGTTCATATTCGGTGTTCCAGCTTGCAGGATAATTGTTAAGTTTCAGTGTATTTAATTGCTCTAACCTGGTTTTGTAAGTGATTGAAAATTCGCAAAATTTATATCCGATATTTTTTGCGAAACGCAGCGCTACCTGATAGGCAGTGTCGATTTCCTTTGCGCTGGCTAACTGGCTGAGTTGTAACTCCTTCCACCTTTCCATCTTTGAGCTCCAGGTTTTTATTGGCTCGTGAGCGTGGATCCAATGTTTATTACACGCGCAATTGTAGGATATTTCATACGCAGCTGTGAGAATTTTTTGTTTTGTTTGAGTTTCAAAATCAGCTTTACGGTTCTAGTGTGATTGAGTTCAAAAGAAGTAATTGCATGTCGATGTTAATGTGAATAAATGTGTTGCTGTTTTATTAGCTGGCTAGTTAAAAACATGTAAGGTTGTAGGGAATGTTATGCATTCGATAATGTTTCGCTAAAAACACTACAAATCGCCGGTGTTTATGGGGACGGCTTTGCGAGACACTGCGGTCATGTGTTGAAGGGAGCGCCCCATGACCGCCAGTGAAGAGAAATTTACCCGCCAGACCTTGCTCGACGTCCAGCCGTTGACGCCGAACCTGTTCACCCTGCGCACCACGCGGGACGCAGGTTTTCGTTTTCGCGCAGGGCAGTTCGCCCGATTGGGCGTGATCAAGGCGGACGGCAATACGGTGTGGCGCGCCTATTCCATGGCGTCTTCACCCTACGACGAGTTTCTCGAGTTCTTTTCCATCGTCGTTCCCGGCGGCGAATTCACCAGCGAACTCTGCCGGCTGGGCGTGGGCGACACGCTGCTGGTCGATCGGCAGGCGTTTGGTTACCTGACACTCGACCGCTTCGTCGACGGCCGTGATTTGTGGCTATTGTCCACCGGCACAGGTCTGGCGCCATTCCTATCGATCCTGCAGGGCTTCGAGGTGTGGGAAAAATTCGAGCGAATCATCCTGGTGTATAGCGTCCGGGAGTCCAGGGAACTGGCTTATCAGGCGCTGATCGCCGGATTGGCGCAGCGCGACTATTTGCGGGAGTTCGGCCACAAGTTGCAGCTCATCAACACCGTGACTCGCGAGCGGCACCCGGGCGCGCTGAACGGGCGGATCACTACCTTGATTGAAAACGGCGAGCTGGAACGCGCGGCCGGCGTGGCGCTGACGCCTGAACATTCACGAGTGATGCTGTGCGGAAACCCGCAGATGATTGATGACACGCGTAAAATGCTCAAGCAGCGCGACATGCACCTGAGCCTCAGCCGGCGACCCGGTCAGGTGGCGGTGGAGAATTTCTGGTAGAAAAAAACGACGCCGTGAAGGCGCCGTTTGATTCAGGGTCGATTGTTCTGGGCCTTGAGCAAGTCGCGAATCTCACCGAGCAACTCTTCTTCCTTGGTTGGAACCGGCGGTAGTTTAGGAGCAACGGCTTCTTCGCGCTTGAGGCGGTTGATGGCCTTGACGCCCATGAAAATCGCGAAAGCAACGATGACGAAGTCAATCAGGGTCTGGATGAATTTACCGTACGCCAGGACGACTGCCGGGACATCGCCCTGCGCGGCCTTGAGCGTAATGGCCAGGTCACTGAAGTCCACCCCACCGATCAGCAAACCGATAGGGGGCATGATCACATCGCCGACAAACGACGTCACGATCTTGCCGAAAGCAGCGCCGATGATGATACCGACGGCCATGTCGATCACATTGCCTTTGACGGCGAAGGCCTTGAACTCGCTTATCACGCCCATAGGTCATTTCCTTGTTACAGATGAGGTTGGTGAACGCAGTGTAAATCAGCAAATCGCATCCTGCTCGAAGCGACTGCATGCGGGGTCCGCCTGCAATCGACTGAGCTTGCGGTAAAAAGTTTAAAAAATGGCACTTATGAAGGCGAAATCATGCCTCCTTGCGCTTGGGGTTTCGTGAGTGACAGGCGAGAAAGTCGCCAGGGTTTTACTCAGTGATTTGAGCGTTGCAACGTTGTCCTCATTTGTAGGTCGGGGCGTTAATTTGATGATTGAATTCAGCCGGCAGGTGTCTGTATTGGTATGGCTATTTCACGCGCTATTGTTGTACGGCTGAGAGGTATGTAATCAATGCTTGTACAAGTTTTTTTCTGTTATTGTTTGGGGTGGGTGCTTGGGTGGGTTGTACGTAAATAAGATACTTGTACTTTTGATTTGATCTTGCGTGTTTATGTTTTGTGTTTAGTTCTGTAGAGCAAGTTTAGAAGTATTCAGCTGTAATTGTTCGTGTGAGACTGCCAGGCATCAATCGCGACGTACCGGTACGGCTGAGCTATCATCGCGGTTTTTGCCGGGAGTTCCGATGGCCAAGGCCAAGCGCATGTACGGCTGCACCGAGTGCGGCTCAACCTTTCCCAAGTGGGCCGGACAATGTGGCGAGTGCGGCGCCTGGAACACACTCACGGAAACCATGGTGGAAAGCGGCGGGGCAGCGGCCCCTAGCGGTCGCACGGGCTGGGCTGGCCAGCAGGCGCAAATCAAGACCCTGGCTGAAGTCAGTGTCGAGGAGGTGCCGCGTTTCTCCACCGCTTCCGGTGAGCTTGACCGGGTGCTGGGTGGCGGCCTGGTGGACGGCTCTGTGGTGCTGATCGGCGGTGATCCCGGCATCGGCAAATCCACCATTTTGCTGCAAACCCTGTGCAATCTCGCCAAGAGCATGCCGGCGCTGTATGTCACGGGTGAAGAGTCGCAGCAGCAGGTGGCCATGCGCGCCCGACGCCTGGGGCTGCCACAGGATCAGCTGCGGGTCATGACTGAAACCTGCATTGAAACCATCATTGCCACTGCCCGGTTGGAAAAACCCCGGGTCATGGTGATCGACTCGATCCAGACGATTTTCACCGAGCAACTGCAATCGGCGCCGGGTGGTGTGTCTCAGGTTCGCGAAAGCGCGGCGCTGTTGGTGCGTTATGCCAAGCAGAGTGGCACCGCGATTTTCCTTGTGGGCCACGTGACCAAGGAAGGCGCCCTGGCGGGGCCCCGAGTGCTGGAGCATATGGTCGACACCGTGCTGTATTTCGAAGGCGAATCAGACGGGCGCTTGCGCCTGTTGCGAGCGGTAAAAAATCGTTTCGGCGCGGTTAACGAATTGGGCGTGTTCGGCATGACCGACAAAGGCCTGAAAGAAGTCTCCAATCCTTCGGCTATTTTCCTGACCCGTGCCCAGGAAGAAGTCCCGGGCAGCGTGGTCATGGCGACATGGGAGGGCACACGGCCAATGTTGGTGGAAGTCCAGGCGTTGGTCGATGACAGTCACCTGGCCAATCCGCGCCGGGTAACCCTGGGCCTGGATCAGAACCGCCTGGCGATGCTGTTGGCCGTCTTGCACCGGCACGGCGGCATTCCCACCCACGATCAGGATGTGTTTCTCAACGTGGTCGGCGGGGTGAAGGTACTGGAAACGGCATCCGACCTGGCCTTGATGGCCGCCGTCATGTCCAGTTTGCGTAACCGGCCGCTGCCCCATGACCTGCTGGTGTTCGGTGAGGTCGGCCTGTCCGGCGAAGTGCGCCCGGTGCCAAGTGGTCAGGAGCGCTTGAAGGAAGCTGCCAAGCACGGCTTCAAGCGGGCGATCGTGCCCAAGGGCAATGCGCCGAAAGAGCCGCCGCCGGGGTTGCAGATCATCGCGGTCACTCGTCTGGAGCAGGCCCTCGACGCTCTCTTCGAATAACACCAATCCCCTCTAGGAGCGAGCTTGCTCGCGATGGACGTTAACGATGACGCGAGCTGCCTGAGCGAGCGCGTAATCCGGACGTTTTTCGCGAGCAAGCTCGCTCCTACAGGGGGGGGATTCAGATTTCGATGAGAGCACCCAGTTCCCGCTCAAGCTCCTGCGGATCCCCCAGGTTGAACTCAATCAATCGGCGCAGGCGTTCAATCGACTCCAGGCTGATGTGCCGGCACTCGAAGCCGAGTTGTCCATGGTCTTGATGGGTCAACTGCACATCCATCTCGATATCGACGTCTTCGCTCAGATGAATGTCGACAAAAAAATCCTGCTGCGGATCGCCCAGCCAGGGTTCCGGTCGCTTGATCAGCAAGCCCTTGAGCGACAGGTCGATCAGTTTTACCGGCCAGATGAACGCCCCCTGGCCCAGCTCGGTTCTGGCATCGAACGCAATACGTTTGAAGCGGCGACGTTCGGCAGGGTGCTCGGTCATGGCACGATCCTCGGAAATGTAACGCTGACTATAGACCTGCATCGCTAAAGGCGGCCAGCGCCGCCAGGTGTCTAGACCAATGTTGGGGTATGGCCTTTGCTGTCAGGCGAGCTAAACTCGATGTTGCTGTCTTTCTTGTCCACTCTGGCTGGAATAATAAAATGAAAAATAATAATAGCCCGCTACGCCACTTACCCTGGCTGCTGCTGGCAATCGTTGGGGCGTGCGCCCTGGGCGTCGTGGCACTGCGCCGAGGTGAAGCGATCAACGCTTTGTGGATCGTGGTCGCCGCCGTGGCCATCTATCTGGTTGCGTATCGTTACTACAGTCTGTTCATCGCCAATAGTGTCATGCAACTCGATGCGCGACGGGCTACCCCCGCAGTGCTCAACAATGACGGTCTGGATTATGTCCCGACCAACAAGCATATCCTCTTCGGTCACCACTTCGCGGCCATCGCCGGCGCGGGGCCGCTGGTCGGGCCGGTGCTGGCGGCGCAGATGGGCTACCTGCCCGGCACGCTCTGGCTGATCGCCGGCGTGGTGCTGGCCGGTGCCGTGCAGGACTTCATGGTCCTGTTCATGTCCACCCGCCGCAACGGCCGTTCGCTGGGCGACATGGTCCGCGAAGAGATGGGCCGCATCCCAGGCACCATCGCGCTGTTCGGCTGCTTCCTGATCATGATCATCATCCTCGCGGTGCTGGCGCTGATCGTGGTCAAGGCCTTGGCCGAGAGCCCGTGGGGGATCTTCACGGTGATGGCGACCATCCCGATCGCGATGTTCATGGGCATCTACATGCGCTACATCCGTCCGGGTCGTATCGGTGAAATCTCCGTGGTCGGCGTGTTGCTGCTGCTGGGGTCGATCTGGCTGGGTGGGCAGATTGCCGCTGATCCGGTGTGGGCCAAGGCTTTCACCTTCAATGGCGTTCAGATTACGTGGATGCTGGTCGGTTACGGTTTCGTGGCCGCCTCGTTACCGGTCTGGCTGATCCTGGCGCCGCGTGACTACCTGTCGACTTTCCTGAAAATTGGCACCATCGTGGCCCTGGCAATCGGCATCCTGATCACCATGCCCGAGCTGAAAATGCCGGCGCTGACCCAGTTTGTCGACGGCACTGGCCCGGTATGGAAGGGCGGTCTGTTCCCGTTCCTGTTCATCACCATCGCCTGCGGCGCGGTTTCGGGTTTCCACGCGCTGATCTCGTCCGGCACCACGCCGAAACTGCTGGATAACGAGGTCAACTCACGTTACATCGGTTACGGCGCCATGCTGATGGAATCCTTCGTGGCCATCATGGCCATGGTCGCCGCGTCGGTGATCGAACCAGGTGTGTATTTCGCCATGAACAGCCCCGCCGCTGTCGTTGGCGGTGACGTGGTGGCTGTGGCACAAACCGTCAGCAGCTGGGGCTTTGCAATCACCCCGGAAGCGCTGCAGGCAGTCGCCCACGACATCGGTGAAACCACCATCCTGGCCCGTGCGGGCGGTGCGCCGACCCTGGCGGTCGGTATCGCGCAGATCCTGCACAGTGTGCTGCCGGGCGAAAACACCATGGCGTTCTGGTATCACTTCGCGATCCTGTTCGAAGCGCTGTTCATCCTGACCGCGGTGGACGCCGGTACCCGTGCCGGGCGTTTCATGCTGCAGGACTTGCTCGGCTCCTTCGTGCCGGCGCTTAAACGCACCGAGTCCTGGGCCGCCAACCTGATCGCCACCGCCGGCTGCGTGGCCATGTGGGGCTGGTTGCTGTATCAGGGCGTGATCGATCCGCTGGGTGGCATCAATACCCTGTGGCCATTGTTCGGCATCTCCAACCAGATGCTGGCGGGTATCGCGCTGATGCTCGGCACCGTGGTGCTGATCAAGATGAAACGCCAGCGTTATGTCTGGGTCACCATGCTGCCTGCGGTGTGGTTGTTGATTTGCACCACCACCGCCGGCTTCATCAAGTTGTTCGACGCCAATCCGGCGATCGGCTTCCTGTCGCTGGCGAAAAAATACAGCGATGCCCTGGCCAACGGCCAGATCCTCGCCCCGGCCAAGGACATCACTCAAATGCAGCACGTGATCTTCAACGCCTACACCAACGCCACGCTGACCGCGCTGTTCCTGTTCGTGGTATTCAGCATCCTGTTCTACGCACTCAAGGTCGGTATTTCTGCCTGGGGTACGAAAGAGCGCACGGACAAGGAGGCGCCGTTCCAGGCGCTGCCGGATGCGTAACCAGAGGATTGCAGCATGTTCAATGACCTGAGTCGCCTCGGTAAATACCTCGGTCAGGCCGCGCGCCTGATGGTCGGCATGCCCGACTACGACAACTACGTCCAGCATATGCAAACAAAGCACCCGGACAAACCGGTGATGAGCTACGAGATGTTCTTTCGGGAACGTCAGGAAGCTCGTTACGGTGGCAAGGGTGGGCCGAAGTGTTGTTAAACTGACATCAGGTTGACGCAACCCCTGTAGGAGCCCGGCTTGCCGGCGATGGCGATCTTTCGGACGCCATCGCCGGCAAGCCGGGCTCCTACATTTTTATCAGAGCATGGCTGATTTACGATTTGTTCACTCCAATCCCGGTCACGATTCTCAGCGGCTTCCTCGGCGCCGGCAAAACCACGCTGTTGCGCCACCTGCTCAAAGCCGAACATGGCCTGAAGATCGCCGTGATCGAAAATGAATTCAGCGACGCCGGCATCGACACTCAACTGTTGGGTGACGAACCGGTACAAGTCATGACGCTGTCCAACGGCTGCGTCTGTTGCACCATTCATACCGACCTGACCAAGGCCCTGTATCTGCTGCTAGAGCGCCTCGACAGCGGCGAGATCGCCTTCGACCGCCTGGTGATCGAATGCACGGGCCTCGCCGACCCGGCTCCGGTGGCCCAAACCTTCTTCATCGACGAGGAGTTGCGTGAGCGCTATATCCTCGACGGCATCATCACCTTGGTGGACGCGGCACACGCCGAACAGCACCTGACCCAAACCATCGCCCAGGCGCAGATCGGCTTCGCCGACCGGCTGCTGGTGAGCAAGCGTGATCTGGTGGACGAACCTGCATTCACCGCGTTGAGCGCGCGCCTGACCCGGATCAATCGCCGTGCACCGATCCGCGTGGTCGACCACGGCAAGATTGACCTGGCCGAACTGCTCGACGTGCGTGGTTTCAATCTCAACGCCGATCTGGGCGGCGGCGTGAGTTTGCGCCCTGTGAGCCAGGCGCCGTCCGTTGACCGCATCTCCAGCCTGGTGCTGCGTACCGATAAGCCGCTGGATATCGATAAGCTCAGCGAGTTCATGAACGAATTGCTGGAAGACCACGGCAAGCAATTGCTGCGCTACAAGGGCGTGTTGAACATCCTCGGCGAGCCGCGTCGCATGGTGTTTCAGGGGGTGCTGAAGCTTTACGGTTTCGACTGGGATACCGAGTGGGCGGCCGATGAAACCCGTGAAAGCGTGATCGTGTTCATTGCCGATGATTTGCCGGAAGAAAAGATTCGCCAGGGGTTCGCTCGAGTGGCAGCGAGCTAACCGGCGATACGCTTGCGGCTGGATAGCGGTTGAGCGTCCAGCAATACCGCTTCCAAATGATCCAGATGCCGGTTCAGTAATGTCACTGCCGTCGCGGCATCCATAAGCGTCAGCGCATCCACTATTTTCTCGTGCACCTGCCAAGCGCAAAAGTCCTCTACGCACACATCAAACTGCGCAATCGCCAACGAGATCAGTGGCACCAGGCTACCGAGAAAATGCGCTAACGGTGCGTTGCCCGCCATTTCTGCCAACTGTAGGTGAAACTCTCCTGGCAGACGAATTGCCCGGCCACGCCCGGTGCATTGGCGCTCGCTATCGACCAGCGCGCTCAAGCGCTTCAAGGCTTGCGTGCAGGGGCGCTGGCACGCCATCTTCACTAGCATGATTTCGGTCAGTCGCCGCGCATGCAGCGTTTGCCGAACTTGATCGACACAGAGCGCCGCTACGCGGGGACGATGATTGACCCGCAGAACAATGATCTGTTGATGGGACAGTCGCGTCAGCACATCACGCATGTCACCGCGCCTTGCACCGAACATCTGCGCCAGGCTTTCTTCGGTAAAGCGACTGGCCTCATGAATGCGCTGTTCAAGAATGGTATCGAGGACCCGTGAATACAGATCATCCACCGCCGGTGGAAAGGGCAGGGTGGTAAGCGTTTGCGGTGAAACGAAGCTGTTCATGGCCAGTCTCCAGTTCGAAGAGGGTTCAACTGCCGAGGTTGTCTTCCGGGATATTCAATTCAATGCCCATGCGCTGGCCCTCGCGAAGAATGTGCCGACGCATCTCGGCACTGGCCTGGGCGCTGTTCTTGCTGCGGATCGCCCGCACCACCGCTTCGTTTTCTTCGAGGCGTTCGGCCAGATGCTCCGGGGAATTGCGCAGCACTTCGGCGCTTTGTTTGAGGGCATTGCTGGTCTGCTGGACCACGCTCTGGAAAATCGGGTTTGAGGTCAGGGTGAACAGTTCTTCGTGGAACGCAATGTAAGCGCTCACGCCGGCTTCGCTGTCGTTGGCCTCCAGGGCTTCGCGCATGTCCATCAGGGTCAGGCGCAGTTGCCCGACTTCCTTGCTGCTGATCGATTGCGCCACCAGGCCCACGATGAACGGCTCAAGGGTATAGCGCAGCTGCAGTACGTCTTCCAGGCTTGCCGCGGCCACCGCACTGTCGTGCTGTTGGCTGTCTGCAAGATTGGCCTCCAAAACCACCACGCCTTTACCCGGCATGGATCGCACCAGACCGAGGGTTTCGAGCACGATGACGGCTTCACGCAGGCTGGGGCGGCTGATACCTAGTTGTTCGGCCAACTCACGTTGCCCCGGCAGCATGTCGCCGGAACGCCACTGACCACGGGCCAGCGCGGCCCGAAGTTTTTCTACGACTGAAGTCACGACGGTTGATGTGGTAATCACTTGATTGCTCCGTGAGTCTGTGAGGGCGGCGTCGCAGGCAAGATCAAGAGATCGCAGCCTGCGGCAGCTCCTACAGAGGTGAACTCAAAAGTCCTGTTGATGGGCGGGCATCACCGGTTTTCTCGGCTGGAAGGTATAACCCACCTGGCCGGAAAGCACCTTGTTCGCCCGTTCCACATCGATGTCTTTTTCCCAGCGAGCGATCGCCACGGTAGCTACGCAGTTTCCAATCAGGTTGGTCAGGGCCCGGCCGATCCCCATGAACCAGTCCACGGCCAACACCAACACCAGGCCTACCACCGGAATAGCCGGGATCGCCGTCAAGGTGGCCGCCAGAATCACCAGGGCCGACCCCGGGATGCCGTGTGCGCCTTTGGAGGTGATCAATGACACCAACAGAATCGTCAGCAAGTCGGTCATGGCCAGCGGTGTGCCGGTGGCATTGGCGATGAACACGATGGCCAGGGTCAGGTAGATCGAGAAACCGTCGAGGTTGAATGAGTACCCGGTTGGAATCACCAACCCGACCGTCGAGCTGCCAATACCCAGATGCTCAAGCTTGCGCATGATTTGTGGCAGCACAGCGTCGGACGAGGCGGTGCCCATGACGATCAGCAGTTCTTCACGCAGGTATTTGAGCAACGGCCACATCTTCAGGCCGGAAAGACGCATGACCAGACCGAGAATCAGCGCCACGAAGGCTGCGCAGGTCAGGTAAAACAGGCCGACCAGACTACCCAGATGCTGCAGCGAGTCCAGGCCGTATTTGCTGGTGGTGAAGGCGATGGCGCCGAATACGCCGATCGGTGCCAGTCGCACGATCATGCCCATGATGCGGAAGATCACATGGCTGAGTTCGTTGATCAGTCGTGAAATGCCCGACGCCGCCTCACCCACCAGATTCAAGGCGCTGCCGAACAGCACCGAAAACAACAGGACTTGAAGGATGTTGTTATCGGCAAATGCGCCGATCACCGACGTCGGAATCAGGTCCATCAGGAACTGCGTGGTGGTATGCATGTGCTGGCCGCGCTGGGCGATATCGCCCATGTCAGCTGCGGAAAGCTGTTCCAGATGGATGTTCGCGCCACTGCCGATGCCGGTGCTGAAAGCGAACACCAGGCCTATCACCAGAGCAATGGTGGTCAACACTTCGAAATAGATCACTGATTTCAGACCGATGCGGCCGACCTTCTTCAGGTCGCCGGCACCACTGATGCCGCTGACCACTACGCAGAACACAATCAGGCCGATGAGCATCTTGATCAGCTTGATAAAACCGTCACCAAGCGGTTTGAGCTGAGCGGAGTATTCGGGAAGGGTCAGCCCGCAGACGATGCCGAGCACCAGTCCGAGAACCACTTGGAGGAAGATTGAACGCGAGCACCATCTGAGCATGGGAGGAATCCTGGTCGGTGTCCTGGCTGCTGTGTGCGGAGCACGTCAGATTCAGGACTTAATTATTGTGGTCTTACCGGTATGTCCAGTGCAGGCGCAGTCTACGCTCGAAAATTTGCGGATTACAAGGGTATTTTGAAAAATTGGCATGACCGGTCTGACCAGTAATGCTGGTCCTGTAGGAGCTGGCTTGCCAGCGAAGGCGTCCTTAAGCCTTGCGATGGTCTATCGCCCGCATCCCATGCAATCCAGCTCCCACAAATCGCAGACCAAAAAAAACCGGCCATCACTGGCCGGTTTTTATGACTGCGGTTTAGCGGGCCGATTAAGCGCCGTACACCGGCAGTTTCTTGCAGATGGCTTTAACCTTCTCGCGAACGGCATCGATCACCGCTTCGTTGTTCAGGTCCGCCAGGATGTCGCAGATCCAGCCGGCCAGTTCCTTGCACTCTGCTTCCTTGAAGCCGCGAGTGGTCACAGCCGGAGTGCCGAAGCGCAGGCCGGAGGTGACGAACGGCGAGCGTGGATCATTTGGCACGGAGTTCTTGTTCACGGTGATGAACGCTTTGCCCAAGGCGGCATCGGCGTCTTTACCGGAGATTTCCTGCTTGATCAGCGACAGCAGGAACAGGTGGTTTTCAGTACCGCCGGAAACCACGTCGAAACCGCGCTCGATGAATACGCCGGCCATGGCCTTGGCGTTTTTCACCACTTGTTGCTGGTAGGTCTTGAACTCAGGCTGCAGTGCTTCCTTGAAGCAGATCGCTTTAGCGGCGATCACGTGCTCCAGCGGGCCGCCCTGGGCGCCTGGGAATACCGCGGAGTTCAGCTTCTTCTCGATGTCGGCGTTGGCGCGAGCCAGGATCAGGCCGCCACGTGGACCGCGCAGGGTCTTGTGGGTGGTGGTGGTCACCACGTCAGCGAATGGAACCGGGTTCGGGTAGACGCCAGCGGCGACCAGACCGGCCACGTGAGCCATATCAACAAAGAGATAGGCACCGACTTTGTCAGCGATTTCACGGAAGCGCGGGAAGTCGAGGATCTGCGAGTAGGCAGAGAAACCGGCCACGATCATTTTAGGCTTGTGTTCAACAGCCAGACGCTCGACTTCGTCGTAGTCGATCAGGCCGTTGGCATCGATGCCGTACTGGATGGCGTTGTACAGCTTGCCGGAGGACGAAACGCTGGCGCCGTGGGTCAGGTGACCGCCGTGGGCCAGGCTCATGCCCAGGATGGTGTCGCCAGCCGACAGCAGGGCCAGGTAAACGGCGCTGTTGGCTTGCGAACCGGCGTGTGGCTGAACGTTGGCGTAATCGGCGCCGAACAGTTCTTTTGCGCGATCAATTGCAAGCTGCTCAACGACGTCGACGTACTCGCAACCACCGTAGTAGCGCTTGCCCGGGTAGCCTTCGGCGTACTTGTTGGTCAGTACCGAGCCTTGAGCTTCCATCACCGCAGGGCTGGTGTAGTTTTCCGAAGCGATCAGCTCAATGTGCTCTTCCTGGCGCTGAGCTTCTTGCTCCATGGCGGCAAAGAGATCGGCGTCGTACTTGGCAATAGTCAAATCACGGCTGAACATGGCGGTCCTCAAGGATCGGGGGCAGAAAAGGGGGGCATTCTAACCCAATGGGTTTTGGAAGGCATATGAAACGACATCATGTCGCAGACAAGTGGGCTTCATGACGGGATCAGCGGTGATTGTGCCGGCCTCATCGCCAGCAGGCTGGCTCCCACACTGATTTCTGAACCCCAAATATCGCCTGTGGGAGCCAGCTTGCTGGCGATGGGGCCGGCATCCTCACCACAACAACTCAGTCGAACATGAAGAGGGCATCATTGCTGAACTGCACTTCAAAGGTGTTAGCTGGCATCGGCCGCCCGAACAGGTACCCCTGAACCTCATCGCAACCATGTTCCCTGAGGAAATCAAGCTGCTCCTGGGTTTCCACACCCTCGGCGATCACTGCCAGGTTGAGGCTATGGGCCATGGCGATGATTGCGCGGGCAATCTGCGCGTCCTGTTCCCCCGACGGCAGGCCGTCGACGAAGGTGCGGTCGATTTTCAGGACGTCGATCGGGAACTGCTTGAGGTAGTTGAGCGATGAGTAGCCCGTGCCGAAATCGTCGACCGCGATGCTCAGGCCAAGGTTTTTCAACCCGGCAAGAATCTGCATGGCTTCGCTGACTTCGCGCATCAGGATACTTTCGGTCAGCTCCAACTCCAGGCACGCGGGCGGCAGGCCGGTTTCCTTCAGGGTGTTGGCGATCCGCGTGCCGAGTTGGCCGTCGGAGAACTGCCGGGCAGAGATGTTCACCGACACCTTCGGCACGCGCACCTTCGCCTGATGCCAGGTCTTGAGCTGACGGCAGGCCTCGCTGATCACCCAGTCGCCGACATCCACTACCAGGCCCAGTTCTTCGAGCACCGGGATGAAATCCCCTGGCGGCACCAGGCCGCGGCGCGGATGACGCCAGCGCAGCAAGGCTTCGGTGCCGGTCAGGCGTTTGCCGTCGCCGCTGAATTGCGGTTGGTAATACAGCACGAACTCGTTCTGTTCCAGGGCATGTCGCAGGTCGCTTTCCAGCTCCAGGCGCTCCAGGGCGCTGGCGTTCATGTCCGCCTGATAGAACTGGAAGTTGTTCTTGCCGCGCTCTTTGGCGTGGTACATCGCCGTGTCGGCATTCTTCATCAACTGGCTGAGTTCATTGCCGTCCTGCGGGCTCAGGGCGATGCCGATACTGGCTGTGACAAAGAACTCGCGGCCTTCGAGAACGAAGGGTTTGACCAGGCTGGCGAGAATCTGCTCAGCCACGTGAATCGCCCGATTCAAGGCGATTTCACGGTTGGCCCGCGGTTGCAGGAGCAAGGTGAATTCATCGCCGCCCATGCGCGCAACGGTATCGTCATCGTCGACGCAGCCGAGCAGGCGCGTGGCCATTTCCTTGAGCATGCGATCACCCGCGGCATGGCCCAGGGAGTCGTTGATCGGTTTGAAGCGGTCCAGGTCGAGGAACATCAACACCACCCAGGACTTCTGCCGCTCGGCAGCTTGCAATGCGGTGTGCAGGCGATCCTGGAACAACGTGCGGTTGGGCAGGTGGGTCAGGGCGTCGTAATAGGCCAGGCGGTGAATCCGTTGTTCACTGGCCTTGCGCTCGCTGATGTCGCTGAAAAAGCACACGTAGCTGGCCAGGTCGCCTTCGTCGTCCAGTACCGCGGTAATGCCGACCCAGGCCGGATAATGCTCGCCATTGCGGCGCCTGAGCCACACTTCGCCTTCCCAGGTGCTGTGCTGGTTCAATTGCTTGAGCACGTAGCGCAAATGGGCTTCCTGCTGCTCGTCGACGGTGAGCATGTTCGGCAACTGGTCGAGTACCTGTTCCACGGCATATCCGCTGACACGGCTGAAGGCTTCGTTGGCCTGGACGATATAGCCGGCCGGGTCGGTGATCAGGATCGCCGAGGTCGAGTGCTCGAATACCGTGGCGGCCATTCGCAGGTCCTTCTCGGCCCGGCGTTGCTGGCTGATGTCGCGACCGACCCCCAGCACGCCTTCGAACGCACCGTGTTCGTCCCAGACCAATACCAGTCGCAGTTCGATAGGAATCTTGCGCCCGTCGGCGCGCAGGCAGTCGAACAGAAACAGTTGGGTTTGCACCTGGCTGCGCAACAGGGCCAGTTGCTCGGGTTTATCCAGGGCTTTGCTGACGCGATCCATCAGGTGGTAGATGCCGCTCAACTGTTGTGGATTGGCAATGGTCGAATGCCAGCCGTTCTGGAAGATCCACTCGACTTCATAGCCCAGTACCGCCTGCACCGAAGGGCTCACATAGTTGAGTGCCATGCGGCTGTCGGTGGAGAAAATCACGTCGCTGATGCTTTCGGCGAGCATCCTGTAGCGCTGCTCGCTGTCGCGCAACGACTCACTGGCTTCGATCTGCTCGGTAACGTCCTTGGCCACGCCAATGATGCGGGTGACCTGGTCATGCTTGTCCCGTGCCAGTGCCTGCTCGCGAATGTCGAAGCGCCGCCATTCCCCGTCCCGGTGGCGAAAGCGCAGCTGGCACTGCATCAATTGGCTGTAGCCGCCTTGCCGCTGGCTCTGGCGCGAGCGGTGGTAGTAATCGGCATCGTCAGGGTGCAGCAGGATTTCCCAGAAGTACTCGCCCATCTGTTGCAGTTCAGTGCGGTTGTAGCCCAGCGTCTGGCCCAGATGATGGTTGCTGAAGATCATTCGCTGGCTGATCACGTCTTGCACGTAAAGGTGATCGGGCACGGTTCGCACGACGTCGGACCAGAAGCCCTCGCGCTCCTGCAGCGACAGCTCGATGAGCTTGCGACTGGTGATATCGGTAATGCTCAGGATCACTGCCTTGAAGTCGTCGGGGTTTTGCGGCAGGCGTAACACCAGCCACAGATGCTGGTCACGACCGCTGGCGTCCTGCAGCTTGATTTCCAGTTCAAGCTGTTGCTGTTGCTTGTGCACCGCTTCGAGTACCTGATTGCCGATGGCGTTGCCCTCCACAGGGTTGCCATCGATCAGCAGTCTCCAGACTTGCTCACAGGTATTGACGTTAAGCAGCTGCAGGGCGACCTGATTGACCTCGGTTATGCGCAACTCCTTCAACAACTGCCGGCGCTGGTCCGGGATCGCCAGCCAGGCTTGCAGTTGCTCGTCGCGCAGCAGCTGGGCCTTGTCGAACAGGCTGCGCAGGCCCGACATATCGAGTACGCACAGGGCCACGCCGGTGCCTTCGAAAATCTCCTGGTAGCGGCGGCGACCTTCGTGCAGCTGGCGCTGGCGACGGCGCATGTTCAGCAGGACGATGAACGGCAGCATGGAAAAGGCCAGGCCCAGCAGGCACTTGCCGATGAAGGCGGGTAGCAGTTCTTCGAGTACTCGCTGACGATCGAACAGCCCGCGTAGTTGCCAGTCGCTGCCGCTCAGTGGGACGGTCAGGACGCTGTTGGCCACGTCGTCCTGGGTCAGGGTGCCCGGGTTGACCTGCGGCAGCGCCTGGTCGCGGCTGATGATCTGGTGATTGAACCGGTTTTCCACCAGCCACAGCGGAGCCGTCGCCGTTTCGTTGAGCTTGGTCAGGGAGGCGAAAAACGTCGGCTTGAAGCGCAAAGCCCAATAGCCGCGGTTGCTGCCGCTGGTTTGATGCAGCAACAGATGCACCCGCGAGCCGTCGATGGCGTTGCTGTAATAGTGGGGTTGAGCGCGACTGCGTCGGACCAGTTCCACCAGATAGTCGGCATCTTCGCTGGTGTCGACCGTGTCACTGAGGATTCTTCCCGAGGGGCTGAGCAGTGCCAGGCTCAGCAGGTCGGGCAGGGACTTTTGCAGTTTGCGCTGCAAGTCCAACAGCTCCTCGGCACTTTGCGGCTGCTCGACAATCGGTAGCAAGTTGAGGGCGATCTGCGCACTGAGCGCCATGTTCAGGCTGACTTGTGTGGCCAGGTCGGCGGTGTAGTCGATGGTGGCCTGGCGCTGGTTTTTCTGGGTCTCCCGCAACTGATCCAGCAGTTGCCAGAACAGCAAGGCGAGCAGCAGCAGCACCAGCATCGCCAGAGCGCCCTTGAGTGTGCCGCGCATGGGCGAGCCGGGTGCAACAGTCGGTGCACGGGTGATCAGGGACTGAGGGACACTGGACAAACTGTAATCCTGCGGTTTGGCTGGACTGGCGCGACGTGCACTATAAGCCGGACGCCCGAAGGGCGGCTAGCATGCCTTGAGTTGTGGCAAAGTGCCAGTCCCGCTCGGCTGGACTGCCATCCGTCATTAAGGTAGCTTTGCCGGTTACGCGGGAGCGTTCCAGCTCCTAGAATCAGGCTTTTTCAGCGTGCACGTCTTGAAGAAATTCAAGCGGACGCCACGCACGGCCTGGCCAGGCATCGCCTGCACCCTATTCATTCATCAGTCACTGACCCAAGGTTCTCCATGGCTCAATACGTATTCACCATGCATCGGCTGGGCAAAGTTGTTCCGCCGAAGCGGGAAATCCTGAAAAACATCTCCCTGTCGTTCTTCCCGGGCGCCAAGATCGGCGTGCTCGGCCTCAATGGTTCAGGTAAGTCCACCCTGCTGAAAATCATGGCTGGCGTCGACACCGAGTTCGACGGTGAAGCCCGTCCGATGCCGGACCTGAACATCGGCTACCTGCCACAGGAACCACAACTGGACCCCACCAAGACCGTGCGTGAAGTGGTCGAGGAAGCGGTCAGCGTGATCAAGGACGCCCAGGCGCGCCTGGACGAGGTCTACGCGGCCTACGCCGATCCGGATGCCGACTTCGACAAGTTGGCAGCGGAACAGGCCAAGCTCGAAGCCATCCTGCAAGCCAGCGACGGTCATAACCTGGAGCGCCAACTGGAAGTCGCCGCCGATGCGCTGCGCCTGCCGGCCTGGGATGCCAAGGTTGAAGTTCTCTCCGGTGGTGAAAAACGTCGTGTGGCCCTGTGCCGCCTGCTGCTGTCCGCTCCGGACATGCTGCTGCTCGACGAACCGACCAACCACCTGGACGCCGATTCCGTTGCGTGGCTGGAGCACTTCCTGCACGACTTCCCGGGCACCGTGGTCGCGATCACGCACGACCGTTACTTCCTGGACAACGTTGCTGGCTGGATCCTGGAACTCGACCGCGGCGCGGGCATTCCTTACGAGGGCAACTATTCGGGTTGGCTGGAAGCCAAGTCCGATCGTCTGGCTGCCGAATCCAAGCAGCAGTCGGCCCACGAAAAAGCCATGAAGGAAGAACTGGAGTGGGTGCGCAAAGGCGCCAAGGCTCGCCAGTCGAAATCCAAGGCACGTCTGCAACGCTTCGAAGAAATGCAATCGCAGGAATTCCAGAAGCGCAGCGAAACCAACGAGATCTACATCCCGGCCGGTCCACGCCTGGGCGATAAGGTCATCGAGTTCAAGAACGTCACCAAGGGCTACGGCGATCGCGTATTGATCGACAACCTGTCGTTCTCGATGCCGAAAGGCGCCATCGTCGGCGTGATCGGCGGTAACGGTGCCGGTAAATCGACCCTGTTCCGCATGCTGATGGGCAAGGAGCAACCGGATTCGGGCAGCATCGAAGTCGGCGAAACCGTGCAGCTGGCCTGCGTCGACCAGAGCCGCGAAGACCTGGACGGCAGCAAGACCGTGTTCCAGCAGATCTCCGACGGTTCCGACCAGATCCGCATCGGTAACTACGAGATCCCGTCGCGCACTTACGTGGGGCGCTTCAACTTCAAGGGCGGCGACCAGCAGAAGTTCGTCAAGGACCTGTCCGGTGGTGAGCGTGGTCGCTTGCACCTGGCCCTGACCCTGAAAGAAGGCGGCAACGTCCTGCTGCTCGACGAACCGTCCAACGACCTCGACGTTGAAACCCTGCGTTCCCTGGAAGAAGCTCTGCTGGACTTCCCGGGCGCCGCCATTGTGATCTCCCACGATCGGTGGTTCCTTGACCGCGTCGCGACTCACATCCTGGCGTACGAAGACGACTCGCAAGCAGTGTTCTTCGAAGGTAACTACACCGAGTACGAAGCCGATCGCAAAAAGCGTCTTGGCGAAGCCGCTGCCCAGCCGCACCGGGTACGCCACAAGAAACTGGCCTGATTCGGGTTGGTTGGATAAAAAGCGGAGCCTTCGGGCTCCGTTCTTTTTTTGCGGATTTTCTGGCGCCCGCGGGGAATTCATCGCTGGCAAGCCAGCTCCTACAGGTTCAGCGGTGTCCGGACCTTGACGGGCTAACTGATGGTGCAAAAACTGATATGTGAATCCCTGTTTAGGTGCAATACAGCCCGAATAAACGAATAATTTATATCCTGTGCACCATTTAATTTCACAAATGCGACATTCTGCGCTGTTCCTGTGCGCGATTGGTTTGTTAAAGTCCGGCTCAATTCTTCCAACGACAATAAATTTGCCGAGACTTTTCCATGATCGAATCCGTCGACTCCTTCCTTGCCCGCCTGAAAAAACGTGACCCGGACCAGCCTGAATTCCATCAGGCCGTCGAAGAGGTGCTGCGTAGCCTGTGGCCCTTCCTGGAAGCCAATCCACACTATCTGACCTCCGGCATTCTTGAGCGCATCTGCGAGCCTGAGCGGGCCGTGGTGTTCCGCGTGTCCTGGGTCGACGATCACGGCAAGGTGCAGGTCAATCGCGGTTTCCGTATCCAGATGAACAGCGCCATCGGCCCGTACAAGGGCGGTCTGCGCTTCCATCCGTCGGTGAACCTGGGTGTCTTGAAGTTCCTCGCCTTCGAGCAAACCTTCAAGAACTCGCTGACGTCGTTGCCGATGGGCGGTGGCAAGGGTGGCTCGGACTTCGACCCGAAAGGTAAGAGCGACGCGGAAGTCATGCGTTTCTGCCAGGCCTTCATGAGCGAGCTGTACCGCCACATCGGTGCCGATGTCGACGTGCCGGCCGGTGACATCGGCGTCGGTGCCCGTGAGATCGGCTTCCTGTTCGGCCAGTACAAGCGCCTGAGCAACCAGTTCACCAGCGTCCTGACCGGCAAAGGCCCGAGCTACGGCGGCAGCCTGATTCGGCCGGAGGCCACTGGTTTCGGTTGCGTGTACTTCGCTGAAGAAATGCTCAAGCGTCGCGGTGAAACCGTCGAAGGCAAGCGCGTGGCGATCTCCGGTTCCGGCAACGTTGCGCAATACGCTGCGCGCAAGGTCATGGACCTGGGCGGCAAAGTGATTTCGCTGTCCGACTCCGAAGGCACGCTGTACTGCGAAAGCGGCCTGACCGAAGCGCAGTGGCAGGCGGTGCTGGAGCTGAAAAACGTCCAGCGCGGACGCATCAGCGAACTGGCCGGTCGCTTTGGCCTGGAGTTCCTGGCGGGCCAGCACCCTTGGGGGCTGAGCTGCGACATCGCGCTGCCGTGCGCCACGCAGAACGAACTGGATGCCGATGCGGCACGTGCGTTGCTGCGCAACGGCTGCATCTGTGTGGCGGAAGGCGCGAACATGCCGACCACCCTCGACGCCGTGGATCTGTTCATCGAAGCAGGCATCCTGTTTGCGCCGGGCAAAGCGTCGAATGCCGGTGGGGTGGCAGTCAGCGGCCTGGAGATGTCGCAGAACGCCATGCGCCTGCTCTGGACCGGTGGTGAAGTGGACAGCAAACTGCACGCGATCATGCAGTCGATCCACCACGCTTGCGTGCATTACGGGGAAGAAAACGGTCAGGTCAACTACGTCAAGGGCGCGAACATCGCCGGTTTCGTCAAGGTTGCCGACGCCATGCTCGCCCAGGGCGTGGTTTAAGCCGGTTCGATGCGGACCACTTCTATCAGCTGATTGCCAGCGGGGCGTTGCCAGAGCACTTCATCGTGCCGTTGCGCGCCCAGCAATGCCCGACCCAGCGGCGAGCTCCAATTGATCAGGCCATGGGCTGCATCGGCCTGATCTTCGCCCACCAGTTGCACTCGGTGTTCGGTGTCAGATTCATCGACGTAAGTCACCCAACTGCCGATCTGCACTTTCTCCGTCGAAGTGGCTGGGGGCACCACCTGGGCGCTGCCCAGTCGCTGCTTGAAGTAGCGCAAATCACGTTCGAGATCGGCCAGGCGCTGCTTGTCCGCCTGATCGCCCTTGGCTGCTTGCCCGGCATGCAGGGCTTGCAACTCGGCGACTTTGTCCTGCAACTGGCTCAGGCCGTGCGGCGTGACATAGTTGGGCTGCGTGCTGACTTGCCGCTCGACCGGCTGATCGGCTTGCGCAGCAGCGTTATCTTCATTGACGAATGCCCGGCTCATGGTTTTCTCCCGTATTAGGGTTTTGGCCATGCTCGCAGGCATTTGGTTTCACTGGATGTCTGGAAGCGACTCATGGCGAGCGATAGGCTCGGGCGGCGTCCTGGTCCTTCTGTCGCTGCCAGTCCTGGTCCCGTTCGTTGGAGTGGCTGTTGCTGTAGCGTTCACGGTCCTCGTTCTCGCGCATGGCCTGACACTGGCGAAAGCCATCGCTCCAGCCTTCGGCGTAGTTTTTGTCCTTGAGGTAACGCGGTACGTTTTTACGAAATTCGCCAGTAATGGCACCAGCGGCCTGGCGGCCACTGCTGCACCCATCATCGAAGCCGTCGGCGAATGCCGGTGGATAACCCTTGGCGATCAGATCCTGGTGGGTTGTCTGGCAACCTGCAATCAACATCAACAAACCCAATACCGCTGTGCGACGCCACATCTCGGACTCCCGGGCCGCAATACGGCCTGTGGGGAAAGTCTAGATGTGGGTTCGTCAGCGGGGTGTGAAAGAAAGATCAAAAGATCGCAGCCTGCGATCTTTCAATAGTGATACCACTTCACCTCAAGCATCACTTCATTCTCAGGCGTGGCCAGGTGGCTGAATTCGCGTTGGGCAGTCAGGCGCAGACCGAGGTTGCGCGACAGTTCCCACTGCTGGTTCAGGCTCAGGCTACGGCGCACTTCACCGTTGGTGAAGAAGTCGCCTTTGGCCTCCAGGCTCAGATTGCCCAGCGGGTTTTTCCACAAAAGGCCCGTGTTGAAACCCGCCGCCGGAGAGATGAATTCGGCGAAGTCATTGTTGTGCTCCACGCGCACGGTGCCCAGGGCAAAACCGAGGGTGTCGTCGGCCAGTTGCCAGGTTCCACCGCCGCCGCCATTGACGTGGCTGACCAGGGTTTCATCGTCATGCTTGCCCGGCACCCGCTCCAGGCCGCCGGTGACCTGCCACGACAGCGGTTGCAGCAACTCGTTGCGCGGGGTCAGGGAGCGAATCGTCGCCAGGTCCAGTTGCTGTACTTGCCAGTCATTACTTTCGTATTGGCGCAGTTTCAGTTGGAGGATTTCGATCTGCGCGCCGAGCGGGAAGCTTTCGGCGTTGTCGTTGAGGTCGTGATAAGCCATGCGCAGGCCGTACTCGCCAAAGGCACGGTCGCCGCGGGTGCCAAGGCCGGCTTGCCAAGTGCGGGATTCGTGGCCATCTTCCGGAAGCCCCGGTTGCGCAATATCGAGCTCCGGTGCGGGGTTCTGGTTGATCGCCCGCAGCAGTTCGAAGCTGCGCTGTGCCCGTTGCGGATCACGTTCCTGACCGTTGGCGCGGTAACGTTCCAGTCGATAGGCCGCGTCGATGATCAACGCTTGGCGAGCGCGAGGTTGTGCCTTGAATTCAGGTGTTTGCAGTTGCTTCTGGTCGGCGCTGACTTTCAGCACCCACTGCTGTTCTTCGTCGCTCAGGGGCTCGGCGCGGCTCAGCAGTTCGCGCTCGCGGGAAGGGCGGTACTGGATGGACTCCACCAACCCGGCTTCTTTCACGGCCTTCACGGTGTCAGTGGGGATGGCAGTCAGCGGGAATTGCTCGGTCAGGCGCAGGCTCGGGCGCGCCACTTGCAACAGTTCCAGCAGGCGATAGGAGCAGTTTTCATCGAAGAAGAAATAGTCGAACTGAATCTGTTTCAGCTCCCAGACGTGCTCGACCATCCGTGCCGTTTCCTGCTGGGTCAGGTTCAGGCGGTACTCCCACAAGTCGCGGTTCTCGAGGCTGCGGTACTCCGAGAGTTTTTCTTGATAGGGCACCAGCGCAAACAGTCCCGGATAGCCACCCATCAAGCCTTTCCAGGCGTACAGGATGCTGTTGTCAGAGCCCTCGATGTAGGCACCGAAGTTGATCGCGTAACTGAGCAGAGAGGTCTTGTCGCTTTGCACATCGGCCTGATCGATGCGCAGCAGCGTGTGGCCAAACATCGATGACGGGCTGTTCAGGTAGGCCGCCGGGAAGATCATCACTGCGCTGTGAGGTGAAACGTCCTTGAACCATTGTTTGAACTCGGCGCAATCCAGTGCCGGCAGGTCGGTCAGGTTGAGCTGCGCTTTCAGCCAGCGGGTGCGTGCCGGGTAGACGCACTGCGCATGCTGTTCACCCGCACTGGCCGGGGCGTACAGCGCCTGCACGGTGGCCGCCAGTTCATGGTCCGGATGTTCGTTGCCATCGGCGGCGAGGAAGAATTTCTTGTCGCTGACATAGCTGCGCCAGCCGCCGAGCTTGGCGGTTTCGTAATGACCCAGGGAGGTCCAGAAGGGGTCGTTGGCCAGTTGCTGCAAACGTTGAGGATCGATATGAGGCGCGGCGGACAGCGGGGCGCAGACACAGAGCGCCAGCCAGGCAAGGCGTTTGAGCATAAGTGGCAACTTAAGTCGAAAGAAACAAAGACCCAAAGCAGGGCGGGGTCAAAAAAATAAAACCCCACTTCCCGGAAGAAGCGGGGTGCGGTCGAGCTTATGCCTGAGTGGCGTACTTGGCCAGACGAGGATCGCTCTTCAGAACGGCCAGGGTGTTGGTATGCACATCTTCCGCGGTCACGTCAGCCTTGCTGAAGATCTGCTGGAAGTGCTCGTGAGTGACGGCGGCGAAGTGCGCACGGTCTTCCGGCGCCACGCCCAGTACCACGGCGTAGGTGGTCAGCGCTTCGCCCTGACCTTTAGCCATGTCTTCGGACAGCTCGTTCATCATGCCATTCATGGCAAACCAGGATTTGCCGCCATAGGTCAGCGACGCGTTGGTCGAGCAACCGTTGGTACCGGAGGTCATACCGAAAGTTGCGTTGCCGGAAGTGCCGTTGGTGGTGGATGCCAGGAAGTGAGCCGGGGTGCCACGCTGACCTTCGAACAGCATGTTGCCCCAACCGCAATCCGGGCCGCCTGGCGCCTGAGCCATGGCGTTGATGGATACAGCGGTGAAGAGAGTACCGAGAAGAATCCGTTTCATAGCTTAATTCTCTTTGTGTGCATACCAATGGACAAGGGTGCTGGCGCCTATCTGATGCCAGTTGGGCCGGTTATTAGTCCAGCCGCGCAGTTTGGAGTTTAGGCACGATCCCGGGGTTCCGTGATTTTTTGCAAAACATTCAACGCAAACATGGATTTGGCCCTGGCCCGCCTGGGGCTGATGGCTTGTCTATGCTTTGCCTTGAGGCGCGCCTTGCAAGTGGGGTATGGGCAGCGCCAGAATGCCGCTATCTGCCCCGCCTGATTGTTAAGGAAGCCCGATGCCTGATCCTGTCGCTGCCAGCTTGCGTCTAGCGCCTGAAGCGCTGACCCGTCCGTTTTCCGCTGAACAGTTCAGCTTCTCTACCACCAATGATCTGGAGCCCTTTCGCGGTGTGCTTGGCCAGGAACGCGCGGTCGAAGCCTTGCAGTTCGGTGTGGCCATGCCACGCCCCGGTTACAACGTATTCGTCATGGGCGAGCCTGGCACCGGTCGCTTCTCGTTCGTCAAACGCTACCTGAAGGCCGAAGGCAAGCGCCTGCAGACCCCGGCGGACTGGGTCTACGTCAATAACTTCGATGAGCCGCGCGAACCGCGCGCCCTGGAGTTGCCGTCGGGCACCGCCGGTGCCTTCATCGGTGACATCAACGGCTTGATCGACAACCTGCTGGCGACCTTTCCGGCGGTATTCGAGCACCCGTCCTACCAGCAGAAAAAAAGCGCCATCGACCGCGCCTTCAACCAGCGCTATGACAAGGCGCTGGACGTGATCGAGCGGCTGGCGCTGGAAAAAGAGGTCGCGCTGTACCGCGACAGTAGCAACATCGCCTTCACTCCCATGCTCGAAGGCAAGGCACTGGACGAGGCGGAGTTCGCCCAGTTGCCGGAAGCCGAACGCGAACGCTTCCATGAGGATATTTCCAACCTCGAAGAGCGCCTGAACGAGGAGCTCGCCAGCCTGCCGCAATGGAAGCGCGAGTCGAGCAATCAACTGCGCCATCTCAACGAAGAGACCATTACCCTGGCCCTGCAGCCATTGTTGTCGCCGTTGTCGGAGAAATACGCCGAGAACGCCGCGGTGTGCGGTTACCTGCAAGCGATGCAAGTGTATTTGCTCAAGACCGTGGTCGAGCAACTGGTCGACGACAGCAAGACCGATGCCGTCGCCCGCAAGCTGCTGGAGGAGCAATACGCGCCGAGCCTGGTGGTCGGGCATTCCGCCAGTGGTGGTGCCCCTGTCGTGTTCGAGCCGCATCCGACCTACGAAAACCTGTTCGGCCGTATCGAATACAGCACCGACCAAGGCGCGCTCTACACCACCTATCGGCAATTGCGACCGGGTGCGTTGCACCGGGCCAACGGCGGCTTCCTGATCCTTGAAGCGGAGAAAATGCTCAGCGAGCCGTTCGTGTGGGATGCGCTGAAGCGTGCGCTGCAATCGCGCAAACTGAAAATGGAGTCGCCACTGGGCGAGATGGGCCGTTTCGCCACCGTCACCCTGACGCCGCAGCACATTCCATTGCAGGTCAAGGTCGTCATCATCGGCGCCCGCCAGCTCTACTACACGCTGCAAGACCTCGATCCGGATTTCCAGGAAATGTTTCGCGTCCTGGTGGATTTCGATGAGGACATCCCGATGGTCGACGAGAGCCTGGAGCAGTTCGCCCAGCTGCTTAAAACCCGTACCTCCGAGGAAGGCATGGCGCCGTTGACTGCCGATGCGGTGGCGCGCCTGGCGACCTACAGCGCGCGTCTGGCCGAGCATCAGGGACGCTTGTCGGCGCGCATCGGCGACCTGTTCCAACTGGTCAGCGAGGCGGACTTCATCCGTCACCTGGCCGGCGATGAAATGACCGATGCCGGGCACATCGAGCGCGCGCTCAAGGCCAAGGCCACTCGCACGGGACGCGTATCGGCGCGGATTCTCGATGACATGCTGGCGGGGATCATCCTGATCGACACCGCGGGCGCGGCGGTCGGCAAGTGCAACGGCCTGACTGTGCTGGAAGTCGGCGACTCGGCATTCGGGGTGCCGGCGCGGATTTCCGCCACGGTGTACCCGGGCGGCAGCGGCATCGTCGACATCGAGCGTGAGGTCAACCTCGGTCAACCGATCCACTCCAAAGGAGTGATGATTCTCACCGGTTACCTGGGCAGCCGATACGCCCAGGAGTTTCCGCTGGCGATCTCCGCGAGCATCGCGCTGGAACAGTCCTACGGCTACGTCGATGGTGACAGTGCTTCCCTGGGCGAGGCGTGCACCCTGATCTCGGCCTTGTCGAAAACCCCGCTCAAGCAGTGTTTTGCGATTACCGGCTCGATCAACCAGTTCGGTGAAGTGCAAGCCGTGGGCGGCGTCAACGAGAAGATCGAAGGCTTCTTCCGTCTCTGCGAGGCCCGCGGGCTGACGGGCGAGCAGGGCGCGATCATTCCCCACGCCAACGTCGCCACGTTGATGCTCGATGAGAAAGTACTGGCGGCGGTGCGCGCCGGTCAGTTCCACGTCTATGCCGTGCGCCAGGCCGACGAGGCGCTGAGCCTGCTGGTGGGCGAGCCGGCGGGCGAGCCCGATGAGAATGGCGAGTTCCCTGAAGGCAGCGTCAACGCGCGGGTGGTGGAGCGCTTGCGGGTGATCGCGGAGATGATCAGCGAGGAGGATCTGAAAGAGGCTGAAAAGGAAATGGCGGTCGAGGCGCTGGTGGAGGCCAAGCCGGCCTGAACCTGAGGCTCACACCGATCCACTGTAGGAGCGAGCTTGCTCGCGATAGCGACCTTCCAGACAACAGCGATGTTGACTGTAAAGACCGCCTTCGCGAGCAAGCTCGCTCCTACAGTTTTTATCCGGTGAAATCCTGAAAAGTGCCATCACTCTGGCGCCAATATTCACACAGTGACCATTCGGCGCCTTCTGGTCTTACTTGACGTGCTAGTCAGACTTTTCCTCTATTCTCTGCTCAAGGATATCGACAGTATCACTGGATCGAGACAGCCTTCCCGTGGAGGCTGAATACCGGATCTACCGAGGGTCGCCGCCATGTCGCGCAACCTCTGTCTCACCCGTCAATGCCTGGGTCTTGTGACCCGTATCGAATGCGCCATCAAGCCGTTGGCTGGCGATACGGGCATGTGGACCTTGCTCTTCGCCGCCGGAATGGCCGGCGAACAACCTTCAGCCATCAAAGCCCAAGGCCCGTTTCATGGCCCTTTCGTGGCCGAGTCCATTCTCGATACCATCGTTGAAAGCCTGACCCTGCACGGCTATGAACTGGCCGACGACCCGCAGATCTGGTGCCTGCATCTGCAAGCCCAGTTGCGGGAAATCAACGGTGGCCGTTGTCGTAACGTGGGTGGTTTCGAGTTCCGGCCCGAGCACTGACAGCGCTACTGGGGCTGGCCGGACATGTCAGCCTTGTCGAGCTTGACCTCGAAACCGTATTGCACGGTGGCGAGGTCAGTTCGTTGATAGGTTTCCAGGCGCGTGGGTTGCCCGTAGAAGTAATGCACGGAGAATAACGCGGGGCCTTCTGTGCTCGCGTCATGGCTGACCGCAAGAATTTCCTTCAGGTAATTGCCGCTGTCATCCTTGGCAAAAAAGCGCCAGTCCTGCTCCGCAAACACCTTCGAATCCACCACCAGTGCATTGCCCTTGAGTTCAAGCCCCCTGGGCAATTGATGGGCATCGACGGTCTGCTTGTCGACGCTGGCCAGGAACAGCGGGATGGAACCGACTACGAAGGCAGGCGTTTGTGGAAACAGGTTCAGGTCGTAGGTGATGGTGCCGCGCAGGGGGTCGACCTCATACGCCTCTGGTGGCAATTCGATGGGCTCATCGCGCTTGCCGCTGCTGTCTTCGGTGAAGAAGCTGACCGGGCTATCGCCAGGGTTGAACGAGGTGCCGAGCAGTTCGTCATTGAAGGTGCGCAAGTGAGTGAACTCGACGCGTGCAGCGCTGGGGTCCTCGACCGATTGATTGATCCTGACGCCTTGTTTCAACTGTTCCTCTGTCAACGTCGCGCCCTTGAGCCAGGTCGCGGCGTTGTCGTCATAGACCACGACCGGCAAGTTCAGCGGCTGTATGGTTTTCGCCGTGGTATGGCGGTCGAAGCGGCGTATCGGCAGGTTCAAGTCCTTGCGCGTCACGGTAACGCTGGAGAAATCCAGCAGGCTGACCTCAAGGGTTTCGATGGGGCCGTTGAAATACACCTTGGAGTAGTGGCGTTTCTGTTGTTTCTCGAAGGTTCGCTGCTCTTCATTGAGCTGTTTTTCCAGTGATTCGCTCCAGAGCTTCTGTTGTTGCATCTTCGCCAGCTGCTTCTCGTAGAAGGCAATTTGCGCGGCGGTCTCGTTGATCGAACCTGAGCGCGACAGAAACTGCCCGGTGGTATCCCTGGCCTGGACGATCAGCGGGTTCAACGGCGTTTCAGCGATCTCGGGGGCGAGCGGCGCGCTGTTGCTGAACTCGATTTCGGCGTAATTATCCGCCAGTTTCAACAGGCTGATGCTCAAGTTGTCGTTGGTGCGGGTCTGGCCAACATCCTTTTTCGTCAAGTCGAAGCTGTAGAGGCGGCGCGGAGCAATAACCTCCACCTTGCCTTGCAGGCTCACCGGTTGTGGCTGGTTGTTGATATCGACGTCCAGGCCTTCGATGAACGGATAGGTCACGGTCAGGTCGTCAGGGTTGGTCAGGTTGGAGCTCGATGGGCTCAGCTGAATGCCGGGATCGGTTTCCGACCATTCCGGCTGGAAGGCGATGACCCGTTTGTTGCTCAGGGTGACCGACTGCCATTGCAGGCCGTGGGGAAACAGAAACGCCGCCGGGATGCTGAAATTGAAGGGAAACACCGGTTGCAGGTCGGTCAGGTAGTCGGAGCTGGATTCCTTGTGCAGGACGAACAGCCCATTGATGTAGGTATCAACCAGGGCCTGTGGCGTTGGGTAGTGCTTGAGCACGGCGAGGGCGTCTTCACCGTATTCGGTTTCCACGGGTTTGCTGTCGAGCTTGAGTTGTGCGCGCTCGAGCAATAACAGCGAGCCACCCAGCTCAGATACCGCATCCTTGAGTTTCGGGTCCTCGATCGCGTCCAGGGACTTCTCGAATTGCGCCGTCTTTTCCTCGAGGCTGACCTGACGCTTCTCGTCGCTGGGCGAGCAGGCGCTGAGCAGCAGAGCCAGGCAAATTCCGGCACTCGTTAATGGCAATCGCCCGTCCATTTTCCAGTCTTCCTGTCCGATGTCATTTTGCTTTCAATGGTTTGGACACTAGCAGAAAAAATTTGACACACACGCGCAGGTTGCGGATTTCCCAACGGTTTCCGGCTGCTTCTGGGGATGGACAAGTGGCTGTTATACTCGCGTCCATTTTCAGACCTACTGTGAGATTCAATGGAACGCTTTATCGAAAATGCAATGTACGCCTCGCGCTGGCTGCTGGCGCCGATCTACTTCGGTCTGTCCCTGGGGCTGTTGGCACTGGCGCTGAAATTCTTCCAGGAAGTCTTCCACGTCATCCCCAATGTCTTTTCGATGGCCGAGTCGGACCTGATCCTGGTGCTGCTGTCGCTCATCGACATGGCGCTGGTAGGCGGTTTGCTGGTGATGGTGATGATCTCCGGCTATGAGAACTTCGTTTCTCAACTGGACATCGACGACCACAAGGAAAAGCTCAACTGGTTGGGCACCATGGACTCGTCGTCGCTGAAAATGAAGGTGGCCGCGTCGATCGTGGCGATCTCGTCCATCCACCTGTTGCGTATCTTCATGGACGCCAAGAACGTCGATCCCGAGCATTTGCAGTGGTATGTCATCATCCACATGACCTTTGTGGTGTCGGCGTTTGCCATGGGTTACCTGGATAAAGTGACCAAGCACTAAACAACGGCTGTCCTGACTCGCGCGCGCCGCCCGTCTGTTGCAAAACAGACGGGCGGCGTCGTTTATGGCTTGTGCTTTGAGGCGCCGAGGCATATGCCTGTAAAGGTACTGGTTCGCCACTGTGTGAGGTGCGTCCATGAACCTGCAAGAGTTGAATGCCTATGCCGTCGCCGGGAAGGTCGATGAGCTGAACCTGATCTCGATGGAAGGGGGTATCTACCTGCTGGAAGCGCGGATGCACGGTGCGGCGTATCCGTTGAGCGATGCGCATGGCCACATGATGAGTCTGCGCTCCGTGGAGCATGCCCGGGATGTGCTGCGTTCCTTTCCCAAATTGAACTTCAACCTGGTGCATACCGTGGTTCATGACGAAATGTGCGGGTTGGTGGCCGATATCGAGGAAAACCTGAAGGTGCCAATCGCCTGACGCCTCTGATCAACGCTACGACAACTGTGCTAGTCTGCTGGCCCTTTTGGTTTCGGGCGCTCCGGGACGCGCTGTGCACGCACGGCCTGATCCGGGACGTCCGCACAGCGGAGCAGTGTCATGTCCGAAGTAAATCTGTCCACCGACGAAACCCGCGTGAGCTACGGCATTGGCCGTCAGCTGGGCGACCAGCTGCGCGACAACCCGCCGCCGGGCGTTAGCCTGGACGCGATCCTGGCAGGCCTTACCGACGCGTTTGCCGGTCAGCCAAGTCGTGTTGGCCAGGAAGAAATGTCCGCGAGCTTCAAGGTTATTCGCGAAATCATGCAGGCCGAAGCTGCAGCCAAGGCTGAAGCGGCCGCTGGCGAAGGCCTGGCCTTCCTGGCTGAAAACGCCAAGCGTGACGGCATCACCACCCTGGCTTCCGGCCTGCAGTTCGAAGTGCTGACCGCTGGCGAAGGCGCCAAGCCATCCCGTGAAGACACCGTGCGTACCCACTACCACGGTACCCTGATCGACGGCACCGTGTTCGACAGCTCCTACGAGCGTGGCCAGCCTGCGGAATTCCCGGTCGGCGGCGTGATCGCTGGCTGGACCGAAGCACTGCAACTGATGAATGCCGGCAGCAAATGGCGTCTGTACGTGCCGAGCGAACTGGCCTACGGCGCGCAAGGCGTTGGCAGCATTCCGCCGCACAGCGTGCTGGTATTCGACGTCGAGCTGCTGGACGTTCTGTAATACCCGGCCCGATTTGACATCGGGCTAATGTGGGAGCGAGCCTGCTCGCGATGGCGTTGGTTCAGTCGACATACACGTTGCCTGACACACCGCTTTCGCTGGCAAGCCAGCTCCTACAGGTTTAGCGTTACTCATATTTCGATCTTGTGATGCATTTCATTGGTCGGGCGCAATGCCCGGGCATAGCAGAACAGGAACAGGTTGCGCACCACTTCCTTGAGCACCACCGGCTCGCTGGAACTCAAGCCATTGACGTCCAGGTCACCCTGATCCTGCAGCTCGTTCAAGGCTTCCTCTTCCAGCACGGCACAGACTTCCCCGGTTTCCCGATGCAGGATCCTGAGGTAGGGGTGTGGGCGGTCCAGCCAGGCATCGATCAAATAAGTCATGTCTTCTCATCTCCGTTGATTGGGTTCAATGAGAATAATTCTTATTCAGTAAATAGCAAGGGCCTATTGGCGGTTTGGGCTTTTTTCAGGGTAAAGATTGCGTAAGGTCAAAACGGCTGGCGTTTGGCTATTGCGGGAGTCTTGGGCGAGGCGGGGGAGGGCGAAGCACCACCCCACGACAAGTCGTGGGGTGGCGTACAGCTGAATCAGACTTTTCTGACGAATTCGGATTTGAGCTTCATCGGGCCGATGCCGTCGATCTTGCAGTCGATGTCGTGATCGCCATCGCACAGGCGGATGTTCTTGACCTTGGTGCCGACCTTGACCACCAACGATGTGCCCTTGACCTTGAGGTCCTTGATCACGGTGATGGTGTCGCCGTCCTGCAGGACATTGCCAACCGAATCCTTTTTCACGGCGTCATCGGATGCAGCTTCGACTTCACCGCTGGCGGACCATTCGTGGGCGCACTCGGGGCAGATCAGCTGGGCGCCGTCTTCGTAGGTATATTCGCAATTGCATTTCGGGCAGGGTGGCAACGTGCTCACTAAGGCTCCTTTGGATTCAGGATCGCTAAAAAGCGCACATTATATAGGGTTTTAGAGTTGTGAGGTGGACTGTAGGAGCCGGCTTGCTGGCGATGCATGCAACCCGGTGTGTCAGGAACACCGTGGTGATGCAATCGCCAGCAAGCCGGCTCCTACAGGGGGTCAGTGCGTGCGGGCTACTGCAAACTCACTCAACTCGACCAATGCATCGCGATACTCGCTGGCTGGCAGCGCATCGAGGCATTTGATCGCACGGGCCACATAATCACGGGCCAGTTGCGCGGTGTATTCCAGGGAACCGGAGGCTTCCACGGCTTCGCGGATGTTTTCCAGGTCTTCGATGCCGCCTTTCTGGATCGCCTTGCGCACCAGTGCAGCCTGCTCCGGCGTACCTTCGCGCATGGTGTAGATCAGCGGCAGGGTCGGCTTGCCTTCGGCCAGGTCGTCACCGACGTTCTTGCCCAGGGTCTCGGCATCGCCTTTGTAGTCCAGCAGGTCGTCGACCAGTTGGAAGGCCACGCCCAGATGGTCGCCAAAGGTGCGCAGCGCTTCGCACTGCTCAGGCGTCGCACCGGCCAGGGCGGCTGCGCTGTGGGTCGAGGCTTCGAAGAGCATCGCGGTCTTGCCGCGGATGACTTCCATGTAGGTTTCTTCGGTGGTGCTGGCGTCACGGACCTTCGACAGCTGCAACACTTCGCCTTCGGCGATGATGCGCGTGGCTTGCGAAAGGATCTTCATCACCGGCATGGAGCCCAGTTCGACCATCATTTCGAAGGAGCGCGAATACAGGAAGTCGCCCACCAGCACGCTCGGCGCATTGCCCCACATGGCATTGGCAGTCGAGCGGCCGCGGCGCATGCCGGACATGTCGACCACGTCGTCATGCAACAGGGTGGCGGTGTGCAGGAATTCGATGGTGGCGGCCAGCAGGCGCAGGTCGTCGCCTTCACGGCCGAGAGCCTTGCCACACAGCAGCACCAATAATGGACGCAGGCGTTTGCCGCCGGCCGAGGTAATATAATCGCCGATTTTCGATACCAGCGGCACTCGGGAAGTCAGCTGCTTCTTGATGATGCCGTCGACGGCGCTAAAATCGTCCGCCACCGCGCGGTAGAAAGCTTGGGGTTGCATCAGCGACAGTTGCTCCAGAAGGGTTGCGCGGCATGCTAGGACCCACGCCAGCAGGTGTCAAGGCGCGATAGACGGCCTATTGCAAGGCGCTCGTGCCTTGCGTACAATCGCGCACCCTGAACTTCCTGGGCAGCACCTGCCTTACGCAATTGCAAGCGGGCCTCCAGCCCCATGCAGCCATGCCAGCCAATACCTCTTCTTATAAAGAGCTGGGTGAGCAGGATTATCGGAGAAATACCATGTCTTATGCAGTAATCGTTACTGGCGGCAAGCAGTACAAAGTCGCCCCAGGTGAATACCTGAAGATCGAAAAACTGGAAATCGCTACCGGCGAATCCGTTACCTTTGATCGCGTTCTGTTGGTTGCCAACGGTGACGACGTGAATATCGGCGCTCCAGTTGTTGCTGGCGCTACCGTTGTGGCTGAAGTGATCTCCCAAGGTCGTCACGATAAAGTCCGCATCATCAAGTTCCGTCGCCGTAAGCACCACATGAAGCGTATGGGCCACCGCCAGTGGTACACCGAGATCAAAATCACCGGTATTCAGGCTTAATTACAGCCTAATTCCTCACTAGGAGAATTGAACTCATGGCACACAAAAAAGCTGGTGGTAGTACCCGTAACGGTCGCGACTCAGAAGCCAAACGCCTTGGCGTGAAGATGTATGGCGGCCAGGCTATCAAAGCAGGCAACATCATCGTGCGTCAGCGCGGCACCCAATTCCACGCTGGCTACGGCGTTGGCATGGGTAAAGATCACACTCTCTTCGCTAAAGTCGAAGGCGTGATCAAGTTCGAAGTAAAAGGCGCCTTCGGTCGTCGTTACGTGAGCGTAGTCGCGGCTTAATTGCGCGATCGCTGGAAAAGCCCTGTCTCGCGACGGGGCTTTTTCGTTTGTGGGGTGAGTCTCTTGCAAAGCTGTTTGTATGGGCTGTCGGCGTACGATGCAGGTATCGTGGTTTGGGGTCGCTGCGCTCATTTTTGCAAGAGTCTTATGTCTTGATTGTTTTTCGGCTCGTCCGTATGGCGAGAGGCGTTTGTTATGAAGTTTGTTGATGAAGTATCGATTCGCGTAAAGGCTGGTGACGGTGGCAATGGCGCCATGAGTTTCCGTCGGGAAAAATTTATCGAGAACGGTGGCCCGAACGGCGGTGATGGCGGTGACGGCGGCTCTATCTACATGATGGCCGACGAAAACCTCAATACCCTGGTCGACTACCGTTACACCCGGCACTTCGATGCCGAGCGTGGCTCCAACGGCGGCAGCACCGACTGCACCGGCAAGAAGGGCGAAGACCTGATCCTGCGTGTGCCGGTCGGCACCACGGTGATCGACTCCGCCACTCAGGAAGTCATCGGCGACCTGACCAAGGCCGGTCAGAAATTGATGGTGGTGCAGGGCGGCTGGCACGGTCTGGGCAACACCCGTTTCAAATCCAGTACCAACCGTGCGCCGCGTCAAACCACGCCGGGTAAGCCGGGTGAGCAGCGCGACCTGAAACTGGAAATGAAAGTGCTGGCTGACGTTGGCCTGTTGGGCTTGCCGAACGCCGGTAAAAGTACCTTTATCCGCTCGGTATCGGCTGCCAAGCCGAAAGTCGCCGACTACCCGTTCACCACGCTGGTGCCAAACCTGGGTGTGGTCAGCGTCGATCGCTGGAAGAGCTTCGTGGTCGCGGACATTCCGGGTCTGATCGAAGGTGCTTCCGACGGTGCCGGTCTGGGTATTCGCTTCCTCAAGCACTTGGCGCGTACGCGTTTGCTGCTGCATCTCGTGGACATGGCGCCGCTGGACGATGCCAGCGCGCCGGATGCTGCTGAAGTGATCGTCAACGAGCTGATCAAGTTCAGCCCGTCCCTGGCGGAGCGTGATCGCTGGCTGGTCCTGAACAAGTGCGACCAGATCCTCGAAGAAGAGCACGATGCTCGCGTCAAGGAAATCGTTGATCGCCTTGAATGGACGGGTCCGGTCTATGTGATCTCGGCCATCTCCAAGCTCGGTACCGAGCGTCTGTGCCACGACATCATGCGTTACATGGAAGATCGTGCTGATCGCCTGGCCAATGACCCGGCCTACAAGGAAGAACTGGCCGATCTCGATCAGCGCATCGAAGACGAAGCTCGCGCGCAACTGCAGGCGCTGGATGACAAGCGTGCCCTGCGTCGCAGTGGCGTGAAGTCGGTCCACGACATCGGTGACGATGATTGGGACGAAGAAGATGTGGATGACGAAGACGGTCCGGAAATCATTTACGTGCGTGACTGATTCGTTGCGATAAACTTAAGCGCCGCTCAATCGAGCGGCGTTTTAGTATCTGGAAATCGATTGTTGGTCACGAGTAACCACGAATAACGTCACGGGCAGTGCCAGGTCGCGCTGCCCTCAAGCTAAGGTTGAAGATGATGCGGAGCAAGGTGACAGGTGCGCAGCGTTGGGTCGTGAAGATCGGCAGCGCTTTGCTGACGGCGGACGGCAAGGGCCTGGATCGCGCGGCAATGGGTGTCTGGGTTGAGCAGATGGTGGCCTTGCATGAGGCGGGTGTCGAGCTGGTGCTGGTGTCCTCCGGGGCGGTGGCGGCCGGCATGAGCCGTCTGGGCTGGACCGCTCGACCCAGTGCGATGCACGAGCTCCAGGCCGCTGCTGCAATCGGCCAGATGGGCTTGGTGCAAGCCTGGGAGTCGAGCTTTGCCGAGCATGGCCGGCACACTGCGCAGATTCTCCTGACCCACGATGACCTGTCCGACCGCAAGCGCTACCTGAACGCGCGCAGCACCTTGCGCGCGCTGGTGGAGTTGAAGGTCATCCCGGTGATCAACGAGAACGACACTGTAGTCACCGATGAAATCCGTTTCGGCGACAACGATACCCTGGCGGCGCTGGTGGCCAACCTGGTCGAGGCTGACCTGCTGGTGATCCTGACAGATCGCGATGGCATGTTCGACGCCGATCCGCGCAACAACCCTGATGCCCAGCTGATCTACGAAGCGCGCGCCGATGATCCGGCGCTCGACGCGGTGGCGGGCGGTACCGGCGGTGCGCTGGGGCGCGGCGGCATGCAGACCAAGTTGCGAGCAGCGCGCCTGGCGGCGCGGTCCGGTGCCCATACGATCATCGTCGGTGGTCGTCTGGAGCGCGTGCTGGATCGCCTCAAGGCGGGTGAGCGCATCGGCACCTTGCTCTCGCCTGAACGCGGCATGCTGGCGGCGCGCAAGCAATGGCTGGCCGGGCATCTGCAAACCCGTGGCACCCTGGTGCTGGATGCGGGGGCGGTGACGGCGTTGTCCCAGGGCAACAAGAGCCTGCTGCCGGTTGGGGTCAAGTTGGTCCAGGGCAGCTTCCGTCGCGGCGAAATGGTGGTGTGCGTGGCGCCCGACGGTCGTGAAATTGCCCGTGGGCTGGCCAACTACAGTGCGCTGGAAGCACAAAAAATCATCGGTCAGTCGTCTGAGGCGATTGTCGGTCTCCTGGGTTATATGGCGGAGCCTGAACTGGTTCATCGCGATAACCTGATTCTGGTCTGAAGGAATACCTGATGCGCGTGGCAAAAGGATTGTTGGGATTGCTGCTGGCGATGCCGCTGCTGGCGTCGGCCGAGGAAATTGGCCAGGTGTCGACGGTGTTCAAATTCGTCGGCCCGAACGATCGCATCGTGGTCGAGGCCTTTGATGATCCCAGGGTCGAGGGTGTGACGTGCTACCTGTCACGCGCCAAGACCGGTGGCGTGAAGGGTGGGCTTGGATTGGCCGAGGATCGCGCAGAGGCTTCCATTGCCTGTCGCCAGGTTGGGCCCATCAGCTTCAAGGGTGAGCTCAAGGACGGTGACGAGGTGTTCAAGGAGCGCACGTCCCTGGTGTTCAAGACCATGCAGGTGGTGCGGTTCCTCGACAAGAAGCGCAATACGCTGGTGTACCTGGTCTACAGCGATCGGTTGATCGAGGGTAGCCCGCAGAATGCGGTGACGGCGATTCCGATCTTGCCGTGGGCTGCCGCCCAATAATCTGACGCAAATCCAAATGTGGGAGCGAGCAAGCCCGCTCCCACAGTTTTTTTGCGCGCCCATCAAATCGCGGGCAATAAAAAACCGACCCTGAGGTCGGTTTTTTAATGAACGAGTCGCTTAGGCAGCAGCGGCAACGTTCAGGGCCTTTACGTGGCCATTCAGGCGGCTCTTATGACGAGCAGCCTTGTTCTTGTGGATGATGCCTTTATCGGCCATACGGTCGATAACTGGCACAGCCAGAACGTAAGCAGCTTGAGCTTTTTCAGCGTCTTTTGCGTCGATGGCCTTAACTACATTCTTGATGTAGGTACGAACCATGGAACGCAGGCTGGCGTTGTGGCTGCGACGCTTCTCAGCCTGTTTTGCACGTTTTTTGGCGGAAGGTGAGTTGGCCACCGTCGAGCTCCTCGAAAGACTTTTTAGGAAATAGCAAACAAAATAGGCCGCGAATCATGCCGATGAGTTGAGGTCTTGTCAAGGGCGGTTGAGACGTTCCGCTAAGTGGTAGGTACTACACCTCTGGATATTTCTTTCCAGCGTGCGACCTGTAAACTCGCGAGCTTTGGCTCTGTGCTGTTGCGGCGCGGAGTATCGCATAAGTAGGCGCGTAGTTCGCCTGCTGTTTATCGACAGGCACAAACTCTTTCAATGAATCTGCTCAAATCGTTGGCCGCCGTCAGCTCTATCACGATGCTTTCCCGGGTTTTGGGGTTTGTCCGTGACACCCTTATTGCGCGTGCATTCGGTGCGGGAATGGCGACCGACGCCTTCTTCATCGCCTTTAAACTGCCCAATCTGTTGCGGCGGATTTTTGCCGAAGGGGCGTTTTCCCAGGCATTCGTGCCGATTCTTGCCGAATACAAGAGTCAGAAAGGCGAGGAGGCGTCTCGAACCTTCATCGCCTATGTTTCTGGCCTGCTGACGCTGGTGCTGGCACTCGTCACGGCGTTGGGCATGCTTGCCGCCCCGTGGGTGATCTGGGTGACCGCGCCGGGTTTCGTCGATACGCCGGAGAAGTTCGAGCTGACCACCAATCTGCTGCGAGTGACCTTTCCTTACATATTGCTGATTTCCCTGTCGTCATTGGCTGGCGCGATCCTCAATACCTGGAACCGTTTTTCGGTGCCGGCCTTTGTGCCGACCCTGCTCAACGTCAGCATGATCATCTTCGCGTTGTTCCTGACGCCGTATTTCGATCCTCCCGTGATGGCGCTGGGCTGGGCCGTACTGGCCGGCGGCCTGGCGCAGTTGCTCTACCAGCTGCCGCACCTGAAAAAGATCGGCATGCTGGTGCTACCGCGCCTGAATCTGCGCGACAGCGGCGTCTGGCGGGTGATGAAGCAGATGTTGCCGGCGATTCTCGGGGTGTCTGTGAGTCAGATCTCGCTGATCATCAACACCATCTTTGCCTCGTTCCTGGTGGCCGGTTCGGTGTCCTGGATGTACTACGCCGATCGCCTGATGGAGCTGCCGTCTGGTGTGCTGGGCGTGGCATTGGGCACCATTCTGCTGCCGACCCTGGCCAAGACCTACGCCAGCAAGGATCGCCAGGAGTATTCGCGAATCCTCGATTGGGGCCTGCGCCTGTGTTTCGTGCTGGTATTGCCTTGCGCCCTGGCGTTGGGAATCCTCGCCGAGCCGCTGACGGTTTCACTGTTCCAGTACGGTCAATTCGATGCCCATGACGCGGCCATGACCCAGCGCGCCCTGATTGCCTATTCGGTCGGGTTGCTCGGGATTATCGTGATCAAAGTGCTGGCGCCGGGCTTTTATGCGCAACAAAATATCCGCACGCCGGTAAAAATCGCGATTTTCACCCTGGTGGTCACCCAGTTGTTCAACCTGCTGTTGATCGGCCCGCTGGCCCATGCCGGCCTTGCGCTCGCCATCAGCGCCGGGGCCTGCCTCAATGCCGGGCTGCTCTTCTATCAACTGCGCAAGCAGCAGATGTACCAGCCGCAACCGGGCTGGGCGAAGTTCGGCTTCAAGCTGGTGATCGCGGTCACGGTGATGTCCGTGGTATTGCTGGCCGGGATGCACTTCATGCCCGCTTGGGGCGATGGCCAGATGCTTGAGCGTTTCCTGCGCCTGGGCGCTTTGGTGATTGCCGGTGTGGTGGCGTATTTCGGCATGTTAGTGTTGATGGGCTTTCGGTTGCGCGACTTCAACCGCAAGACGCTTGGCTGAGGCCGGGGTCTTGATAAACACGGGCGAGCCGGCGTTTTTGTCGGCTCGATTACTTTGGGATACGGTGTTGCCTGTCGTCGGCCGCCGGGTGTGGTTATAATCGACCACTTTATGAGCAAGAAGCGCGTTATGCAGCTGGTTCGAGGCCTCCACAATCTGCGCCCCCAGCATCGGGGCTGTGTCGCCACTATTGGCAACTTTGACGGTGTACACCGTGGCCACCAGGCTATCCTGGCGCGGCTGCGCGAGCGTGCGCTGGAGTTGGGCGTGCCCAGTTGCGTGGTGATTTTCGAGCCGCAGCCACGGGAATTCTTTGCCCCTGACACCGCGCCGGCGCGTCTGGCACGGTTGCGTGACAAACTGCAACTGTTGGCCGCCGAAGGGGTCGACCGGGTCCTGTGCCTGGCCTTCAACCAGCGCCTGAGCAAGCTCAGCGCCAGTGAGTTCGTCGATACCATCCTGGTTGATGGGCTCGGCGTGCAGCACCTTGAAGTCGGCGACGACTTCCGTTTCGGCTGTGACCGGGTAGGGGATTTCGATTTCCTGCAGCAGGCCGGCGTCATGCAGGGCTTTACCGTGGAAGCGGCGCAGACGGTCGAGCTCGATGGCATTCGCGTCAGCAGCACCCAGGTGCGTAATGCCTTGGCCGCCGCTGACTTTGCCCTCGCCGAGCGGCTGCTGGGTCGCCCGTACCGGATCGCCGGTCGCGTGCTGCACGGCCAGAAGCTGGCGCGTCAGCTGGGTACGCCCACCGCCAACATTCAACTCAAGCGTCGTCGCGTGCCGCTGACCGGGGTTTACCTGGTGAACGTCGACATCGACGGCAACACCTGGCCAGGCGTCGCCAATATCGGCGTTCGCCCCACGGTCCAGGGAGATGGCAAAGCCCATCTCGAAGTCCATCTTTTAGATTTTGCCGGCGATCTGTATGACCGGCGTTTGACGGTGGTTTTCCACCACAAGCTGCGTGAAGAGCAGCGTTTCGCCTCTCTGGAGGCGCTTAAGACGGCGATCAATGCGGATGTCGCCGCCGCCCGTGCCCTGTCGCACCTAGCGCCAATCGCTAATGAAGAGCCTTAAATGACCGACTATAAAGCCACGCTAAACCTTCCGGACACCGCCTTCCCAATGAAGGCCGGCCTGCCTCAGCGCGAACCGCAGATTCTGCAGCGCTGGGACAGCATTGGCCTGTACGGAAAGTTGCGCGAAATTGGCAAGGATCGTCCGAAGTTCGTCCTGCACGACGGTCCTCCGTACGCCAACGGCACGATTCACATCGGTCACGCACTGAACAAGATTCTCAAGGACATGATCATCCGTTCGAAGACCCTGTCGGGCTTCGACGCGCCTTATGTTCCGGGCTGGGACTGCCATGGCCTGCCGATCGAACACAAAGTCGAAGTGACCCACGGCAAGAACCTGGGCGCGGACAAGACCCGCGAATTGTGCCGTGCCTACGCCACCGAGCAGATCGAAGGGCAGAAATCCGAATTCATCCGTCTGGGCGTGCTGGGCGACTTTGCCAACCCGTACAAGACCATGGACTTCAAGAACGAGGCCGGTGAAATCCGTGCCTTGGCCGAAATCGTCAAGGGCGGTTTCGTGTTCAAGGGCCTGAAGCCGGTGAACTGGTGCTTCGACTGCGGTTCGGCCCTGGCCGAAGCGGAAGTCGAGTACGAGAACAAGAAGTCCTCGACCATCGACGTGGCCTTCCCGATTGCCGATGAAGCCAAGCTGGCTGCCGCCTTCGGTCTGCCATCGCTGGCCAAGCCTGCTTCGATCGTGATCTGGACAACCACCCCGTGGACCATCCCGGCCAACCAGGCGCTGAACGTCCACCCGGAATTCAACTACGCCCTGGTCGACATCGGCGACAAGCTGCTGGTTCTGGCTGAAGAGCTGGTCGAGTCGTGCCTGACCCGTTACGGCGTTGAAGGCAGCGTGCTGGCCACCGCAGCGGGATCCGCGCTGGAACTGATCAACTTCCGTCACCCGTTCTACGACCGCCTGTCGCCGGTGTACCTGGCCGACTACGTGGAACTGGGCGCGGGCACCGGCGTGGTTCACTCCGCCCCGGCCTACGGCGTGGACGATTTCGTGACCTGCAAGAAATACGGCATGGTCAACGATGACATCCTCAATCCGGTGCAGAGCAACGGCGTGTACGTGCCCTCGCTGGAATTCTTCGGCGGCCAGTTCATCTGGAAGGCCAACCCGGCCATCGTTGAAAAACTGACCGAAGTCGGTGCGCTGATGCACACCACCGTCATCGAACACAGCTACATGCACTGCTGGCGCCACAAGACCCCGCTGATCTACCGCGCCACCGCGCAGTGGTTCATCGGCATGGACAAGCAGCCGACCACAGGCGACACCCTGCGTGTGCGTTCGCTCAAAGCCATCGAAGACACCAAGTTCGTGCCGGCCTGGGGCCAGGCGCGCCTGCACTCGATGATCGCCAACCGCCCGGACTGGTGCATCTCCCGCCAGCGCAACTGGGGCGTGCCGATCCCGTTCTTCCTGAACAAGGAAAGCGGCGAGCTGCACCCTCGCACAGTCGAACTGATGGAAGAAGTTGCCAAGCGCGTCGAAGTCGAAGGCATCGAGGCCTGGTTCAAGCTGGACGCGACCGAACTGCTGGGTGCTGAAGCGCCACAGTACGACAAGATCAGCGACACCCTGGACGTCTGGTTCGACTCGGGCACCACGCACTGGCACGTCCTGCGCGGTTCGCACCCGATGGGCCACGAAAGCGGCCCACGCGCCGACCTGTACCTGGAAGGTTCCGACCAGCACCGCGGCTGGTTCCACTCGTCGCTGCTGACCGGTTGCGCCATCGACAACCACGCGCCATACCGCGAGCTGCTGACCCACGGTTTCACCGTTGACGAGTCAGGCCGCAAGATGTCCAAGTCGTTGGGCAACGTCATTGCGCCGCAGAAAGTCAACGACACCCTGGGCGCCGACATCATGCGTCTGTGGGTCGCTTCGACCGACTACTCCGGCGAAATGGCGGTGTCCGAGCAGATCCTGCAGCGCAGTGCGGACGCCTACCGGCGTATCCGTAACACCGCGCGTTTCCTGCTCTCGAACCTGACCGGCTTCAACCCGGCCACCGACCTGCTGCCGGCCGAAGAAATGCTGGCGCTGGACCGTTGGGCGGTGGACCGCACCCTGCTGCTGCAACGCGAGTTGCAAGAGCACTACGGCGAATACCGCTTCTGGAACGTCTACTCGAAGATCCACAACTTCTGCGTGCAGGAGTTGGGCGGTTTCTACCTGGACATCATCAAGGACCGCCAGTACACCACTGGCGCCGACAGCAAGGCCCGTCGTTCGTGCCAGACCGCGCTGTTCCACATCTCTGAAGCGCTGGTGCGCTGGATCGCACCGATCCTGGCGTTCACCGCCGACGAGCTGTGGCAATACCTGCCGGGCGAGCGCAACGAGTCCGTGATGCTCAATACCTGGTACGAAGGCCTGAGCGAATTGCCGGAAGGCTTCGAGCTGGGTCGCGCCTACTGGGACCGCATCATGGAAGTGAAGGTAGCGGTCAACAAAGAGATGGAAATCCAGCGCGCGGCCAAGGCCGTCGGTGGCAACCTGCAAGCCGAAGTGACGCTGTTCGCCGAAGACGCGCTGAGCGCCGACCTGGCCAAGCTGAGCAATGAGCTGCGTTTCGTGCTGATTACCTCGACCGCCAGCGTTGCGCCGTTTGTCCAGGCGCCAGAGGACGCGGTAGTCACCGAAGTCAGCGGGCTGAAGCTGAAGATCGTCAAGTCGGCCTTCGCCAAGTGCGCCCGTTGCTGGCACTGCCGTGAAGACGTCGGCGTGAACCCGGAGCATCCGGAAATCTGCGGTCGTTGCGTCGACAACATCAGCGGCGCGGGCGAGGTTCGTCACTATGCCTAACGCCGTTGGTCGCTTCGGGCGACTGAGCTGGCTCTGGTTGAGTTTGCTGGTCCTGGTCATCGACCAGGCAAGCAAGTTCTACTTCGAAGGCAGGCTTGAGATGTATCAGCAAATCGTGGTGATCCCCGATTTGTTCAGCTGGACCTTGGCCTACAACACCGGCGCGGCCTTCAGCTTCCTGGCCGACAGCTCGGGCTGGCAACGCTGGCTGTTTGCCCTGATCGCCGTGGTGGTCAGTGCGGTGCTGGTGGTGTGGCTCAAGCGTCTGGGGCGCAACGAGACCTGGCTGGCCGTTGCGCTGGCGCTGGTGCTCGGTGGCGCGCTGGGCAACCTTTATGACCGCATTGCCCTGGGCCATGTGATCGATTTCATCCTGGTGCATTGGCAGAATCGCTGGTATTTCCCGGCGTTCAACTTTGCCGACAGTGCAATCACTGTGGGCGCTGTCATGTTGGCACTGGATATGTTCAAAAGTAAAAAGACCGGAGAAGCCGTTCATGACTGAACAGGTATTGGCTGAGCAACGCATCGGCCAGAACACGGAAGTCACCTTGCACTTCGCATTGCGCCTGGAGAACGGCGACACGGTGGACAGCACCTTCGACAAGGCCCCGGCGACCTTCAAGGTCGGTGATGGCAACCTGCTTCCAGGTTTCGAAGCGGCGCTGTTCGGTTTCAAGGCGGGCGACAAGCGAACCCTGAGCATCGAGCCGGAAAACGCCTTCGGCCAGCCTAACCCGCAAAACGTGCAGATCATCCCGCGTTCGCAGTTCCAGGACATGGAGCTGTCGCCGGGTTTGCTGGTGATCTTCAACGATGCGGCCAATACTGAATTGCCAGGTGTGGTGAAAGAGTACGATGACGCGCAAGTGACCATCGACTTCAATCATCCGCTGTCGGGCAAGACGCTGACTTTTGACGTGGAAATCATCTCCGTCAAAGCGCTGTAAACGCCTTTCTGTAGGAGCCGGCTTGCCGGCGAAGAGGCCTTCAAGCCTTGCGGTGAATCCAAGGGCCTCATCGCTGGCAAGCCAGCTCCTGCAGTGAGTTGTAACGATCTGAAATTTCGCGCGCAAGACACGAGGCACAGCATGCAAATCAAACTCGCCAACCCCCGTGGCTTCTGCGCCGGTGTGGACCGGGCGATCGAAATCGTCAACCGCGCCCTGGAAGTCTTCGGGCCGCCGATCTATGTGCGCCACGAAGTGGTCCACAACAAATTCGTCGTCGAAGACCTGCGTAACCGCGGGGCGATCTTCGTCGAGGAGCTGGATCAGGTACCGGACGACGTGATCGTGATCTTCAGTGCCCACGGCGTGTCCCAGGCCGTGCGTACCGAAGCCGCCGGCCGTGGCCTGAAAGTGTTCGACGCTACCTGTCCGCTGGTCACCAAGGTGCACATCGAAGTCGCCCGTTACAGCCGCGACGGTCGCGAATGCATCCTCATTGGCCACGCCGGTCACCCGGAAGTCGAAGGCACCATGGGCCAGTACGATGGCAGCAACGGTGGCGCCATCTATCTGGTCGAAGACGAAAAGGATGTCGCCGAACTGCAGGTGCACAACCCGGAGAAACTGGCGTTTGTCACCCAGACGACCTTGTCCATGGACGATACCAGTCGCGTCATTGATGCCCTGCGTACGCGTTTCCCGGCCATCGGCGGCCCGCGCAAGGACGACATCTGCTACGCCACGCAAAACCGCCAGGACGCGGTCAAGCAACTGGCTGACGAATGCGATGTGGTGTTGGTGGTCGGCAGTCCGAACAGCTCCAACTCCAATCGTCTGCGTGAACTGGCAGAACGCATGTCTACCCCGGCCTACCTGATCGATGGTGCCGAAGACCTGCAGAAAAGCTGGTTCGACGGTGTCGAGCGCATCGGCATCACCGCCGGCGCTTCCGCTCCGGAAGTCCTGGTGCGTGGCGTGATCCAGCAATTGCAGGCCTGGGGCGCTACCGGTGCCGATGAGTTGGCCGGTCGTGAAGAGAACATCACGTTCTCCATGCCTAAAGAACTGCGGGTCCGTTCGCTGCTCTGAGGCTTCACCTCGCGCATAACGGGTGTGCCGTCTGCTCGCTGCGCAGGCTGATGCGACCGTTCGAAGCCAGTACCACCTGGTGCTGGCTGTGCGCTTCGCGTGCCGCGCACACGTGCAATGTCCCTGATTGAAAACCGCCGGATACCGGCCTCCCCAGTGGGCCGAAGCGTACGGCCGTCGTGACATTTCGATTGCCGACGATCGCCACGCTCATGCCGCTGCGGCGCTCGATCAGCAGCGGGTTGTCGGGGTCCTCATGGCCCTTGCCGCTGACATCCAGAATGAGCCGCCAGCCCTGGCTCCATTCGTCGTTTATGCCATGAATCACGACGACCTGGCCGCGCGCTATCGCTTCGCTTCTTGCACTGCGCAGACCGCTGACGAGTGACTTGGCGGCCTCCTCGCGATGGTTCGATTCTGTCAGCGCGGCGAAGGCCGGACTGACCAGGAGCAGAACAATCCCGACAATCGTGAGTCCCATAAGCAATTCGATCAGACTGAACCCTTGCTCACGCATGAAATCTCCCTCCCTGGAATATGCTGCCTCGCGCTATCCCTGCGCCAATAGAAGCAGGTATAGCCGCCCGCAACGAAGGGCAACGATGGATCATCGTTCAAAAGGTTTCACGCTGATCGAGTTGCTGGTGGCGTTGGCGATCTTCCTCGTCCTGATCACCTTGGCGGTCCCGGCGTTTATCCGTTCGACACAAGGCACCAGGGCCGAGACCGAGATGGGGGATCTGCGGCGTGCCCTGAACTTCGCCCGACTGCAAGCCATTGACCGAGGCCTGACCACTCGGCTGCGACCCACGGAAGGTGGGCGGTGGACCGGGGAGTTGACGGTCTATGACGGTACAGGCACCCCGGCCAATGTGTTGCGGGTTGTTCCAGCGATGAGCAGCGGGGCGACTCTGACGCTACCCTCGGATGTCACGGCCATCGATTTCAATAATCTGGGCGGGCTGTCGTCACCCTCCACGGCAGTGGTGATCAGCTATGTGCTCGGAACACAAAGCAGGACGCTGAATCTGTGTTTGAACGGACGAATTCTATTGGGTGGAAGTTGCGGATGAGGCCATGGAGCAAGCGTGCCCAGGAGGGCATGACGCTGATCGAAGTGCTGGTGGCGTTGTTGCTCCTGGGCGTGGCGCTGTTGGGCGCGGCGGCCTTTCAATTGAATGCCTTGAAGTACACCGACAGTGCGCGCATGACCAGCCAGGCCAGTTTCATCGCCTACGACATGATGGACCGCATTCGCGCCAATGCTGGCGCCGACTACACCGTTACACTGCCAACCTCGGGCAATCCCAACGACGCCCGGGACCAGGATCTCTACGATTTCACCACTAACATTGCCGGTTTTGGTGGTGAAACGGCGACCGGCAGCATCTCCCAGAGCCAGCGGGTGTACACCATCACCATCACTTGGGACGACTCGCGGGCCGCCAACGCTGCCGACTCACGACGCAGTTTCGTCCTCACCAGCCGCGCGACCGTCGACCCGGTGGCGAGGCCATGAGCCGCTTCAGTCGCGGCTTCGGCCTGGTCGAGTTGCTGATCGCCCTGGCCTTGAGCCTGGTCGTGGTGCTGGGGGTGGTGCAGGTGTTCATCGCCGCAAAAAACACTTACATCAGCCAGAACGCCGCGGCGGCCATGCAGGAGGACGCGCGTTTCGTGCTGAGCAAAATGATCCAGGAAATCCGCATGGTCGGCATGTTCGGTTGCCTGGGGACGATCACCGATGCCAGCAAAGCGGGTGACTTCAATGCCAGCCAGCTAACGCCTATCCGCTGGGACAACGCCGGTCGCAAGTTGACCCTGGTCACGTCGGACGTCGGCAACAATGGCGGGACGCCGGCCTGGACGGTGGTATCCGATTGTCGAAGCAGCGCGACGGCTTATTCCGACTGGCGCGCACCCGCTTCGGGGCAGATGGCATTTCCCATCCGCCGATTGATCTACAGCTTGAAGAACGGTGAGTTGACGATGGGCGTCGGCAGGGATAAGCCGCTCCAGCAAGTGCTGGTGGATAACGTCAGTGCCTTCGACGTGAGCTTCGGCCTCGCCAGTTCGGCGACCGATTCGGCGGTGTCCAGTTACAGCAGCAACCCGTCGGACCCGGCACGCATCCGCAGCGTACGTCTGAGCCTGACCCTCACTGACCCGAACAATCGGGTGAGCGACCAGACCTTCAACGTCGTTGCCGCTTTGCGCAACCGCTTGCCATGACGGGTGGGTCGATGCGCGTTGCCCCTGGTGCCCAGCGCGGCATGGCGCTGCTGGTCAGCCTGGTGTTCCTGTTGCTGCTGACGCTGATCGGTATTTCATCGATGCAAAACGCCACCCTGCAGGAAAAAATGGCCGGTAGCCTGGGCTTGCGCAATCAGTCGTTCCAGCTTGCCGAAGCGGTGTTGCGCGTGGGTGAAAGCGCGGTGCAGCCCGATAGTTTCTCGTTGCCCGTGTGCAGCGGTACTACCCGGTGCGCCCCGCCTGCCGAATCGGCGACCCTCAAGGCGGCCGGGTTCAATTCCACCTCCGGGGTGACCTGGATCGCGTCCGGTAATGGCTTCTATGGCGTGCAGAACATGGGTACCACCATGGCGGCAGTGAACGTGCCGAGCAACACCTCGGCGACCTTGTACCGGGTCACCGCCGTGGGCATAACGGGCAGCTCGCGCAGTGTGGTGGAGAGCATTTATGCGAAGTATTGAAAGGCGCGCGCCGCCGTGGCGGATGTTGAGCGGGGCCGTTTGCGCCTTGTTCCTGGCCGCTCCGGCCTATGCCTTCACGCCTGCGGATTCGCCCTTGTTGTGCACCAAGGCCGGCTCCGGCGGCAGTGGTGTCGCCAGCGCCACCCGTTATTTCCAGACCCGCTACGACCCCAGGGACTGGCGTGGCACGATCAAGGCCTACGGCTTCACCGCCAGTGGCGCGGTCGATACCGCCTCGGTGCTGTGGTCCACCGATACGGCGATCGTGCCGGGCGCTGCGGCACCAACCTATCAATCATGGAACAGCCAGACCCACAGCGCCGTGACATTGGTCTTTGCCAATTTGTCTGCGGCCCAGCAAAGCGTCCTCAGCCAGGGCTTGCCCGGCGGAATTACGGGCAGCGATCTGCTGGAGTGGAGCAAGGGCAGCAACAAGGCCGGCCTGAAAGAGCGCAGTGTGTTGCTCGGCGATATCGTCAACTCGCCGCTGGTCCTGGCCGGCCCTTCGGACAAAACCGCAGCGGATTTGTCGGGGGACACCTCCTACAGCACGTACCTGGCGACCAAGGTGGCCAACATGCATGCAAGTCTGGTGGTCAACGCCAACGACGGTTTCGTCAGCGTCATCAGTACCGGCAACGGTGCCCGGCGCTTCGCCTACATGCCCTCCAATGTGCAGCCATCTTTGCGTTACATCGCCGATCCCACCTACATCAACGGAGCCGGCCACAGGTTTCTGGTGGATGGGCAGGTGGGCGTGTTCGATGCCCAGTTGAACAGTGCCTGGAAAACCCTCGCACTGGGCGGAACGGGGGCGGGCGGACGAACCTTCTATGCGCTGCAGCTGTTCGATGCATCGGCGGGGAATGTGACGAAGGCCCTGTGGGAAATCAACGCGCCGGCCACTGCCAGTGCAGCGAACGCTTTTAATGACCTGGGTTATGCCTACGCCCGGCCGGAGGTGGCACGCTTGGCGGATGGGCGCTGGGCGGCGTTCATTGCCAACGGCTATGGCAGCCACTCCGGGGTGGCTGCCTTGTATGTGCTGGACATTCGCGACGGCAGCCTGATCAGGAAAATCGTGGTCGACAGCAGTGAAACCAGCAACGGGTTGTCTTCGGTGAAACTCAGGGTGAACTCCCAGAATGTGGTGCAGGCCGCCTATGGCGGTGACCTTGAGGGGCGACTCTGGAAGTTTGACCTCAGTGGCGCCACCCCGAACGCCTGGGGCCTCGCATTTGCCGGCAAGCCATTGTTCACCACCGCCGGTGGCGCTACCCAGCCAATCACCGCACAGCCGTTGCTGGCGGACAATCCCCTGGGTGGCAAGATGGTGTTTTTCGGCACCGGCAAATTCAACGAGACGGCAGACAGGGGCAACAAGGACCTGCAGGCGTTCTACGCGGTGTGGGATGCGCAGGGTGGCTCCGGGCAGATCACTACCTCCAGCCTGCAGGCCCAGGCAGTGACCGGGGTGTCGGCGCAGTCCATCACCACCAGTCAGCACGAGGTGAATTACCCAACGCAAAAGGGTTGGTATCTGCCACTGCTGTATAACAACGCGCTGACCGGTGAGCGGGTGATCGACCAGGCCAGCCTGGTACTCGGACGGATCGTCTTTACCACGGCCAGCGTGGATACCACCGACCCTTGCGCCAGCTTTGGTAACGGCAAACTGGTCGAGCTCGATGCGTTCAGCGGTAAGATGCTCAATTATGCGGTGCTCGACACCAACGGCGACGCCGTGGTCGACAACACCGACACGCTGTCCAGCGGCGTGGTCTTTACCGGCGGGATGCCGACCCTGAACGCCATCGTCAATGGCGCGACGCGCAAGATCGTGAACGATTCCAGTGGCGGTATCTCCACGCTGGTGGAAAAATCCGGCGGCGGCAGCCGTCGCATCATGTGGCGACAAATACAGTAAGTGAGAATTGAGGCATGCGCAGTTCCAACCGCGGTTTTACCCTGATCGAAATCATGATCGTGATTGCGATCATCGGGATCGTCATCACCATTGGCTATCCAAGCCTCACCGAGTACGTGAACAAGGGGCGTCGCACAGAGGTCGCCGGACTGCTCTCGGAACAGGCGCAGATCCTCGAGCGTTTCTATTCGAAGAATAACGTCTACACCCACGCCACCGACCTTAGCGCCGGCAACGACTACTACAGCATCACGCCGACCCTGACCGACCAGACATTCCTGCTGACGGCAACCCGCAAGAGCGGTAGCGCCATGGCCGCTGACAAGTGCGGTGATTTCACCCTCACCAACACCGGTGTCAGAAACATGGTCAATGCTGCGGATGGCGTGTCCACCAAGGATTGCTGGGGTCGCTGAGTTTCCTTTTCGGGCGCCCTTTGCGCCTCTGTCTATTGAACGGTTGGATCAGAACATGACCAGGCAACAGCAAGTGGTGATCGTCGGTGGTGGGGTAATCGGGCTGCTGACGGCATTCAATCTCGCGCCCCAAGTGCAGAGTGTGGTGCTGCTGGATCGCTCGAACGTCGGCCAGGAATCGTCCTGGGCCGGTGGCGGCATCGTTTCGCCGCTCTATCCATGGCGCTATAGCCCTGCGGTGACCGCGCTGGCGCATTGGTCCCAGGATTTTTATCCACAGCTGGGCGAGCGTTTGTTTGCGGCCACCGGAATTGATCCCGAGGTGCATACCACGGGCCTGTACTGGCTGGACCTGGACGATGAAGCCGAGGCGCTGGCCTGGGCCGCGCGCGAGGGCCGGCCGCTGCGGGCTGTGGATATCTCGGCGGCCCACGATGCGGTGCCGGTGCTGGGCGGTGGTTTTTCCCGGGCGATCTACATGGCCGACGTGGCCAACGTGCGCAATCCACGGCTGGTGAAGTCGCTCAAGGCGGCATTGCAGGCGCTGCCAAACGTGACGATTCATGAGCAGTGCGAAGTCAGCGGGTTCATCCGGCAGGACGAAAAAATAGTCGGTGTGCAGACCGACACCGGCGCGATCCATGGCGATCAAGTGGTCCTGACCGCTGGCGCGTGGAGCGGCGATCTGCTCAAGAGCCTGGGCCTTGAATTGCCGGTCGAACCGGTGAAAGGGCAGATGATCCTCTACAAGTGCGCGGCGGACTTCCTGCCGAGCATGGTGCTGGCCAAGGGGCGTTATGCGATTCCGCGACGCGATGGGCACATCCTGATTGGCAGTACCCTGGAGCACGAAGGCTACGACAAGACGCCTACTGAATCGGCTCTCGAAAGCCTCAAGGCCTCAGCCGTGGAGTTGATTCCGGCGTTGGTCGACGCTGAGGTAGTGGGGCATTGGGCCGGGTTGCGGCCCGGTTCGCCGGAGGGCATCCCGTATATTGGTCGGGTACCGGGTTTTGAGGGGCTCTGGCTCAATTGCGGGCATTACCGCAATGGGTTGGTGCTGGCGCCTGCGTCGTGCCAATTGTTTGCCGATGTGATGCTGGGTCGAGCGCCGATTATCGATCCTGCGCCGTATGCGCCAGCCGGGCGGATTTGAAGATCAAAAAAGCGTCAATCCAGGCCCAACTTCTTCAGCCTGTAGCGCATCGATCTGAACGACAGATTCAACCGCTGAGCCGCCGCCGTGCGGTTCCAGCGCGTCTCCTCCAAGGCATGGAGAAGCAGTTGACGCTCAACGTTTTCCAGGTACGCCTCCAGGTTATCGATCTGCGTGAGGTCCGGCACGCCCGCTTCGGCGGCACAGTTACCTTCGGCCAGGCGCAGGTCGCTGGCCTCGATCTGCTGGTTGTCGCATAACGTGTGAGCTCGTTCGAGCAAGTTCTCCAGTTCGCGCACATTGCCCGGGAAACGGTAGCTTTTCAGGGCCTGGAGGGCATCGGAGTGGATTTTCGTCGCGGGCTGCCCGGTGTCTGCAGCCAGGCGCTTGAGCACGTGGCTGGCCAGGAGTTCGATGTCGTCACGACGTTCGCGCAACGGCGGAACCCGCAGTTCGATCACGTTCAAGCGGTAGTACAGATCCTGGCGAAAACGTTCGGCAGCGACTTCGGCGCCAAGGTCTTTATGGGTGGCGCACAGTATGCGCACATCGACCATCATCTCCTGTTGCCCACCAACGCTGCGTACCGCTTTTTCCTGGATCGCCCGCAGCAGTTTGACCTGCATCGGCAGAGGCAGGTCGGCCACTTCGTCGAGAAACAGGGTGCCGCCGTGGGCTGCCTGGAACAATCCCGGTTTATCCTCGATGGCGCCGCTAAAGCTGCCTTTTCGATGACCGAAAAACTCGCTTTCCATCAGCTCCGTCGGAATCGCACCGCAATTGACCGGGACAAAGGGTTGGCTGGCCCGTGGTCCTCGTTCATGAATCAGGCGGGCGACCAGTTCCTTGCCGCTGCCGGACTCGCCACTGATGTACACCGGTGCCTGGCTGCGGGCCAGTTTGTCGATCTGTTTGCGCAGATCGCGCATGGGCGCTGAGTCGCCGAGCAAGCGCCGATCGATGGCGGTGCCAGGGACGGGCAGCAGCAACGCGCTGGTCACCAGTTCCCGCAAGCGGCTCAGGTCCACCGGTTTGGTCAGGAAATCGAACGCACCAGCCTTCAGTGCATTGATCGCCGTGTCGAGACTGCCATAGGCCGTGATCATGGCCACCGGGACTTGCGGGTAGCGTTGCTGGATGTGTTGCACCAGCTCCAGGCCGCTGCCGTCCGGCAAGCGCATATCGGTCAGGCACAGGTCGAACGCCTCGCGCTGGAGAAGGGACAAGGCCTCGCCAGCGTTGCGCGCGCAGCAGGTATCGAGTTTCATCCGTCCCAGGGTGATTTCCAGGAGTTCGCGGATGTCCGGCTCGTCGTCGACGATCAGGACTTTTTGCCGTGGGCTCATGTTCAACCCTGTTTGCGTCCGTGAGCAAAGGTAATGCGAAAGCAACCGCCGCCCTGGCGTGATTTGAAGTCCAGGCGCGCCTGGTTGCTTTCGCACAGTTCGCGGGACAGGTAGAGCCCCAGGCCAGTGCCCTGGTGGCTGGTGGTGAAAAAAGGCTCGAACAATTGCGCTTGATGGTCCGGGGCCACGCCGGGACCGTCGTCGAGGATGTCGAGGGTCGGCAGCTGACTGTCGGCATCCATGAACAACTCAAGCCAGACCTGCGCCTGGTCGTGGTTGAGGGCGCTATGGCGCCATGCATTGCGGATCAGGTTGTCGAGAATTTGCTTCAGTTGGTTGGGGTCCATCAAGGTCCTGAAATCACCTGGAGCGATGCGTAGATGGATCTTCTGGCGCTCGGTGGCCTGCTCGCGAATTTCTGTCACGAACTGTTCCAGCCACTGATTCAGATCGAGTCGTTGCGCCGCGGTTTGCTGGCGGCGGGACAGTTGCAGGACGTTTTCGATAACCCGATTCATTCGCTGAGAGTGGTCTTGAATAATCTGCGTCAGACGTCGATCCGCGGCATTCAGTTCCTCCGATTCCCGTAATAGCTGCGCGGCGTGACTGATGGCGCCCAATGGATTGCGGATTTCATGGGCGATACCGGCAGTCAGGCGCCCGAGGGCGACGAGTTTCAGTTGTTGCGCCTGCTGGGTGATCTGGGCGAGGTCTTCGAGAAAGATCAGGGTCTGGTGCTGCGGGCCAGGGGCCAGGGCGATGAAACTCGGCTGCAGTTCAAGGCCGCTGGCAGGGATTTTCAGGCTGTGCGGGCGCAGCGTCGGATTATCGGTCCACAATTGCAGGCGTTCGACCAGGGAAGGGGCATGCTCGTCAATCCGGCGGCCTTCGAGGCGCTCGCAGCCCATCAGGGTCAAGGCACTTTGATTGGCCAGTTGCACGCGCCATTGGTCGTCGAGCACCAGGATGCCCGTGCGCATGCGTTGCAGGATCAGGGCATTGAGGGCTTCCAGGCCGATGACTTCGCTGGTTTTCTGTTCCGCCAGGGTTTCGCTGACTTCCAGTCGTCGGGTCAGGCCTTGTACCAGCAGGGCCGCAGCAAAACACAGGGCGCCGAGCGTACCGACCTGCAAATAATCATTGGGGCTGGCGGGGTGGCTGAGAATCAGCAGGAAACTCGAACCCAGGATGCCAAGTGCACTGATGGCGGCAATCAGCAGGCCGATGCGTCTTCGCAACAAGGTATTGCTGATGGCCACCGAGACGATCAGCAAGTTGCCAATGGCGCTGGCCACTCCGCCGCCGGCGTAGAACAACACGCAGAGCAGCAGGACGTCGACCAGCGCCAGGCTGAGCACTTGCGCGGGGCGGCGGGTGTTCTGGAAGAAGACCACCAGCAGGATGTTCAGCACCAGGTACAACCAGCTGCCGTAGCGCAGCAGCTCGTCATTGGCGGACGTCAGCAACCGGTTGTCCAGGTCGCTGGAAATCAGCAGCACCAGGGTGAAACCGATGCATAAACGGTAGAGGTGATAGAGACGCAGCAGTCGCTGGGCCTGTTTGTCGCCGGGACTGGACGTCTCAGCGATCACTGGAACCTGGGCCTTGCTCAAGGTGAGCCTGGCTGCAGTACCACTGTTGTTGAAGGCTCAGTGCACGGTCGCGGGGCAGGTGCACGCCGCAATGGGCGCAGCGGACCATGGGGGCCGCTTCCAGCTCGGCGGAGGACTTGGGTGCAGAAACCTGGCCCTTGTACTTGCGCCAGAACCAGACAGCGGCGGCAATCACGGCGATCCAGAATAATAAACGAAGCATGGTGAGCTGCTTTATGACGGATGAGCCGCCAGTTTAGCCAAGGACATGACAGGCGCACAGCGTATTCGCGCTGCATAAAAACGGTGCAATAAAAAAGGGAGACTCAAGAGTCTCCCTTTCTGCACCACCGGTCGTATCAGTCGAACACGCCGAAGGTCATGTAGCTGAACCACGAGCGGTCTTCATTGTTGCCCTCGGCCTCGTGGTCTTCTTCCTCGATCACATCGCCGTTGCCGTCTTTAGGCTTGAGCTCGCTCGGGATCGCGTCCTTGGCATCCTGGAACTGCTTCTGCACGTCCTGGTTGGCGCGGGTTTCACCCGGCGGCAGCGGCGGACGGGATTCGATCAGGCCCAGGGTGGCCTTGCTCAGCCACGAACGGTTATCGGCTTCGGCGACCGATGGCACGAACTGACCGTCCACCAGGCTTGGGTGGTTCGGGTAGTTGAGCTTCAGGGTTTCGAGGCTGGTGGCAGCCAGTTCGTCCAGGTGCAGGCGCTGGTAGGCCTCTGTCATCACCGCCAGGCCGTCGCCGACCGAAGGGGTTTCCTGGAAGTTTTCCACCACGTAGCGGCCACGGTTCGCGGCGGCGACGTAGGCCTGACGGGTCAGGTAGTAGTCGGCCACGTGGATTTCGTAGGCTGCCAGCAGGTTACGCAGGTAGATCATGCGCTGCTTGGCGTCCGGCGCGTAACGGCTGTTGGGGAAGCGGCTGGTCAGTTGGGCGAACTCGTTGTAGGAGTCGCGAGCGGCGCCCGGGTCACGCTTGGTCATGTCCAGCGGCAGGAAGCGCGAGAGCAGGCCAACGTCCTGGTCAAAAGAAGTCAGGCCCTTGAGGTAGTAGGCGTAATCGACGTTCGGGTGCTGCGGGTGCAGGCGAATGAAACGCTCGGCAGCGGCCTTGGCGGCTTCTGGTTCGGCGTTCTTGTAGTTGGCATAGATCAGTTCCAGCTGAGCCTGGTCGGCGTATCGGCCGAACGGATACCGCGATTCCAGAGCCTTGAGCTTGGCAGTGGCGCTGGTGTAGCTATTATTGTCCAGATCAGCTTGAGCCTGTTGGTACAACTCGACTTCGCTCAGGTTTTCGTCTACGACTTCCTTCGAAGAGCAAGCAGCGGTCAATGCGAGGATGGCGATCAGCAGCAGGTGTTTCACTTGCATGGCGGCTTGCGTCCCTATGACGGCCGCTGTCTTGGGCGAGGCCGTCCTGTTATGATGAGCGCCCCGTTGAATAGCCTCGGGGCAAAAGACGCCGTATTTAACCACAAGCGCGCAGCCGAAACCAAAGGCTGTGCCGACGCCTAGTCCGAGCATGTCCGATAAAATTGAACTTAGCGCAGAGGTGCCGTCCGAATTGGGCGGCCAACGCCTCGATCAAGTCGCCGCACAATTATTCGCTGAGCACTCGCGCTCGCGCCTTTCCGCCTGGATCAAAGACGGCCGCCTGACTGTGGATGGGGCGGTTGTCCGCCCGCGAGACATCGTTCACGGTGGCGCCATTCTTGAACTCACTGCCGAGCAGGAAGCTCAGGGCGAATGGGTCGCTCAAGACATCGCCCTGGACATCGTCTATGAAGACGACGACATCCTGGTGATCAACAAACCTGCGGGCCTGGTGGTTCACCCGGCTGCTGGCCACGCTGATGGCACCTTGCTCAACGCCTTGCTGCACCACGTGCCGGACATCATCAATGTGCCCCGCGCCGGGATCGTGCATCGCCTCGACAAGGACACCACCGGTCTGATGGTGGTGGCCAAGACCATTCAGGCGCAGACGCAGCTGGTTACACAGTTGCAGAGCCGCAGCGTCAGCCGGATCTACGAGTGCATCGTGATCGGCGTGGTGACCGCTGGCGGCAAGATCAATGCGCCAATCGGTCGTCATGGCCAACAACGCCAGCGCATGGCCGTGATGGAAGGTGGCAAGCAGGCCGTCAGCCACTACCGCGTGCTCGAGCGTTTCCGTTCCCACACCCACGTGCGGGTGAAGCTGGAAACCGGTCGTACGCACCAGATTCGCGTGCACATGGCGCACATCAACTACCCGTTGGTCGGAGATCCTGCCTACGGCGGTCGTTTCCGGATTCCGCCGGCTGCCAACCCGACCATGGTCGAGTCGCTGAAGAACTTCCCGCGCCAGGCGCTGCATGCGCGGTTCCTCGAGCTGGATCACCCGACCACCGGTGTGCGCATGAGCTGGGAGTCGCCATTGCCGGAAGATTTCGTCTGGTTGCTGACCCTGCTCAAGCAAGACCGTGAGGCGTTCATCGGATGAGTGACTGGCTGATTCCTGACTGGCCCGCGCCGGCCGGGGTCAAAGCCTGTGTCACCACCCGTGCGGGCGGCGTCAGCATGGCGCCGTTCGACAGCCTCAATCTTGGCGATCACGTCGATGACAGCCCCGAAGCTGTTGCCGAGAATCGCCAGCGTCTTACTGATCATTTTTCGATTCAGCCGGCCTGGTTGCAGCAGGTCCACGGCATTGTCGTGGCTCATGCGGATCCGAGCCGGGTGGACACTGCCGATGCCAGTTGGACTTCAACGCCGGGCATTGCCTGTGCGGCGATGACTGCCGACTGCCTGCCTACGCTGTTTTGCGACCGTGCCGGTACTCGTGTCGCGGCGGCCCATGCCGGTTGGCGTGGGTTGGCGGCGGGCGTACTGGAAGCGACCCTCGACAGCCTGGCCGTGCCGCCTGCCGAGGTTCTGGTCTGGCTCGGCCCGGCCATTGGTCCGCAAGCCTTCGAAGTTGGCCCTGAGGTATGGGAAACCTTCGTGCAACAGTTGCCACAAGCGGCTGAAGCTTTTGTGCCAAGCCAAAACGCCGGCAAGTTCATGGCGGACATTTATATGTTGGCGCGCTTGCGTCTGGCCGCTCGGGGTGTAACTGCTGTTTACGGTGGCGGACTCTGCACCGTGACCGACCCACGCTTCTATTCCTACCGCCGTGCATCCCGCACCGGTCGATTTGCCTCCTTGATCTGGCTCGAACGCTAGACTTGTCTGACCTGCATCAACGTCTCGACGCTTGAAACTCCCAGAATCGACCGCATCTATTGTGGTATCTGGCAGGTTTCTTCATTCAGGATGTTTTATAGGTCCGGCCTGCTCAAAAGGAAGGTGACCCATGCGTATAGACCGTTTAACCAGCAAATTGCAGTTAGCGTTGTCCGATGCCCAATCCCTGGCCGTCGGTCTCGATCATCCGGCCATAGAGCCGGCGCACTTGATGCAAGCGCTGCTCGAGCAACAGGGCGGCTCGATCAAGCCCCTGTTGATGCAGGTGGGCTTCGACGTCAACAGCCTGCGTAAAGAGCTGACCAAGGAGCTCGACCAGCTCCCGAAAATCCAGAACCCGACCGGCGACGTGAATATGTCGCAGGATCTGGCGCGCCTGCTCAACCAGGCCGATCGCCTGGCCCAGCAGAAGGGCGACCAGTTCATTTCCAGCGAACTGGTGCTGCTCGCCGCGATGGACGAGAACAGCAAGCTCGGCAAGCTCTTGCTCGGCCAGGGCGTGAGCAAGAAAGCCCTGGAAAACGCGATCAACAACTTGCGTGGCGGTGAGGCGGTCAATGACCCCAATCACGAGGAAGCGCGCCAGGCCCTGGACAAATACACCGTCGACCTGACCAAGCGTGCCGAAGATGGCAAGCTCGATCCGGTGATCGGCCGTGACGATGAAATTCGCCGGACTATCCAGGTGCTGCAACGTCGTACAAAGAACAATCCGGTGCTGATCGGTGAGCCTGGCGTCGGTAAAACCGCGATCGCCGAAGGCCTGGCCCAGCGCATTATCAACGGCGAAGTGCCGGACGGCCTCAAGGGCAAGCGCCTGCTCTCCCTGGACATGGGGGCGTTGATTGCCGGTGCCAAGTATCGTGGCGAGTTCGAAGAACGCCTGAAATCCCTGCTCAACGAACTGTCGAAGCAGGAAGGGCAGATCATTCTGTTCATCGACGAACTGCACACCATGGTCGGCGCCGGTAAAGGCGAGGGCTCGATGGATGCGGGCAACATGCTCAAGCCAGCCCTGGCGCGTGGCGAATTGCATTGCGTCGGTGCCACCACGCTCAACGAGTACCGCCAATATATAGAGAAGGACGCCGCCCTTGAGCGACGCTTCCAGAAAGTGCTGGTGGACGAGCCGAGTGAAGAAGACACCATCGCCATCCTGCGTGGCCTGAAAGAGCGTTACGAGGTCCACCACAAGGTGGCGATCACTGACGGCGCGATCATTGCGGCGGCCAAGCTCAGCCATCGCTATATCACTGACCGGCAGTTACCGGACAAGGCCATCGACCTGATCGACGAGGCCGCCAGCCGCATCCGCATGGAGATCGACTCCAAGCCGGAAGTGCTGGACCGCCTGGAGCGCCGCTTGATCCAGCTGAAGGTGGAATCCCAGGCGCTGAAGAAAGAAAGCGACGACGCGGCGAAGAAACGCCTGGAAAAACTCCAGGAAGAAATCGCCCGTCTGGAGCGTGAATACTCGGATCTCGAAGAAATCTGGAACTCGGAAAAAGCCGAGGTGCAAGGTTCGGCGCAGATCCAGCAGAAGATCGAACAGTCACGCCAGGAGCTGGAAAGTGCCCGCCGCAAAGGCGACCTGAACCGCATGGCCGAGTTGCAGTACGGGGTGATCCCGGACCTGGAGCGCAGCCTGCAAATGGTCGACCAGCATGGCAAGAGCGAGAACCAGTTGCTGCGCAGCAAGGTGACTGAAGAGGAAATCGCCGAGGTCGTGTCGAAATGGACCGGCATACCCGTGTCGAAGATGCTTGAGGGCGAGCGCGAAAAACTGATGAAAATGGAAAGCCTGTTGCACCAGCGTGTGATCGGCCAGGACGAAGCGGTGGTTGCCGTGTCCAACGCGGTACGGCGTTCCCGTGCCGGGTTGTCCGACCCGAATCGCCCGAGTGGCTCGTTCATGTTCCTCGGCCCGACCGGTGTCGGTAAAACCGAACTGTGCAAGGCGCTGGCTGAATTCCTCTTCGATACCGAAGAGGCGATGGTGCGGATCGACATGTCCGAGTTCATGGAGAAACATTCCGTGGCTCGCCTGATCGGTGCGCCACCAGGCTACGTCGGTTACGAAGAGGGCGGTTACCTGACCGAGGCGGTGCGTCGCAAGCCTTATTCAGTGATCCTCATGGACGAAGTCGAGAAGGCGCACCCGGATGTGTTCAACATCCTGCTGCAAGTGCTGGAAGACGGTCGCCTGACCGACAGCCATGGCCGCACGGTGGACTTCAAGAACACCGTGATTGTCATGACTTCCAACCTGGGCTCGGTGCAGATCCAGGAATTGGTGGGTGATCGTGAGGCGCAGCGCGCGGCGGTGATGGATGCGATTTCCAGCCACTTCCGGCCGGAGTTCATCAACCGGGTCGACGAAGTGGTGATTTTCGAGCCTTTGGCGCGGGATCAGATTGCTGGCATCACCGAGATCCAGTTGGGTCGCCTGCGCAGTCGCCTGACCGAGCGGGAGCTGAAGCTTGAACTGAGCCCCGAGGCCATGGACAAGCTGATCGCGGTCGGCTACGACCCGGTATACGGCGCACGGCCGCTCAAGAGGGCTATTCAGCGCTGGATCGAGAACCCGCTGGCGCAGTTGATCCTTTCCGGTCGATTCATGCCAGGCGACACCGCTCACGGCGTGGTGGAAAACGACGAAATCGTCTTCGTCTGATCCGTAACCGCAACAAAATCGAAAAGGCCTCGCATAACGAGGCCTTTTTTTCATTCAGGCTGTTGAACTCTAAGGAAAAGGCTTGTAAAGTGCGCCCCGCAGTAAGTCACCCGCCAGGGTTTCTGCTCACAGGCAGGAATCTAAAATAAGTTGCAAATCATTAACTTGAATGCAAATTAGGGGGTTGACAGAGGTGCTGAAGATTGTAGAATAGCGCGCCTCAGACACACGAACGCAGCGATGCGAACGAGTCGAAGAGAACGCAGTAAAGCTACAAAGTTGTAAATTGAAATGTGTAGTTCCGTGATAGCTCAGTCGGTAGAGCAAATGACTGTTAATCATTGGGTCCCAGGTTCGAGTCCTGGTCACGGAGCCAATTTCAAGCCGGGGTATAGCGCAGTCCGGTAGCGCGCCTGCTTTGGGAGCAGGATGTCAGGAGTTCGAATCCCCTTACCCCGACCATTTTTGGGTCGTTAGCTCAGTTGGTAGAGCAGTTGGCTTTTAACCAATTGGTCGTAGGTTCGAATCCCACACGACCCACCATTTTTGAAACCAGTTAACGCTGGAATCGAATCTTAAGATCAGAGGCCAAAAGCGCTGATCGAAGAAGGCGACTTTAGTTAGGTCGCCTTTTTTTTACCGGGGTATAGCGCAGTCCGGTAGCGCGCCTGCTTTGGGAGCAGGATGTCAGGAGTTCGAATCCCCTTACCCCGACCATATTAAAAATCCTCGTATCGAAAGATACGGGGATTTTTTTTGCCTGTTAATTTTTGCCGTGGATCAATTGTAGGAGCAGCCGGTCGACGCTCGAATGCTCGCGAAGATCGTCAACGAAAACGCAGCGTTTCTGGTTTAACGCGGCGCTCTCAAGTTCTTCGCGAGCAAGCTCGCTCCTACAAAAAGCACGTTTGATCAGTGCAGCTTCAGCCGCGGCTCAGTTCCACGCCCAATCTTGCTGCCCAGCATCAGCATCGCTGTGCGAAACGGCCCGTACAGCGCCATCTGGTGCATGCGGTACAACGACACGTAGAACATCCGCGCCAGCCAGCCTTCCAGCATCACGCTTCCGGTCAGGTTACCCATCAAGTTACCCACAGCCGAAAAACGCGACAGCGAAATCAGCGACCCGTAGTCGGTGTACTTGTACGCAGGCAGCGCCTTGCCTTCGATGCGCAACTTCAACGATTTGGCCAGCAACGACGCCTGCTGATGCGCAGCCTGGGCGCGTGGCGGCACATTGCGATCAGTGCCCGGTTGCGGACAGGCCGCGCAGTCACCGAAGGCGAAGATGTTCTCGTCACGGGTGGTTTGCAGGGTCGGCAGCACTTGCAGTTGATTGATGCGGTTGGTTTCCAGGCCATCGATGTCCTTGAGGAACCCCGGCGCTCGGATCCCGGCAGCCCAGACTTTCAGGCTGGCGTTGATCACTTTGCCATCCGCGGTGATCAAGCTGTCGGCGGTCACTTCACTGACGGCCGCATTGGTCATGACGTTGACCCCGAGCTTCTCCAGGGTTTTATGCACAGGCCCGCCGATCCGTTCCGGCAGGGCCGGCAGCACCCGTGGACCGGCTTCGATCAGGGTGATGTGCATGTTTTCCGGTTTGATTCGGTCCAGGCCATACGCCGCCAGTTCATGGGCGGCGTTATGCAGCTCGGCGGCCAGTTCGACCCCGGTGGCGCCGGCACCGACGATGGCGACGCTGATCTGCTCGACCTTGTCGGTCTGCCCCGCGTGGGCGCGCAGGTAGTGGTTGAGCAACTGCTGATGGAAGCGCTCGGCCTGTTTGCGGGTATCCAGGAACAGACAGTGCTGCGCCGCGCCCAGGGTGCCGAAATCGTTGGTGGTGCTGCCGACGGAGATCACCAGCGAGTCGTAAGGCACTTCCCGGGCGGGCACCAGTTCCAGACCGGCTTCATCATAAGTGGCGGCCAGCTGGATTTTTTTGTTGGCGCGATCAAGCCCGCTCATGCGCCCCAGCTGGAACTCGAAGTGGTTCCACTTGGCCTGGGCCACATAGTTGAGTTCGTCTTCGGACGAGTTCAGCGACCCGGCCGCGACTTCGTGCAACAGCGGTTTCCAGATGTGGGTCAGGTTCGCGTCGACCAGCATTACGCTGGCCGTGCCGCGTTTGCCCAGAGTCTTACCCAGACGGGTAGCCAACTCCAGACCGCCGGCGCCGCCGCCGACAATGACAATACGATGGGACATGGGGATAACTCGCAAGGCTAAAGGAAATCGGTGTGGTTACCCAAGCGAGCGCGAGGCAGCTCATAGCGTCAGGTAACTGATAAGTCGGCTCAGCAGGCCCAGACCAATGGTCACTGCCAATACCAGCACCAGGAGCATCCACGGCCGGAAAGGCCGGCGCTCGACTCGGTGCTGGGACAACTGCAGGTACTCTTCGACATGCTTTTGGTCGTCGGGGTTCAGGCGGCTGGTCATAAAGGCCTCGTCAGGTAGACGTTGCTGAAGGTGTTGAAGCTACAGGCTGATTTAACGAACGTTGAACGGAGCATAGCCGCTGTCCGGAATGGGCTCGACGCTCACCGTGTCGTCCAGGCGAATGATCCCACTTTGTAACACCCGGGCGGTGATTCCGCCATGTCCGCGCACGGCCTGAAACGTCCCGGGACCCAGGTTGGCCTGCAGGCGTGCGCAAGGCTGGCACCAGCCGGTGGTTTCAAAAATTGCCTGGCCGATGCGAAAGCGCCGGCCCTTGAGGCTGAACAGATTGATCCCACTGATAACGAGATTGCGCCGCAAATCTTCAGGCTTGACCGGTTGCTCGTCCGGGCGGCCCATCAGTGAACTGATCACCGCCAGGTGCTCCCACTGAATCAGCGTCACCTGCCGCGCATTGCGTACGCCGGGGCGGGCGCGATCGCCCGTCAGGCCGGCCTCGAGTCGCGCTTCCACGGCATCCAGTTCGATCATCGGCGCGTGACGTTCCGCACGCACGCCGATCCAGCGTACGCGGCCGGTTTGCGGGACTTCGGCAATCAGTTCCTGCAGTGGGCTCACAGGCTGATCCCGACGTCGAACACGATGCTGCGTCCCAGGTTGCTGCGCAGGAAGTCCGGTGCATCGGGATGGGCGAACAGCACTCGGGCGAAGGTCGGGCCCACCAGCGACAGCGAGCGCCAGCCCTGGCGCAGGTATTCGGTGGGCGGCGGGAAATGACTGTTGAGGTCCAGTACTTCGCGCTTGAGGCTGGCGAAGGCAATGATGTCCAGCTCGCCCAGGTCCATGCCGCGTTCTTTATAGTTGTGCGCTTTTTTGCGCAAGGTCGGCGCCAGCCGCAGCAGGAACTCGTTGGCCGGTATGCGTCGGGGCTTGGCCTCTCGTCGTACCAGCTGGCTCAGGGAAAACGCACTGCGCCGCCTTTGCAGTTCGTCGCGCCATTCATCATTGAGGCGCCGGCCCTCGTCGAGCACGAAGAACACTTCGAAACTGGCGTCGCGAAACAACACGTCCGGCGGCTCCCCGGCGGGGGCGAATTCGTCGGCTCGGTAGGGAATGTTCAAGCCTTGCAGCAGGCGTTGGCAGACCCAACGCTCGCGCTCCCATTTGCGGGCATTGGACAGGAACGCGTTGGCTTGCTCGGCCGCAATGGTCAGCAGGCGTAAGTAATCTGAGTCATCCATACGCCCAAGCTTAGCGCTCAAATGTGATTGCAAAGAAGACAGTTTATCGGAGAGGGGCAAATACTCTCGCTCTCCAGTCCGTTCCAGGGCGCTGCGCAAAACGGATAGTGGTCTGCGCAATGCGGATATTGACTCGCGTCTGGTGACTCTACCCTCGGCTGTACGGACGTGAGCCGTGCTACCGCTGCTCCTAAAAAAACAACAACAAGAGATGAACGCCATGCGCAAGATCGACGTACATGAGGTTATCGACAAGGCTCGATTCAACCGCTTCCACTGGATGGTGCTGTTCTGGTGCGCCCTGATCATCATTTTCGATGGTTATGACCTGGTGATCTACGGCGTGGTCTTGCCGATGCTGATGAAAGAGTGGGGGCTCAGTCCTCTGCAGGCCGGTGCACTGGGCAGTTATGCACTATTCGGCATGATGTTCGGGGCGCTGTTCTTCGGCCCGCTCTCGGACAAGATCGGACGCAAGAAAGCCATCACCCTCTGCGTGATGCTCTTCAGTGGTTTCACCGTGCTCAACGGGTTCGCCCGCAACCCCACCGAGTTTGGACTTTGTCGTTTCATTGCCGGGCTGGGCATTGGTGGCGTGATGCCCAATGTCGTGGCGTTGATGAATGAATACGCGCCGAAAAAGATTCGCAGCACTTTGGTGGCAATCATGTTCAGCGGCTACTCGGTGGGGGGCATGCTGTCAGCCGGGCTGGGCATCGTGCTGATCCCGAGTTTCGGCTGGCAGTCGGTGTTTTACGTGGCGGTCCTGCCGTTGCTGCTGTTGCCACTGATCATGTACTTCCTGCCCGAGTCGGTGGGTTTCATGCTGCGCCAGGGGCGCAATGAAGAAGCCCGCAACATTCTCCAGCGGATCGATCCTGCTTACGTCGCATCGGCTGACGATCAGTTGCACATGAGCGAAGTGAAGGGCACGGGCACCAAGGTGTTGCAGTTGTTCCGCGAGGGCCGGGCACTGCGCACGATGATGTTGTGGCTGGCTTTTTTCTGCTGCCTGCTGATGGTCTATGCCTTGAGTTCGTGGCTGCCAAAACTGATGGCCAACGCCGGTTACAGCCTGGGCTCGAGCCTGTCGTTCCTGCTGGTGCTGAACTTCGGGGCGATCTTCGGTGCAATCGGCGGCGGTGTGCTGGGTGACAGGCTCAACCTGCCGCGGGTGCTGTCGGTATTCTTCGCCATGGCGGCGGTGTCGATCACCCTGTTGGGCTTCAACAGCCCGATGCCGGTGTTGTACCTGCTGATCGCCATCGCTGGCGCCACCACCATTGGCTCGCAGATTCTGCTGTACGCCTGCGCTGCCCAGTTTTACTCCATGACCATTCGTTCCACCGGCCTGGGCTGGGCTTCTGGTATCGGCCGCAACGGTGCCATCGTCGGTCCCCTGCTGGGTGGCGCCTTGCTCGGCATCAGCTTGCCGCTGCAACTTAACTTCATGGCGTTTGCCTTGCCGGGTGCGGTGGCGGCCCTCGCCATGACGGTGTTCGCCATCAGCAACCGGCGCAGTGCCATGGCTGTCGGCCCAACGCTGTCGCCGACGGGCGCTTGAATCATGAAGGCCTTTTTCCAGGATTTCTCCGTGTCAGCCGCTGTCGCCGGATTTATCGCCACGGTGATTTCCTATGCCGGGCCGTTGGTGATCATCTTTCAGGCGGCACAATCGGCCCATCTGCCGCGGGAAGTGCTGTCGTCCTGGATCTGGGCGATCTCCATCGGCAGCGCCGTGCTGGGCATCGGTTTGAGTCTGCGCTTTCGCGTTCCCGTGATCATCGCGTGGTCGGCGCCGGGCTCGGCGCTGTTGGTGGCGTTGTTGCCTGAAATTTCCATGGCCGAAGCGGTGGGGGCGTATCTGGTCAGTAGCCTGATCATCTTTGTGGTCGGGGTCTCGGGAGCTTTCGACCGGATCATCAGCAAGTTGCCCGCCGCGATTGCGGCGGCAATGCTGGCCGGCATCCTGTTCAGCTTCGGCACCGGGCTGTTCGTATCAATGCAGCACAAGCCATTGCTGGTGCTGGCGATGTTCGCGGCCTACCTGATCGGCAAGCGGGTGATGCCACGTTACGCGGTGATGCTGGTGCTGCTGACGGGTTGTTCGATTGCCGCGCTCAGCGGTGATTTGCATCGCGAGGCATTGGTGATCGGTTTGGCGACGCCGGTGTGGATCACGCCCCAGTTCAGCCTGAGCGCGACTCTGAACATCGCCTTGCCGCTGGTGATGGTGGCGCTCACCGGCCAGTTCGTGCCTGGCATGACCGTGCTGCGCGCCAGCGGTTACCAAACGCCCGCGAGCCCGATCATCGCCAGCAGTGCATTGGGCACCGCGCTGCTGGCCCCCTTTGGTTGCCATGGGCTGAACCTGGCCGCGATCACGGCGGCCATCTGCACCGGGCGGGAGGCTCACGAGGATCCGCGCAAGCGCTACGTGGCCGGCGTTGTCGGGGGCTTGTGCTACCTGGTGCTGGGCATCTTCGGCGCCACGCTGGTGTCGCTATTTTCCGCGTTCCCCAAGGAGTTGATTGCGGCGTTGGCGGGGCTGGCGCTGTTTGCCGCCATTACCGGGGCGTTGACGGGTGCGATGGCCGTACCGAGCGACCGTGAAGCCGCGCTGGTGACCTTTCTGATCACGGCTTCGGGCATGTCGCTGTTCGGCTTGTCCGCCGCTTTCTGGGGGCTGATTTTCGGCATGGTCACCCATGTGCTGTTAAACGCCCGTCGTCCCATTTCCCTTCGCAAATCCACTGCGACTGAAGTTGTTCAACCTGTCGATCAATAACAATAAGAGCACAACGATGAAACAGAATTTCCCAACAACCGGTTCGGCGTTGTCCCTGGCGATCGTCTCGGGTTTTTCCACAGGCGTCATGGCCGCCGAGAGTGGCTTTATCGAAGACACCACCGCGACGTTGCAGGCGCGCAATTACTACTTCAGCCGCGACTATTCCGACATCGTCGGCGCCAACCCGCAATCGAAGGCCGAGGAGTGGGCCCAGGGCTTCATCCTCAATGTGAAGTCCGGTTACACCCAGGGTGCCGTCGGCTTTGGTGTGGATGTCATCGGCTTGCTCGGCCTCAAGCTCGACAGCAGCCCGGACCGGGTCAACACCGGTTTGCTGCCGGTTCAGGACGACGGTCGCGCAGCGGACAATTACAGCCGTCTCGAAGGCGCGTTGAAGATGCGCTACTCGAAAACCGAGCTGAAAGTCGGTGAGCTGCAACCCAATCTACCGGTGTTGGTGTTCAGTGACATTCGCCTGCTGCCGCCGAGTTACCAAGGGGCAAGCATCTCTTCCAGCGAGATCAATGGCCTGACCTTGCAGGGCGGACACCTGAGTTCAACCAGCCTGCGCAACGAGGCCGGTGATGAAAAAATGCAGGCGATGCTCGGGCATGTGCCGCAACGTCAGGTCAGCAGTGACGGGTTCAACTTTGCCGGTGGCGATTATGCCTTCAACGACAAGCGCACCTCGGTCAGCGCCTGGTACGGGCAACTGGAGGACATCTACAACCAGCGCTTCCTCGGCCTCAAGCACAGCGAGCCCCTGGGTGACTGGATCCTGGGCGCCAATCTCGGCTACTTCGATTCGCGTGAAGACGGCAAAAAACTGCTGGGCAACATCGACAACCAGGCGTTCTACTCGTTGCTGTCGGCCAAACGTGGCGGCCACACCTTTTATCTCGGATATCAAGGGATGTTCGGCGACAGCGCGTTCCCGCGGGTGTTCGCCAACATCTCACCGCTGGGTAACGAGGTACCGACCTATGAGTTCGCCTACACCGATGAACGTTCCTGGCAGGCACGTTACGACTATGACTTCGCGGCTATGGGTGTGCCGGGTTTGACCAGTACCCTGCGCTACATCAGTGGCAACAATGTCGATACCGGCAAGGGGTATGAGGGCAAGGACCGTGAGCGTGACCTGGACATTGGCTACGTGCTGCAGAGCGGCAGCCTCAAAGGCCTCGGCATCCGCGTGCGCAACGCGATGGCGCGGTCCAATTACCGCAGTGATATCGATGAAAACCGTCTGATCCTCAGCTACACCTGGACACTGCTCTGAGTACTGCGGCGGTTCACAGGTTGCTGGTGCAATCGCCAATCACGTTGTACGTCACGCGACGGGTCTGGCCTTGATGATCGACATACACCATGGTCGACGGCACAACCCCGCAGGCGGTCGCGGTGTCCGACACAGATACCACCTTGGCGATGTCCAGCGGCTGCGCCGGGTTGTACAAGACAGCGAGAGGCTCGTTATCGGCGGCCATGGCCGAGGTGGCGATGACGGCTAGAAACAGGCTGATCAACGATTTCATGCTGGCGTGCTCCGGGTGGGTTTTGATGTATTGATTTTAGTCTTCGCCACCCGTGGATAAAGGGGCCTATGGCTGATGCAGCTTTACGGAAAATGTAATAGTCACCCTGGATCGGGTACTGCCGTGAACGATGGGGTGGTTGTGAGGCCGCCATCGCTGGCAAGCCAGCTCCTACAAATTGTTTCGCACGCGGGCAATTAACGGGTGCGTATCTTCGCCCGAGGGGGGCTTATGGATTTGCTTAACAACTTGCGCGTGTTCATCCGGGTGGTGGACTGCGCCAGTTTCACCGCAGCAGCCGACACACTGGATCTGTCGACGGCGCAGGTGTCCCGATTGGTCTCGGACCTGGAAGAACATGTACAGGCGCGCCTGCTGCAACGCACCACGCGACGCCTGAGCCTGACCGAAGCGGGCGAGCGCTTCCTCCTGCGCAGCCGGCAGATCGTCGAAGAAATGGACGAGGCCACCGCCGAGGCCCGAGGCGCGCATATCAACCCGGCCGGGCGCCTGCGGGTGCACAGCATGAACGGCCTGGGCGTGCTGATCACGCCCTTGATCGCCCGCTACAGCGAGCTTTATCCGGACGTGGTGTTCGAACTGACCTTGTCCCAGCGCAATCCCGATCCACTGGAAGAAGGGCATGACGTGGTGATTTCGATTGCCCCCGAACTGCCCGATTCGCAATTGGTCGCCCAGGCCCTCGGGCAGATCTACAGCGTACCGTGCGCCTCCGCGGACTACCTGCGGCGCAAGGGCATTCCGCAGCAGCCGCTGGCGCTGAACGAGCATCAATGCCTGCGCCTGCTCGACCCCTTGTATGGCGACCAGTGGATATTCCAGGACGAACACGGCGAGCACGCCGTCAGTCCGGCCAAGACCTTTCAGTGCAATGTCGCCGAGTCGATGGTCAAGGCCTCGGAGGAAGGCATGGGTATCAGCCTGCTGCCGTTCCACACCGCCACGCGGCCCTTGAGCGATGGCACCTTGTTGCGTGTATTGCCGGCCTGGCGATTGCGCGAGCGCAATGTCTATGCGCTGTATCCCTCGCGGCGATTTCTCGATGCCAAGGTCCGCACCTGGGTGGATTTTCTCAAGGCCGAGCTTCCCAAATTGTTTGCCGAACATGAGGCGGTGATGAACGATCCACGGCATTGGGCCTGAGTTAGAAGGGCCGGCGAAGGGCGGTGTAGACTGAGGTTCTTTCTCTTTCGGCAAGACACGGGAGTGCGCCCAGCCATGATCGGTGCCGAGCTGTTGTCATCCCAGACCCTGAACGTGGGGTGGTTGATCTACCTACCGGTATTGCTCTGGGCCGTTGTGCGCGCACCCTGGGTCGAGTTGTTCACCGACAGTCGTCGCCAGCATCTGCTGTTCGGCACGGTGTTTGCGCTGTTCATGCTGTGGCTGGTGCGTCGGGACTTCGATACCGGCGTGTCCTATCACTTCATCGGCATGACGGCGGTGACGCTGTTGCTGGACTGGCCGCTGGCGATCGTCGGCGGCCTGGTGGCGCAAGCAGGCCTGGTGCTGCTGGGCCGTCAGGACCTGATGGCCATGGGGGTCAATGGCACGCTGTTCATCTTGTTGCCGGTGTTGATCACCGAATGCTGTGCGATTGCGGTGGAGCGCGCGCAGCCACGAAATCTCTTCGTGTACATCTTCGTTTCCGGTTTTTTCGCCGCAGCCCTTTCAGCGTTGCTGTGCCTGGTGCTGGCGCTGACGTTGTTGTGGTACGACGAACGTTTCGCCATGCCGTACTGGCTGGAAGATTTCGTCGGTTACCTGTGGCTGATCATTTTTCCCGAGGCGTTCATCAACGGCATGGTGGTCAGCGCGTTGGTGGTGTTCTGCCCGGAATGGCTGGAAACCTTCAACCGCACGCGCTATCTGTCGGCGCCCTGGAAGGACGACGATCCCAAGTCCTGATGCAGTGGCTGCCTGAAATCGTCGAGGCGTCGTTGCGGATCAGTGACGCGGGTCGAAATCGCCGCTGAACAATTCGTCCTCGGCATCCGGGGCCACTGGAATCTTGTGCTCTTCCGACGCCCAGGCACCCAGGTCGATCAGTTTGCAACGATCGGAACAGAACGGCCGGAACTTGCTCTCGGGGCTCCATTCGACAGGGGCACCACAGGTTGGGCATTCGACGGTTGGAATCTGGCTCATGACTGGCCTCCACGCAAAGTAAGGTAAAAGTGATGCAGGCGTTCGACCTCGCTGTGCAACCAGGCGAGGTCGCGGTCGTTGACCACCACGTCGTCGGCATGGCTTACGCGATCCTGACGGCTGGACTGGGCCTTGAGGATCGCCTGGACCTGCTGTTCGCTGGTCTGGTCACGCCGCAGGGTGCGTTCGATCTGCAACTGTTCAGGGGCATCGATCACCAGGACCCGTTGGGTCATGGCGTACTGGCCGGACTCGATCAGCAGCGGCGAAACCAGGATCGCGTAAGGTGATTTTGCCAGCGCCAGGTGATGGGCAATCTCTTCGGCGATCAGCGGATGCAACAAGGCTTCCAGCCAGAGGCGTTGCTCCGGCACTTCGAAGATCAGTTTGCGCAATGCGGCGCGGTCCAGTTGTCCGTCGTCTTGTAACACGCCGGGACCGAAGTGTTCGGCAATCTTCGCCAGCGCCGGCCGACCGGGCTCCACCACCCAGCGAGCGGCATGATCGGCATCCACCGCGTGCACGCCCAGGTCAATGAAGTGTTGGGCCGCGGCGCTTTTGCCACTGCCGATGCCGCCGGTCAAGCCGAGAATCCAGGGTTTTTCCACAGGGGTATTCATTTCAGACCGACAAACTGCCAATAGAAGTCGGTTATTTGACCACCCCAGAGCAAGGCAATCCAGCCGGCAATGGCCAGATAGGGGCCGAAAGGGATTGGCGTCGATGTTTGAGCCTTGCGCAGGCGCAGGTAAATCACGCCGCTGATCGCGCCCACCACGGACGACAAGACGATCGTCAGGGGCAGGATCTGCCAGCCGCCCCAGGCGCCAAACATCGCCAGCAGCTTGAAATCGCCATGACCCATGCCGTCCTTGCCAGTGATCAGCTTGAACACCCAGAACACCGTCCACAGCGTCATGTAGCCGGCAATGGCACCCCACAGCGCCTCGGGCAAAGACACGAAAAGATCGAGGCTGTTGACGATCAGCCCCAGCCACATCAGCGGCAGCACCAGTACATCCGGCAGCAGTTGATGCTCGGCGTCGATCAGGCTCATGGCCAGCAGGCCCCAGGTCAGGAACATCACCATGCCGGCTTGCCAGCCGAAACCGAAGTGCCAGGCAATGAACGCCGACAGCAGCGCGCAGGCCAGTTCGGTCAAGGGATAACGTTTGCTGATCGGCGTCGCGCAGGCCGAACAGCGTCCGCGCAAGAACAGGAAGCTTAAGACCGGAATATTTTCCCAGGCACGAATCCTTTGGCCGCAGTGGGGGCATTGGGAGTGGGGCAGCATCAGGTTGAAGGTCGGCAACGGTGTTTCGCCGGGCAGCCCGAGGATGTCGTGGGCCTGCACGCGCCACTCGCGCTCGAGCATTTTCGGCAGGCGCCAGACCAGTACGTTGAGGAAGCTGCCGACCAGCAGGCCGACCACCCCGGCGATGACAACGAAAGCCAGCGGGAAGTGGGTCAGAATTTCGTTCAAGGGCATGTCAGATCGCTGAGCCGAGTTGGAAGATGGGCAGGTACATCGCAACCACCAGGCCGCCGACAATAACACCCAGCACCACCATGATGAACGGTTCCATCAGGCTGGTGAGGTTGTCGACCAGGTTGTCGACCTCGTCCTCGTAGAAACCGGCGACCTTGTCGAGCATGGCGTCGAGTGCGCCAGACTCCTCGCCAATGGCGGTCATCTGAATGGCCATGTTGGGAAAAACGCCGGTCGTGCGCATGGAAAAATGGAGCTGCATGCCCGTGGCAACGTCCTGCCGGATGCGCAGCACCGCGCGTTTGAACACGATGTTGCCGGTGGCGCCCGCCACCGACTCCAGAGCCTCCACCAGCGGAACACCGGCAGCGAAGGTGGTCGACAGCGTGCGGGCGAAACGGGCCACGGCGGACTTGTACATCAAGGTACCTGCCAGCGGCAGTTTCAGCAGCCAGGTGTCCATGCGGTCGCGAAAGCCCTGGGAGGTTTTCAGCGCGCGACGCACTGCGAAAGCGCCCGCGCTGAGCGCGCCCAGCAGTATCCACCACCATGCCTGCATGAATTGCGACAGGTAGATGACCATCAGGGTGAAGGCCGGCAGCTCGGCGCCAAAACCCTTGAATACGGATTCGAATTGCGGCACCACCTTGATCAGCAGGATGGCGCTTACGATGATCGCCACGCACACGACGATCAGCGGGTAGGTCATGGCTTTTTTGATCTTCGCCTTGAGGCTTTCGCTTTTTTCCTTGTAGGTCGCCACCCGTTCCAGCAGGGTGTCCAACGCGCCGGCCTGTTCCCCGGCGTCTACCAGGTTGCAGTACAACTCATCGAAGTATTGCGGCTTCTTGCGCAGGGCTGCAGCGAAGCTGTTGCCCGCCGCCACGTCCTGTTTCACCTCGTCGACCAGCTTGCGCATGGCCGGGTTGTCGAAGCCTTCACCGATGATGTCGAAGGACTGCAGCAATGGCACGCCGGCTTTCATCATGGTCGCCATCTGCCGGGTGAAAAGGGCAATGTCCTGAGGCTTGATGCGTTTGCCCAGCTTGAACAACGACGTGGTTTGCCTGCGCACCTTGCCGGGGTTGATGCCTTGCTTGCGCAATTGCGCCTTGATCAACGCCGGGTTCTGGCCGCTCAACTCGCCCGTCACCTTCGCGCCTTTCCTGTCTGTGCCTTCCCAGCTGTACACGCTGGTGCTTGCTGCCTTGCCTGCCATGTTCAGCCCTTTGTAACCGCCGATGCGTTGATCGCAGCCGACCGGCTCATAGATCGTGAATGTGCCGATGCGTTCCTCGGGAATCGACTTATAGCCTAGTCAATCGGAGGAACCCAACAGCGCTGTCGAGGTGACGAAAAGTGTCAGATAGTGCGGTTCCTGGGGGTGGGAAGGGCATCATGGCGTCGCTACCCCCCGGCGAACAGGGCGCGCCGGGCTTGGCATGGGCTGTGCTGCTGCAGGTGCAGATCATGAGATTTCAACTCATGCACGGAGGCTGTCCTTGAACAATCAAAAAGGTTTTACCCTGATCGAGTTGCTGATCGTGGTGGCGATCATCGGGATTCTGGCGACGTTTGCGATACCGGCTTACTCCAAGTATCAGGCGCGGGCCAAGGTAACGGCGGGGCTGGCCGAGATATCGGCGTTGAAGGTGGCGTTCGAGGATGTGATCAATCAAGGCGACGACCCTGATTTGTCCAAGGTCGGCGGCGTTGCCTCGACGTCCAACTGCACCACCTCGGCCAGCGGCAAAGCCACTGATGGTACCGGAGCTATCGGTTGCACGATCCTTAATGCCCCGGCTCAGGTGCTGAATAAGACCATCACACTTTCGCGTACGGTGACAGGCTGGACATGTGCCACCACCGTCGACCAGGAATACGCACCGAAAGGCTGTACGGGCGTTGCCCCGAAGGCTTGAATCATCCCGTTATTGCCTGATACCCCGCCTGTGCGGGGTATTTTTTTATTCGCCGTTCACAGCATTCGAGTATTTGAGAAAACTTCCGGAAATTCATGGCCTTAGGCCTTTGTTAAAACCCGCAACTTGCATGTAGATAATTTCCAACTCATGCATTTTGCATGATTCCGAAAAATGACTGATTTTGTAACTTGTTGAATTATAAGTAATTTTCATCTGTTTCAAAGTTGGCACAGCGTTCGCAATATCTCCAGTAATCCTGCCGACAAGACAATCGGCAGATTTTCCAGAAAAACAGGAGTTACTCGTATGAAGAAGTTCGCTATTGCCGCCGCTACTGCTACCGCGCTGACCCTGACCATGGCCAACGCTGCATTTGCCCAGACCACTCAAGCCACCCAGGCTCCGATGACCCTGGCGGCGAATGAGATGAATCAGGCTGCCGAAGCGGGTTCAGATACCTGGATCACTACCAAAGTCAAAACTGACCTGGTCACCGAAAAAGGCATTCCTGGTACCGATATCAAAGTGGAAACCAACAAAGGTGTTGTGTCCCTGTCGTCCACCGTTGCGGTAACGGAATCCCAGAAAGCTACCGCTGTAGCGATCACCAAGAAAATCAAAGGCGTCAAGGCGGTCTCCGCTGACGGCCTGAAAGCCGAATAAGGCAAGACTTCTCGCCTGGACTGGGAGAAGGCGCGGTGGACGGGCTGAGTCATACGTTTGCCGCAACTGAGAAGTTCATGCGACCGGCCACAAGGATGTGGCCATTACAGGCCCCGGCATTCGTGTCGGGGCCTGTTCTATTTAGGACCAGGCAAAACAACTGTGGGAGCTAGCCTGCTGGCGATAGCGGTGTGACATTCAACGCCTATGTTGACTGTTACAGCGCTATCGCCAGCAGGCTGGCTCCCACATTGGTATGTGTGTTGTTTAATTGCAGTGTTGCCTATCACTCGGCGTCCAGGTGCATTGGCGTTATCACCTTGCCGTCCTTTTCCGCTTCGCCCAACTGGGCATCAATGAAGTACACCCGGTCGTCGGCGAGCTGGCCCTTGTCAACCAGATAGTCCTTGATGCTGCTGGCGCGTTCCTGGCCCAGTTCACGCAACAGCACTTCGCTCGAGCTCCAGAACTGGATCACGTCCGCACGCATTTTCGCGGTGCGTTCTTCCTTGCCCAAGTCTTTCCATTCGGCGGGCGGCTGGACCTTGAGCCGCGTGCGGTAGATGCCTTCCAGCAGCGGACCTTTCTCGCTGTCCGGCACCTCCAGCAGATTCGCCTTCGCCGGCACCTTGTCGCCGCGGCGCTGGAGCATTTTGTAGTAGTTGTACTGATATTCCCGTTCCAGGCGTTGCTCGGCGATCAGCGGGCCGTCACTGCTCTTGGCGGCGGTGCCTTCAATTTCCAGGCGTAGGGCCGGGCGTTCCTTGAGGGCCTGGGACAGTTTGACCAGCGCCGCTTCAGCGTCCTTGCTGAGGTCGCTCGAGCCCGGCGCGAATGACACGGTACCCAGGTCTTGCGAGCCACCACCGGACACCAGGCCACCGATGAGTTTGAACGGCGCGGCGGCAGCCTTGACGATCAGGTTGCGCAGGGTCTGCCAGACAATCGGCATCACGCTGAACTGCGGATTGTTCAGGTCGCCGGTCACCGGCAGTTCGATGGAAATCTTGCCATCGACGTCCTTGAGCAGGGCAATCGCCAGTTTCAGTGGCAGGCTCACGGCATCCGGGCTGTCGACTTTTTCGCCCAGTTGCAACTGCTCGACCACCACTTTGTTTTCAGCCTTGAGCTGGCCCTTGGTGATCACGTAATGCAGGTCGAGGTTGAGCCGGCCTTTGCGGATGCGATAACCGGCGAACTTGCCGGAGTAGGGGGTCAACGTGGTCAGTTCCACGCGTTTGAAACTGGTGGCGATGTCGAGACTGGCCATCGGGTCGAACGGATTGACCGCCCCCTTGATGGTCACCGGCGCATAGCGATCCACCTTGCCCTTGATATCGACACTGGCCGGTTTCGCCTGGCGGCTGTCGATGGTGCCGATCGAACCGTTGAGCTGCTGGATGGCGGTGGCGAAGTTCGGGGTCAGGCTGAAGTCGGCGAAGTTCGCGGAGCCGTCGTTGATGGCGATGCCGCCGATATGGATGCCCAGGGGCTTGTCCTTACTGGCGGCGGGTTTGGTGGCGGCGGGTTTGGCCCCGGAGTCGGCCGGTTGCGGGATCAGCAGATCATCGATGTTGGTGGTGCGGTCATCGTTGATCATGAAACGCGCATAGGGTTGCAGCAGGTTGATCTTGTCGATCGACAGGCTGTCGCCGTGCTGGTAGTTCAGGCCTTCGACCACCAACTGTTGCCACTTGAGGAAGTCGCGGGTCTTGAGGGTGTCGAGGGTGTGCAACTGATCGACCTGAGCGCGACCGGTAACGCTGAGGGCCAGCGGCTCGGTGCTTTTCAGGTTGACCGCCAGGTCGCTGCCAAGCATGCCGCTACGCAGTTCCAGGCGAATGAACGGGCTGATGTAGGACTGGGCGACGCGCAGGTCGATGTCCTTGGTCTGTACGTTGAGCCTGGCGCTGACCGGCGCCAGGTTGACCTCGCCGTCGGCCGTGAGCTTGCCCTGCTTGCCCACGCCCGTGTCGAGCTTGAGGACAAAGGGCGAGCCGTTGAGGCTGTCGAACTTCTGCAAATCGAGATTCAGCGGGCTCAGTTCCACTTCCACCGGCGGTTGCGCCTTGCGGTCCGCCAGATGCACCTTGTAATCGCGCAATTGCACGTCGGTGAGCAGCACTTGCCAGGGTTTGCCTGGCGTCGCCGGTTCGGGTTTCGGCGAATCGGCGGCCGCCGGGGTGCTCGGCGGTTCGGCGTTGGCCTTGGCCGCCGGTTTGGACGGCTGGCTGGCGAACAGTTTCTGCCAGTCGAGCTGGCCGTCGGCTTCCAGTGCGGCCCAGGTTTCCAGCTTGTGGCTGCGGATCTTTCCGACCACCACTTGTTGCTTGGCCAGGTCCACCGTGGTTTCGCTGATGTCCAGACGCTCGAGTTTCGCCAGCGGCCGTCCGTTCGGGGCCTTGATCGCAAAGGGTGCGACGCTGACCGCGAGGTTGTTCAGCAGCAGTTCGGTTTGCTTGGCCAGGCTGAGTTTGTAGTCGGTACTGAGGCTCATTACCCCGCTTTCGAGGTCCAGGGGGACGGCGTCGCGCACATAGGGCCAGAAGGCTTTCATCTTGCCATCGGTAATCTTCAGCTTACCTTCAGAGGCGAACGGGATGAGGCTGAAGTTGCCGGTCCAGTCGATCTGGCCACCGTTGGGGCCGATAGCGACCAGCTCCATGTCGGCGCTGTCTTCGGGCAAGGTGCTGAGGTGCTTGAGTTCGAAGTCGAGTTTGTCGTAGAGAAATTCGATCGGTTCGCTGGGGCGCTCATCCTTGAAGTGCAAGGCGCCGCCGGCCAGTTTGATCCGGTCTATGCGCAGCGGGAACGGCTTGGCATTCGGGTCCGCCGGCGTTGGCTCGCTCACTGGCAGTTTGAACAGCCCGAGCAGATTGAGTTTGCCGTCCTTGCCGAAGAGGATTTCGGTCTTGGATTTTTCCAGTTCGATTTCCGACAGGTGCAGCGCCTTGGTCCAGAGACTGTCCAGCTGCAGGTTGGCGTACAGGCGTTCGAAGCCGACCTGTTCCTTGCCAGGCTCGCCGATGTTCAGGCCCCAAAGGGTGACTTCAAGGCTGAACGGGTTGAGTTCGATACGCTGGAGGGTGGCGGGCGTCGTGGCGTAGTTGGCCAGTTGTTGGTTGGCAACGCGCAACGCGATGCCCGGCAAAATCAGAAAGCCCAGCAGACTGTAGAGCGCCAGAGCAGTCAACAAGGCGCCAATGGCGCGAATCAATCCTTTGTACATGTGCGGCTTCATCTGTCTGGATCGGAGTGCCTTGGAGTATGGCACGCGATTTCGGTTCCGAAGTCGTCACTTCCTGCAGGATTTGTCTGAAAATAACGGTGACTTTAGAACTGCAGAATCAGGGTTTTAAGGGGCGGCTGCTGGTCCATCGACGGGAAATCGCCGCCTGGTTTCATGATGGTCCACTCTCGTACCGGCCGTCCGGCTTTCTCGGCGCAACGCAAAACCTGCTCGCGCCAGTCGTCCATGCTGACTTTTGCCAGGTTGTTGCAGCAGATCAGTACGCCGTTGTCAGCGGTGGTCAGCAATGCCGGCTTGAGCAGGCTCTGATAGTCGCGCAGCAGGTCGACGGTGCCGAAAGCACTCTTGGCCCAGGCCGGCGGATCGAGCAGCACCAGGTCGTACTGACGCTGATCCAGGCGTTGATAACTCGGCAATTTCTGCCCGCGACGCTGGCTGATTGGCAAGCCGGCCAACTGGCGAATGGCCGGGAAGTAGTCCGACTGGATGAATTGCATGGTGGGCAATTGCGGGTTGAGCAAGCCGTTCTCACGACCGACCGCCAGGTTGCCTTCGGCGAAGTCCAGGTTGCACACCTCGCTGGCACCGCCGGCTGCGGCACCGAGGCCGACCCCGCAGGTGTAGGCGAACAGGTTCAGCACGCTTTTGTTTTTGCTGTGGTCCTTGACCCAGCCACGGGTGTTGCGAAGGTCGAGGAACAGCAGCGGGTCTTGCCCGGCGTGGCGCCCGCGCACCCGGTAATTGAGACCCCACTCATGGCCCACCAGGTCTTGCAGCGCGGCTTCGTCGGCGCGGTAGACGGTGTCTTCGCGGTCGATGCGTGAGTTGCCACGGGAGCGGTCGTTGTAGACCAGCAGGGTTTCAAACCCCAGGTACTGATTGACCATTTCGTGCAAGTGCAGCAACGCCTCGCGGTCGAGCGACTGGTGGAAGCTCTGCACCATCAGTTGCGGGCCGTAGCGGTCGATGGTCAGGCCGCCGGCGCCTTCCTGGCTGCCATGGAACAGGCGGTAGCAGTCGGTGCCCTGGCTGTGCAGCTCGGCCAGCAGATCCTGACGATGTTCAAGGGCGGCGCGCAGCGCCTGATTCAAGGAGGACATGCCGGGCGCCTTGCAGGTGGAATTGGGCGCGAGAGTTTAACAGTTATGGGGGGCACTGTAGGAGCTGGCTTGCCTGCGAAAGCGGTTTGTCATTCAGCTCATTGGTTGACTGAAAAACCGTCTTCGCTGGCAAGCCAGCTCCTACAAACCCATACGTCTTTTCGCGCGATGCACCGAGCCATTGCGCACCGCCCAGCGCAGCATCGGCGCGCTGCGGTTGACGCTGGCGCGGATCAGTTTGCGTTGCAGCGGGCCTTGGTAAACGCCGAGCATGTCACTGGCCCAGTCCGGCAGCAGATCGATCCCGGCCTGCATCATCAAACCGCCGAATGGCCTGGCCAGGCGGCTGGGGGAGGGGGCGTTCAACAACAAGCGCAGCACTTCCCGACTGCGCTCGTCGCACAGCAGTTGCGGGCGAATACGCTCAAGATAAACGCAAATTTCCTGCCGGGAGCGCGGCACGTCACGGGCGCCCAGACGTTCGGCCACCAACGCAATCTCGGCGTAATAACGATCCTGATCGGCCAGGGACAGGTGCGGATTTCGATAACGCAAGTGCGCGGCGAGGAAGTTGCTGACCTCTGCCACATGCACCCAGGTCAGCAGATCGGGATCGCTGGCAGCATAAGGCCGACCGTCGGGCGCGGTGCCGGTGACTTGCAGGTGAATGGTGCGCACTTTTTCGATCAGCCAGTCGGCGTCCTGTCGTGAGCCGAAGGTGGTGCCGGAGATGAATTGCCCGGTGCGGCGCAGGCGACCGAGCATGTCCTCGCGAAAGTTCGAATGGTCCCACACGCCAGCCAGGGCCAGCGGGTGCAGAGCCTGCAACATCAGGGCGCTGATGCCGCCGATCAACATGCTGCTGAAGTCGCCATGGACTTGCCAGCTCACGGAATCGGGCCCGAACAGCCCGGGGTCGCCCTTGGGGTTTTCCAGGTCGAGCTTGCCCAGGGACAGGCCGGTCAGGCTCATGATCTGGGTTTCGATGCGGTTGCGAATGAATTCCATGGTGTCCCGGTGATTTTCAGGAGGCGGCAGTACGTTATTGGTTCAGGCGCTTGTCGATCAAGCCCTGGACTACGCTCGGGTCGGCCAGGGTCGAGGTGTCTCCCAGGCTGTCCAGTTCGTTACAGGCGATCTTGCGCAGGATGCGGCGCATGATCTTGCCCGAACGGGTTTTCGGCAAGGCCGGCGCCCACTGGATCAGGTCTGGCTTGGCGAAGCTGCCGATTTCCTTGCTGACGTGGGCCAGCAGGGCTTTTTTCAGTTCTTCGTTCGCCTCGACGCCGTTCATGGGGGTGACAAAGGCGTAGATGCCCTGGCCCTTGACGTCATGGGGGTAACCGACCACGGCGGCTTCGGCGATGTTGTCGTGCAGGACCAGGGCACTCTCCACTTCGGCGGTGCCGATGCGGTGCCCGGAGACGTTGATGACATCGTCGATGCGCCCGGTGATCCAGTAGTCGCCATCTTCATCGCGGCGGGCGCCATCGCCGGTGAAGTAGTAGCCGGGGTAGGGCTTGAAGTAAGTGTCGACCATGCGTTGCGGGTCGCCGTAGACGCTGCGGATCTGCGCCGGCCAGCTGGACTTGATCGCCAGCACGCCGCTGCCGGCGCCTTTGATTTCCTTGCCATGCTCGTCCAACAGCACCGGTTGCACGCCGAACATCGGTTGCGTCGCGCAGCCCGGCTTGATCCGTTGCGCACTGACCAGCGGGCTGAGCATGATGCCGCCGGTTTCAGTCTGCCACCAGGTATCGACGATCGGGCAACGCTGTTCGCCGACCACATTGAAATACCACTGCCAGGCTTCCGGGTTGATCGGCTCACCGACCGTGCCGAGCAACCTGAGGCTGGCGCGTGATGTTTCCTTCAATGGCTGCGCACCTTCGCGCATCAACGCGCGCAACGCGGTGGGGGCGGTGTAGAAGATGTTCACTTTGTGCTTGTCGATCACCTGCCAGAACCGCGAAGTGCTCGGGTAGCTCGGCACGCCTTCAAAGATCAGGGAAGTGGCGCCATTGGCCAGGGGGCCGTAGACGATGTAGCTGTGGCCGGTGACCCAGCCGACATCGGCGGTGCACCAGAACACTTCGCCGTCCCGGTAGTCCAGCACATATTTGAAGGTCATGGCCGCTTGCAGCAGGTAGCCGCCCGTAGTGTGCAGCACGCCTTTGGGTTTGCCGGTGCTGCCGGAGGTGTAGAGGATGAACAGCGGGTCTTCAGCATCCATCGGCTCGGGCGGGCAGTCGTCGCTGACGTCGCGCAGTGCCTGGTGATACCAGAGGTCCCGGCCCTCGACCCAGTTCACCGGGTTCTGGGTCCGTTCGACCACCACCACGGTGCTGACATCGGGGCAGCTTTGCAGGGCCTTGTCGACATTGTGCTTGAGCGGCACGAATTTGCCGCCGCGCACGCCTTCATCGGCGGTGATCACTGTGCGGCAGTCGGCGTCGAGGATGCGGTCGCGCAGCGAATCCGGCGAGAACCCGCCAAACACTACCGAATGCACGGCGCCGATGCGGGTGCAGGCGAGCATGGCGTAGGCCGCTTCGGGGATCATCGGCATGTAGATGCACACCCGGTCGCCTTTCTTCACGCCACGGCTTTTGAGTACGTTGGCCAGGCGGCAGACGTAATGGTGCAGTTTCCTGTAGCTGATCTGGGTGGATTCGGCGGGGTCGTCGCCTTCCCAGACGATCGCGGTCTGATCGCCGCGTGTGGCCAGGTGACGGTCAATGCAATTGAAGCTGACGTTCAGCTTGGCGCCGGCAAACCAGTGGGCTTCACCGGTTTTCAGGTCGTAGCGCTGGACGGTCTGCCACGGTGCGCTCCAGTCGAGGAAGCGGGTGGCTTGTTCGGCCCAGAAGGTGCTGGGGTGTTCGATGGATTCGCGGTACAGGCGGTGATAGTCGTCCTGACTCAATTGGGCAGCCCGGCGCACGGCATCGGCTTTGGGGAACGTGCTGATATCGAACATGACGGTTCCTTCTTCTTGTCTTGGCGAAGAGGGGAGCTGCGCGACCCTCGTAGGAGCTGGCTTGCCAGCGATAGCGGTGTATCAGTCGCCATGAGCATTGACTGATACACCGTCTTCGCTGGCAAGCCAGCTCCTACAAAGGGTAGTACCCGCCGCAGGAATAGCGTCAAATCAACCGCGGTGACGTCCGCGGAAGTAGTTGATCAGGCCTTGGGTGGACGCGTCATCAGCCGGGGTTTCTTCGCTGCCGACCAGGCGGTTGTAGACACCTTTGCCCAGCTCCTTGCCCAGCTCCACGCCCCATTGGTCGAAGGCATTGATGCCCCAGATCACGCTTTGCACGAAGACTTTGTGTTCGTACATCGCCACCAGCGCACCCAGGCGCCGCGGGCTGATGCGCTCGACCACCAGGGTGTTGCTCGGACGGTTGCCCGGGATCACCTTGTGCGGCGCCAGGCTCTGCACCTGCTCTTCGCTCATGCCTTTGTCACGCAGCTCGGCCTGGGCTTCGGCCAAGGTCTTGCCGAGCATCAGCGCCTGGCTTTGCGACAGGCAGTTGGCGTACAGCCACTGGTGGTGGTCGGCCACCGGGTTGAAGCTGACGATCGGCACGATGAAGTCGGCCGGGATCAGCTGGGTACCCTGGTGCAGCAACTGGTGATAAGCGTGCTGACCGTTGCAGCCTACGCCACCCCAGATCACCGGGCCGGTGTCGGTGCTGACGGGGGTACCGTCCTGGCGCACGCTCTTGCCGTTGGATTCCATGTCCAGCTGTTGCAGGTGCTTGGTGATGTTACGCAGATAGTGATCGTACGGCAGGATCGCGTGGCTTTGCGCGCCCCAGAAATTGCCATACCACACGCCAAGCAGGGCCAGCAGCACCGGCATGTTCTGGTCGAACGGGGTGTTCAGGAAGTGCTGGTCCATGGTGTAGGCACCGGACAGCAGTTCCTTGAAGTTCGACATGCCGATGGCCAGGGCGATTGGCAAGCCGATGGCCGACCACAGCGAGTAACGCCCGCCGACCCAGTCCCACATCGGGAAGATGTTCTCTTCACGGATGCCGAACGCCACGGCGGCGGCATTGTTGCTCGATACTGCGATGAAGTGGCGATGCAGCTCGGCTTCCGAGCCACCCTGGGCCAGATACCAGGCGCGGGCGGCCTGGGCGTTTTTCAGCGTTTCGAGGGTGTTGAAGGATTTCGACGAGACGATGAACAGCGTGGTCTCGGCGCGCAGCTTCATGGCCAGTTCGTGGAACTCGCTGCCATCGATGTTTGCCAGGTAGTGGCAGCGCACGCCTTTCTGGGCATAGGCCAGCAGGGCTTCGGACACCAGCTCCGGGCCGAGGAACGAACCACCGATGCCGATGTTCACCACGTCAGTGATCGGCTTTTCGGAGTAGCCGCGCCACAGGCCGTCGTGGATACGGCCCACAAGGTCGGTGATCTGGTTCAGCACCTTGTGCACTTCAGGCATCACGTTGACGCCGTTGACCGACAACTTGTCGCCGACCGGGCGACGCAGGGCGGTGTGCAGGGCGGGGCGTCCTTCGGACGCGTTGACGATTTCGCCATCGAACAGCGATTTGATCGCGCCCTTGAGGTCGACTTCGTTGGCCAGGCCCACCAGCAGGTCGCGGGTCTGGGCGTTGATCAGGTTTTTCGAATAGTCGAGAAACAGGCCGCAGCTGCTGAGGGTGAATTGATTGAAGCGCTGCGGGTCGGCGTTGAAGGCCTCGCGCATGTTGAAATCCTGCATGGCCTGGCGGTGGTCTTTCAACGCCTGCCAGGCGGGCAGGGTGGTCACATCGTGGGGGGTGCGGTAATACGCCATCGCTGCGGGTTTCCTTTTGCTTGAACTGCCTTTAAGACACTGAAAATACCGGAATGTCCTGACCACTGTCTGGGTGGTGCCCGGTTAGCCTGCGTGCACACGATTAAATAGCGCAGACCGGTAACAGTAAACCCAGAGAGACGATCTGTCTTGGCTTTGTCGGACCTGCGACCGGTACTTTTTTGTACCGGCGCGGTCGAGGAGGGGGTCAGGCGGGGGTGTCGAGGTTCAAGTGCAGGTTGTCGATCAGGCGCGTCGTCCCCAGGAACGCCGCCACCAGGATCACCAGGTCCCGATCTGCCGGGGTGGCCGGGCGCAGGCTCAGGCCATGGCGAATCTCCAGGTAGTCGGGGCGCAGGCCCGCCCCTTCGAGCTGTTGCAGCTTGGCGTGGATCAGGGCCGGGTAATCGCGCTCGCCTTGCCTGATCGCTTCGGCGATCTCACTCAGCGTGCGATACACCACCGGTGCCACGGCGCGCTGATCTTCGTCCAGGAAGCCATTGCGCGATGACAGCGCCAGGCCATCGCCCGCCCGCACCGTCGGCTCGCCAATGATCTGGATCGGCATGTTCAGGTCATGCACCAGCGCACGAATCACCGCCAGTTGCTGAAAGTCTTTCTGGCCGAAGATCGCCAGGTCCGGCTGGACCATGTTGAACAGCTTGCTGACCACCGTTGCCACACCTTCGAAATGCCCCGGGCGGCTGGCGCCGCACAGGCCTTCGGACAGTTGGGGGACGCTGACGCGGGTCTGGCCGGTCATGCCGCCGGGGTACATCTCTTCAACGGTCGGCGCGAACAACAGGTCGCAACCGGCTTCGAGCAGTTTTTCCTGGTCGGCGGCGAGGGTGCGCGGGTATTTGTCGAGATCTTCGCCGGCACCGAATTGCAGCGGGTTTACGAAAATGCTCGCGACCACGAAATCCACCCGCTGGGTGGCCTTGGTGATCAGCGCGACATGCCCGCTGTGCAGGTTGCCCATGGTCGGCACAAAGCCGATGCGCTTGCCTTCACTGCGGGCACGGGCCACGGCGGCCCGCAATTCGCGTACGGTTTTTACGGTGTTCATGCAGAGAATCCGTGTTCGATGCCTGGGAAAGTCGCCGCTTTGACTTCTGTGACGTAAGCGCTCAGGGCCGCGTGAATGCTTTCCTGGCCGGCCATGAAGTTTTTCACGAACTTGGGTACACGTCCGGTAATGGACAGGCCCAGCATGTCGTGCAGGACCAGTACCTGGCCGTCGGTGCGGTGGCCGGCACCAATGCCGATGACCGGAATGTTCACGGCCTGGGTGATTTCTTCGGCCAACTCGCTCGGCACGCATTCGAGCAGCAGCATCGCCGCGCCGGCCTGTTCCAGCGCAATCGCATCGGCACGCATCTGTCGTGCCTGGTTTTCGTTGCGACCCTGGACCTTGTAGCCGCCGAGGATATTCACCGATTGCGGCGTCAGGCCCATGTGGGCGCAGACCGGAATGCCACGTTCCGCCAGGAGGCGGATCGAGTCCGCCAGCCACAACGCGCCTTCGACCTTGACCATGTGAGCGCCGGCCTGCATCAGCAGGGCGCTGTTGGTCATCGCCTGTTCCGTGGTGGCGTAGGCCATGAAGGGCAAGTCGGCAAGGATCAGGGCGTCGGTGTTACCGCGTTTGACGGATGCCACGTGGTAAGCCATTTCGGCGGTGGTCACCGGCAGGGTGCTGTCATGACCTTGCAGAACCATGCCGAGGGAGTCGCCCACCAGCAGCACTTCGACGCCGGCCTGGTTGCAGGCGTGGGCGAAGGTCGCGTCATAGCAGGTCAGCATGGTGATTTTTTCACCTTTTTGCTTGAGACCTTGCAGAGTGGTCAGGGTGATGGCTGGCATGAAAAAGTTCCTCATTCAGGCGCTGTGGAAACTACTGCGAGTAACGCGCGTGATTCTTCGTTGAATACAGGCGCACGGTCTTTTGTCGTGCTTTTAAGGCCTGGATTGCGCCCTTGATGCCGTGGTGACGGCAGCGGGACGCCTATAGTCGTGAGGAGAACGTGGGAAGTCAATTGCGTGTGTTACCGCATTGTTACGCGTGGGGTGTTACCGGGGGGAACTGATGCGTTTCAGCAAATTTTGCTAGAGCAATACAATCCAATGTGGGAGCGGGCTTGCTCGCGAAGGGGGCCTAACATTCAACATCTGTGTTGATTGATCCACCGCTTTCGTCGGAACGCCGCCCGGAGCAAGCCCGCTCCCACAGGGGATCTCGGTCAGTTCGAAGGGAGGCGTTCCAGGCCGACGAACGGGCAGGCAGCGAGCAGGTCGGCCAGCGTGCGGCCATCGGCCAGGCGCAGGTCGGCGGCGGCCAGTTCGGCCAGGGGATACAGGACGAAAGCCCGTTCCTGCATGTGGTAATGCGGGACTTTCAGGCGAGGTTCGTCGATCAGGCGGTCACCGAACAGCAGGATGTCCAGGTCCAGCGTACGCGGACCCCAGCGCTCAAGGCGCTTGCGGCCCTGGCCGTTTTCGATCGACTGCAAGGCGTCCAGCAGCTCAAGCGGTGCCAGAGTGCTGTCCAGCGCGGCCACCGCGTTGGTATAACGCGGTTGGCCGGGTAGCAGCGAGTCGCTTTGATAGAAGGCGGAAACCCCGGCCAGTTGCGAGTGCGGCAACTGATCCAGCGCCTCGATGGCGCTGCGCAGCTGTTCGGCGGGGTCAGCGAGGTTGCTGCCCATGCCGATGTAGATGCGTTCCATGGATTACTCGCCCGTGGTGCTCGAAGCGTCTGCCGAGCGCTTGCGCTTGGCGCCACCGCTGCGGCGACGTTTGCGTGGGCCGCCGGTACCGTCGTCCTTGCCACTGAGGTCGCGAATCATGTCGCGACGCTCGCTGTCGTTGGCATCCCGGTAATCGGTCCACCATTCACCCAGGCCATCGGTCTGCTCACCCGCGCTTTCGCGTAGCAGCAGGAAGTCATAACCGGCGCGGAATCGCGGATTGTCCAGCAGCAGGTCGGCCCGTTTGCCGCTGCGCCGTGGCAGGCGCTCCTGCATGTCCCAGATCTCGCGGATCGGCATGGTGAAGCGTTTCGGGATCGCGATGCGCTGGCACTGCTCGGCAATCAGCTCGTGAGCGGCTTCCTGCATTGCCGGGATCGGCGGCATGCCACGGTCTTGCAGGCGCAATACGCGCGCCGGCAGGGCAGGCCATAGCAGGGCGGCAAACAGGAACGCCGGGGTCACCGGTTTGTTCTGCTTGATGCGCAGGTCGGTGTTGATCAGGGCTTCGCTGATCAGGGTGTGGGTATAGGTCGGGTTGTATTCCAGTGCCTCGGCGCTGGCCGGGAACAATGGATCGAACAATTGCAGGTCGACCAGCATTTCAAAGGTGTCTGCCGCGTGGCCGGACAGGAACAGCTTGAGCACTTCTTCAAACAAGCGGGCCGACGGGATCTCGCGCAGCATGGGCGCGAGGTCGCGGATAGGCGCGGCGCTGTGTTTTTCGATGCCGAAATTCAGCTTGGCGGCAAACCGCACGGCGCGCAGCATCCGCACCGGGTCTTCCTGGTAACGCTGCTTGGGGTCGCCAATCAAGCGGATCAGTTGGTTGCGAATGTCGTGCACGCCGTTGGCGTAATCGAGAATGCGTTCGCTGACCGGGTCGTAATACAGGGCGTTGATGGTGAAGTCGCGGCGTTGCGCGTCCTCTTCCAGGGTCCCGTAGACGTTATCGCGCAGGATGCGCCCGCTTTCGTTGCGCGAGGATTGATTTTGATCTTCCTCTTCGTCGTTCTGCGGGTGATTGGCGCGGAAGGTCGCGACTTCGATGATTTCGCGGCCAAAGTGGATATGCACAAGCTTGAACCGGCGGCCGATGATCCGTGCATTACGGAATTCGGCACGTACCTGTTCAGGAGTGGCGCTGGTGGCGACGTCGAAATCTTTCGGCGTGATGCCGAGCATCATGTCACGCACGCAGCCGCCGACCAGATAGGCCTGGTAGCCGGCGCCCTGCAGGCGTTCGACGATGTTCACCGCGTAACGGCTGAATTGGCCCTTTTGCAGCGAGTGTTGACCGCTGTTGAGCACTTCAGGCGTGCTGCGAATGTGTTGCGTACGACGCACGGGAGTACGGAATGACTGGAACAGCTTCTTCAGCATGGGATGCACTGTTTGAAGGAATGTTCGGCCAAAAACGAAGAATGACCGCATGATGGGCGGGGATTCTAGCATTTAGTCGAGGGATGGTGTAGGACGCTGTAGGAGCGAGCTCGCTCGCGATGGTCGTGAACGATAACTCTTACATGCAGATTCCCGGCAGCGTCCTCAGGTTCTTCGCGAGCAAGCTCGCTCCTACAGGAAGCGGGGAATGGGGGCGCAGAAACTACAAGGGGAGCCGAAGCTCCCCAAGAAGTAGTTGCATGCTCTATTTTTGTTATTGGTTTTGGGCTTCTTGTTTTTGTTGAGTGCCCGCGTCATGAAGCTTTCCTTCATGACCCTCCCAATCGGGAGCCAAGAGCAAACGGATTGCTTTGGTCGCTGTGCTGCAGTGATCTTGCGATCCAACCAGTTCAGGCTCTGTCTTAAGACAGTTTTTTGTTGTTCTCGGCCTGGTCGTGGGGCAAGCCCCAAATACAACGCCTCTCCAAAAGAATCAGTTAGCTGCGCCTCTCGCCGTCTTGTTTTTATTGTGCGTGAGTCGATACGTCTTATTTTTATTGTCTTGTACATTGCTTGTTATTGTTCTTGTACCAAACATATAGCAGGGTGCGTGCCAACTTTTACGAACCCTAGTAAAACAAGGGGTTAGGCGGGTCGAGGGGGTAAATGAGGGACAAAAAAAACCGGGGCTTCGTTACCGTAAGCCCCGGCTTCTGTTACGTGAAAAACCTGAGGTAACAGTTTTTTCACAAAATCATGTGTTACCCGCACATGAGACAGGTGGGGTTCAGCTTTCGCTGGCCACCCCGGTTTTGCGCCGCGGGATACCCAGGCGCTGACGGCGTTCCCACAGGCATTTGCGACTGACCCCGAGTTTGCGCGCCAGCTCGGTCTCGGTCATGTGGTCCTGATGCTCGAGCACGAAGTGCTGGAAGTAGTCTTCCAGGGACAGGTCTTCGGTTGGCTCATGATTATTGTTACCGGCGTTGCCGTTGCCCTGTTGTGGGGGCAAACCAATGAACTCGTCGTCTTCCAGGTCACCCAGTTCGATGTCGATGCCCAGCAGCTCGGCGGAAATCTCGGGGCTCTCGCTCAGGATGACCGCGCGCTCGACTGCGTTTTCCAGCTCACGAACGTTACCCGGCCACGAGTAATGACGAATGGCTTGCTCGGCGTCCGGGGCGAACTTGAGGTCGGTGCGGTTGATCCGGGCGCTTTGGCGCGCCAGGAAGGCGTTGGCGATTTCATTGACGTCCGCGCCACGTTCGCGCAGGGCCGGCAGTTTCAGGGCGATCACGTGGAGGCGGTAGTACAGGTCTTCACGGAACTGGCCGATCTTCGCCAGGCTCTTGAGGTCACGGTGGGTCGCAGCGATCAGGCGCACATCGACTTTCTGCGACTGGACCGAGCCCACCCGACGAATTTCACCTTCCTGCAACACGCGCAGCAGGCGCGCCTGGGCTTCCAGTGGCAGCTCGCCGATTTCATCGAGGAACAAGGTGCCGCCGTCCGCCGCTTCGACAAGGCCGGCACGTCCGGCGCTGGCGCCGGTGAATGCACCTTTCTCGTGGCCGAACAGTTCGGACTCGATCAGGCTTTCCGGAATAGCCGCGCAGTTCACCGAAATCATCGGCGCCTTGGCCCGCTTGGAGAGGTTGTGCAGCGCGCGCGCCACCAGTTCCTTACCAGTACCGGACTCGCCCTGGATCAGGACATTGGAGTCGGTCGGCGCGACTTTGCGGATCTTGCCATACAGGTCTTGCATCGGTGGGCATGAGCCGATGATGCCGATTTCACCGTTGCTGTTGTCGCTACCGGGCTTGGCCGCGCCATTGGCGCCATTGCCGGCCTTGAGGGCAACCGGTTCGCTGCTGGCTTGTGCCGATTGCCGGTCTCGCAGGATGCGCGCGACAGCCTGGAGCATTTCGTCGTGATCGAAAGGCTTGGCGATGTAGTCCACCGCGCCCATCTTCATCGAGTCCACCGCCGAGCGCAGGCTGGCGTAGCTGGTCATGATCAGCACCGGCGTGCCCTGGCCCAGCTTGATCAACTCGGTGCCCGGCGCGCCCGGCAGGCGCAGGTCACTGACGATCAGGTCGAACGTGGGAATGGTGAAGCGTTCTTGTGCTTCCTGCACTGAACCGGCTTCGCTGACCTGGTACTGGTTGCGTTCCAGCAGGCGGCGCAAGGCGGAGCGGATAATTGTTTCGTCTTCGACGATCAAAATGTGCGGCATTGATTCGATACTCTCGACGGTCTCAGTTCACAGCGGACGTCGCTTCGACATGACGCGGTAAAGTCACCCGGATCCGGGTGCCGCGTTGGCTCTGTACATCAGCCGGGCTGTCGATGGTGATTTGTCCATAATGCTCTTCAACGATGGAATAGACCAGTGCAAGGCCCAGACCGGTACCTTCACCCGGGTCCTTGGTGGTGAAGAAGGGTTCGAACAATCGGTCCATGATGCTCTTTGGAATTCCGCTGCCTTCGTCTTCCACGATCAGGTCGACCGTGTGTTCGCCGGCTTCGCTCTTGACCCGCACTGCACTGCCCGGCGGCGAGGCGTCGCGGGCGTTCGAGAGCAGGTTGATCAAGACCTGGGCGAGCCGCTGCGGGTCGCCTTCGACCCAGTGGTCGGGGTCGCACAGGTTGTAGAACTGCACTTCGAAATTGCGTCGGTTCAGGGCCAGCAGGCCGATGGCGTCCTGGGCCACTTCCGCCAGACAGACGGGCTCGTCGCTGTGCTGGTGGCTGCCGGCATGGGCGAAACTCATCAACGACTGCACGATGCGCGAGACGCGCTTGGTCTGTTCGAGGATCTGCCCGCTGATTTCCTTGAGTTCGCCGTCTTCCTCACGCTCTTCGCGCAGGTTCTGCGCCAGGCAGGCGATGCCGGTGATCGGGTTGCCGATTTCATGGGCCACACCCGCCGCCAGGCGACCGATACTGGCCAGGCGCTCGGAATGCACCAGTTTGTCTTCGAGCATCTGGGTTTCGGTCAGGTCCTCCACCAGCAGCACCAGGCCACTGTTGCCCGGTGCGAGCGGTTCATCGATCGCCGCCTTGTGCAGGTTCAGCCAGCGGGTCTGGCCGTCGAGGGCCAGGTGCTGTTTGTGCAAATGCTCATCCGGAACATTGATGAAGCCTTGCAGCAGCGCTTTCCACGGATCGGCAATGGTGCTCAGGCGCGAACCGACCACGCGCTGCGCGGCGATCCCGGTCAGTTCCTCCATGGCTTTGTTCCACATGAGGATTTCCTGGTCCTTGGCCAGCGAGCAGACGCCCATCGGCAATTCCTGCAGGGTCTGGCGATGGTAACGGCGCAGGGCATCGAGTTCGGCGGCCAGGCCGGTCAGGCGCGAATGGTAGTCCTCCAGGCGGCTTTCGATGAAGTGGATGTCTTCAGTGACATAGTTTTCGCCGCCGGCCTTGTAGGGCAGGAACGTCTCGACCATGTCCTGGGCCACGCTGGGTCCCATCAGGCCGGAGAGGTTGGCCTCGATTCGGTCGCGCAAGCGGCGCAACGCGTACGGCCGCCGTTCGTCGAAGGGCAGATAGAGATCGCGCAGGGCCTGTTCGACCTCCTTCTGCGCCGCCTTGGCACCCAGCGGTTTGGCCAGCTGGGTGGCGAACTCCTGGGGCGAGGCGGCGTGCAATTCCCGGCGTTGCGGACGGCGCACGTTGTCCACGGCACAGGCTTCGGCGGCGCTGGCTTCTTCGGTGCTGGCATTGGTGAACAGCGAAATCAGGGTGAACATCAGTACGTTGGCGGCCAGGGAGGCGATCGCGGCCATGTGCCAACTGGTGTCATCGAGCACGTAGATCATGTTCAACAACGGGATGTAGAAGCCCTGCAGGTTGCCGACCAGCGGTAGCAGCATGGTCACCAGCCACACCAGGATTCCCGCCAATAGCCCGGCAATGAAGCCGCGACGGTTGGCGGTCGGCCAGTACAGCACCGAGAGCACGCCAGGCAGGAATTGCAGGGTGGCCACGAAGGCGACGATGCCGAGGTTGGCCAGGTCCTGCTCGGCACCCAGCAGCAGGTAGAAACCGTAGCCGGCCATGATGATGGCGACGATCAGGGCCCGACGGGTCCACTTTAGCCAGCGATAGATGTTGCCTTCGGCCGGTGGCTGGTAAAGCGGCAGCACCAGGTGGTTCAGGGCCATGCCGGACAGGGCCAGGGTGGTGACGATGATCAGGCCGCTGGCGGCGGACAGGCCGCCGACATAGGCCAGCAGGGCCAGGGCCTTGCTGTTGGCGGCGATGCCGATGCCCAGGGTGAAATATTCCGGGTTGGTGGTGGCGCCGAGCTTCAGGCCGGCCCAGAGAATCAGCGGGACTGCCAGGCTCATCAGCAGCAGGAACAGCGGCAAGCCCCAGCTCGCGCTGACCAGCGAACGAGGATTGAGGTTTTCGGTGAAGGTCATGTGGTACATGTGCGGCATGACGATCGCCGAGGCGAAGAACACCAGCAGCAGCGTGCGCCAAGGGCCTTCCTGCAATGGCGTGTGCAGGGCGGCGAGGGCGGTCTGGTTTTGCAGCAGCCACAGTTCCAGCTGTTGCGGGCCGTCGAACACGCCATACAGCGCATAGAGGCCGACGCCGCCGAGGGCGATCAGCTTGATCACCGACTCGAAGGCAATCGCGAACACCAGGCCTTCATGTTTTTCCCGGGTGGCGATGTGCCGGGAGCCGAAGAAAATCGTGAACAGCGTGATCAGGGCGCAGAAACTCAGCGCCACGCGATGCTGGACCGGCTCTCGGGTGAGAATGCCGATGGAGTCGGCGACCGCCTGGATCTGCAGCGCCAGCAGGGGCAGTACGCCGACCAGCATGAAAATCGTGGTCAGCGCGCCGGCCCAGGTACTGCGAAAGCGGAACGCGAACAGATCGGCCAGGGACGATAGTTGATAAGTGCGGGTGATCTTCAGGATCGGATACAGCAACACCGGCGCCAGCAGGAATGCGCCGGAAACGCCCAGGTAGCTGGACAGGAAGCCGTAGCCGTACTGATAGGCCAGGCCCACGGTGCCATAAAAGGCCCAGGCACTGGCATAGACCCCCAGCGACAGGGTGTAGGTCAGTGGGTGGCGAATGATCGCCCTGGGGATCATGCCCCGTTCGCTGACCCAGGCCACGCCGAACAGCACCGCCAGGTAGGCGGCGCTGATCAGGATCATCTGGGTCAGGCTAAAGCTCATCGGCATCTTTTTGGCTCTGCAGGATGAAGGTCACGACGATCAGGATCAGCCAGAGCAGATAAGGGCGATACCAGGCGCCCGTGGCGTCGATCCACCAATCCATGATGGCCGGGGAAAACAGATAAATCCCCACTACCAGGAGCAGGACCAAGCGATAGATGTACATCCCGGCCTCTCTTTTTTATGCGCGTGCCCGAAAAGGTGCGGCGATGGTAACGGATGGGCGCGCCACTGCAAGTACGATCACTGTAGCTGCGCCTCGGGCAGGCTCAGTGTGCGCGGGATCAACAGGGCGTCCCAGTGGGCAATGCCCCAGCCCAGCACTTCCCGTGGCGTGGCGTAAGCCAGTTCGGCTCCGGGGCACTGGCCCAATGCGCGCAGGGCTCGCAGCAACAAGGGGGTGGCCTGGTCTTCGCTCAAGGGCGGCGAGCGGTAGGACTTGCCCAGCTTGTTGCCATCAGGCTGGGTAATCAGCGGAATGTGCAGGTAGCGCGGCTGGCGCAGGCCGAGCAGCTCCTGCAGGTAGAGCTGGCGTGGCGTCGAGTCGAGCAGGTCGGCACCGCGGACGATGTCGGTGATGCCTTGCCAGGCATCGTCCAGCACCACCGCCAGTTGATAGGCGTAGAGGCCATCGCGGCGGCGAATCACGAAATCGCCGACATCCCGGCCCAGGTGCTGGTGGAACTCGCCTTGCACCCGATCGATGAAGTGGTAGTCCAGTTCGGGCACGCGAATGCGAATGGCGGCGTCTTCAGTGCGGTGTCCGGCATTGCGGCACAGTCCCGGATAGATGCCGTCGTAGGGCTCCAGCTGTTTGCGCGAACAGGTGCAGGCGTAGGCCAGGCCCTGGCTGAACAGGCGATTGAGCACTTCGGCGTAGGCTTCGTGGCGGTCGCTCTGGCGGACCATCTCGCCATCCCACTCGAAACCGTAGCTCTCCAGGGCCTTGAGGATTGCCGCCTGGGCGCCGGGTTCTTCCCGGGGCGGGTCGAGGTCTTCCATGCGCATCAGCCAGCGGCCACCCACCGAGCGGGCGTCGAGGTAGGAGGCCAATGCGGCGACCAGCGAACCAAAATGCAAATGGCCACTGGGCGTCGGGGCGAAGCGCCCGATGTAGCTGGGGGAGGTGATGGCGGTCATGAATGCAATTAAAGCCAAAAAAACATCAGAAACAAAAACGGAGCGTTCGCACGCTCCGTTCTTCGTTCAAGTCGCAATTATTTGCCGACTTGCTTTTCCTTGATTTCCGCCAGTGTCTTGCAGTCGATGCACAAGTCAGCTGTAGGGCGAGCCTCAAGACGCTTGACGCCAATCTCGATGCCGCAGGATTCACACCAGCCGTACTCTTCGTCTTCGATCAGTTGAAGCGTCTTGTCGATCTTCTTGATCAACTTGCGCTCACGATCGCGGGCTCGAAGCTCGAGAGCGAACTCTTCTTCCTGGCTGGCACGGTCTGCCGGGTCCGGGAAGTTGGCTGCTTCGTCCTTCATGTGGTCCACAGTCTTGTCGACACCTTCCATCAGCTCTTTTTTCCACTGATTCAGAACCTTGGTGAAGTGCTTGCGCATGGGCTCGCCCATGTACTCTTCGCCAGCTTTCTGAACATAGGGCTCGAAGCCGCTGATCGTCTGATTCGCTTGTTGCTTTGCTTGGGTGGACATGAAATAGACCGCCTCTACTCTTGTAATCCATCTGCGCAGGATTGCTCCATCACCGGCACCTGCCGGCCCTGCGGCTGCAAGCGGGCGAACTTACCAGATCAAATCAGACCGCGCTACTCCCGGATGTCGAGGGCGCAGCCCGCGGTGCTGGCAAATGCTGGCAAAGTGTTGCCTGGTGGCTCTGGAGCCCTGCTCAATTAATGATTTTAGTCAAACCTGGGGCACTCGCTCAGCTCGTTTGTGGCCTGGGTCATATGGCCTCTGACCGCTTTAGGTTCTCGCTCGTTCCTGCGCTTGGGTAGAATCGATTCTTTTCCCTGTTTGAAGGAAGGCCAATGGCTCAGTCCTACAGTGCCCGCAGTCGCGCGATCGAACCATTTCATGTCATGGCGCTGCTGGCGCGGGCCAATGAATTGCAGGCTGCCGGTCACGATGTGATCCACCTGGAAATCGGCGAACCGGACTTCACCACCGCCGAGCCGATCATCCGTGCCGGACAGGCCGCACTGGAAGGGGGCAAGACGCGCTACACCGCCGCCCGCGGCATTCCAGAGCTGCGTGAGGCCATTTCGGGCTTTTATCAGCAACGTTATGGCTTGGACATCGATCCGCGCCGCATCCTCATCACCCCCGGCGGTTCCGGTGCGTTGCTGCTGGCCAGTGCCCTGCTGGTCGATCCGGGCAAGCATTGGCTGCTGGCCGACCCGGGTTACCCGTGCAACCGGCATTTCCTGCGGCTGGTGGAAGGCGCCGCGCAGCTGGTCCCGGTTGGGCCCGACGTGCGATATCAGCTGACGCCGGACCTGATCGCCCGGCATTGGGATCACGACAGCGTGGGCGCGCTGGTGGCTTCCCCGGCCAACCCGACCGGCACCATCCTCACCCGCGATGAACTGGCGGGTCTGTCCCAGGCCATCAAGCAGCGCCACGGCCACCTGGTGGTGGACGAGATCTACCATGGCCTGACTTACGGCACCGATGCGGCCAGTGTGCTGGAAGTCGATGACAGTGCCTTTGTCCTGAATAGTTTTTCCAAGTATTTCGGCATGACCGGCTGGCGGCTCGGCTGGCTGGTCGCGCCGGAGGCGGCGGTGGGCGAGTTGGAAAAACTCGCGCAAAACCTCTACATCAGCGCGCCAAGCATGGCCCAGCACGCGGCGTTGGCCTGTTTCGAGCCTGCCACCATTGCGATTCTGGAAGAGCGTCGCGCCGAATTCGGTCGTCGTCGGGATTTCCTCCTGCCAGCCCTGAGAGATCTCGGTTTCGGCATCGCCGTCGAACCGGAAGGCGCGTTCTACTTGTACGCCGATATCAGCAAGTTCGGCGGTGATGCCTTCGCGTTCTGCCGTCATTTCCTCGAAACCGAACATGTCGCGATTACCCCGGGGCTGGACTTTGGCCGGTATCAGGCCGGGCACCACGTGCGGTTTGCCTACACGCAAAACCTCGAGCGCTTGCAGGAAGCAGTTGAGCGTATCGGTCGTGGCTTGCGGAGCTGGCAAGGCTGATGCGTTTTCATCCTCCTCTTGAAGAAGGGCGGCTGATTCGCCGCTACAAGCGTTTTCTCGCCGATATCGAGACCGTCAATGGCGAGTTGCTGACCATTCACTGCCCGAACACGGGCTCGATGCTCAATTGCCAGGTCGAAGGCGGGCAGGTCTGGTTCAGTCGCTCCAATGATCCCAAGCGCAAGTTGCCTGGCACCTGGGAAGTTGGCGAGACCCCGCAAGGGCGCCTGTTCTGCGTGAATACCGGGCGGGCCAACGGCCTGGTCGAAGAGGCTTTGCGGTCGGGCGTGATCAGTGAGTTGAACGGCTTCACCGAGCTGAAACGCGAAGTCGCCTACGGTCAGGAAAGCAGCCGCATCGATTTCCGCCTCGATTACCCAAGCGGGCCGGCGTATGTGGAAGTCAAAAGCGTCACCCTGGGCTATGACGGCACGCCGGTGGCGGCATTTCCCGATGCGGTAACCCTGCGCGGCGCCAAGCATTTGCGTGAATTGGCTCACCTGGCCCGGGACGGGATTCGCGCGGTGCAGTTGTATTGCGTCAATCTCACTGGCATCGAGGCCGTGCGACCCGCTGAAGAAATCGATCCGGCCTACGCCCAGGCCTTGCGCGAGGCCGTAGCGTGCGGGGTTGAAGTGCTGGCCTACGGCGTAAGCCTGAGCCATGAGGAGATGGTGGTGGACCGGCGTCTGGACGTGTTGCTCGGCGATTAGAGGCTGACCCAGATGCCCTGCGCGTCTTCACGGCAATCGACAGGGGTCAGCGATTGCCCAGCGCAAGGGCCGGCGACGCATTCGCCGTCCTCGATCAGGAACAGGGCACCATGGGTGGCGCACTGGATCAGGCTGTTGCTGGGGTCGAGAAACTGGTCGGGGGTCCATTCGAGTCCGACCCCGCGATGCGGGCAGCGGTTGATATAGACGTAGACCTGGCCACCCCGGCGCACGGCGAACAGCTTCTGGCCGTCGATGACGAAACCACGGCTGCTGGCATCGGCTAGCTCGATGCCGGTACACACAAATTTCATGCTGATCCTCAAATGGCTGAATTGCCCGGTGCGAGCAGGTCTCAGGTGCTAAGGATACTTGGCGCAGCGCCGGATGACTTTTCCACAGGCAAAAAAAGACCCGGCAAGAGCCGGGTCAAATAACCGTGATTAGCCTGATGAGGAGATAATCTGAGAGTCCGAACCAAGGGCTTTTCAGAAGATCGACCAGTCTCGCGACCAGTTGTGATAATCATATCGATTCTCATTACCAAGTCAACAAGTGATTTCCCATTTATTCGATTCCTGTCGCACGATCGTTCCAAGTCCTTGTATTCATTGAGTTCTGCCTGTCGTTTTCAGTGCCATCAGTTGTGTAACCTGTTTATTCAGCAAGTCGATACGGCGGGCCATGCTCTCGATCAGGCAGCTGGCAATCTTCGGATTGCTCTGGGTGAGGCTCAAGAACTGGTCTTTGGGAATGCGCATGATGGTGCTCGGTTCGCTGGCGATGACCGTGGCGCTGCGTTTTTCACCGGTAAACACCGCCATGGCACCGAAGATCTCGTCCTTGGGCACATCGCCCACTTTGAATCCATCGACAAACGCTTGCGCGTGACCCTCGATGATCACGAACACATGGTCCGCCTCATCGCCCTGATGGATCAGCGTTTCGCCGCTGGCGACGCGCCGAAAGCCGTTGGTGGCGCGAAATTCCGGTTGCTTGAGGCGCGCCACGGCATCGGACAGCAGGGCCGTCTGGCCCGCCATGTATTGCAGGAACAGCTCTGAGCGGGTCGGGTCGGCGTAGATGTGCTGGAACACCTGCGATCGAAGGTAGGGCGTCAGCGCCAGGGGCGTCGTGCTGCACAAGCGACAGCGCGGCAGTCCAGCGTCCTGACGCAGGCCGATCAGGTCGCCCTGGCGCAGATAAAACAGCGCGCGATCATCGATACAGCCGTGCAGCTGGCCGTTATCCAGCATGAACAGTTGGTCGCTGGGCAGCGCGGCGGCGAGGTCGTCGATGGCGGGAAACTCGACGGCGGGCCCACTCGGTGCCAAACCCTGCAACAGTCGGGCGGGAATGTTTTGCAGTCGATGGATCAGTGTTTCGGCGTAAGCCGGTTGTTCCCCAAGTAAGTACATGGCGAGCGGTACTCGTTCAATTCTTGTGGCGTGACGAGATGGCGTCGAGTTGCTTGTTCAAGGCTTCCTTGCGTTCGGCGGGAATGTCGTTCCAGTGTACGTCCATCAACGCGCCTTCGATTGCATACAACAACACCTTGGACGCCCGAAACCCGCGCGTGCGCACGGCCCGATAGGCATCCACCGCCCCCAGGCGACGCAAGTCCGAGGCGCTGTGGATGCCCACGGCATGCAGCCACTGCGCCGACGTCTTGCCAAGATTCTTCAGGTGTTGCAGTTCATCATTCATCAAGCCTCCTTGCGATGGCCGAATGGTGCGTGGGCAAGCTTCTGAGGAGTGTAGCCATCAGTAGGGAAATCGTGATTGTTTGCTCATTTTTGACGCAAAAGCTTCTAAGCGCCTTAGGGTATCCGTGTTTCGAAAAGCATCGAAGAGGAGGGGAAAGGGAGTGAAATCGGTGGATTTTCAGGCAGCGCAGGCTACAGTCAAGCGCGAAGCGAGGGCGCTGGACTTGTCAATTCAGGCTGGTGATCAGCGGGTGCGATAACGCAAGCGCGTACCGAAGTTCATCGACATCAGGATTTCGTCGGCGCTCAGTTCCACCGGAAAGTAGGCACCGGAAATCTGTGCGTGGGCGAGGCTCGCACCTTCAAGCGAAGCGTTGCGAAAATCGATGCCGCGCAAATCGGCGGAGCGGAAATAGGCGTCGGTGAAGTCGATGCCGTCGGCATTCAGCTCGCGCAGGTCGAGGCCACGGAAATCACCACCGACCATGTCGATAGGCCCTTGCTCGGGGCGCTCTTTATTGAAGCCCGCGATGTCGTCTTTGTGCAGCAGGGCATAAAGCGAAGTATCAAGCAGTTTCGGCTGGCTCATGGTGCGTCACCTGTTGGATTCATGCCGCCAGTGTAGTGCCACTATTTAATAGCCGCGAAGCCGGGGCAGGCTTCGCGGCTGAATGGCCTGCCTATAGTCCTGGCAGGCGCTGGCGAATCTGTTCCACCACCGTGTCGAGGGTTCCGCTTTCGTTGGTCTGCACGCGTTTGCTGCAGAGGATTTCTGCGGGCGTCAACGCTTCACGACTGGCTTGCTGGGCTTCGATCACGGCCAGGGTGGCGTCGGACGGGTCCTTCTTGTCGGCCTGGCGCAGGGCCAGCCAGCTCTCGATCACCGCTTGTGGAGCATTGCAGTCAAGGATCAGGAACGGTGCGCCGGTGGCTTCGGCCACTTTCGCCGCGCTGTCGCGCTGCGCATGCTTGAGGTAAGTGGCATCGATCACCACCGGGAACCCGGCGTGCAGGATCACCTCGGCAATTTCGTGCAGGCGCTGGTAGGTTGCGGCGCTGGCATCAGCACTGTAAATGCCGGCCTGCAGGTCATTGGCGACGGTTTGCTCGCCGAACAGCCGCTTACGCTCCACGTCGGAGCGCAGGCGAATAGCCCCCAGTGCTTCCACCAGGCGCATGGCTACGTGGCTTTTGCCAACGGCGGACACACCGTGGGTAATGGCCATGAAGCGCGAAGGGATGGTGCTGTAGCTTTCCGCCAGGTTCGCGTAGTTGCGGTACTGGCGCAGTGTGGTGGCGCGCTGTACCGGGGTCGCCTCGGCCGGCATGCTGAACAGGCTGACCTTGGCGCGAACCAGTGCGCGGTAGGCTTTATAGAAGTTCAGCAGTTCCAGGCCCTGGTAATCGCCGGTCAGCTCCAGGTATTGGCTGATGAATCGACGCGCCAGGCACTTCAGGCCGCGGTCTTCCAGGTCCATTGCCAGGAAGGCGGTGTCGGCGTACACGTCGGTGAAGCGGAACGGTTCGTTGAATTCGATGCAGTCGAAGATCACGACCTGGCCGTCGATCACCGTGGCGTTGCCCAAGTGGATATCACCGTGGCATTCGCGAATGAAACCCTCGGCCTTGCGCTGGGTGAACAGTGGCTTGAGGCGTTCGAAGCTGCTATCGGCCCAGGCCTGCAGGGCGTCCAGTTGCAGCAGGTCGGCCTTGTCGCTGAGGAAGGGGCGAATCTGCTCGAAGTTTTGTCGCACAGGGGCCATGACACTGTCCGGGGTCCCGGCTTCGTGTTCTGCCGGCACTCGCGGTGCTTCAAGGTGGAAGCGGGCGATCTGGTCAGCCATCTGGTCGATGTGCGCTGGGGTCAATTCGCCGTTGGCTTGCAGCGTGCTGAGCAAGCCGTCCTGGGCAAACTGGCGCATTTTCAGTGCGTACTCGATGGCCGGACCCTCGCCGCCCAGTTGCGGCGCTTCGGCGCTGCCGGTGATCGGTAACACTTCGAGATAAAGATCCTGGGTCAGGCGCTGGTTCAGGCGCAGCTCTTCAGTGCAGAAATGCTCCCGAGCCTCAAGGGTGGTGAAGTCGAGGAAGCCGAAGTTCATCGGCTTCTTCACTTTATAAGCAAAGGGGCCGGTAAGCACGACCCAGGAAATGTGGGTCTCGATGACCTTGAATCCATCTACAGGATGCGGGTAGAGGGCCTTGTTTTGCAGGGCGGCGATCAGGGACTGGCTCACAGGCGATCCTTAAGAGTCGGAAAAAATTCAGGTCGTCATTATGGCGTCTAGCCAGCCTAACGCAAACTCGCGGGCCTCCTGTTGAGTATGAATAAAGTGCGTATAATCCGCCGCCATGACTCGTACTCGATCCCCCCGTACTCCAAAGAAACCACCCTCCAGAGGCCTGCGGCCCTGGCTGGGCTGGGCCCTTAAACTCAGCCTGGTCGGCCTTGTGGTGCTGGCCGGGTTCGCCGTTTACCTCGATGCCATCGTGCAGGATAAGTTCTCCGGCAAGCGCTGGACCATTCCGGCCAAGGTCTACGCGCGTCCGCTCGAGCTGTTCGTCGGACAAAAGCTGAGCCGGGACGATTTTCTCACCGAGCTCGATGCCTTGGGCTATCGCCGTGAAAGCGTGGCCAACGGTCCGGGCGCGGCGTCGGTCAACGGCAATACCGTCGATCTGAATACCCGTGGCTTCCAGTTCTATGAAGGCATGGAGCAGGCGCAGCCGGTGCGTGTGCGCTTCTCGGGTGATTACGTCGCCGAACTGTCGTCGACCAAGGGCGCGAAGTTGTCGGTGGTCCGTCTGGAGCCGCTGCTGATCGGCGGCCTGTACCCGAAAAACCTCGAAGACCGGATCCTGATCAAGATCGACCAGGTGCCGCCATATCTGCTCGATACCCTGGTCGCTGTCGAGGACCGTGATTTCTATCACCACTTTGGTGTCTCGCCGAAGTCGATCGCCCGTGCGATCTGGGTCAACGGTTCGTCGGGCCGCATGCGCCAGGGTGGCAGTACCCTGACTCAACAGCTGGTCAAGAACTTCTACCTGACCAACGAGCGCAGCCTGAGCCGCAAACTGACTGAAGCGATGATGGCGCTGCTGCTCGAACTGCACTACGACAAGCGTGAAATCCTCGAGGCTTACCTCAACGAAGTGTTTGTCGGCCAGGACGGTCAACGCGCGGTGCACGGTTTCGGGCTGGCCAGCCAGTTCTTCTTCAGCCAGCCATTGGCCGAGCTCAAGCTGCATCAGGTGGCCTTGCTGGTGGGCATGGTCAAGGGGCCGTCCTCCTATAACCCGCGCCGGTATCCGGAACGTGCGCTCGAGCGGCGTAACCTGGTGCTCGATGTGCTGCAGGAGCAGGGCGTTGCCACGGCCGAGCAGGTCGAGGCGGCGAAGAAAATGCCGTTGGGCGTGACCAAGCGCGGCAGCCTGGCGGACAGCTCGTTCCCCGGCTTCCTGGATCTGGTCAAGCGCCAGCTGCGTGAAGACTACCGCGACGAAGACTTGACCGAGGAGGGGCTGCGGATCTTTACCAGCTTCGATCCGATCCTGCAGATGAAAGCCGAAGCGTCGGTCAACGACACCTTCAAGCGCCTGTCCGGGCGCAAGGGTTCGGATGATGTCGAGGCGGCCATGGTCGTGACCAACCCGGAAACCGGCGAGGTGCAGGCGATGATCGGCAGTCGCCAGGCCAGCTTTGCCGGCTTCAACCGGGCACTGGACGCGGTACGGCCGATCGGCTCGCTGATCAAGCCGGCGGTTTATCTGACGGCGTTGGAAAAACCCAGCCAGTACACATTGACCAGCTGGCTGTCGGACGAGTCCTTCTCGGTCAAGGGCGCGGACGGCCAGGTCTGGAAACCGCAGAACTATGATCGCCGCTCCCACGGTACGGTTTTCCTATATCAAGGGCTGGCGCACTCCTACAACTTGTCCACCGCGCGCCTGGGCCTGGCCGTGGGCGTGCCGAATGTCCTCAAGACCCTCGGGCGCCTGGGTGTCAGCCGTGAGTTCCCGGCCTTCCCGTCGATGTTGCTGGGTGCCGGCGGCATGACCCCGATCGAAGTAGCGACCATGTACCAGACGCTCGCCAACGGTGGTTTCAATACGCCGATGCGCGGGATCCGCAGCGTGTTGACGGCCGAGGGCGAGCCGCTCAAGCGCTATCCGTTCCAGATCCAGCAGCGTTTCGACCCGGCGTCGATCTACCTGATCCAGAGCGCCATGCAGCGCGTCATGCGTGAAGGCACCGGCAGCTCGGTCTACAACGTCTTGCCAAAGACCCTGACCCTGGCCGGCAAGACCGGGACCAGTAACGACTCGCGAGACAGTTGGTTCGCAGGCTTCAGTCAGGACTTGCTGGCGGTGGTCTGGTTGGGGCGCGACGATAACGGCAAGACCCCGTTCACGGGGGCAACCGGCGCGTTGCAGGTCTGGACCAGCTTCATGCGCAAGGCCGACCCGTTGCCGCTGGACATGCCGCAGCCGGATAATATCGTCCAGGCCTGGGTCGATTCGCGCACCGGACAAGGTTCCGACGCCGGTTGCCCGGGCGCCGTGCAGATGCCGTATATTCGCGGCAGCGAACCGCCTCCCGGTGCCGCTTGCGGTGGCGAAAGCCCTTCCGGCGAAACGGTGATGGATTGGGTCAAGGGCTGGATGAATTAAGCAAAGAGGGTTTCAAGTGAACAAGTGGTTGATTCCAGCGGTTACCGCCGTGGCTTTGCTCAGCGGTTGCTCCACGGTACAGCGCGGCTCGATTCCGGTGGTGGATTCCGGCACCGGCGTTTCCAATAGCGAGCGCGTATCGGCGAACGGCGGATACCGGCAGACGACGGTAAAGCGTCCCGTGCAATCCCAGACCCAGGCGATTCCACAGGGTGATACCGGTGTGGTCGTGATGGTGCCGGGTGGTGGCGCGGTGACGTCGGCACCTATCAGCACTTCGCCGATTACGCCGGGGCCGATTACCCCGGGGCCGATTACGCCAGGCCCGATCGACACCTCGCCGGTGCAGTCCGCTCCGGTGAATCAGGGCAGCTACAGCATGCCGTCGACGCCAAGCGGTATTCCGTCGGCCAGTAGTTCCGGTGGCCTGTCCGCCGACGAACAGCTGGACGGTCCGGTACTGGCCCTGTTGACCACCGCCCAGCAACAACAGGCCGGCGGCGACCTCAATGGTGCTTCTTCCAGCCTCGAACGCGCCCAGCGTGTGGCCCCGCGTGAACCGCAAGTGCTTTATCGCCTGGCGCAAGTGCGCATGGCCCAGGGCGATGCGCCGCAGGCCGAGCAATTTGCCCGCCGTGGCCTGACCTTCGCCAACGGGCGTCCGGCACTCCAGGCCAGCCTGTGGGAGCTGATCGCCCAGGCGCGTGAGAAGCAGGGCGATTCCTCGGGCGCGGCACTGGCTCGTCAGAAAGCCAAGGTAACGTCGTAATGGATGCACGCTTTCTCAAAATCGCCGATCAGCTGCTGCTGATCGAGCGTGAATTGCGCGTGCAAGGGTGGTGGGACGAGGTTCCACCCTCCGCTGAAGCGCTGTCCAGCGTTGAGCCGTTTTCGGTCGACACGCTGGACTTCGAGCAGTGGCTGCAATGGATCTTCCTGCCGCGCATGAAGATGATCCTCGAGCAGGATCTGCCCTTGCCAAATGCATCGGGTATCCAGGAGATGGCGGAAATGGTCTTTGCCGGACGCAATGTCCAGGGCCGGGATCGTCAGCTGCAGGTGTTGCTCAAAGAATTCGATCAGCTGATCACCGCCTCCCGCTGAACGCCATCCCCTGTAGGAGCAAGCTTGCTCGCGATGGCGGTGTAACATTTAACAGATCCATTGAGTGTTGCGCCCTCATCGTCGGCAATTATCCGCAATCTGCTTTTGCGTTTCGCCGATGCGCTCCTGGCGTTGCGAGTCATCCAGGCGCCGCATCTGGCCATCCACTTCCTCTCTCAAACGCGGATTATTCTGCAACTGCGCCAGGTTCGTTCGTGCCTGTTCGCAGAAAGCCTTCAACTGATTCTGTTGCTCGGCCACCTGCTTCTTGACCGACTTGTCGATGGCCTGCTGGTCGCCAATGGCGCCGCTGTGCGGGGCGTTGCCCGGTTTGCCAGAGGGGGAGGCGGGCGTGACGATGGTCGTGCGTGACTGATCCGTGGGCGGGTGCGCATCGAAATGGGTAACGCCCTGGGCATCGACCCACTGGTAAATCTGCGCGGCCATGGACAGCGGGCTGAGGACGGCCATCAGGCCGGCGATGAAGAAGTGCGTACGCATGCCAATTCCTAGTCAAAAGTTGCGCAATTGAAGCTAACACACAGGGGGTTTACAGGTTTTTTCTTGCGTTCTCATGTGGTTAGTAGAATAAACCGCATAGACGACTTGACTTGCAGGGGACGAAACAGAAGAATCCAAAGTCCGCTGTAGAGGGACTGCCAGAAGCAGACCCACTCGGCAGATCATGAGGCGCACATCCGCGCCGACCTGTTACACCCGCAACGCGTTACCTCGCGCTGGGTGGGAAAGCCCCGCAACACTTGGGACGATCCCAATACTTGCTCAGTCAGTGCTGACGTAGTCGGCGACCACCGTCGCTCATGCTCTGCTGAGAAGTAAACCTATTAAGACCCGTCCTTTTGTGGGCGGTATTCTGGCGTTTTAGAGGTGAACAACGTGGAGCTTTTATCTGGCGGTGAGATGCTCGTCCGCTTTTTGCGTGACGAAGGCGTCAAATATATCTACGGGTACCCGGGTGGTGCTCTTCTTCATGTCTACGATGCCCTGTTCAAAGAGCCGGAAGTGACCCACATCCTGGTTCGTCACGAGCAGGCTGCGACCCATATGGCTGACGGCTACGCCCGTGCCACCGGTAAAGCCGGCGTGGTACTGGTGACTTCCGGCCCGGGCGCAACCAACGCCATCACCGGTATCGCCACGGCCTACATGGACTCCATTCCGATGGTGGTGATTTCCGGCCAGGTGCCGAGCACCATGGTCGGTACCGACGCCTTCCAGGAAACCGACATGATCGGTATCTCCCGGCCGATCGTGAAACACAGCTTCATGATCAAGCATGCGTCGGAAATCCCGGAAGTCATGAAGAAAGCCTTCTACCTGGCGCAATCCGGTCGTCCTGGTCCTGTCGTTGTCGATATCCCGAAAGACATGACCAACCCGGCCGAGAAGTTCGAATACGTCTTCCCGAAAAAAGCCAAGCTGCGCTCCTACAGCCCGGCCGTTCGCGGCCACTCGGGGCAAATCCGCAAGGCGGCAGAAATGCTCCTGGCGGCCAAGCGTCCTGTGCTGTACTCGGGCGGTGGCGTGATTCTGGGCAACGGCTCCGCGCCGCTGACCGAGCTGGCGAAAATGCTCAACCTGCCAGTGACCAATACCCTGATGGGCCTGGGCGGTTTCCCTGGCACCGACCGTCAGTTCATCGGCATGCTGGGCATGCACGGCAGCTACACCGCCAACCTGGCGATGCACCATGCTGACGTGATCCTGGCCGTCGGCGCACGTTTCGACGACCGCGTCATCAACGGCGCATCGAAGTTCTGCCCGAACGCCAAGATCATTCACATCGACATCGATCCGGCTTCGATCTCCAAGACCATCAAGGCCGACGTGCCTATCGTGGGTCCGGTCGAGAGCGTCCTGACCGAAATGGTCGCGATCCTCAAGGAAATCGGCGAGACCCCGAACAAGGAGTCCGTTGCCAGTTGGTGGAAGCAGATCGACGAGTGGCGCGGTGATCGTGGCCTGTTCCCTTATGACAAGGGCGACGGCAGTGTCATCAAGCCGCAAGCGGTGATCGAGACCCTGTGCGAAGTGACCAAGGGCGATGCCTTCGTTGCTTCCGACGTGGGTCAGCACCAGATGTTCGCGGCGCAGTACTACAAGTTCAACAAGCCGAACCGCTGGATCAACTCCGGTGGCCTGGGCACCATGGGCTTCGGTTTCCCGGCGGCCATGGGCATCAAGTTGAGCTTCCCGGATGACGACGTCGCCTGCGTAACGGGCGAGGGCAGCATCCAGATGAACATTCAGGAACTGTCGACCTGCCTGCAATACGGTCTGCCGGTAAAAATCGTCATCCTGAACAACGGTGTGCTGGGCATGGTTCGCCAGTGGCAGGACATGAGCTACGGCAGCCGCCATTCGCATTCCTACATGGAATCGCTGCCTGATTTCGTCAAGCTGGCAGAGGCCTACGGCCACGTTGGCGTGCGTATCACCGATTCGAAAGATTTGAAGTCGAAGATGGAAGAGGCGTTCGCCATGAAAGATCGCCTGGTGGTGATCGATATTTCGGTCGACACCAGCGAGCACGTCTACCCGATGCAGATCAAAGACGGCTCCATGCGCGATATGTGGCTGAGCAAGACGGAGCGTACTTAATCATGCGGCACATTATTTCCTTGCTTCTGGAAAACGAACCTGGCGCTTTGTCTCGTGTAGTCGGCCTGTTCTCGCAGCGCAACTACAACATCGAAAGCCTGACCGTGGCTCCGACCGAAGACCCGACCCTGTCGCGTCTGACGCTGACCACTGTCGGGCACGATGAAGTCATCGAGCAGATCACCAAGAACCTGAACAAGCTGATCGAAGTGGTCAAATTGGTCGACCTGTCGGAAAGTGCTCACATCGAGCGCGAGCTGATGCTGGTCAAGGTCAAGGCCACCGGCGCACAGCGCGCCGAGATCAAGCGCACCACCGATATTTACCGTGGACAGATCGTCGATGTCAGTGCCAGCGTGTATACCGTTCAATTGACCGGTACCAGCGACAAGCTAGACAGCTTCATCCAGTCCATTGGCACCGCTTCGATCCTGGAGACCGTCCGCAGTGGCGTCACCGGTATCGCCCGCGGCGACAAAGTACTCAGCATCTAAACCAAATTAGCGAATGGCCTGAACGGCCTGTATAGAGGGGAAATTCATGAAAGTTTTCTACGATAAAGACTGCGACCTGTCGATCATCCAGGGCAAGAAAGTTGCCATCATCGGTTACGGTTCCCAGGGCCACGCTCAAGCGTGCAACCTGAAAGACTCCGGTGTTGACGTGACTGTTGGCCTGCGCAAAGGCTCGGCCACCGTTGCCAAGGCTGAAGCCCACGGCCTGAAAGTGACCGACGTTGCTTCCGCCGTTGCCGCTGCCGACCTGGTCATGATCCTGACCCCGGACGAGTTCCAGTCTTCCCTGTACAAGAACGAAATCGAGCCGAACATCAAGAAAGGCGCCACCCTGGCCTTCTCCCACGGCTTCGCGATCCACTACAACCAGGTTGTGCCACGCGCTGACCTCGACGTGATCATGATCGCGCCGAAGGCACCAGGCCACACCGTACGTTCCGAGTTCGTCAAAGGCGGCGGTATCCCTGACCTGATCGCTATCTACCAGGACGCTTCGGGCAACGCTAAAAACGTAGCACTGTCCTACGCCGCTGGTGTTGGTGGCGGTCGTACCGGCATCATCGAAACCACCTTCAAGGACGAGACTGAAACCGACTTGTTCGGCGAACAAGCCGTTCTGTGTGGCGGTACCGTTGAACTGGTCAAAGCTGGTTTCGAAACCCTGGTTGAAGCTGGCTACGCGCCGGAAATGGCCTACTTCGAGTGCCTGCACGAACTGAAGCTGATCGTTGACCTCATGTACGAAGGCGGTATCGCCAACATGAACTACTCGATCTCCAACAACGCCGAGTACGGCGAGTACGTGACCGGTCCGGAAGTCATCAACGCCGAATCCCGTCAGGCCATGCGCAACGCCCTGAAACGTATTCAGGACGGCGAATACGCCAAGATGTTCATCAGCGAAGGCGCTACCGGCTATCCTTCGATGACCGCCAAGCGTCGTAACAACGCCGCGCACGGTATCGAAGTCATCGGCGAGCAACTGCGCTCCATGATGCCGTGGATCGGTGCCAACAAGATCGTCGACAAAGCCAAGAACTAAGTCGAACCTTGTATGAAAAACGCGGCTTAGGCCGCGTTTTTTCGTTTGGGTGACCGGTTCTGGTATAAAGCTGCATCGTTTGCGGTCGAACCGTCGTCCCAGACACCTGTCGAAACTTTCCACCCCGTTGCAAGGTAATGTCCATGAGCGAACGTCCCGAAGAGCCAAACCAGGCCTCTGACGCCGAAAGCCTGCTGCCCATCGATGAACATGTCGAAGAAGGGCATGACGCTGAAGGCCGTAAAGTCCGGCATCGTGGTATCTATCTTCTGCCGAACCTGTTTACCACTGCGAACCTGTTCGCCGGTTTCTATTCCATCATCAACTCGATGAGTGCCCAGGCTGCCTTGAGCGCCGGTGACTCGATCGGTGCGAGCAAGTATTTCGCCTTTGCCGCCATCGCGATTTTCGTGGCCATGGTGCTCGACGGCCTCGACGGCCGCGTTGCCCGCATGACCAATACCCAGAGCGCCTTTGGTGCCGAGTACGACTCGCTGTCGGACATGGTCGCCTTTGGCGTGGCGCCGGCACTGCTCGCCTTTGGCTGGGCCTTGGGCGACATGGGCAAGGTCGGCTGGATGGTCGCCTTCATCTATGTTGCGGGCGCGGCGTTGCGCCTGGCGCGTTTCAATACCCAGGTCGGTACCGCCGACAAACGCTATTTCATCGGTCTGGCCAGCCCAGCCGCCGCCGGCGTGGTGGCAGGGATTGTCTGGGCGTTCAGCGATTACGGTATCCAGGGATCGAAGATGTCCTTCCTGGTGGCGCTGATGGTTGCGGCGGCCGGCATGCTGATGGTCAGCAACATCAAGTACAACAGCTTCAAGGAGCTGGACCTGAAAGGGCGCGTGCCGTTCGTGGCGATCCTTGCCGTGGTGCTGGTGTTTGCGGTGGTGTTCAGCGACCCGCCGCGTATCCTGTTGCTGGTTTTCCTCGCCTACGCGGCATCCGGTCCGGTGCAATACCTGTTACATCTTCGTCGGCGCAAAAGCGCCGAGTGATGTAATTTCCCTCATACTCCGCAGTCTGTTGGTGCGTCTGTTCTCCAATGCTGCGGAGTAGCCATGCTGATCAAAGTCTCAAAAGCGTCCGACTGCCATGAGTCGGACGTCACGCCTGAATCCTTCTATCTTTCTCGACGCAATGTATTGGGTGCTGCCGTGGCCGCATTGGCCGTGACCAGCCTGCCTCGATGGGCTGTGGCCGATGAGGCGGCGCGTTACCCGGATGTCGAGCCTGGCAACGTACCGTCCTGGTTTGCCGAAAAGCTTCCTGCCACCCAGTGGGGAGCCGTCAACGTTAAGGATGAGGCGATCACGCCGTTCAAGGACGCAACGCACTACAACAACTTTTATGAGTTTGGCGCAGACAAAGGCGACCCGGCTGCCAACGCCGGTGCACTGAAGACCGAACCCTGGACCGTGGTCGTGGATGGGGAGGTGGGCCGGCCTGGGCGGTATGCGCTGGAAGACTTCATGAAGCCTTATCAGTTGGAAGAACGCATTTACCGTCTGCGTTGCGTGGAGGCGTGGTCGATGGTGATTCCATGGATCGGCTTTCCGATTTCGGCATTGCTCAGCCAGGTAGAACCCACGTCAAAAGCCAAATTCATCCGCTTCGAGACCCTGCAGGATCCCAAGAACATGCCAGGGCAGCAGTCCGGGTTCGCCTTGATCGACTGGCCTTATGTAGAAGGGCTGCGATTGGACGAGGCAATGAATCCACTGGCCATACTGGCGGTGGGGATGTACGGGCGTGAGTTGCCGAACCAGAACGGGGCGCCCCTGCGTTTGGTGGTGCCATGGAAATACGGGTTCAAGAGCATCAAGTCCATCGTGCGGATAAGCCTGGTGAGCGAGCAGCCTAAAACCACCTGGCAGAGCATTGCCTCCGACGAATACGGCTTTTACGCGAACGTGAATCCTACGGTTGACCATCCGCGCTGGACCCAGGCCCGCGAGCGCCGATTGCCCAGTGGCCTGTTCAAGCCGAATGTGCGCGACACGCTGATGTTCAATGGCTATGCGGACGAAGTCGCTTCTTTATATGCAGGGCTCGATCTGCGGAAGAACTACTGATGCGCTACCCGCTCTGGCGTACAGCGGTTTTCGTTTGTGCAATGGTGTGGCCGCTGCTGTGGTTGTACCAGGCCTGGCAGGATGTACTGGGTCCTGATCCCGGCAAGGTGCTGGTTGACCGGTTGGGATTGGGCACTCTTGTTCTGTTGCTCATCACATTGAGCATGACGCCGCTGCAAAAGCTTACGGGTTGGGCGGGGTGGATTGCTGTGCGGCGGCAGCTGGGATTGTGGTGTTTCGCTTACGTAGTCCTGCATTTGAGTGCCTATCTGGCATTCATCCTTGGGTTTGACTGGTCACAGCTTGGCGTCGAGTTGCGTAAACGTCCGTACATCATTGTCGGGGCCTTGGGTTTTTTGTGTTTGCTGGTGTTGGCGTGCACTTCCAATCGCTACAGTCAGCGGCGTTTGGGCGTTCGCTGGAAGAAGCTGCATCGCCTGGCTTATCTGATTCTGATACTTGGATTGCTGCACATGCTCTGGATAGTGCGTGCCGATCTGAAGGAGTGGGCGATCTATGCATCGATAGGTGCGCTGCTGTTAGTGCTGAGGCTGCCGCCGCTGGCGCGTCGAATCCCGCGTTTAGTGGCGAAAAAGGGCACTTCTGCCAAAAAGGCCTAATTAGAGGTTGACGGCAGATTCTGGAAGCCTATAATTCGCCCCACTTCCGGCGCAGTCGAAACGGAAAACTCCTTGGTAAACAAAGGGTTACGCAGTTTTCGACAGCAGGTTGCTTCAGTTCATCG